>JAWLGF010000053.1:0-16397 GCA_041685205.1 Roseovarius sp.
GACCATTCTCGAAGCGTTTTCCAGTCCGCCGTTCCGGTTTCAATCTGGATTTGCCTGCGGATACGGCCTTGAACGGCTCGGGCTTTTTGAAAGGCCGAATAAAAACCATCATTTATAAAAGTCATTTTTCACCGGTTCGTTTGGTCACGTGCTCGGAATGCTCATCCGGCTCTTCGAACATGACAAAAAGATGACGGTAATATGACGCTCGCGCGGAGATCGGACCTCCGACACACGGCACGGTTGTTTTATACAATTCAAAGGGTTATTCGCGACTTCGCACGGTTCGATCAGGGTCCGACAGCTTCCTTGAAAGCGTCAATCGCGTGCTGCTCGTGACATCAATCGCCACCTGCAGAACGGCAGCCTATGCGCAAAGAGTCTGCATGCGCCGGCGCTTCGGGTGCAAATTACCAGGGGTGGGAATTCGGTCCGAGTCTGCCGGGCCAGAAAGGGTGCTGCTTGGATTGGCTATGACCGCAAGCTTGTTCCGACGCGCCGGACGCGGCGGGGACGGTGCCACGTTTTCAGGGTAGGCGAAGCGCTTGCAGATCGCCCAGATAGCAGAAGGCATCGCGCGCGGCGATCAGTTTCGCGGGGTCGAGCGTGGCCAGCAGAAGCTCCGGCTCGGGTCCCGCTTCGGCCAGCGCCTCGCCCTCGGGACCGCGGATCGACGACAGGCCGACGAAATCGAGCGCATCCTCGCGCCCCGTGCGGTTGCAATAGCCCAGAAAGATCTGGTTCTCCATTGCCCGCACCGGAACGAGCTGTGCTGCGACGCGGGAATGGGGGGACATCAGGGCCGTGGGCACCACCACCAGATCGACCCCGGCGCGGGCCTCGGCCCGGATCAGTTCGGGGAATTCCACATCGTAGCAGATCGCGACACCGACCTTGAAATCGCCGCAGGCAAAGCGCAATGGTCCGTCACCCGGCGCGAAGGTGGCCTTTTCCCACGCCCCGTAAAGCGCGCGCTTGTGATAGCGTCCCATCTCCGTGCCGGCATCGGACACCACCACGGCGGCATTGCGCAGCCCCTCCGCCGTGTCGAGATGCGTGCCCATGACTAGCGTCAGACCGGTCTGCGCCGCGATGCGCGCCACCTCGTCCAGCGCGTCCTCGACCCCGTCCAGATCACCGGGCGCCAGATCGGGCAGGTGATAGCCCGTCAGATAGCCTTCGGGAAAGACCAGCAGGTCGGCGCCCCGGTCGGCGGCGTTGCGCGCGATCCCCGCCACCATGCCCACTGTGGCCGGCAGATCGCCGGACACGCCCGCACCCTGCCAAAGCGCCAGTGTCAGTCCCATCCGTCCCGCACCCTGTCCGCGCCAAGCAGCCTTGGCAGGTTTCCGAATTTTCCGATCAATCCGAACACCAGCACGGCAAGTGCGATGAACAGCACCGACACCACGCCCATGATCGGGGTGTAGCCGTAGCGCAGGCTGTTGAAGATCTTGATCGGCAGTGTCTCGACGGTGAAGCCCGCGACCATGTAGGCGATGATGTATTCGTTCAGCGACAGCACGAAGGCAAAGGCGTAGCCCGAGATCATGTAAGGCACGATCAGCGGCAGGATCACCGTGCACAGGATCTGCCCCCGCGTGGCCCCCATGGTGCGCGCCGCCTCCACCAACGTCCGATCGACACCGGCAAGGCCAAGGCTGATGGTCACAAGCGGCAGCGTCACCAGGAACACGCCATGCGAGATGATGGTCGCGGTGATCTGGCCGTAAAGCCCGGCCGACACCCAGAACACCAGGAACCCGAGCGCCGAGATGACCGGCGGCAGCATGAACGGCGCCACCCCAAGGGTGTAGAGCGCGCGCGACACCCATGTGGCGCGCGACCACACATGCAGCGCCAGCGGCAAGGCCACGGCGACGGCGAGCAGGCTCGATGTCGCGGCGATCACCAGAGAATTGCGCAGCGGCTCCATCCAGTCGTCCGACGCGAACAGCGCGCCATACCACCGAAGCGACAGTTCTTGCGGCGGAAAGCCCAGAGATTGCCGCGCGTTGAGCGAGACCCCCGCGACCACCACGATCGGCGCGGCGAGCAGCGCGAGGATGGCCATCACGTAAAGACGACGCGCAGCCTGCGTCATGCCTTGGCCTCGCGCCCCAGAAGCAGCGTCAGACCGACCAGTGCCAGCGACACCAGCAAGAGCAGCACCGCCATAGCCGCCGCAAACGGCAGGTTCGACTGAAAGATCGCCTGATCGGTGATATGAACCGACAGCGTCCAGTGCTGCGGCCGGCCCAGCACCTGCGGCAGAAGGTAGACCCCCAGCGTGAACACGAAGACAAGGATCAGCGCCCCGAAGATGGGCGCGCGCAGCAGCGGCACGGTGACCGTGCGAAAGGCCGTCAGCGGCGATGCGCCCATCATTCGCGCGGCCTCGGTCAGTTCCGGATCGAGCCGCGACACCGGTGGATAGAGCACCAGCACCGCGTAAGGCAGCGCCAGGTAGCACATGCCCGTGAGCAGCGCGAATAGGCTGGGCGTGAAGGCGCGCGACTGCTCGATCAGCCCCAGCCAGGCCAGCAGGTTGCCCACGCCCGCGGTCTTCGACAACAGCGTCGACAGGGCAAAGCCGATGATCACCTCCGACAGCGACAGGACCGCCAGCAGGATCACCAGCACGACCGTCTGCGCCCGCCCGCCAAGGCTGGCGAGGACCACCGTGAACGGAAAGGCCAGCGCGACGCAGATCACCGCCGCCGCCGCCGAGAAGAGGATCGAGGTCAGCAGGATCTCACCGAAGAAGGCCGAGAAGAATCGCAGGTAGCTGTCGAACTCGAACCCCGGCTCGAAGAATCCGCCCGGCACCCGGTGCGCCACGCTGACCGACAGCATGATGGCAAAGGGGATCAGGAAGAACACCCCGAGCCACGCGGCGGGCAGGGCGGCCAGCCAGCCGGGCGTGGGTTTGTCGGGTGCCGCGGTCATGCCGGCAGCACCACGCGACCGCCGGGGGCAAACGACACCCCCACGTGATCGCCCATGCCGGCGCCGGGCCGCGCCTGCGGGGAAAAGAGCGCGGTGATCGTCTGACCCTCGTGATCGAGTACGAATTGCACGCTTTCGCCCAGATCGCGGATGAAGGCGACGCGCGCGGGCAGGCCGGCATCGGCCGCGCCGACCCGCACATCCTCGGGGCGGACCGACAGCACGGCCGGCCCGGGTGCGGCCTTGACGCGGTCCTCGGGGACAAGGCTGACAGTCTGACCCGAGACCTCGACAGCGCGGTCGGCGCGCAACGTACACTCCATCAGGTTCGAGGTGCCGATGAACCCCGCGACAAAGGCATTTTCGGGATCGCGGTAGACCTCCATCGGCGTGCCGACCTGTTGCACACGGCCCTCGTGCATCACGATCACCGTGTCGGCCATGGTCAGCGCCTCTTTCTGGTCATGCGTCACCACCACCGTCGTGACGCCGAGCCTTTGCTGCAACTGACGCAACTCCACCTGCATGTGCTCGCGCAGATTGGCGTCCAGCGCCGATAGCGGCTCGTCGAGCAGGAACACCTGCGGGTCGATGGCAAGGCCCCGCGCGATCGCCACGCGCTGCCGCTGCCCGCCCGACAGCTGATGGATGCGCCGGTCCGCCACGCCCGAAAGCTGCACCAGATCGAGCAGTTCACCTGCGCGGGCGCGGCATTCGCGCGTCGACCGGCCCCGGATCTTCAGCGGATAGGCGACGTTCTGCCAGACGTTCAGATGCGGGAACAGCGCCAGCGACTGGAACACCATGCCGAAATCGCGCCGATGCGTGGGCGTGTCGGTGATGTCGCGCCCGGCCACCATCACGCGGCCTGCACTGGCCGGATCCAGCCCCGCCAGCAGCCGCAAAAGCGTGGTCTTGCCACAGCCCGACGGCCCCAGCAGGCAGACAAAGCTGCCATCGGCGATGTCCAGCGTGACGTCGTCCACCGCCGTGAGGGCCCCAAACCGCTTGGTCAGGCCCTTAAGGGAAAGTTCGGTCATCGCGTCGTATCCGGTCGGGGCCGCCCCGGACGGCCCCGGGGCGACAGGTGGAGCACGCTCAGCCCGTGACCATTTCGGACCATTTCTGGTTCACCCAGTCCGCCCGGTCCACGTAAAGATCGTATTGCGGCAGGATCGGCGTTGTGTCCGATGACACGGCCGCGAACTCCTCGTCCGTCAGGTCGGTCATCTCGCGCGGCACGGTCGGTGCGGTGCCGACGAACCGCGACAGCTTGGCCTGGATCTCGGGCTGGGCCATGTAATCAATGAAGACTTGTGACGCCTCGACCGCGTCCGAGGCGTTCGAGACGACCCAAGACCCGGAATCGAGCACCGCGCCTTCCTCGGGGAAGGTCGACCGCACCGGCTGGCCGTCCGCCGCCGCCAGTCCGGTGACGTCATGGTAGTACTGCCCCATCGGGATCTCGCCCGACTCCAGCGCCTGCTGGAACTGGCCCTCGTCGCGATACCAGAGCCGCACGTTGGGTTTCAACTCCGTCAGCTTTTCCAGAACCTGCATCACGCCGTCCTCGCTGGACAGGATATCGGGGCCGTCGAAATAGCAGGTCGCGGTGATCTCCAGCAGGAAGGAATTGGAGGCCAGTGCGAGCAGCCCGAGACTGTCGGAATTGACCGGATCCCAAAGTTCCGTCCACGAAGTGGGCGCGTCGGGATAGACATCGGTGTTGCTCACGAGGCTGATGAACCAGCTCACGGCGCCGGTGCCGTAAATCTCGCCATCCTCGTAGCCATGGCGAAAGTGATCGGGCAGGTTCTCGATGTTGGGCATCGCCTTCGCATCCAGCGGCGCCCAGAGCTCGGCGCGTTCGCCCCGGATCCGCGGGACTTGCGCCATCATCGACACATCCGCCGGCGCCTGCCCGGCGCGGGCGGCCTGCTGAAGCTGCACCAGCCACGCCTCGCCGGTGGGTTCGGGGACCGACTCGACCTCGATCCCGGTTGCGGCGGTGAAATCCGGGTAGATATGCTCGTTAAAGCTTTCTTCGAAGAAGCCACCGTAAGTACCAACCTTCAAAGGGACTTCCTGTGCCCGCAGGATCGATGGCGCGGCCAGTGTACCCAGACCCAGAGCACTGGCCGTGCCCAGGAATTCGCGACGTTTCATCATCTTTCACTCTCCCTGATTTTATCCGGTTTTTCCCTGCGGCACGCCGGGCAGGACGCAGAGCATTTCGTAAAGCAGGCTCGCAGCCACCATGGACGTGTTCCCCGATGTATCATAGGGCGGCGATACCTCGACAAGGTCACACCCCACCAAGTTCAGACCTGCGCATCCGCGCACGATTTCGATGGCCTGCCAGATATTCAGGCCGCCGGGCTCGACCGTGCCCGTTCCGGGGGCAAAGGCGGGATCGAGACTGTCGATGTCGAAACTCATGTAGACCGGCGCATCGCCGACCGTCTGGCGAATTTCGGCCATCAGCGGCGTCAGTGACCGGTGCCAGCACTCTTCGGCCGGCACGACGCGCCAGCCGCGCGCGCGGCCCCAGTCGAAATCCTCTGGCGAATAGCCGGTGCCGCGCAACCCGATCTGCGCCACGCGATCGTTTTGCAGGCAGCCATCTTCCCACGCGCGGCGAAACGGCGTGCCATGTGCCTCGCGTTCGCCGAACATGTGGTCGTTGATATCGGCATGCGCGTCGACATGGATCAGCGCGACCGGCCCGTGCGTCTGCTGCATCGCGCGCAGCACGGGCCAGGTCAGCGTGTGATCGCCCCCGAGGATCAGCGGGATCGCACCGTGGCCCAGAACCTCGGAGACGTGGTTTTCGATGATCCCGACGGATTTCTTCAGATCGAAGGTGTTGATCGGCACATCGCCGATATCGGCTACCTGAAGATGCTCGAAGGGCGCGGCGCCGGTCGCCATGTTGTAGGGGCGCAGCATGCGGCTTTCGTCGCGGATCTGGCGTGGACCCAGCCGGGTGCCGGGGCGGTTGGAAGTGCCGATATCCATCGGCACGCCGAGAAAGCAGGCATCCAGATCCGCCGCCGTCTCTTGCACGGGCAGGCGCATCATGCTGACCGGCCCGCCGAAACGCGGCATCTCGTTGCCGCCAAGCGGCTGGTTGAAACGTGCCATCCGGGCCTCTTCGTTGTCGGGCGGCGCAGCGGTCCGGACAGGATCATCCGGAGCTGCGCACCCTGTTTCACGAAGTATGGAAGATGACACGACCCGGGCGCAAGCGCGCCCGGGTGATTTTACGACCGGGCGACCACGCCGCGCCTACGCGATATGCACCCGGCGCGGCCCGTGTCGGGGCCGTTGGTGCCCTGCGATCAGAGCAGCGCGAGCAGCTTTCGCGCCGCCTCTTCGGACGAGGCGGGATTCTGGCCGGTCACGAGACGGCCGTCAGTCACCACGAAGGGCGCCCAGTCGTCCCCCTTTTGATAGGTGGCGCCATTGGCTTTCAGCATGTCCTCGACAAGGAACGGCACGACGCCGGTCAGGCCCACACCCTCTTCCTCGGAATTGGTGAAGCCGGTCACTTTCTTGCCGGAAACCAAAGGCTTGCCATCCGCGCCCGTGGTGTGGCGAAAGACCGCCGGTGCATGGCAGACCGCGCCGATCGGGCGCTGCGTGGCCGCGAACCCCTCGATCAGCGCACGGCTGTGCGCGTCCTCGGCCAGATCCCACAGCGGGCCATGGCCGCCGGGGTAGAAGATCGCGTCGAACGCGTCAGCGGAGATTTCGGAGAGCGCGACGGTGTTTGCCAGCGCTGTTCGAGCCGCGTCATCCCCCTTGAACCGCAAGGTGGCATCCGTTTGTGCCTCTTCTGCGTCGCTGTTGGGATCAAGAGGGGGCTGTCCCCCTTCGGGCGAGGCGAGTGTGATATCGGCCCCGGCCTCCTTGAACACATAATAAGGCGCTGCGAATTCCTCGAGCCAGAAACCGGTCTTGTGGCCGGTGTCGCCCAGATCATCGTGCGAGGTCAGAACCATGAGAATTTTCATAGAAGTGTCTCCTTTGGAGGGTCAGTGTGTGAGCGGCCATAGGCCGCGCATCGTTTCGATGCAATGACATGGCGGTCGCCCCTCTCAGGCATTCCCGCGCGCGATGCGCCGCGTCACGGGGGCGGGGCGCGGCAAGGCGGCGCGGTCTGACGCCGTGCGTTGACGGGCGGTGTAATTCGCGATGTCGATATGCGCTTCGCATTCGGCCCCGCAGCGGATGACCTCGCCACCGGAGTCCGACACCAGCTTTCGGATGCCACTGTTCTCGCAAGAAAAATAGAGATCCGCGGTTCGGACGCCTATCCGCTTGGCGGCGGCTAACCCGTCGAGAAACAACGCTCGACCGTATCCATGTCCCTGGTAGGCGTCCTCGACCGAAATCCCGATCTCTGCATGCGCATCAGCCCCGCAGAAAATCTCAAGAACACCCACGACGCACCCATCCGCCTCGATGCCCAGCACGATATCGGGGCTTGCCCGCTCTGCAATCATCTTCACGCTGCGATCCGGGAGGTTGGCCATGAAGCGGCGTTGCCGTGAGATCCCCCCAAGTCTTGCATAATGTTTCGCCAGCACGCGACGCCAGTCGGCAAGCGTCCCGGGAAGCAGGTGCGGGCGGGGCAAGATGATGGCAGAAGACATCGTTTCGATCCTTTCGTGCCTCCCTATAATGGACTTATGCTGCGGCGCAGAAATTGCCATGAGGCATGACGCAGCGTCACGGGGTGTCCTGCCGGTTGGTCTGCGTCGCTGTACTGGCCGCATCACACGCATCCCGCAAATGGCATATTCGCAGATGGACATGGTCAGCGATGCGTGAAATCGTCTCCACGGATGTGTCTGTTCCGCGCGCAATGCAGTAAGGTAAGCCAATGGTGTCGAGACTCTTCAAGTCGCTGGGTTTGCTCATCGCGCTCATCCTGGTGGCCGTGCTTGGTCTTGCATTCGCCGTGATCGAGACCGAAGCGACGGTCGAGAAAAAAGACGCTCCCAGCCCCGAGGATGTCGCGGCCGCCCGTGAGGTCGTCAAGGATGTGATGTTCATCGCCCGGGCGGGACGCGACAACGACGAACCCTTGATCGTCAACGAGGGCCAGCTTGACAGCGGGATCCTGCTCGGGGCCCGGTTTGTTCCGGGGTTTCGAGGCGATGTCACCGTCGCCCCATCCGGTGTCGAAATCCACGCATCGCTTCCCGTGCCGGGTCTCGGCCGCTGGATCAACATGTCGGTCACCGTCCCGGAGTTTGCGGACCGTGTCATGCTGGACAATGTCACGGTCGGACCTTTGTCGATCCCGCCCGACATCGCGCTGGAGGTTGGCCGTTTCGCCGCAAACGCGATATCCGAAGATGCGCTCGGCGACACGTTGATGACGGCGGCGTCGGGCATGCGCATTTTCGACGACACCGCCTATGTCGACCTGCAGATCGACGAGGTTGGCAAGAACGGCATTATGCGCGGGGTTTTCGGGGCGTTGCGCGGCGGCGAGATGCCCGGCAAGGATCTGGTCGAAGCTTACGATGCCCGGATCCGCGCAGCGATGGATCGCGGCGACCTGCCTGACACGGGCAGTTACCTGCCATATCTCGTCTTTGCCCTCGAAGAGGCACACGAGGGCGTGGTATCCCGCGGCGAAGACCGAAACGACGCCTTTACCGCGTCCATCTTCGCGCTGAGCAATATTTGCGGCGCGGATATCTTCTTTGCGGCTCTTGGATCAATGAGCGTGGAGGCCCCCGATGATGTGCGCCAATGGCGGGAGCACTGTGAGAACTTGAAGTTGAATGACCGGATCGATGTGCGGCGTCACCTCACCACCGCGGCAGCCCTGAAAGCGGCCAGCAACAGAAGGGCTTCAATGTCTGTGGGAGAGTATAAGGAACTTTCCGACTCGCTTTACGGCGGCTTTGACTTCACCGACATGGCGGCCAACAATTCGGGCATCCGTCTGGCAGAATTGTTCATGTCGACGCCGGCCGAGGACTGGCCACGCCTGATTTCGAGAATCGAGACGGAACGCGATGTCGTCGTCTCCTTCGACGACATCCCGGAGATCCTGTCGCGCGAAGAATTCACAACGCAGTTCGGGTCGATCGAGGGCGAGCGCTACATGGAAATGCTCGACCACATCGAACGCAAGATCGACGACCTCGCGCTTCACGCGCCTCTGTGATCGTCAAATCCGACGGGTAACATGTTTATCCACCAGCGTCCCCACTGCAGCGCGGGGGTGGTCCGCCATCGGCCTCGGAGCAAAACCGCTTAACGCCAGACGGCAAGAAACTCGATGGCGGCGATCAGCTTGCGCCCCGTGAAGATAAGGCCCGTCCCATCATAGTGCAGCATGTCGACGCCCAGCACGGCGATGATGACAAGCGCCAGACCGATTGCGATGCTGTTGGTCATGGCGCGGGTGCCTTTGAACGGAACATCCCGCCGGGTATGCCCGACGGGATCTCTGGCCTCAAGGGCCGGCGCGGGGCGGTGCGGCTCAGGCGGACCGATTGCGGCGGCGCAGCCATGCGAGACCGCCAAGCGCGGTGAGCATCAGCGGCAGACCGGCCGGCAGAGGGATCGGCGTCGCTTGCGGCAGTTCGGCAAGAAGTTGCGACGTCGTCCGCACATCGTCATCGCCAAACTCCCAGAAGCCGAAGTTCTCAAAATCACCGGCGATCTCGTTGCCATCCGTATCGAATGCCAACCGTATGAAGTCAGAGTTGAACCGGGCCGAGGTGATGTCAGCCAGTGCAAGATCCGTGAACCGCACGGTGTTGTCGCCGTCGCCACCATCGAAAACGCTGTTGATCAGCGGACCCGACGTCACGTCGCCGACAGTCAGCACGTCATCGCCACCGCCAAAGATCACATCGCCGAAAATCTCGCTGTCGCCGGTGAGCGTCAGGCTGCTGTCGCCCTGCGTCGGCACCATCCGGATCGCGGTGCCCGAACGGCCAACCAGCGTGCCGCTGTTCTCGATTGTAAGCTCGGAGGCGCTGGAGGGCTCCCCGTTGTCGATGTCGCCGGGGTCGGTGCCGATGGCGTTGACGCCCTCGATATAGCCTTCGTTGATGATGGTCAGCGCACCGGCCGGGCTGTCGTCGCCCACGGTCGGCTCGAAAAGCGCGTCCACGTCGATGCCGCTGCCGCCATTCGAGGGATCTTCGAAGGCCCCGGTCGAGACGATCACGCCGCTGGCCCGGTTGATTATGGTGCCTTCGTCGAGATCGACCCCGTCATCGGTGCCGAGGATCACGCCGTCGTTGTCGAGCGTGCCGCTGGCGAATTGCACGCCGTCTTCGTCTTCGGGCGCGTTGTCGTTGGTCCAGCTTTGCGCGGTCGCGTCCCACGAAAGGCCCCGGATCGCGATGGTGCCGGTGTTCGTCAGGCTGAACCCCTCGCGCGCTTCGACCACCTCCTCGCCGCCGCGCAGGGTGCCGGTATTGATGATCGTCGTGCCCGGTCCGCGGCTCTGGATCGCGCGCCCATCGGTGCTTTCGATCAGGCCGTCATTGGTGATCGTCGCATCTTCCAGCGCGTCGCCGTTGTCCAGCCGCACGGCCTGACGGCGCGCGAAGATCTCGCCATCCGCCAGGTTGTTGAGCGTGAAACCGTCCGCGTCGTCCTGAAGCCGGATCCCGCGATCCCCGCCATCGATCGTGCCGGAATTGTTGACCGTCAGATTGGCGCCCGTGCCGCGTACCGCGTCATCCTCGACGCTTTCGATCAGGCCCAGATTGTTGAGCAGCTGGTCCGATCCGGTCAGCTCCACAGGGCGGTCACTGTCGACGAGCTCGGCCCCGCTCTGGACGGTCACGGAAAGGTTGTCACGGGCGTCGTTGATCGGTGCGCCATCGGTGCCGGTGCAGTTGAGCGTCGGGTTGCCCGCATCTTCGCCGTCCTCGCAAGCCGCACTGGCGGGGGAGGCAAAAGCGCAGAGCGCGGTCATGGAGACCGCCATCGCGGTGGTCGTGGTCAATCTTGTCATCGAAACATCCTCTGTTGGCGTGAGAGCGGGCACGCTGCCCGCCGCCGAGGATGATTAATTCATGTGACGATCCTGTAAGCTTTGTGTGAAGCTTCTGTCACGAATGGTAACGCGCCCGGCTCAGTTCAGCCGGCCCATGGCCACCGCGACATCCGCCATGCGGCACGAAAAGCCCCATTCGTTGTCATACCATGCCAGCACCCGCACGAGGCGCTTGCCCATGACCTTGGTCTGGTCCGGCGCAAAGATCGAGCTTTCCTCTGTGTGGTTGAAATCGACGCTGACCTTGGGTTCGGGATCGTAGCCGAGGATGCCTTTCATCGGCCCGGCGGCGGCGGCTGCCATTACCTCGTTCACGTCGTCGCGGGTCACGTCCTTCTGCGCCACGAATGTCAGATCGACCGCCGAGACATTGGGTGTGGGCACCCGGATCGCGGTGCCGTCAAGCCGGCCTGCAAGTTCCGGAAGCACCTCGCCAAGCGCGCGCGCCGCCCCGGTCGACGTTGGGATCATCGACATCGCCGCAGCCCGCGCGCGGTAAAGGTCGCTATGCCGGCGGTCATGCGTCGGCTGATCGCCGGTGTAGGCGTGGATCGTGGTCATCAGCCCCGACTCGATCCCGATGGCGTCGTTCAGCGCCTTGGCGAGCGGCGCGAGGCAATTCGTGGTGCAGGACCCGTTCGAGATCATCCGCTCTTTGGGTTGCAGGCTGTCATGGTTGACGCCGTAGACCACCATCCTGTCCACGTTCTTGCCCGGCGCCGACAAGAGGACCTTGCCCGCGCCGCGTTCGAGATGAGTTCGCGCGGTCAGACCGTCGTTGAACTTGCCGGTGCATTCCATCACGACATCGACCCCGTCCCAGTCCAGCGCGGTCATGTCATAGGTCGAGAACATCTCGATCGGACCGCGCCCGAGATCCATGCTGTTGCCGTCCACGGTGATCGGGTGCGGGAAGCGGCCATGCACGCTGTCATAGCGCATCAGGTGGGCGGCCGTCTCGAGCGGGCCGGTGGCGTTGATCTTGACCACCTCGATATCGTTGCGCAGACCTTCGGAAATATGTGCAAGGGTGGCGCGCCCGATGCGGCCGAATCCGTTGATACCGACGGTGATCGTCATTGGATGCTCCTAAACCGGTTTGGCGGGTGTATAGCCCCAAGCGGTCCCTGTCGAAAGACGCAAAACCCGGTTTTCTGACGGTCATTCCGGATGATAGCGATAACGGTTATCGCAAACGCGCTCGGCAATCCGCGTGTTATCCAGACAATGCGGCCTCATCGGCGAGTGCGTCGGCAACAAGCCGGGGGATCCGCGGTGCGCACCCGACGGGATCGAGCCGCACACCCGCGAAACCGGCCGCGTCCAGCGCCTGTGGTATGTCGTCGACCACATGACCGAGTATTCTGGCGAAAAAGGGCAGGCAGATCGCCTGCACCCCCAGCCCCGCGGCCTGGTCGGCGAGGTACGGCGGCTCCTCGACAAAACCGACGCGCGTGTCGGCGAAGGTAAGGCGATTTGACAAGGCCTCGGCAAAGGCACGGGTGTCGCGCGCCGAATTGGGGCTGCGGCCCGATCCGTGCCCGGCGACGAAAAGCTGCGTTTCGGCGGCGGCCCAGCCCTTTGTCGTCAGAACGTCCTGCAACAGCTCTGCCGCAACGGCGGGAAGGGCGCGCGACACGCCCAAGGGCCGCAAGACCCGCGCCGAGGGGGCATTCCGCAGCCGGTTGCGCAGGTTGTCGCCGGTGAACCAGCCTTCGGTCATGAAAAGCGGGTAGATCAGCGGCGTCGGCCCTGCCGACGCAAGCGCGCGATCCAAGGCGCCGTCCTTGGCCAGCGTGACCGCGCCGACATGCCAGTCGGGCAGCAGGGCTGCGACACGCGTTGCGAATGCCTCTAGATCCGCCTGCGCCGGGTCGGGATCGGAGGGTTGTCCGTGGCTCACGATGATGGCGGCGGGGCGTGTCATGGGTTGGTCCTCTGTCGTCTAGCCGGTTGCGCAGGAAATGCAGCGCGTCGCGGCGGGGTCAAGCTTCAGCCGGCCGAGGCCGATCTCGTCGCCGCAATCCTCGCAATATCCGAATTCGCCGTCGTCGATGCGGATGATCGCGGCCTTCAGACGCGTGCGTTGTACCTGACGGCGGGCATGGCCGGCCTTGGCCATCGCCTGGTTCTGCAGCGCGTCCATGCGGCTCAGCCGGCCGATGGCCTGCTGATCCAGCTCGACCGTGGCTTGGCCGGACTGGCCGCGCGTGTCCTCGTCCTCAAGCTCTGTCAAAAGTGTTTCTATACGGTGCCGAAACTCGGCCAGCCGCGCGTCATCCATTCGTGATACCCTGCGCTCGTCTTTGCATTTCGCCTCCTGTGACTATCTGCTACACTCTTATATATCCATAGGAGGACGTAACCGTGGCGCATACAAGATCCAAGCTGGCCGAGTTCGATCCGGTCTGGGACCAGATTGCCCGCGAGGCCGAAGCGGCCATTGCCGACGAGCCGTTGCTGGGCGGCCTCGTGCATTCCAGCATCTTGCACCACGGCAGTTTCGAATCAGCGCTCGCCTACCGTATCTCGCTCAAGCTGATATCGAACGAGATGCCCGAGCAGATCCTGCGCGAGATCTGCGACATGGCTCTGGCGGGTGATGAGAGTATCGGCCTTGCCGCGCGGGCCGACCTCGTTGCGGTGCGCGACCGCGATCCGGCCTGCGACCGGTTTCTCACGCCGATGCTGTTCTTCAAGGGGTTCCAGGCAATCCAAGCCTACCGCATCGCGCATTGGCTTTGGACCGAGGGCCGGTACGACCTGGCGCGTTTCTTCCAGATGCGTGTCTCGGAAGTGTTCGGCGTCGACATCCATCCCGCGGCGCGCATCGGCAAGGGCATCATGATCGACCACGCGCATTCCATCGTCATCGGCGAAACGGCTGTGGTCGGCGACAATGTCTCGATGCTGCATTCGGTGACGCTTGGTGGCACCGGCAAGGAAGAAGAGGACCGTCATCCCAAGATCGGCAATGGCGTGCTGATCGGCGCCGGGGCCAAGGTTCTGGGCAACATCAAGGTCGGTCAATGCTCGCGCATCGCGGCGGGGTCGGTTGTGCTTCAGGATGTGCCGCCCATGAAGACCGTCGCAGGCGTGCCCGCCAAGATCGTCGGCGAGGCAGGTTGCGATCAGCCCTCGGTCAGCATGGACCAATTGCTCGGCGTGCGCGGCACGGATACCGAACGCGGCTGACCGGCGCGTTCTGGGGGCGATCGAAAAAGGGGGCTTCTTGCCCCCTTTCTCGATCCTGGACCTTCACGCCTTCTTTTTCTTTGGCGGCATCAGGTCGGTGATCGTGCCCTCGAACATCTCGGCGGCGAAGTTCACCGTCTCCGACAATGTGGGATGCGGATGGATGGTCTGTCCGAGATCGGTGGCATCCGCGCCCATCTCGATGGCGAGCGCCACTTCCGAGATGAGATCGCCGGCATTTGTTCCGACGATCCCGCCGCCGATCACGCGCTCGTCCTCGGGATCGAACAGTAGCTTGGTCATCCCCTCGCTGCGCGCGTTCGACAGCGCCCGGCCCGACGCGGCCCATGGAAAGACGCCCTTCTCGTACTTGATGCCCTTGGCCTTCGCCTCGGTCTCGGTCAGGCCGCACCACGCCACTTCGGGGTCGGTATAGGCGACCGAGGGGATCAGCCGCGCGTCGAAATGGCGGTTATGGCCCGCGACCACCTCGGCGGCAACCTTGCCCTCGTGCACCGATTTATGCGCCAGCATGGGCTGGCCGACGATATCGCCGATGGCGAAGATGTGGCCGACATTGGTGCGCTGCTGGTCGTCCACGGCGATGAAGCCGCGTTCGTCCACCGCGACACCGGCCTTTTCGGCATCGATCAGCTTGCCATTGGGGCGGCGTCCCACGGCGACGAGGATCTTGTCGAAGGTGTCGGTCGTGGTCTCGCCCTTGTCATCCTCGAAGGTGACTTTCAGGCCTTTTTTCTGCGCCTCGACCGCCGTGACCTTGGTCTTGAGCCTGATCGATTCGTATCGCCCTTCGATCCGTTTGTGGAACGGCTTGACGAGGTCCTTGTCGGCGCCGGGCATCAGCTGATCCATCAGCTCGACCACGGTGATCTTCGCGCCCAAGGCATCGTAGACACAGGCCATTTCCAGCCCGATGATCCCGCCGCCCAGCACCAGCATCCGCTTGGGGATGTCCTCCAGTTCCAGCGCGCCGGTGGAATCGATCACGCGCGGGTCGTCATGCGGCACGAAGGGCAGCGTCATAACCTCCGACCCCGCGCCGATAATGCAGTTGTCGAACGAGACGCTGACGGTTTTCCCCTCATGCGCCACCTCCAGCATGTTGGGACCTGTAAATTTGCCCGTGCCCTGCACGACCTCGACCTTGCGCGCCTTCGACAGACCGTCGAGCCCGCCGGTCAGCTGGCTGATCGTGTTGTCCTTGAAGCTGCGCAGCGCGTCGAGGTCGATCTTGGGCTTGCCGAAACTGACGCCGTGATGCGCCATCTCCTCGGCCTCGGTGATGACTTTGGCGACGTGCAGAAGCGCCTTCGAGGGGATGCAGCCCACGTTAAGGCAAACCCCGCCAAGCGTCGGGTAGCGTTCGATCAGTATCACCTTTTGCCCCAGATCGGCGGCGCGGAACGCGGCCGAATAGCCACCGGGGCCGGAGCCGAGCACAACGAGATCGGCGTGCTTGTCGCCCTTGCCGGTGGCCGTGCCGGTGGCAGCCTGCGGGGCCGGGGCGGCGGCTTTGGGGGCCTCGGACTTTGGCGCCTCCTTCGCGGCATCGGCGGCCTCGATCACCATGATCGGCGTACCTTCGGAGACCTTGTCACCCTCGGCCACCTTGATCTCGGTGATCTTGCCGGCCGCAGGGCTCGGCACCTCCATGGTGGCCTTGTCGCTCTCAAGCTCGATCAGCGGGTCTTCCTCGGCGATGGTGTCACCCACGCTGACCAGAACGCTGACCACCGGCACATCCGAGAAATCGCCGATATCGGGAACCTTGATGTCCATGGGTATCTCTCCTTACCACATCAGCTTGCGCATGTCGCCCAGCAGGGTCTTGAGCGTCACGCAGAAGCGTGCGGCAAGCGCCCCGTCCACCGCACGGTGGTCGTAGCTGAGCGAGAGGGGTTGCATGAGGCGCGGCACGAACTCGGAACCGTTCCACACCGGCGCCATCTTTGATCTTGTGAGACCCAGGATGGCCACCTCCGGCGCGTTGACGATGGGCGTGAAGGACGTGCCGCCGATCCCGCCAAGCGACGAGATGGTGAAGGTCGCGCCCTGCATGTCCTTCGATTTCAGCTCGCCATCGCGGGCAGCCTTGGACAGGCTCATCAGCTCCTTGGAAATCTCCACCAGACCCTTGCGGTCGGCGTCCTTGATCACCGGCACCATCAGCCCGTTGGGCGTGTCGGCG
>JAWLGF010000125.1:0-3970 GCA_041685205.1 Roseovarius sp.
AGCCCCTCATCGGCGGCATCACACTGGTCGCGCACCCAGAGCCGGAAATCGGTGGCCACCTGATCGTTGCGCGACCGCGCGGTGTGCAGCCGCCCGGCGCGCGGACCGATCAGCGCAGTCAGCCGCGCCTCGACATTCATGTGGATGTCCTCGAGCGCCGTGGAGAACGCGAATTCCCCGTCCTCGATCTCTGACAAGATCGTGAGCAGCCCTTCCCGCATTGCCTCTGCGTCGTTATCAGTGATTATGCCCGTCGCGGCCAGCATGGCGGCATGGGCGCGCGACCCGGCGATGTCCTGCACTGCCATCCGCTTGTCGAACGCGATGGAGGCGTTAATTGCTTCCATGACCGCATCGGGCGTGTCGGCGAAGCGGCCGCCCCACATCTGGTTCGAGGTCGTGTCCGTCATGGTGCCCGGCCCTTTGGAGGAAAAATGAGACGCATTTCGCATCTGATCCTTTATATCGGCCTTGCGCTTGGTGCAAACGGTGCTGTCGCGGAGATGTCAGATCTCGAGGCGCTGCGAGAGGGGGACATGAAAAAGCTGGCTTTCCATGCCTCCCCCGAAGACGCACCCGGCATCGAGTTCGAGACCGAAGATGGCAGCACCAGAACGCTGGCCGATTACGAAGGCAGGCATGTCGTGCTGAACTTCTGGGCCACATGGTGCGCGCCCTGCCGCGAGGAGATGCCCACCCTGTCGGCCTTGCAAGAGACACTGGGCAGTGAAGATTTCGCCGTCGTGACAATCGCCACGGGGCGCAACCCGCCGCCCGCGATGAAGAAATTCTTCGACGATATCGGTGTCGACAACCTGCCGCTTCACCGCGACCCCAAGAGCGCGCTGGCCCGCGACATGGGGGTTTTCGGCCTGCCGATCACCGTGCTTCTGGATCCGCAAGGCCGCGAGATCGCGCGCCTTCAGGGCGACGCCGACTGGAACAGCGACAGCGCTCAGGCGATCATTTCCGCGTGGATCGGCGACGGGCCGAGCTGACGCCGGGCGTCGGGAAGGTCACCATTCCCCGAGGCATGCGCCTGTCTTAAAAGTGCGGCCCATTTTTCGGGCCGCGATCCATCGCCCGCCCAACCCTATGCCGTTCGACTGCGAGCGCCCCATGTCGCCCGATCGCTTCGGCCCTGCGCTGATCGCGGCCCCTGGCGACAAGATCGGGCGGGCGGCGCGCGTCTGCAACGCGCCCATTCAAAACCACGGCAGGCGATCCGTGCCGCAAGTGCCGGCGCGCCCCGGAAACCGCTTGACCTTTGGGATCGCACTCTGTTGAACCCCCCTCGTGTATTTCAACAGCCGGACGGTGCCGCATCATGGATGATCAGAACAGGAATCTCATCGTCGCGACGGCGCTCAGCTTTCTCGTGATCCTTGTCTGGTTCGTGATGTTCCCGCCGCCCGACCCCGAGCAGACGGAGTCCGAAACCTCCATCAGCGAGCAGGAGGACCAAGGGGATCTGACACCGCCCAGGGCCGACGATACGTCCGAAGAGACGAGCACAGGCTCTGCCGGAGAGGGGGCCGAGGACGCCGCCGACGCCCCGCGTCTCGACATCGAAACCCCCAGTCTGACCGGGAGTGTATCGCTGCAAGGCGGGCGAATCGACGATCTTCTGCTGAAGGAATATCGCGAGACGATCGAGACGGAGTCCGATATCGTGCGGCTTCTGTCGCCGATCGGCACCGACAACCCCTATTACGCGCTGTACGGATGGGCGCCGGGCAGTGGACTCGACCCCCAAGACGTGCCGGGGGCCAACACCGTCTGGGAGATCGAGAGCGGCGAGACACTGACGCCCGACGATCCGGTGACACTTGTCTGGGACAACGGATCCGGGCTGGAGTTCCGCCGAGAGCTGAGCGTCGACGAGGATTACATGTTCTCGGTTCGCCAGTCGGTCGAGAACACCGGTGACGACACGGTCAGCCTTGCGCCCTACGGCATTCTCGCGCGGCATGGTACGCCGCCCGATCTGAAGAATTTCTTCATCCTTCACGAGGGCGTCGTCGGCATGGCCGATGGCGAGCTGACCGAGACCAGCTATTCCAATGTGGAAGATTACGAGATGAACGCGCGCGAAGGCGCGCGCGCCGAGGTCACTCAAGTCGAGGAAAACGGCTGGATCGGGATCACCGACCATTACTGGATGACCACGCTGATCCCCGAACAGGGCAACGCGTTCAAGGCGGTCAGCAAATACGATCCGCGCCGCGGCATATACCAGACCGAGACGGTTCAGCCCACGCGCAGCCTTGAACCGGGCGAGACGACCGCCTCGACAAGCCGGCTGTTCGCGGGCGCCAAGGAATGGGCGACCATCCGGAACTACCAGAACGAAGAAGGCGTCGAGCGGTTTCTCGATTCCATCGACTGGGGCTGGTTCTTCTTCCTGACCAAGCCGATTTTCGCCGTGCTGCACTGGCTCAACGCGCTCATCGGCAACATGGGCTGGGCGATCATCGGGCTGACGCTGCTAATCAAGATCGTGCTGCTGCCGCTGGCCTACAAATCCTACGTCTCGATGGCGAAGATGAAGGAGCTCCAGCCGCAGATGGAGCAGATCAAGGAACGCGCCGGCGACGACAAGCAGAAGCTCCAGAAGGAGATGATGGAGCTTTACAAGACGCAGAAGGTCAACCCGGCCGCGGGCTGTCTGCCGATCCTGCTGCAGATCCCGATCTTTTTCTCGCTCTACAAGGTGATCTTCGTCACGCTCGAATTGCGCCACGCGCCGTGGGTCGGCTGGATCCGCGACCTGTCGGCGCCGGACCCCTCGTCGATCTTTAACGTGTGGGGCATCATGCCCTGGGCCGGGCCCGAGCCTGGATCGATACTGGCGCTCATTTTCATCGGGATCATGCCGCTGTGTCTGGGCGTGTCGATGTGGCTTCAGCAAAAGCTCAACCCGGCGCCGACCGATCCGACGCAGAAGATGATCTTTGCCTGGATGCCTTGGGTCTTCATGTTCATGCTCGGCAGTTTTGCCAGCGGGCTCGTGCTGTACTGGATCGCCAACAACCTGATCACCTTCTCGCAGCAGTACCTGATCATGCGCAGCCAGGGCTACAAGCCAGACGTGTTCGGCAACATCATGTCGAGCTTCAGGAAGGGCGAGCCGCAGACCGGCACGGACAAGAAGAAGTGACGCGCGGCGGCGGGGACATCGCAAGGCGCGCGAGGACATGACGGCGCTGCCCTTTCCCGTCGCGGACGCCCCCGATCCCGACGCATCCGAGACCGGGCGCAAGCTTTTTGCCGGGCCGGTGGATTTCCTCAAAGGCGTGGTGGCGATGGATGGCCTGCCGCCCGCCGACCGCCCCGAAGTCTGCTTTGCGGGTCGGTCAAATGTGGGAAAGTCTACCCTGATCAACGCCGTGACCGGGCGCAAGGCCCTGGCCCGGGCGTCGAACACGCCCGGGCGCACACAAGAGATCAACTATTTCACCTGCGGCGAGAGCCATTACCTCGTCGATCTGCCGGGTTACGGGTTCGCCAACGCGCCGGTGGCGGTGGTGCGGCAATGGCAGGCGCTGCTCAAGCAGTACCTCGCGGGCCGCGCGACCCTGCGCCGGGCCTTCGTGCTGGTCGATGCGCGCCACGGCATCAAGCCGGTGGACGAGGAGATCATGACGCTGCTGGACGGGGCGGCGGTCACCTTTCAATGCGTGCTCACCAAGATCGACAAGATCAAGGCGGGCGCGCGCGAGCCCGTGCTGGACCAGGTGCGCGGCAAGCTCGCACCGCATCCGGCGGCGTACCCCGAGCTGATCCTGACCTCGGCCGAGACGGGCGAGGGGATCGCGACGCTGCGCGCGGCCATCGCGGCGCTGGATTAGGCGCGCGACGCGTCGCCCATTGCACTGACGCCCCAATCCTCTAGGTTCCCGCCGAACATCAAGGGGACCGGCATGACCACCATCGTCAGGGTGCAAAACCTGGGCAAGACCTTCAAGGA
>JAWLGF010000009.1:0-47603 GCA_041685205.1 Roseovarius sp.
GTCCCGGCCGGGTCAAGCCGGCCGCGACCCGGGTCACGATGCGGTGGCCAGCAGGCTTGCGTTGCCGCCCGCCGCGGTCGTATCGATGCACAGATGCCGTTCGAGCACGAAGCGCTCTGGCGCGACGATTTCCGTCACCAGCGGCAGGATCGCGCCCTCGCGCTGCGACAGCGCCACGCGCAAGCCTTTGGTCCAGTCCGAGATCCCGGCGGCGCAGACAAGGGCGACGCCCTTCATGGTCCTGAGCGTCTCGGCCTCCACCGTGCCTTCGACCTCCACGATCGGCGCGCCGGCCGCTTGCAGCGACCTGGCGGCGGCCTCGGCGCCCGGGACCGCCATCACCACACCGCAGCCTGCGGCAAGCGCCTGCACCGCCTGCGCCGTGGCGATCTCGGGCGTTGGTCCAAGACAAAGCACCGTGCCCCTGGGATACATCCGCAAGCGGTTGCTTTCGCCTGTCGGACCCGGAAGGGTCTGGGGCGACACGTCGAACCCGGCGGTTTCCGACAGTGCCTTGCGTACAAGGCCCTTGGAGCCGCTCAGCGCGGTGCGCAGGGCCGATACGCGTTCCGGCCGCGCCGCCCAGTTGCGCGCATCGATCCCGCCGATCGCCTTTTTCAGCGCGTCGGGTTTGACCGCATCCGCCTTGGGCGCGTCATGCGCCCCGGGTTTGGCGGTGCGCCGGAAGCGCGTCAGGTAAAGCGGCCCGCCAGCCTTTGGACCGGTCCCCGACAGCCCCTCGCCGCCAAAGGGCTGGCTGCCCACGATGGCGCCGATCTGGTTGCGATTGACATAGGTGTTGCCGACCTGGATACGCTCGACGATCTGTTGCACCCGATCGTCGATCCGGGTGTGCAACCCGAAGGTCAGCCCGTATTCGCGGGCGTTGATGTCATCGACCACCTTGTCGATATCGCGCGCCTTGAAGGTGGCGACGTGCAGAACCGGCCCGAAGATCTCGCGCTCGAGATCGGCGATGCCGCCCACCTCGACCACCGCCGGCGACGTGAAGGTTCCGCCGTCGGGCACCGCCAGTTTCTTGGGCACTTTCTTCTTTGTCTCGTGCGCCGTCACGTAGTCAGAGATGTCTTTCTGCGCGTCGGCATCGATGACCGGCGAAACGTCCACATCGGTGCGCCACGGATCGCCGATCACCAGCGCGTCCATCGCGCCGTATAGCATGTGCAGCAGCCGGTCGCGCGCCTCTTCCTGCACGTAGAGCATGCGCAGCGCCGAACAGCGCTGACCCGCCGACTGGAAGGACGCGATCAGGATATCGCGAACCGCCTGCTCGGTCAGCGCGGTCGAGTCCACGATCATCGCGTTCAGGCCGCCGGTCTCGGCGATCAGCACCGCATCCGGCCCGGCGTTCTTTGCCAGTGCCTTGTGGATGATCTGCGCCACCTGCGTGGAGCCGGTGAAGCATACGCCGGCTATGCGCGGATCGCTGGTCAGCGGCCCGCCCACGTTCGGCCCGTCACCGGGCAGAAGTTGCAGCGCCGCCTCGGGCAGACCGGCCTCGCGCATCAGTTCGACCGCGCGGGTCGCGATCATCGGCGTCTGCTCGGCTGGTTTCGCGAGGACCGCATTGCCGACGGCGAGCGCCGCCGCGATCTGCCCGGTGAAGATCGCCAGAGGGAAGTTCCACGGGCTGATGCAGACGAACACGCCGCGCGGGCTGCCCGGTTCCTCGGCATCCAGACGCTCGGCCTCGACCGCGTAGAACCGCAGGAAATCGACCGCCTCGCGCACCTCGGCAATCCCGTCGAGCAGGGTCTTGCCGGCCTCGCGGGTGGCGATGGCCGTCAGTTCGGCCATGTTGTCCTCGTACAGGTCGGCCACCTTGCGCAGGATATCCGCGCGCTCGGCCACGGGTCTGGCCGACCAGTCGCGGAACCCGCTCTCGGCGGCGTCGAGCGCGGTCGAGACCTCGTCCGGTGTGGCCTCGTGCACGGTGCCGATCACGCGGGCGGTGTCGGCGGGCGAATGAACCTCGCGGGCCGGGCCCTTCGGTGCGGGCGACCCGGCGATCATCGGCCCGCCGGTCCACGTGGTGTCGGCAAACTCCTCGCGCGCCGCCAGCAGAGGCAGCACCGAGGCCGGCTCGTTCACGCGGTAGCCTTTGGAGTTCTTGCGCTCTGGCGCGAACAACTCTTCCGGGCGCGTGATCGTCGGGTTGGCGATCTGCTCGCCGAGGGCCCCGACCTCCTTGACCGGGTCGCGCGAGATCTCCCCCGGCGGGATCGACTCGTCGACGATCTGGTTGACGAAGGACGAGTTTGCCCCGTTTTCCAGCAGGCGGCGTACCAGATAGGCCAGAAGATCGCGATGCGCGCCTACCGGCGCGTAGATGCGGCAGCGCGTGCCCTCGGAGTCCTTCACGATACCGTGCAGCGATTCGCCCATGCCGTGCAGGCGCTGGAACTCGAAACTGTCCTTGTCATTGCCGGCCATCTCTATGACGGCGGCGCAGGTATGCGCGTTATGCGTGGCGAATTGCGGATAGATCCGGTCGCGCCGGTCCATCAGCATGCGCGCACAGGCCATGAAGCTGAGATCCGTGTTGACCTTGCGCGTGAACACCGGGAAGCGCTTGACGCCCATTTCCTGCGCCAGCTTGATCTCGGTGTCCCAGTAGGCGCCCTTGACGAGCCGCACCATGATCTTGCGGTCCAGCCGTTCGGCCATATCATAAAGTGCTTCGATCACCGGGGCGGCGCGACGTCCGTAAGCCTGCACCACGACGCCGAATCCGTCCCAGCCTTCGAGCGCGGGATCCGACAGCATCGCCTCGATCACATCGAGCGACAGGTCCAGACGGTCCTGTTCCTCGGCGTCGATGTTGAAGCCGATATTGGCCTTGGCGGCCTGTCGCACCAGTTCCTGCGCCCGCGGCAGCAGTTCGGCCATCACCGTTTCGCGATGCGTGTATTCGTAGCGCGGATGCAGCGCCGACAGCTTGACCGAGATGCCGGGGCTGGAGCGCACGTCGCCCTTGGCCTGTTTGGCGATCGACGCGATGGCCTTGGCATAGGCGGCGTGATAGCGCTGCGCGTCCTCGTCGGTGCGCGCGGCCTCGCCTAGCATGTCGTAGGAATAGGTGTAGCCCTTCTTTTCAAGCTCGCGGGCGTTCTTCATCCCCTCGTCTATGGTCTGGCCCAGCACGAACTGACGTCCGAGAATGCGCATGGACTGACCGACGGCGGTGCGTACCACCGGCTCGCCCATGCGTTTGACCAGACCGCGCAGCGCCCGCGCCGGACCCTTGGGATCATCATCCAGCACCCGGCCCGTCAGCATCAAGGCCCATGTCGAGGCGTTGACCAGTGACGACGAGGAATGCCCCAGATGCGCGCCCCAGTTCGACGGTGCGATCTTGTCCTCGATCAGGTCGTCAATGGTTTCGGCGTCGGGCACCCGCAACAGCGCCTCGGCCAGACACATCAGCCCGACGCCCTCTTCGGTCGACAGGCCGTATTCGGCAAGAAACGCCTCCATCATCGACGGCGAGGTTTCGCGCCGGACGCGGTCGACATATTGCGCACCCATGGCGGCGACTTTTCGGCGATCCTCGTCCGACAGGCCGATGCGTTCCAACAGGATGCGGATCACCTCCGCCTCGTCCTTCCAGTAGTGGTCGCGTATGTTGGCGCGAAACGGGTTCTCGTTGGTGCCGTCTTTCGTTCGGGCAATGTTCATCTTGATCCTCCTGACTGGCATCGTGATCCGGCGTTTCGACGGGATGCGCGACTGTCTCCGGGGCGCGCTATACCGCGCCGTATTCGTTCCGGGCCCGTGCAACGCCGCTCCGCATTGGCTGCGACGAAGCGGTCCGCCCATCTTGCCGCCAGGGTCCTACCCAAAGCCACATCCGCGAAATGACCGCCCCTTTGGGGCAGGGCCGCAAGGCTGTGGTTCGCGAACCGATGGCGCGATCCTGTGCCCGCTGAGGGAACGGCGTCTTGATGTCCTGACAAGCCACCCCTCACGATGTGTACAAGTCCCGTCAGGTGTCAATGCCAGAGGTCCCCTCGCGTCTCTGCGTATGTCCCGACGGGTACCGGCGGCGTCAAGCTGCGGTCTTGGGTAACATCGGGATCAGGGACAACGAGACCCGGATCGGGTCGGCCCAAAGCAACACAAATCCGTGATTTGATTTCCCGCAGACATCGCGCTTGGCATTTGATTGGGGAAAGTCAAGGCCGAATTCTCGGAAAACCGCGTGAACCATTCGCACACGCGGTGCGTTTACCTGATGTGCCTATTTCGGCATCGAAGAAATCGATACTCAACAGGAGTTCATCAAATGTTTCGCAGAACCTATCTCGCTCTGGCGGTCTCAGCCTTGATGGCAGCGCCCGCGTTTGCCGAAACCGACGGCGACGCGCAAGACATCGTCGATATCGCGGCCGGCAACGAGGCGTTCTCGACGCTGGTCGCCGCGGTCGAAGCGGCGGACCTCGTCGACACCCTGAAAGGCGACGGGCCGTTCACGGTCTTTGCCCCGACCAACGATGCCTTTGCCGCCCTTCCGGACGGCACGGTTGAATCCCTGCTGGAGCCGGAAAACAAGGATCAGCTGACCGCGATTCTGACCTACCACGTGGTGCCGGGCAAGGTCATGTCGGGCGATCTGACAGATGGCATGATGGCCACCACGGTGCAGGGCGCTGACGTGACCATCGGCACCGAGGGCGGGGTCACAGTGGATGGCGCGAATGTTGTGCAGGCGGATATCGAAGCCAGCAACGGCGTGATCCACGTCATCGACGCGGTGATCATGCCCGAGTGATCCGGCACGTATCGCTATGACGCATGGGGCGGCCCGGTTGGGCCGCCCCTTTTCGGTCGCGTCTCAGACGCCCGCGTCGACCATCGCGCGGGCAAGGATCGGCACGGTGCGGTCGTTGAGGCCGGCGATGTTGATCCGGCTGTCGCCGACCATGTAGATGCCGTGATCTTCGCGCATCCGTTCGACCTGCTCAGGCGTCGCCCCGAGCCGCGAGAACATGCCGCGATGCTGGGCGATGAAGCCGAACCGGTCGGAGCCGGAAATCTTCTGCAACTCACCGGCCAGCTGCTCGCGCAGTTTCAGCATGTTCAGGCGCACGTCTTCCAGCTCGGCCTGCCAGTCGGCGCGCAGCGTGTCGTCGGTCAGCACCATGCCCACCAGCCGCGCGCCGTGATCGGGCGGGAAGGAATAGTTCTGCCGGTTGAGATAGGCGAGGTTGCCTTGCGTCACCTTTTGCAGGGCCTTGTCGCCGGCCACCGCCATCAGGATGCCGGTGCGCTCGCGGTAGATGCCGAAATTCTTCGAACAGCTCGCGGCGATCAGCGTCTCGGGGCAGTTGGCCGCGACATGGCGTACCGCCGCCGCGTCCTCTGACAGACCGTCGCCAAAGCCCTGATAGGCGATGTCGATCATCGGCAGCGCGCCCTTGGCGTTCAGCAGATCCACGACGGCCTGCCATTCGGTCATGTTCAGATTGGCGCCGGTCGGATTGTGACAGCACCCGTGCAGCAGCACCACATCGCCCGCGCGCACGCCGTCAAGATCGGTCATCATCGCGTCGAAATCCACCGCACAGGTGGTGCTGTCGAAATAGCGATAGGGCACCATCTCCATTCCCATATGCGCGAGGATGCTAAGGTGATTGGGCCATGTCGGATCCGACACGAAGACACGCGCGCCGGGATTGACCATCCTGACCAGATCGAAGGCCTGCCGCACCGCGCCGGTGCCGCCCGGCGTCGCGATGGTCGAGACATGATCACGTGTCACAGCGTCGCCCATAACCAGCCCGACCATGGCATCGGTGAACATCGGATCGCCGGCCAGCGCGGTATAAGCCTTGGTCGTCTCGGCCTCCCAAAGCTGCTTTTCGGCCGTCTTGACGGCGCGCATGATCGGGGTCACGCCTTCGGGTGTCTTGTAGACGCCCACGCCCAGATCGATCTTGGTCTCGCGCGGATCCTCGCGATAGGCTTGGGCCATCGCGATGATCTTGTCGGCGGGTTTTTCCTTCAGTTTCTCGAACATCATGCCTCTCCTGTGGCGACGGGCAGCGCCTGCGACGCGCCCCATTCGGTCCATGACCCGTCGTAAAGCGCGTGATCCGTCTTGCCGATCCGCTCCAGCGCGAGGTTGATTACCGCCGCGGTCACGCCCGATCCGCAGGTGGTAATCACCGGCCTGGTCATGTCGACCCCGGCGGCGTCAAAGACGGCGCGCAAGCTGTCGGGATCCTTCATCGTCTTGTCGTCGTTGAGCAGGTCGGAATAGGGCACATTCCTTGAGCCGGGGATATGCCCTTCGCGCAGCCCCGGTCGCGGCTCGGTCACCTCGCCGCGAAAGCGGGCGGCGGCGCGGGCGTCGAGGATCTCGTGATCGCCCAGTTTCGACGCCGCCGAGACCTGCGTCACGTCCCGAACCATGTGGTTCTGCCGGCGCACCGTCATGTGGCGATCCCGCACCAATGGCGGCAGGTCCTCGATGGGGCGTCCCTCGGCCTGCCACTTGGGCAGGCCGCCATCCAGCACGGCGATGTTGTCCTGACCCATCAGGCGAAACAGCCACCAGACACGCGCCGCTGAAAACAGCCCCTTGGCGTCATAGACCACGACCTGATGCCCGTCGCCCACGCCCATGGCCCGCAGGCGCGACATGAATTTCTCGACCGGGGGGACCATGTGCGGCAATTCGGAGCGCGCATCGCTGATATCGTCGATATCGAAGAAGCGCGCGCCGGGAATGTGCGCGGCCTCGTGTTCGGCGCGGGCATCACGTCCTTCGTCGGCCATGAAGAGCGTGCCATCGAGGATCCGCAGATCGGGGTCCTTCAGATGCGCGGCCAGCCAGTCGGTGGACACAAGGGTCTTCGGATCGTCAGTTGCCATGGGCGTCCCCGTGATCATGCCCGTCCTAGCTACAGTCTGGGCGCGCCAAGGGCAAGGCCGTGCCGGCGGACACCTATCTTGTCACCATCCGCCAGAGCGTCCCGACGATCACGAGGATAATCGCACCGCCGAGTCCGCCCATCACGAACGGCCCCATGAGTGCGCCGATTTCGCCGATCTCACTACCCCCGGCGATCCGCGCGAGGCTCTCGGCCCCCAGCATCGACAGGATGTAGATCCCGATCCCGCCCCCGAGTATGCCTGCGATGGAATTGCCGATGGTGCCAAGGCTCATGCGGTTCAAAAGCCCGCCCGCGACATTGCCGCCGATGGCGCCCGCGATCAGGCTGATAATCAATTCCATGCGGCCCCCGTTTCGTGACGCTTCCGAAGAAATATCGCGCCATGGGCAAAGGCCAAGGTCCCCCGATTGCGCGTCACTCGCGCTGTTTCAGCAAGCGCTGCTTTTGACGGTTCCAGTCGCGCTCGGCCTCCGTGTGGCGCTTGTCGTGCTTCTTCTTGCCCTTGGCGATGCCGATCTTGATCTTTGCGATGCCGCGATGGTTGAAATACAGCACCAGCGGCACCAGCGTCATTCCCTTGCGTTGCGTCGCGTTCCACAGCCGCGCCAGTTCGCGGCGCGAGGCGAGCAGTTTGCGTCGCCGCCTGTCTTCGTGGCCGAACCGCCCCGCCTGCTCGTAGGGCGCGATATAGGCATTCACCAGCCACAGTTCGCCATGCTCCACGGATGCATAGCTTTCGGCGATGTTGGCGCTGTTCACGCGCAGCGACTTCACCTCGGACCCTTCAAGGATGATGCCGCATTCGAGATCGTCCTCGATGGCATAGTCGTGCCGTGCACGCCGGTTCTCGGCGATCACCTTGTAGTTCGGATTGTCCTTTTCCTGGGCCATCACGCCCCTCTATCGCCGTGGGCGGGTGCTGTCCAGATACGCCCGGATGGTGGCTGGGGTGCATGGTGTCATCGCGTCGCGCCAGGGCACGGGCAAGCCGGACCGACACGACCGGATGGTCCCGCGATCACGCGGGTCTCTTCGGCTTTTATTGTCCCGTGAAAAAGGCTACGCCTGAATGCCCAGACCCAAGCAAGGACCGCCCGCGATGAAAGACAACCGCCGGAGCCAGTTCCGCGATGCCCAGTCGGACAGGTCGACGGCCGAACAGGTGCCCGACACCGCGCAGACCCGCGCGCCGGCCTACCGCCTTGCCTTTGCCGATGACGATTTCCTGTGTCGCGACGAGCTGCGCCCCGTGCGGTTGCAGCTCGAACTGCTGAAACCGGAAATGATCCTGAACGAGCGCGGCATCCAGAGCACCGTGGTCCTCTTTGGGGGCGCGCGCATTCCCGAACCGGCGCAGAAGGCCACGGCCCGGACCGAGACGCTGGCAAACCTGTCGAAATATTATGACGAGGCGCGCAAGTTCGCGCGGCTGATGACAGAAAAATCCATGGCCAGTTACGGGCGCGAGAATGTGATCGCGACGGGCGGCGGGCCCGGTGTGATGGAGGCAGGCAATCGCGGCGCGGCCGATGCGGGCGGCGCGTCGATCGGGCTGAATATCGTGCTGCCGCACGAGCAGGCGCCGAATGAATACGTGACGCCGGGGCTGTGCTTCAACTTTCACTATTTCGCGATCCGCAAGATGCATTTCCTGATGCGCGCCAAGGCGATCTGCGTCTTTCCGGGGGGCTTCGGCACGCTGGACGAAACCTTCGAGGCGCTCACGCTCATCCAGACGGACCGCATGAAGAAGGTGCCCTTCCTGCTGTTCGGCGAGACGTTCTGGCGTTCGATCATCAACTGGCAGGCCCTGGCCGAGGCCGGTACGATCAGCGCCGAGGATCTGGACCTGTTCCGCTTTGTCGAAACCGCGGACGAGGCGATGGAGGTGATCGACGCCTGGCCAGAGGTCTGAGGCCACGCGCACCCCGTTACTTCGAGGACCGTCCCGAGATATGCTTGCGCAGGCTCGACGGGCCGGGCTTTTTCCGGGCTTTGTAGGGGTTTTTCTCTGACTGGCTGCGCATATGCAGGCGAATCGGGGTGCCGGGCATGTCGAAATGCTCGCGCAGCCCGCCCACGAGGTAGCGGGTGTAGCTTTCCGGCAGCTTGTCGGGATGGCTGCACATCGCCACGAAACCGGGGGGACGGGTCTTGACCTGCGTCATGTAGCGCAGCTTGATCCGGCGACCGCCGGGGGCCGGGGGCGGGTGCTGCTCGATCATGCCCACCAGCCAGCGGTTGAGTTGCGCGGTTGTCACACGCCGGTTCCAGACGTCATGGGCCTTTTCCACGGCGGCGCGCAGCCGGTCGAGGCCGCGCCCGGTCTTGGCCGAAACGGTCACAAGAGGTGCGCCGCGCAGCTGCGGCAGAAGACGTTCGAACGCCTCTCGCAGATCGCGGAGCTTGGTCGACTTGTCGGTTTCCACATCCCACTTGTTGACCGCCAGAACCACCGCGCGGCCCTCGCGTTCGGCCAGATCGGCGATCCGCAGATCCTGCTGCTCGAAGGGAATGGCGGCGTCCAGAAGCACCACGACCACCTCGGCGAATTTTACCGCGCGCAGCCCGTCGGATACGGAAAGCTTTTCAAGCTTGTCCTGCACCCGCGCCTTCTTGCGCATACCGGCGGTATCAAAAATCCGCACAGGCAGGCCGTCCCAGTCGATCCGAAGCGAGATCGCATCGCGGGTGATCCCCGGCTCGGGGCCGGTCAGCAGGCGGTCCTCGCCGAGGATCTTGTTGATCAGCGTGGATTTCCCGGCATTGGGGCGCCCGACGACTGCCACCTGAAGCGGGCGCGCAAGCGTGGGGGCGTGATCGCGCGCATCGACGGTCTCGCCTTCTTCGGTCACCTCGATATCGGTTTCGGGGGCCTCGGCCTCGGCACGGGCCTCGAACGCGTCGGCCAGTGGCATGAGCTGCGCGTAGAGATCATTCAGCCCCTCGCCATGCTCTGCCGACAGCCGGATCGGCTCGCCCAGCCCAAGGCCCCACGCCTCGATCACGCCCGCATCGGCGGCGGATCCTTCGGACTTGTTGGCGCCGAGAATGACGTGATCCGAGCGTTTGCGCAGGATCTCGGCGAAGATCTCGTCGGTGGGCGTGATCCCGGCGCGCGCGTCGATCAGGAAAAGACAGACATCGGCCAGATCGACCGCGTGTTCGGTCAGCCGCCGCATCCGGCCTTGCAGGCTTTCGTCGCGCGCATCCTCAAGCCCGGCGGTATCGACCACGGTAAAGCGCAGGTCGCCCAATCGCGCCTCGCCCTCGCGCAGATCACGGGTGACGCCGGGCTGATCGTCCACCAGTGCCAGACGTTTGCCGACAAGTCGGTTGAACAGCGTGGATTTGCCCACGTTGGGCCTCCCCACGATGGCGAGGGTGAAGGACATGGCTCAGGCTCCGCTTCGGCGTCAGTCCGCTTTGGTACAGGATCACGCGGTCAACGGAAAGCCAGCAATTGCCCGTCTCGCGACACGACGTAAAGCGCGTTGCCGGCGACAACCGGGTTTGTCGTCGCACCGCCCGGCAGATCGACCGCGCGCGTCATCTCGCCCGACGCGGGGTTGAAGAACCGCAACTGCCCGTCGCCCGAGGCCAGGATCAGCTGACCACCGGCGATGATCGGGCCGAAATGACCGACGATCTCGGCCTGCCGTTTCGGGTTCTGCGAGGTGAAAAGCTGCATGGGATGGCCCCAGATCCGGCTGCCATCCTCGGCCGACAGCCGTACCAGTTCGTTGCGATCCGTCACCATGAAGAGCGAGTCCCCTGCGGGCCAGACGGGGTTGAGCGGGCCCTCGTTCGCGGTCCAGATGCGCTCGCCGCTGCCAAGGCGCAAGGCGACGGTTCGCCCCGCGTGACTGCCGGTGAAGACGCGGTCACCGACCACCACCGGATCGCCGGTAATGTCCAGAACCCGCGCGCTGGCCACGCCGGCCCGCTGGCCGGCGACCTGCGCGTCCCACAGGCGCAAGCCGCCCTTGCGCAACGCGCCCTGCAATTCGCCCGCGCCGAAGGCAAACACCGCGTAGGTGTCGGTGATCGCCGGGGCCGGGCCGCCGATCACGTTATGGATATCGGGCGTGGCGCCGAGCTGCCACTGGATGCGGCCGGTCTCGACGTCGAGAACCCAGCCGACATCCCCGCCCGCGACGACGTAGACCCGCCCGTCATAGACCGCCGGTGCCGCCGTTCCGGGTGCCCCGAGATCCTGTTGCCACACGCGCTCGCCGGTTTCGGCGTCAAGCGCTGTCAGCACGCCGAAGCCGGAGGACACGAATATCTTGCCGTCGCCATAAGCAAGGCCGCCAGCGCCGCTCTCGGTCGCGCGGTCGCGCGACGGTGTCAGGTCGGTCGTCCACAAGATCGACCCCGAGGTCGACACCGCCGAGACGGTCGAACGCGCATCGAGTGTGAAAACACGACCGCCGGCCACGACCGGATCCGCCGTTATGCGCGCGCGTTTGCCATCGCCCGCGCCGATATCCGCCGACCACGCCAGCTGCGGTGCGTTCGAGAGCGCGGGATGTGCGGTGCGCGTCGCCGGTGATCCGATCCGCTGTGTCCAGTCGGCGTTGACGGTCGTCGCGGGAAGGGCCACCGGACGCGAGCGGTTTTCCGGCGTTTCTTCCTCCTGGACGCGGCGCACATCACTTTGCAGAACCTCGCGGATGCCTTCGCGCTCGCCGCTCAGGATCGGTTCGTTCTGGGAACACGCCGCGAGGGCAAGAGCTGTCACCAGCCCGCCAATGATCTTCTGTGCCCGCACTGCTTCGCCCTCGCTTGTCGCCGTTTGCCGTTTGACCGTTGGCTGTTTTTATTGCAATTCGCCCGCCGCGTCGGGTTCACGTCCTAGCGTGTCCGGCGGGTCTTCTCCCAAGGCCACCATCACTTGTGTCGCCCGACGACGCAAGCCCGCCGTCGCCTCGGCATCCGTGGTGATCGCCGTCAGTCGCTCGATCGCCGCATCGCGGTCGCCGGTCTCGAGGTCGATCAGGGCAAGCTGTTCCTCGGCCAGAAGCCGGACGGTGCCGCCCTCCGAGACGAGGCCTTCGAGACGCTGGCGGCGGGTGTTGGCGTCAAGTCCGGAGTCCGGCAAAGTGACGGCCTTGAGAATCGCGATGTGGCGATAGACCTCTCCGGTTTCCGTCCGATCGGCGATGTCAAGCAGCCGTTCGGCGGCTGCCCCTGTGTCCTGCCCGGCTGTCTCAGCGGCGGTGAGCAGGTCAAGGATCGCCGCGGCCTCGGGGTTGGGGGCGTCGATGTCGGCCAGGGCCGAGGCACGCGCGGGGCGGTCCGACTCCGACAGGGCGGCGAGCATGGTGTCGCCGAAATCCTGTGCGGCCTCCCTTGCCTGTGCCTTGCGCCATTCGTTCCAGGCGGCCCCGCCCACCAGAAGCAGGATCGCGACAATCGCGATCCAGCCGTAGCGGCGCATCAGCCGGAAGAGCCTGTCGCGCCGAACCTCCTCGGTGACTTCTTCGATGAAACCGTCGCTGTTGCTCACGCGTCAGACCTTTCGTCGACATTTTGGCCCTCTTAACCCGAAGGGCAACGCCTGCCAAGGGCCGGCTGTTGCGCCGCGCCGAGCAATGCTTGCGGTGCCGCATCGAAAGGAATAATCTGCCGCGACGAGGATCGCGTATGATCCGAGATCCCTCGATAACCGCCGGATGAAAGTGCGTCCATGCGCATCGTTCCGATCCTTATGGCCCTTCTGGTCAGTGCCCTCATCTACGTGTTCGTGTTCGAGCGGGCTCGGCTTGAGGCCCTGTTTCCGCCGACATCCGAGACCCGTGCAACAGACGGCGAATCGACCGAGCCGGAGCCCGAGTCCGCGCCGATGCGCGTGGTCGTGCAGCGCTCAATGGCGCGCGACGAGGAGACGGCCGTCACGTTGCGGGGCCAGACCGAGGCCGACCGTGTCGTCGAGTTGCGCGCCGAGACCTCCGGTCTGGTGATCTCCGAGCCGGTGCGCAGCGGGGCCTTCGTGGACCGCGGGGACGAGCTCTGCCGGCTCGATCCGGCCGCGCGCGAGGCGACGCTGCTGGAGGCGCGCGCGCGGCTTGCAGAGGCCGAGGCGCGCGTGCCCGAATCCGAGGCGCGGCTGGAAGAGGCCCGCGCGCAGCGCGAGGAGGCCGAGATCAACTTTAACGCGGCCGAAAACCTGGCCGGAGAGGGCTTTTCCTCGCGGACCCGCCTTGCCGGGACCCGGGCCGCGCTGCGATCCGCCGAAGCCGCCGTGCAGACCGCCAGATCCGGGCTCGAGGCGGCGCGCGCCGGGATCGAGGGCGCTCGCGCCGCCGTTGCCAATGCCGAGAAAGAGATCGAGCGATTGAGCATCAAGGCCCCCTTTGCCGGCATTCTGGAAACCGATACCGCGGAAATCGGCAGCTTCCTGCAGCCCGGCGCGCTGTGCGCCACGGTGCTTCAGCTTGATCCGATGATGCTTGTGGGCTTCGTGTCGGAATTGCAGGTGGCGCGGATCAGGGAAGGTGCGGCGGCGACGGGACGGACCGCGTCGGGTCAGGACGTGTACGGCGAGGTCAGTTTTCTGTCGCGCGCCGCCGATCAGACGACCCGCACCTTCCGCGTGGAAATCCGCGTGCCCAATCCCGACCTGGCCCTGCGCGACGGAGAGACCGCCGAGATCAGCGTCGATGCCGACGGGACGGCCGCGCATCTGTTGCCGCAATCGGCGCTGACGCTGGATGACGCGGGCGCCTTGGGGCTGCGCGTGGTGGATGCCGATGACAACGTGGAATTCGTTCCCGTGACGCTGCTGCGCGACACGCCCAACGGGGTCTGGCTGACCGGATTGCCCGACGAGGCGAACGTGATCGTCATCGGGCAGGACTACGTGTCCGAAGGCGTCCGCGTGCGGCCTGTCTTTCAGGAGCTCGGGCAATGACCGGGATCGTCGACTGGGCGGCGGCCCGGGCGCGTATGGTACTTGCCTTCATCGGATTGTCGATTTTCGCCGGCACGCTGGCCTATACCGGACTGCCCAAGGAAGGCGAGCCGGATATCGAGGTGCCCGCGCTTTTCATTTCGGTGCCGTTTCCGGGCATATCGGCCGAGGACAGCGAAAAACTGCTCGTCAAGCCGATGGAGGCCGCGCTGAACGATCTCGACGGGCTGGACAAGATGACCGGCACCGCGGCCGAGAATTACGGCGGTGTCGCGCTGGAGTTCGAGTTCGGGTGGGACAAGACCAAGACACTCGCCGATGTGCGCGACGCGATGGACACCGCCGAGGCCGAATTTCCCGACGGATTCGAGAAATACAGCCTCAACGAGGTGAATTTCAGCGAGTTCCCGATCATCATCGTCAATCTGTCCGGTCCTGTGCCCGAGCGCACGATGGCGCGTCTCGCGCAGGATCTCCAGGACCGGCTGGAAGGGCTCGAGCCGGTGCTGGAGGCCGGGATCGCGGGCAATCGCGAAGAAATGGTCGAGGTGGTGATCGACCCGCTGCGGCTGGAATCCTACAACGTCACCGCCGGCGAGCTCATCAATGTCGTGCAGAACAACAATCAGTTGATCGCGGCAGGCGAGGTCGACAACGCGCAAGGCACCTTTGCCGTGAAGATCGCGTCCTCGTTCGAGGACACGCGCGACATCCACGACCTGCCGATCAAGACCAATGGCGACCGTGTCGTGCGGCTTGGCGATCTGGCGACGATCAACATGACCTTCGAGGACCGAACGGGCACCGCGCGCTTCAATGGTGACACGACCGTCGCGCTGCAGGTGGTCAAGCGCAAGGGGTTCAACATCATCGACACCGCCGAGCTCGTGCGCGAGGCCGTCGCCGAGGCTGAGGCGGACTGGCCCGACGAGTTGCAGGTGGCCGTCGATGTCGGCACCTCCAACGATCAGTCGCGCACGGTGGATTCGATGGTCACCCAGCTTGAAGGTTCGGTCCTGACCGCCATCGCGCTGGTGATGATCGTCATCCTCGCCGCCCTCGGCATCCGGCCGGCGCTGCTGGTGGGCTTCGCGATCCCGACCTCCTTCCTGTTGTGTTTCGCGCTGCTTGCCGTGATGGGTGTGACAGTGTCGAATATCGTGATGTTCGGCCTGATCCTTGCCGTGGGGATGCTGGTCGACGGGGCGATCGTCGTTGTCGAATACGCCGACAAGCGCATGGCCGATGGCGAAGGCCCCATGCACGCCTATACGGGGGCGGCCAAGCGGATGTTCTGGCCGGTGGTCAGCTCCACGGCCACCACGCTTTGTGCCTTTCTGCCGATGCTGTTCTGGCCGGGCATCCCCGGCGAGTTCATGGGCATGCTGCCGGTCACGCTGATCTTCGTGCTGTCGGCGTCCTTGCTGGTGGCGCTGGTCTATTTGCCGGTTCTGGGCGGCGTGACCGGGCGGCTGGAACGCTGGATGAACGACCGGTCGGACCGGATCGCGCGGGCGTTCTGGCTGTGGCATGTCTTGATCTTCCCGGTCGCGATCTGTGTTGTCCTGCTTGCAGGATGGGTGACGCCCGTCCTTTTCGATGCGGTGACCGCGCAGTTCGACGGGATGGACGGGGAAAACCCGCTCGGCTCGGTGGTGCCGGTTCTGGTGACGGTGTTCGTGCTGGTCATGGGCGTGGTCGCGCTGCTTGCCGCCGGGGTGGGCAGCGGGGTGCTGTGCTTTCTGGCCCTCGCGGCTATCCCGCGGCGGCTCGGCAGCAGGATGCGCGGGATGCTGACGCGGGTCCGGCCCCGTCGCGCGGCCCCCGTGTCGTCCGGGTATCGACCGTCCCTTTTCGGGCGGGTGATCCGATTCGTGGTCGGCACCCCGGTGATGCCGCTCGTGGTCTGCGGTGCGATCTTCGTGCTCGTGGGGTCGGTGCTGATGTTCTACATCTCGAACAACAACGGCACGGAATTCTTCGTCGACAGCGAGCCCGAGCAGGCGATCGTCTATGTGAAGGGACGGGGCAACCTGTCGCTTGACCAGAAAGACGCGCTCGTCCGGCAGGTCGAGGACGTGGTGCGCGCGCATCCCGGCATAGAGACGGCTTTCGGCTTTGCGGGCGAGGGCGGGCTCGACAACAACACCGGGGGCGCGCAACCGCCCCGCGACACCATCGGCCAGGTGCAGTTCGAGACCATCCCGTGGGAGGATCGCCCGCGCAGCAAGGAGACGTGGTTCACCATACCCTGGGTCGACGTGGCGGTGCAGCGCGATGTCGTGGCCCCGGCCTTTGACGGGGATGCGGTTATCGCCGATCTGACCAGGGACCTCGAGCGGATCCCCGGCATCCGGATCGAGATCCTCGCGCAGGCGCGCGGTCCCTCGTCGGCCAAGCCGGTCCATCTGCGCATCACGGGCGATGACTGGCAGGCGCTGCAGGACTTCACCTTCGAGGCGCGGCAGCGGTTCGAGGATACCCGCGGCCTGCGCCAGATCGAGGACACGCTGCCGCTGCCCGGCATCGACTGGCAGATCGACGTGGACGCCGAAAAGGCGGGGCGCTTCGGCGCGGATGTGGCGACGGTGGGCGCGATGGTGCAGCTTGTCACGCGGGGGGTCCTTCTCGACACGATGCGCGTGGATACCAGTGACGAGGAAATTGACATCCGCGTGCGCCTGCCCGAGGACGACCGGGTGCTGTCGACCCTCGACAGCCTGAAGGTGCGCACCGACAACGGGCTTGTGCCACTGTCGAATTTCATCACCCGCCAACCGGTGCGGCAATTGTCGCAGATCGACCGGTTCAATCAGACGCGGTTCTTCGATGTGAAGGCGGCGGTCGAAGAAGGGCTGACCCACACCATCACCGCCGATGACGGGACCGAGCAGACGGTGCCGATCAACGCCAATGAGCGAATAGAGCGGCTGACCGAGTGGCTGGAATCGGGTGTCGTGCCGGCCGGGCTGAGCTATGAATGGACCGGCGACGCACAGGACCAGGCGGAATCCGGCGCGTTTCTGCAAAAGGCCTTCGCGGGCGCGCTCGGGCTGATGTTCATCATCCTGCTGGCGCAGTTCAACAGCGTCTACAACGCGGTTCTCGTGCTGTTGGCGGTGGTGCTGTCGACGATCGGGGTGCTGATCGGCATGCTGGTGATGAACCAGCCGTTCTCGATCATCATGACCGGAACGGGTATCGTTGCGCTTGCCGGGATCGTGGTGAACAACAACATCGTGTTGATCGACACCTATCAGGAGTATGCGCGCTACATGCCACGCGTCGACGCGATCAGCCGCACAGCCCAAGACCGTTTGCGCCCCGTCCTGCTGACCACCATAACGACCATGGCGGGTCTCGCACCGATGATGTTGGGCCTCAGCCTGGATTTCTTCAACGGCGGCTATGCCTTCGACAGCCCGACCGCGCTGTGGTGGAAGCAACTGGCGACCGCGGTGGTGTTCGGGCTTGGCATTGCCACGCTGCTGACGCTGGTTTTCACTCCCGCGATGCTGGCGCTGCGGGTGTGGGCAGGGACCTACATGGTCTGGGCCGCGGGGCTACTCGCGATGGTGGCGTCGGGACCGTCGAGCCGCGCCGCACGGGACTGGGCGCTTGCAAACACAGTGCGCACGCTGCGCAAGGACGAGATCATCTGGCCGGATGAAACCGTGCCGAACAGCACGGATGTCCCGGCAGACCCGCCAGCCGATCCGCGCGTGGAAAAGCTAAAACGTGCCTTGAGGGACCGGCATCCGCATGGATCCCTTCGCGCTGCCGAGTGACGATCACACCCGTCACCGCCGATGGATCGCTAAATCCTGCCGGCGCGGGTACAGCCGCGTCAGGTGTCGCGGCGCAGCCGGATCACCACATCCACGGCACTGATCCGCGCCCCTTCCGGCGCGCGCGGCAGGCGCGCGATTTCCAGATCCTCGGCGGGTGCGTCACTGAGGCGGTTTTCGTCTTCCCAGTAGAAATGGGGATGATCATGCGTGTTGGTGTCGAAATGGCTTTTCGAGTCGTCGACCATCACTTCTTGGATCAGGCCGGCATCGCAAAATGCACGCAACGTGTTGTAGACCGTGGCCAGTGAAACACGCTCGCCGTGGTTCTGGACGTCCGCAAACAGGCTTTCGGCCGTGATGTGGCGGTGCTGGCCATCGCCGATCAAAAGCTGTGCCAGAACGAGACGTTGGCGGGTCGGGCGTAACCCCGCGCCGCTGAGCCAGTCCGCTGCCAAAGATTTCGTCTTGTCGGTCATTTTCAACCTTCCCGCGTTTGTGGTGTATATAATGCCTTGCGCATGCGGATTTCAAACAGAATTCGCGCGGCGACCCACCGGCAGGCCGCGACAGCGCAGGCTTGCAAGCGCCATTTTCGCAATGTTACAGGGCAATATTAATGCCGGTTTTCTTGCAACAGCAATGAAAGGGCCACGCGGATGGCCGATTATCCAAGCCGTTTCGATCGTGATGATCTGCTGCGCTGTGCACGTGGAGAATTGTTCGGACCGGGCAACGCGCAGTTGCCGGAGCCACCGATGCTGATGATGGACCGGATCACCGATGTCTCCGGCGATGGCGGAACGCATGGCAAGGGGCATATCACCGCGGAGTTCGACATCGACCCCGACCTGTGGTTCTTCAAATGTCATTTTCCGGGCAATCCGATCATGCCCGGTTGCCTGGGTCTTGACGCGTTGTGGCAATTGACCGGGTTCAATCTGGGCTGGCGCGGCTGGACGGGGCGCGGCTACGCGCTCGGTGTGGGCGAGGTCAAGCTTTCGGGCATGGTGCGCCCTGACCGCAAGATGTTGACCTACCATGTGGATTTTACAAAGGCCGTGCAGTCCAAACGCCTGACCATGGGGGTCGCCGATGGCATGGTCGAGGCCGATGGCGAGGTGATCTACCAGGTGAAGGACATGAAGGTCGCGCTTTCCGAAACGTGATGCCTTTCGTCGCGGTGGATCGGCCGGGATCACGCGACCCGCTGCGGCGCGGCCGACACCCTGGCCGTTAACCGCTTGCCCCGTTTGCCGCGCTGTCCTAGACACGCCCGAGGGGGATAAAGGAGAATGCCAATGCGCCGTGTCGTCGTCACCGGACTGGGGATCGTATCCAGTATCGGCAACACCGCCGGGGAGGTTCTCAATTCGCTGCGCGAGGGCCGGTCGGGGATAACCGCAAACGAGGACATGGCCGAGCATGGCTTTCGCAGCCGGATCGCGGGTGCGGTCAAGCTCGATCCGGCCGATCATGTCGACAAGCGCACGCTGCGCTTCATGGGGCCGGGGGCGGCCTATGCCTATATCGCCATGGATCAGGCGATCGCCGATAGCGGGCTTGACGAGGACGACATCGTGAACCCGCGCACCGGGCTTGTCGCGGGGTCTGGCGGGCCGTCCACATCCGCGATGCTTCAAGCTCATCAGGTGGTTCTGAAATCCGGCTCGACCAAGCGGATCGGACCGTTTGCGGTGCCCAAGACGATGTGCTCGACGATCTCGGCCAACCTGTCGACCGCCTACCGGATCAAGGGCATCAACTATTCCATCACCTCGGCCTGCTCGACCAGCCTGCACTGCATCGGCAACGCGGCCGAGCAGATCATGATGGGCAAGCAGGACGTGATGTTCGCCGGTGGCGGCGAAGAACTGGACTGGACGCTGTCGTGTCTGTTCGACGCCATGGGGGCGATGTCGTCGAACTACAACGACACGCCCGAACGCGCGAGCCGCGCCTTTGACGAGGGCCGGGACGGGTTCGTGATCTCCGGCGGCGGCGGCATACTCGTGCTGGAAGAGCTGGAGCGCGCCCGCGCCCGCGGCGCAAAAATCTATGCCGAGATCACAGGATACGGCGCCACGTCTGACGGGTCGGACATGGTCGCGCCCTCGGGCGAGGGGGGCGAGCGCGCGATGCGCGTCGCGCTGTCGACACTGCCGGCGGATCGCAAGATCAGCTACATAAACGCGCATGGCACATCGACCCCGGTCGGCGATGTCGGCGAGGTCGAGGCGGTGAGGCGTATTTTCGGCGAGGGAGAGACCCCGCCGATCAGCTCCACCAAGTCCATGACCGGCCACAGCCAGGGCGCGACCGGCGCGCAGGAGGCGATCTATTGCCTGCTGGCCTTGCAGCACGATTTCATCATCCCCTCGATCAATGTCGAAACCCTAGACCCGGCCTTGCACCCGGCCGAGATCGCCACGCAGCGCGTGGACGAGGCCGGGCTTGACACGGTGATGACCAATTCCTTCGGCTTCGGCGGCACCAATGGGTGCATGCTGCTGAGCAGGTATGACGGATAAGCGGCGATGACGAACTCGATGCAGGGCAAGCGCGGGCTGATCATGGGAGTGGCCAATGACCGCTCCATCGCATGGGGCGTCGCGCAGGCCATGCATGCGGCGGGCGCGGAGTTGGCCTTTTCCTACCAGGGCGAGAATTTCGCAAGGCGGGTCGAACCGCTGGCCGCGAGCGTTGGCTCGGACATCCTGCTCGATCTGGATGTCAGCGATGATGCCTCGCTCGAAGCCGGTTTCGAGAAGCTGGGCACCCAATGGCCGACGCTTGATTTCGTGGTTCACGCGATTGCCTATTCCGACAAGTCGGAACTGACGGGGCGTTTCATCAATACCAGTCGCAACAACTTCAAGCATTCGCTGGAGATCTCGGCCTATTCCTTCATCGAGGTGGCGCGGCGGGCACATCCGCTGATGCGCGACAATGGCGGCTGTCTGCTGACGCTGACCTACCAGGGCTCCAACAAGGTCGTGCCCAATTACAACGTCATGGGCGTGGCCAAGGCCGCGCTGGAGTCGACGACGCGCTATCTGGCCAATGATCTCGGCCCCGACGGCATACGGGTAAATGCCATCTCTCCGGGGCCGATGCGCACGCTGGCCGGCGCCGCCATCGGCGGGGCGCGCAAGACCTTCAAGCACACGGAAATGAACGCGCCGATGCGGGCCAACGCCACGCTCGAGGCGATCGGCGGCACGGCGGTCTATCTCGCGTCGGATGCCGGTGTCTTCACCAGCGGCGAGATCATCCATGTGGATGGCGGATATCATATCCTTGGCATGCCCCAGGCCGAAAACCTGTAGCCATCCACGACCGGGACGGCAGTACGATGGCGTCTCGGCGATATGAACCGGCCAGATGTTGCCGAGGCGGTCGAGAGGCCCCTCGGCAGCCTCCTTCAGCCAAGTGTGCAGTATCACGCCGATGTGACGGCACGCCGTATCGGAGCGTTGCAAGCCGGTCTCTTACGTTCCCTGAATTTGACTTTCGAACCGGGCAAGCGTCGCGCGCAAGTCATCCGTCAGATAGGAACGGGCGCGGGCGGCAATGTCGGCCGGCATGCCGTGCCGGGCCTCGGCTACGCTGCCGGCGATGCAGGCCAGAGTGTCGGTGTCGCCGCCCAATCCGATGACACGCCGCACGGCGGCTTCCCAGCTGTCCGACGCGAGAGCGGCGGCGAGTGCCGGCGGGACCGTACCGGCCGTCGAGACGTCGGATCCTCCGGCTGCCAACGCAGTGTCGGGATCGAGATCGTAACCGAAGCTCGATTCAAGATCAGCCTTCAGGGAGGTGATATCGGCGCCGTTGCGAAGCGCGAGGATCGCCCGCGCCACGGCTTGCGCGCCGGACACAGCATCCGGATGATCATGGCTGACCCTCGCCTGTGCTACGGCTTGCCGGTCCGCCTCTGCCTCAGTCCGGGCCAGCCAGCCGACAGCCGCGACGCGCATCGGTGCGCCATTGCCCCGGCTGCCATGACCGGTGCGGCGATCCGACATTGCCCATTGCTTGAACATGCCGCCATAGCCGCGCTCTGGATGGCGTCTGACGAATGTCTTGAGGGTTTTCGCGAAATCGCCGTCTTGAAGCAACGCCTCCGCCACCGCGAGGCTGCAGACCGTGTCGTCGGTGAACCGACATTTCTCATGGAACAGCGCAAACCCGGGTTTCGGAGCCGTTCCACCCTCGAACCGCGATCCAACGATGTCGCCGGCGATTGCTCCGATCATACTGCGATCTCCCCGGATGCTCGAAAGGTGGACCGTCCGGGCCTGTGCGCCGACACCCCGGGTAAACTCAGAACCACTGCCCCGTTTCCATAAAACCCATGTGCAAAAGCTGATTCGAGCTCCAGTCGAAGGGGATGGACTTCTGCCAACGAAAGCTGTCGATGCCGGATGCGGACCCCGGATTGCGCTTGAGCGCCTTGGCCGTGCGGAAGGACGCGACCGCCGCTGTCAGGTTGTTGTGCCACGGACAGGCGTAGGTGTTGTATTCCTCGTCGGAAAACCTGTGATCGTCACGCAGGCGCAGCCCCGGCTGCGCCTTGAAAAGCGCGATCCGGTCGATCCTACGCCGTTCGGTCGGGATATGCTCTTCGAAACGCCAGCGAAGCCCGCCGAAAAAGTCGAGCTGACGGTCGCGGGGGTGATCGTGATTGTCCGGATCCGTCCGGGCGAGCGAATAATACCCGGCCGAGTCGAAATGCGCATCCCGCAGCGACACGGCATCGGGATGACGCGCCAGATCGGCTGCATAAAGGTCGATCACGTAGGTCAGCATCGCGTCGCGCCGTTCCTCGGCGTGAAAGCGCAGCATTTCGCCCACGCTGCGCGTCTCGCAGAACGCATGGAAGAGATATTCGGCGTTGTAGCCGTAATACATCCACAATCCCGGTGCGCGCTCGATGACCGCGTTGACCGCCTCGGTCAGGCTGTCGCCCATGGCAAGATCATGGGCGATCCGGTAAAGGACGGGGGCATTGGCCAAATCCGGTTCGAGCCGGAAGGCATCCGGCGCGAAAAGCAGGATCGCCTTGAACCCCATAGCCATGTGATGGCGCAATGTGGAGTCGAGTTCGACCTCGTCCTCGGCGAAAATCAGCGCGATCGGCCCGTCGGTCAAGGCCGGACCGGGCGCGGTGACAAACGCCTTGAGGTTTTGCGCGCTCATGCGGTGATCCTCTTAAGGTTGCATTCGAGGGTCCGACAAACTGGCCGCCATTGCAAGTCCCCCCTTGGGTAATGTACGCGGCAAGCCTGAACCCTCGGGCGGAGGACCGGCGCATGGCGGATGTCAAGAAACTCTACGTCAAGACCTATGGCTGTCAGATGAATGTTTATGACAGCGAGCGCATGGTCGAGGCCATGGAGGCCGCGGGCTACACCGAGACGCAAAGCCCCGACGACGCCGACATGATCCTGCTCAACACGTGTCATATCCGCGAGAAGGCGGCAGAGAAGGTCTATTCAGAGCTGGGACGCTTTCGCCGCCTGAAAGACGCGAACCCCGATCTCAAAATCGGCGTGGCCGGATGTGTGGCGCAGGCCGAGGGCGAAGAGATCATGCGCCGCCAGCCTCTGGTCGATCTCGTTGTCGGTCCGCAAAGCTATCACCGCCTGCCCGCGCTGGAAGCACGTGCGCGCGACGGACAAAAGGCGCTCGATACCGATTTCCCGATCGACGACAAGTTCGAGACGCTGCGCACCCGGCCCAAGGCACGTCGGGGGCCGTCGGCGTTCCTCACGGTGCAGGAAGGGTGCGACAAGTTCTGTGCCTTCTGCGTGGTGCCCTACACGCGTGGGGCCGAGGTCAGCCGCCCCGCGGATCGCGTGCTGGAAGAGGCGCGCGATCTGGTCGATCGCGGCGTGCGCGAGATCACCCTGCTGGGCCAGAACGTAAACGCCTATCACGGTGCCGGCGCCGGTGGCGACTGGAGCCTCGCGCGTCTCATCCGGGCGCTCAGCGATATCGACGGGCTGAAGCGGATCCGCTTTACCACGAGCCACCCGAACGACATGACCGAGGATCTGATCGCGGCACATGGGGAATGTGAAAAACTGATGCCCTACCTGCACTTGCCCGTGCAGTCGGGCAGCGACCGCATCCTCAAGCGGATGAACCGCAGTCACACCGCCGACAGCTACCTGCGCCTGATCGAGCGGATCCGCGCGGCGCGCCCCGATATCCTGATGTCGGGCGATTTCATCGTGGGCTTTCCCGAAGAGACCGAAACGGATTTCCAGGCGACGATGGACCTGATCGAGGCGGTCAATTACGGCTACGCCTTCTCGTTCAAGTATTCGACACGCCCCGGCACGCCAGCCGCCGAACGCCAGCAGGTCCCGGAAGACGTCAAGAACGACCGCCTGCAGCGCCTTCAGGCGCTGCTCGGTCGGCAACAGCGTGCCGCGCAGGATGCGATGGTGGGACAACGGGTCGGCGTGCTCTTCGAAAAACCCGGGCGGCTGGACGGGCAGATGGTCGGAAAATCCGACCACCTGCACGCGGTGCATGTCATGGATCAGGGCCTGAAGGCGGGCGACCTGCGCGAGGTCGAAATCGTCGAGAGCGCGGCGAACTCACTGGCTGGACGGGTTGTGGCCGATTGATAGCGGTGATGCCGTGCGCGGACCTGTGGCCTCTATGCCCCGGGCCCTTGCGCAAAAACGCGATAGCCTGATCAATCCACTTCACACCCTATTTATTGTTGATAGGTTCTGCCCAACGAGGCGTGCCGCGTCACCTTTGGGCGAAGCGGTAGGCAGGCTGGAAGAAAGGGCAGCGATTTCATGAGATTTTCGAGCGTATCGAGCATTATGGCGATAGGGCTTGTGGTGGCAAACCTTGGTGGATTGGCGCAGGCGCAGGAGGACGAAATGCCGTCTGAACGCTATTAGCCCGCCGTCTGGATCGACCCCGATGGCTGCGAGCACTGGGTCATGGATGATGGTTTCGGCGGGTACATGTCGCCGCATCTGAAATCAGACGGAACGCCTGTCTGCCATGAGCAGGTGCTGTGTGGAACGGTTGCAAGCGAACAGGCATTCCGTTTCGGCGGATCCGAGATCAGCCCCGGGAACCAGACGCGGCTCCGGGAGTTTTTCGAAAGGACGGAAGCTGTCACCTTTTCCATCGTCGCCCATGACGATACGCCTGCAGCGAGTGCGCGCAACGCGGGCGTGTTGCAAAAGCAGGCGGCGTCCGTCGCGTCGGTTGCGCGCAACGCCGGGGCACGGCTTTCGGAGGTGCGCGCGGGTGATGGCGAGGCGATGGGTGACGCGCGGCAAGACCCGGATGGTGCGGTGCAGGGCCGTCGCGTCGAAATCCTGTGCTGGCGCTGAGGGAGCAAGATTATGAAAAATCTCAAACCGATGTTTTCGGGGTTCGCCATCCTGTTGATTGCAGGCTGCGCGGAATTTCCTGCCGGCGCCGACAAGACACGCGACAGGGGCGTGGATGGAAAGCACCTGAGCGAATTGCAGGCTGGGATATGGGTGGATCCGAACGGCTGTGACCACTGGATCGTGGATGACGGGGTCGAAGGGTACATGTCGCCCCGGCTTGCACGCGACGGCACTCCGGTATGTTCGGGCGTGGCGCAACCAAACACCGCGACAGGACGTTTCAAAGAGGGAAGCGCGTTTTCCGGGGCGCTGTGACAGGACCGTCGTGATGGGTCGTGCGGTCGCGGATCCAGAACCCGCGCAGGTCGGCACGGCGGCGTTTTGCCTCGGGATGCTTGCGCCGTCCGTCGCACCCCGCCATTATGCGAGACATCAGCTTCGATTGGAGATATGATTGGTCCAAAGCACGCCGCCCCCGGACTCCGATCTGGCCCACGGCCAGCAGACCCTCGTCGAATTTCCGAATAATCGTCTTTTGATAGACCTTTGCGGTGAATACGACCGAAATCTCGTGGATATCGAAAAGACGCTCGGGGTGCAGATCCTGCGCCGCGGCAATCAACTGGCCGTCGTCGGCGAATCGGATGCGCGCGAAGAGACCGCCGAAGTTCTTGCGGCGCTCTACGACCGGCTGGAGAATGGCAAAGCCGTCGAAGCGGCCGATGTGGACCGCGAATTGCGCATGGGCCAGTCCGATCCGGCGCGGGACGCAGGCGACGGTGGCGATCAGCTCGAGATGTTCAAGGGCGGCGCGATCGAGATCAAGACCCGCAAGAAGCTGATCGAGCCGCGCACCGATGCGCAGAAAACCTACGTGAAATCGCTTTTTGCTCATGAGCTGGCCTTTGGCATCGGCCCCGCGGGCACCGGCAAGACCTATCTGGCCGTCGCGGTCGGCGTGAACATGTTCATCGAGGGCCATGTCGATCGCATCATCCTGGCCCGCCCGGCGGTCGAGGCGGGCGAAAAGCTGGGCTATCTGCCGGGCGACATGAAGGACAAGGTCGATCCCTACATGCAGCCGCTATACGATGCGCTGAACGACTTCTTGCCGGCCAAGCAGCTGGCGCGGCTGATCGAGGAAAAGCAGATCGAGATCGCGCCGCTGGCCTTCATGCGGGGGCGCACGCTGTCCAATGCCTATGTCGTGCTGGACGAGGCGCAGAATGCCACTTCGATGCAGATGAAGATGTTCCTGACCCGGCTGGGCGAGGGGTCGCGCATGGTCATCACCGGCGATCGCACCCAGGTCGATCTGCCCCGCGGCGTGCCCTCGGGCCTGGCGGATGCCGAGCGGTTGCTGAGGACCATCCCGCAGATCAGCTTCAACTATTTCACGGCCGCCGATGTGGTGCGCCACCCCCTTGTCGCCGCGATTATCAAGGCCTACGAGGCCGATGGGTAAGCACCGATGCTGACCGAGATGATGATCGAGGACTTGCGCTGGCAGAAGGCCGGCCTGGCAGACCTGGCCGAAAGCGCAGCCGTCGGGACGCTCGATCACTTCGGGCTCGATCCTTTGGACTGGTCCATCAGCGTGCTGGCCTGCGACGATGCGCGCATCGCTTTGCTGAATGAGGAATTCCGCGGCAAGGCGACACCGACCAACGTTCTGAGTTGGCCAAGCGCGGCGCGGGGCACCGAGGTGCCCGGCCTGCAGCCCGATCTGCCCGAACGCGGCGTCGACCCGGACCTCGGCGATATCGCCATCGCTTACGAGACCTGCACCCGAGAGGCCGAGGCAGCGGGCATATCCGTGGCAGATCACGTCAGCCACCTCGTGGTGCATGCCGTGCTGCATCTGCTTGGCTATGATCATGTCCGTGACCCGGATGCCACTGTCATGGAGGCAACCGAGATCGCGATACTTGGCAAACTGGGTATATCTGACCCATATTGCCGCACAGTGGAGCCACGGCTCCTGTCATCTGGAAAGAATGGAATGGGCGACAGCATCGAAGGATCTTCTACCGCAGCGCAGGGCGCGCGACCGGAAGATCATGTGGACTCGGACGACAGCAATGGCTTTTTTCGCCGGGTCATGCACATCTTTACCCCCGACGAGGAAGCCGCGCAGGCGGAGGGCACGGCAGACCGCACGGATGGGACGCCGGGTATCGGCAACCTGCGCCATATGGCGGTCGAGGATGTGGCCATCCCCAAGGCCGAAATCATATCGGTCCCGGTCGATATCGGCCAGGATGACCTGGTGCATGTCTTTCGCGACAGCGGCATGACGCGGCTGCCTGTCTACGAGGGCACCCTCGATACGCCGATCGGCATGGTCCATCTCAAGGATTTTGCGCTCAAGCACGGCTTCAACGGCAATGGCACGGAATTTTCCCTCAGGCAGATGCTGCGACCGCTGCTCTTCGTGCCCCCGTCGATGCCCATCGGCGTACTCTTGCAGAAGATGCAGGCCGAGCGGCGTCACATGGCCCTCGTGATCGATGAATATGGCGGGGTGGACGGTCTTGCCACCATCGAGGATCTCATCGAGCAGGTCGTCGGCGAGATCGAGGACGAGCACGACATCGACGAGGGCAAATACTGGACCGAGGAAAAGCCCGGCTGCTATCTGGCGCTTGCCAAGACGCCGCTGGAAGAGTTCGAGACCGAGATCGGCCAGTCCCTCACGGACGTGGACGAGGTGGACGAGGAAGAGATCGACACGATCGGCGGGCTGGTCTTCATGCTTCTGGGCCGGGTGCCGGTGCGCGGCGAGGTGATCGAGCATCCCGCCGGCCCGGTCATAGAGGTGATCGAGGCCGATCCGCGCCGGATCAAGCGGGTCCGTGTGCGTTTGGTCGAGGCCGCGGGTGGCGGGTGACGGCCGCGTCGTACGCGTCACCTGCAAGGTTCTGGCCCTCTCACGCTGGCGACGCTTCGCGGTCCTGATCCTGATCGGCGCCCTCGCGGGGCTTGGACAGGCGCCGGTCGGGGCATGGCCCGTCACGCTGGCCGCATTGGCCGTGGCCTTTGGCCTGTTCCAGCGGGTCGAGGGATGGCGTGCGGCCGCGTGGATGGGCTGGGCCGTCGGGACCGGCCATTTCCTGATGGCGTTCAACTGGATCGTGGAGCCGTTCCTGGTCGACGTCGCGCGCCACGGCTGGATGGCGCCTTTCGCGCTTTTGGGCCTGTCGGCGGGCATGGCGCTTTACTGGGCGGCGGCCTTCGCGGCTGGCCGCGCCATGGGCGGCGGTCTGGCGGCGTTCGCCGGCGCGCTCGGTCTGGCCGAACTGGCGCGCGGGTATCTCTTTACCGGGTTCCCATGGGCGCAACCGGGCCATGTGCTGATCGATACGGCCGTCCTGCACTGGGCCGCGTGGCTCGGGGCGCCGGGGCTGACCGCGCTCGTGCTGGTCGCATCGGCGGCACTCTGGCTCGCCGTAACCATGCGGCACATCCCATCGGCATTAGCCCTTGTTTTCGCGGCGCTTCTCTGGCCGCTTGGCGCATGGCTGACGCCGGATGCAGGCGCCGGTTCCGACGCCCCGGTCGTGCGACTGGTGCAACCCAATGCGCCGCAACACGAAAAATGGGATCCCGAGAAGGTCCGGATATTCTACGAGCGGCAACTGGCCTTCACGGCAGCCGAGAATGGCATGAGGCCCGATCTGGTCGTCTGGCCCGAAACGGCGGTGCAGGTCTGGCTCGACAATGCGGCACCCGTGCTTGCGGAAATATCCGATGCGGCCGCCGGGGCGCCCGCCGTTCTTGGCCTGCAACGCTCCGATGGTCCGAAATTTTTCAATTCGCTCGTGCATGTCGAGACCGGAGGCGAGGTCTCGGCGCTTTACGACAAGCATCATCTCGTGCCCTTTGGCGAGTTCATGCCCTTTGGCAACCTGCTGGCCGAATGGGGTATTCACGGCCTGGCGTCGAATGCGGGGCAGGGCTATTCGGCGGGGCCGGGTGCGCAGGTGATCGACATGGGCGATCTGGGCAAGGCCCTGCCGCTGATCTGCTACGAGGGGGTTTTCGCCCGTGACCTGCGCGCTGCACCCGAACGTGCGGATTTTCTGCTTTTGATCACGAATGATGCATGGTTCGGGAAGATTTCCGGACCATATCAACATCTTGCACAAGCGCGTTTGCGCAGCGCCGAGATGGGTCTTCCGATGATCCGGGTGGCCAATACCGGCATATCGGCGATGATCGATGCGACCGGACGGGTGACGGACAAGATCGGCATGGGGGTGGCGGACTGGCGCGATGCGCCGCTGCCGCCCGCCTTGCCGCCGACATTATATGCGCGTATCGGGGATGCGCCGATGATCGTGGTCTTTCTGAGCCTTGTCGGCTTTTCGCTGGTGCGGCACGGTCCGGGACTTGCACGGCGCCGCATGACGCCGAGAAAATGATCATGAACGCCGTGAGCGATGTGAAAGCGATGCGTGATGAAGGATGATTCGCAGCCAAGGGATGCGCCATGGCGCAATTTCCATGGCCGGACGAAGGGCAAGGCGTTGCGCCCCAGCCAAGAGGTGTACCTCGCCGAGGATCTGGGCAAACTGTCCCCGGGTCCGGTGGATTGGGATGTGAACCCGGACCGGCACCCCATTGATCTGAAAAAGGTTTTTGGTGACCGAGAGGTCTGGCTCGAGATCGGGTTCGGGGGCGGCGAGCATATGGTGCATCAGGCCGCGCGGAACCCCGATATCGGGATCATCGGGTGCGAGCCCTATATCAACGGCGTGGCGATGCTGCTTGGCAAGATCCGCTCGGCAGGGACACAGAATATCGCGGTCTATCCCGGCGACGTCCGCAACATGTTTGATGTCCTGCCTGAAAATTCCATCTCGCGCGCCTTCCTGCTTTATCCCGATCCGTGGCCCAAGGCGCGCCATCACAAGCGGCGTTTTGTGACCGCGGAGCATCTGGCGCCGCTGGCAAAATGTCTGAAACCCGGGGCCATGTTTCGGGTGGCTACGGATATTCCCGATTATGTGCGCCAGACCGTAGAAGAGGTGCCGCGCCACGGCTTCGCTTGGCAGGCCCAAAGCCCGGATGACTGGCGCATGCCTTGGGATGACTGGATACCCACGCGCTACGAGCAGAAGGCTCTGCGCGAGGGCCGCGTGCCGCATTACCTGACATTCCGCAGGATCTGAGGCCTGGGCGGATCGCGTGCCTGGCGTCAGGCGTTCGAGACCTCCAGCTTGTCGCCGAGTCGTCCGAGCATATCGAGACATTGCTGCAACTGATCGAGCGAGACGTATTCGTCGGGCTTGTGCGCCTGTTCGATCGAGCCGGGGCCGCAGACCACCGCCGACATGCCGTATTGCTGGAACAACCCGGCCTCGGTGCCGAACGGCACCAGCTCGGCATGGTTGCGCCCCGTGAGTTCCATCAGGATGTCGCGCGCCTCGTTGACATCCGTCGGCTCCAGCCCGTCGACCTCGCCGATCACCTCGGTTGTGATGCTGGCCTCGGGATGGATCTGACGCATGCGCGGCAAGAGCATCTCTTCGCAGTAGCGACGCAGATCCTCCTTGACGAATTGCGCATCGGCGGACTGAACGGGTCGCATTTCCCATTCAATCGTGGCGTTCGAAGCGATGACGTTATGCGCCACGCCGCCCTTGAGTGAGCCGGTATTGATCGTCGTCCAGGGCGGTTCGAACCGGCTGGTGACGGGCGCGCGGGCGCGCAGCGCCTCTTTCAGCTCCAACAGGCGGTTGACGTAGCGCACCGCGTATTCGACCGCGTTCACCCCGCGTGACGGGGCCGAGCCGTGCCCCGCGAGGCCGCCGAAATGCGTGGTGTATTCGTAGCAGCCCTTGTGGCCTTCGATAATTCGCATCGAGGTCGGCTCGCCGATGATCGCCACGCCTGGACGAATACCGCGCTTGCGCAGGCTTTCGACCAGCGCCTGCCCGCCGAAGCAGCCGACCTCCTCGTCATAGGTGAAGGCGAAATGCACGGGGCGGTCATGGACCTTTTCGGCAAAGATCGGGGCCATGGCGCAGGCCGCGGCGATGAAGCCCTTCATGTCGCAGGCGCCCCGCCCGTAAAGGTGCCCGTCATGTTCGATCAGCTCGAACGGGTCGCTGGCCCAGTCCTGTTCGGCCACCGGCACCACGTCGGAATGCCCCGACAGCACGATGCCGCCATCCACCTCGGGGCCGATCGTGGCGAAAAGGTTGGCCTTGTGTCCGATGTCATCGTGAAAGATGTCCACGCGCGCGCCATGCGATTCGAGCCGGTGGGCAAGATAGCCAATCATGTCCAGATTGCTGACCTCCGAGATCGTCGGAAAGGCGATCAGATCATTCAGAAGGGCAACGGTGTCGGCAAGCTGGGTGGTCAAATTCGGGTCCTTGGGGTTTAGCGTCTGGCGGGCTGCAGATGTCCGACCTTGTGAAGGGGGCACGGCAAGGTCAAGACCCCGTAAGCGCTTTTATGTCACCGGAAGCGGAGAATGCGTGATCTTCTTGCGCACTGCGCGGTCAGGCCTTGGCGCCCGGTCTTACACGGCGATACCGCCGTGCCAAACAGGGGATGTTATCCGTCGTTGGCATCCCTAGATACTCGGCGAGACGACGTGATTAGGGCCGCCATGCGCTTTGGACGAAGGTTAGCATCCGGGGCTTCGGTGCATCACGGGGTGTGGCGGCGATTCCGCCGCGACACTGATCGCCAAGGATCCTCGGACGTGGTGGTTTGGTTACAGACGGGCCCGTGCGCGCGCGCTTCACGAGAATTTGGTTTTTGCCCGGCGCAAAATCCGTTTAAAAGAAGAAAACGTGTTGTAATGAGGGGTGAAATGTTCAACCGACGTCAGGTACTTGCAGGCGGGCTTTCCGCCTTCGCGCCTTTGGTTGCTCCGCGTGTCGCGCGCGCGTTCGATCTGGATCCGAAATTCGTACCGCAGGAGGTGACGTTCGACCCCGGCTACGAGCCAGGGCAGCTTGTCGTTTTGCCGCGGGCGCATTTCCTCTACTTCGTGACCGCGCCTGGACGCGCACGGCGTTATGGCGTGGGCGTCGGGCGGGCGGGTCTGGAATTCACCGGCATCGCGACGATCGACGTCAAGAAGGAGTGGCCTACCTGGCGGCCCACCGACGAGATGCTCGAGCGCGATCCGGAAGATTACGAGCGGTTCATAGAAGACGAGGACTACATCCAGCCCGGCGGGCCGGACAATCCGCTTGGCTCACGCGCGCTTTATCTCTTTCAGGACGGACGGGACACCTATTACCGGATTCACGGCACACCGGAGCCGGAATCGATCGGTCGGTCAGTCTCCAACGGCTGCATTCGCATGGTCAATGCGCATGTGCAGGATCTTTACGAGCGTGTGCCGATCGGAACCGTCGTTACCGTGCTGTGACGCGAATCCCGGCCGGGCGGCGCGTCGAGCCATGTGTTTGCCCTTGATTTTCATCCGTGCCCGCGTCATATTTTTCGCGCGACGTTAAGGCTATCGACTATCTGCTGATCTCTAACGACTCAGTCACTCGATCTTGCACGACAGAGCCGGGCTGCCGCAGGTCCGCGGGCAGCGACAATCAAAGGAGATCAGAGCAATGGCTTCTGGCACAGTTAAATGGTTCAATTCCACCAAGGGCTACGGCTTTATTGCGCCTGATGGCGGCGGCAAGGACGTGTTCGTCCACATATCCGCCGTCGAGCGCGCCGGTCTGACCGGTCTGGCCGATAATCAGAAAGTGAACTTCGACATCGAAGCAGGCCGTGACGGCCGCGAATCGGCGGCGAACCTGACCCTCGCCTGAGCGCGGGCAGATATGAGATCGAACAGGGCCCTCTCGGGGCCCTTTTTCGTTTCAATCCGTTAGTCGACCGACTCGATCAGGCGGCGGACATGCGGTCCGAGATCCTCGACGATCAAATCCACGCCCTCGGCATTTGGATGAATGCCGTCGTCCTGAAAATACGCCTGCAACTCCGAGAACGTCCCGTCGCCGAGGCCGGCGAAGAAATCCGGGGCGTGGAGCGTGTCGTATTCCTCGGCCAACTCGGGATAGATCGCGTCGAAAGCCGCTTTGTAATCGGTGCCGTAATTGCCTGGCGCGTCCATGCCGACGAGCAACACTTCGACCTCTGCGGCCTGCGCGGCCTGCATGATCGTGTCGAGATTGTCGCGGGCTGTCTCGGGGTCGATGCCCCGCAACAGATCGTTGCCGCCAAGCGCCACGATCATTGCGTCGACCTCGTCGGTCAGGCTCCAGTCGATGCGCCCCGCGCCCCCGGCTGTCGTGTCGCCCGACACGCCGGCATTGATGATCTCTGCATCGATCTCATGTTCTGCCAGCCAGTCGCGCAATTGCGGGACGAATCCGTCCTCCTCGGACAGGCCGTAGCCCTGGGTCAGGCTGTCACCGAGGGCGAGTACCGTGACAGTACCATCGGCGAGCCCCGGCCCCGAAAGGCAGACAAGCGCCGCGAGGGGCTTGCCCAGCCCACCGACGACGCCATATGTCGAGACGGAACTCGGGATCGGGCAAAAACGCATGACATCTCCTCTCTTGTCCCTCCGTGACGCAAGCCTTGCGCTGGAGGGAAATGCCGGTCTTGTCCGGATACTCCACGGGATCACCCTGGATGTCCACCGTGGCGAGCTGGTCAGCCTCGTGGGGCCGTCGGGATCCGGCAAGTCCTCGCTGTTGATGTTGATGGGGGGCCTGGAACGTGCGACGGGCGGAAGCGTGCGCGTGCTGGATCAGGACCTCGGAACGCTTGACGAGGACCAGCTGGCGCGGCTGCGGCGCGACAATTTCGGGGTGGTGTTCCAGTCGTTCCACCTGATTCCCACCATGACGGCGCTGGAGAACGTGGCGACGCCGCTGGAACTCGCCGGGGCTGCGGACGCGCAGGACCGTGCGCAAACAGAGCTTGACGCGGTCGGGCTGGCTGACCGGGCCGGGCATTACCCGTCGCAATTGTCGGGGGGCGAGCAGCAGCGCGTTGCGCTGGCGCGCGCCGCGGCCCCGCGCCCGGCCATCGTGCTGGCTGACGAGCCGACCGGCAATCTCGACAGCGCGACTGGGGCGGGCATCATCGACCTGCTGTTCGGGCTGCGCGACCGGCACGGCGCGACGCTGGTCATGGTGACCCATGACACCGAGATCGCGGCGCGCTGCGACCGTGTCATCAGCCTGCGCGACGGGCGTCTGGAGACTGCCGCATGAGCATTGCCGTCGCGGCAAAATTCGCCCGGCGGGAGCTGCGCGGCGGATTGCGCGGATTCCGCATCTTCCTCGCCTGCGTGATCCTTGGCGTGGCGGCCATCGCCGCGGTGGGAACCTTGCGCGAAAGCGTGCGCGCGGGGCTGGCGGAGCAGGGCGCCGAATTGCTGGGTGGCGACGCCGAGATCGAGCTGACCTACCGCTTTGCCAATGAGGACGAACGCGCGTGGATGGAGGGTGTCGCCGACAGGGTGTCGGAGATTTCCGATTTCAGGTCGATGGCGCAGGCCGGGGGCGCGCGCGAGCTGACGCAGGTCAAGGCCGTGGACGACGCCTATCCGCTGATCGGCTCGGTGGAATTGTCGCCCGACATGGACCTTGATGCGGCGCTGGCCGGGGTGGATGGCCTACCCGGTGCGGTGATGCAGCCTCTGGTGATGTCGCGCTTGGGGATCGAGGTAGGCGACACCGTGCGGCTGGGCGAGGCCGAGTTTCGCGTGATGGCCGAGCTTGTGCAGGAGCCGGACCCCTCGCGCGCCGGGTTCGGGCTGGGGCCGCGCACGATCGTGGCGTTGCCGGCGCTTGACGGCTCGGGGCTTCTGTCGGACGGCTCGCTCTTCTCCTCGAAATACCGGTTGGACCTGCCCGACGGCACGGATCTGGCGGCGATGGAGACCCGTGCGCTGGACGAGCTTGACGGCAGTGGTGCGCGTTGGACCGATGCGCGCAACGCCAGTCCCCAGGTCGAGGAGTTCGTCACACGGCTGGGGGCGTTTCTGGTGCTTGTCGGCCTGTCGGGGCTGGCCGTGGGCGGTGTCGGCATCTCGGCGGCGCTGCGCAGCTATCTGGCCGGAAAGGTGCAGGTCATCGCCACGTTGCGCAGCATCGGCGCGGATCAAAAGACGATCTTCCTGACCTATTTCTTCCAGGTCGGCGTGCTGGCGGTGTTGGGTATTATCGGCGGGCTGATCCTCGGGGTGGGGCTGCCCATAGCCCTTGGGCCGGTGATTTCGGCACGCCTGCCGGTGCCGGCGGTGTTCGCCGCCTACCCCGCGCCGATGATCGAGGCCGCGCTTTACAGTGTGCTGAGTGTGCTGATCTTCACCCTCTGGCCGCTGGCGCGGGCGCGCGAGGTGCGCGCGGCTGCGCTGTACCGCGAGGCGGCGGGCGGGCGGCATGGCTGGCCGGGCTGGCGCTATGTGCTGGCCACCCTCGGGCTGCTTGCCCTTCTGCTTCTGGCCGCCGTGCTGTTTTCCGGCGACTTGCGCCTGACGCTGTGGACCGCGGGCGGCATCATCGGCGCGCTGGCGCTGCTGACGTTGGCCGCGATCGCTGTGCAACGTGTGGCGCGGGTCGTGCGGCCGCGCCTGCGGGGGCGCCCCCCGCTGGGCTGGGCGCTGGGGGCCATCGGCGGACCGGGGACCACCGCCGCGCCGGTGATGCTGTCGCTGGGGCTGGGGCTGTCGGTTCTGGCCGCCGTGGGCCAGATCGACGGCAACCTGCGCCAGTCCATCGCCGGGGACCTGCCCGAGCGTGCGCCGTCGTTTTTCTTCGTCGATCTGCAGAAGGACCAGATGCCGTGGTTTCTGGATCGTCTCGGCGACGATCCGGCGGTGGCACGGGTCGATAACGCCCCGATGCTGCGCGGGATCATCTCGCGGATCAACGATCGGCCCGCGAGCGAAGTGGCCGGGGGGCACTGGGTGGTGCAGGGGGATCGCGCGGTCAGCTATTCAGAGGATCTGCCGGAGCGCACGACCCTCGTGGCCGGCGACTGGTGGGGTGACGACTATTCCGGTCCGCCGCAACTCAGCTTTTCGGCCGAGGAGGCCGAGGAAATGGGGATCGGGCTGGGCGATCAGGTCACTGTCAACATCCTGGGCCGCGACATCACCGCGATGGTCACGTCGCTGCGCGAAGTGGATTTCTCCAGCGTCGGCATGGGGTTTGTCCTTCTGATGAACCCTGGCGCGGTCGAGGATGCGCCGCATACCTTCATCGCGACGGTCTACGCCGATGATGCAGAGGCCGAAGAGGCGATCCTTGATGATGTCACCGACCGTTATCCGAACGTGACCGCGATCAATGTCCGCGATGCTCTTGGCCAGGTGACGGAGCTGCTGGCCAGCCTTGCCTCGGCCACGTCCTGGGGCGCGGCTGTGACGCTCTTGACGGGGTTTCTAGTGCTGATCGGGGCCGCGGCGGCCGACAGCCGGGCGCGCACCTACGAGGCCGCGATCCTCAAGACGCTCGGCGCGACGCGCGGCCAGATCCTGTGGAGCATCGCGCTGCGGTCGCTGATCCTGGGATTCGTGGCGGGGGCCGTGGCGCTGGCCGCGGGGATCGGCGGCGGCTGGGCCGTGAGCCGGTACATCATGGACACATCCTATGCCGTGATCTGGCCCTCGGCGCTTGTGATCGTCGCGGGCGGGGTCGCTGTGACTCTTTTGGCAGGGCTGGCGTTTGCATGGCGGCCGCTCAGGGCCGCGCCGGCGCGCATCCTGCGCACGCAGGAGTGATGAGGCCCTAGCCGCGCGACCCCAGGATCATCAGCACGTAGACCACCGGCACGAGCAACAGCGCCGGGATATAAAGCCCCGGAATCCCCCAGATCGCGACGCAGCCCACCCAGGCCGCGAGGAACAGGAGCGCGCCGAGCAGCAGGATGAGTGCGGCCTTGCGATCCGATTTTTCGGTGTCGTGATGTTCGGTCATGTCGCGGTGTCTCTCGTCTTTGCCTGTACGGACGCCGTCATACATGCCCGCGCCCCGATTTGAACAGGCCTTTTGCCGCGACACGCCGTCCCGATGTCACACCAGCCGCGCCAGAAACCCGCCCAGATCATCGGTGTGGTGATGGATATGTGGCGCGGGTTCGGGCGCGTCGGCCACGTGCACGGTACGCATCCCGAGGGCGTGCGGAGCTGCGAGATTGCGCGCCACATCCTCGAACATCGCGGCGGTGGCAGGGTGGCTGCCGTCGCGGGCCAGCACGGCCTCGAACGCCGCGCGCTCGGGCTTGGGGCGGTAGTCGGCGTGTTCCACCCCGTAGACCGCGTCGATCGCCCCCGACAACCCGCGCCGGTCGAGCACCCGTTCGGCATAGGGGGCCGAGCCGTTGGTGTGCACGATCCTGCGTCCCGGCAGCGCGGCGATCGCTGCGCAAAGCCCCGGATCGGGGACCAGATGATCCAGCGAGATGTCGTGCACCTCGTGCAGGTAGGGACCGGGATCGAGGGCATGCACCCGCATCAAGCCGGCCAGCGTCGTGCCGTGATCGCGCCAATAGGTGCTGCGCAGCGTGTCGGCGGCCTCGCGATCAAGACCGAGCGCCTTCATGATATAGGCCGTCATGCGCGTGTCGATCTGGTCGAACAGCCGCGCCGAGGGCGGGTAAAGCGTGTTGTCGAGGTCGAAGACCCAGGTGTCGACATGGGAAAATGCGGATATCGGCATCGTGTCACACTAGGCAGGCGACGCAGCACGCGCAATCGGCGAAGGCTTGATCCGCACGGCAAAGCGCGTAAGGTCGCGGATCATGGAGACAAGGACCCGACACGAGATGAAACCGCAGACCACCGACGCCTACGCGCTGATCCTCGAGGCGATCGATGTCGGCGTCTTCAGGCCCGGCGACCGGCTGGTGGAAAGCGATCTGGCCGAGCGGTTCGGCGTGTCGCGCACGCCGATCCGCGAGGCGTTGCAGCGGCTCGAGACGCAATCCATGCTGACCCGCGACGGGCGCAGCCTGATCGTCGCGTCACTTGATTACAACCAGTTGGCCGAGCTTTACGTGGTGCGCGCCGAGTTGGAGGGGTTGGCGGCGCAGCTCGCCGCGCGCCACGCCACCCCCGAAGAGGTCGGCGTGCTGCGCGACATGGTCGAGGAGGACCGGTCGCTTCTGGGCCAGCCGTCTGAACTCGCGCGGGCCAACCGGCGCTTTCACAAGCAGATCCATCTGGCGTCGCATAACCGGTTTCTGGTGCAGCAGCTTGATCTGGTGCATCGGTCGATGGCGCTTCTGGCAACCACTTCGCTGGCGGCCGAGGGGCGCGACACGGATGCGCTGCGCGAGCATGGCGCGATCGTCACGGCCATCGAGGCACGGGATGGCGCGGCCGCCGCGGAGGCGCTGCGCGATCATATCTCAAAGGCCTTCGTGACCCGGCTCAAGCTTGATTCCGGTGAGGTCCGGTCCGCCCTCTGAGCGGTAATGCCCTGCGGCTGTGACCGACAGGCCATGCTCGGTCTTGTCCCAGAAGAACGGTTTGACCAGCAACTCGAACACCGCCTTGTAGGCGGCGATGGCTGCGAGAGGGGCGTAGAAATGCATCGTCGGCACCCAGGGCAGCAGGTGGCGATGCTTGGGCCGCGACACGGACGCCGCGTAAATGACGAGGTTGATCACCTCGACGGTCAGAAAAAGACTGCCCACACCCACGAGAGCCCCGCGCGGAAGCACCGGGTCGAGCGGGTGCGGCAGGCCGAGGATCACAAGCCAGAAGCTCCAGAGCACGGGGGCCAGCAGGACCTGCGACAGCGCAGACATGAAATGCGCCTGAAATCCCACGAACTTGCGTGGCCCGAGTTGCGACCACAGCCGCGCGGGATGGCGCATGTGCACGAGGTAGGTGGTCATGTAGCCCTTGAGCCAGCGCGAACGCTGCTTGATCCAGGGCCACGCGCGGCAGTTCGCCTCTTCCTCGGTGACGGTGGCGATCATTTCCGTGCGGTAACCGTGGCGCGCGAGCCGAAAGCCCAGATCGGCATCCTCGGTCACGTTATGCGCGTCCCAGCCGCCCAGGGATTCCAGCACGTCGCGGCGAAAATAGAGCGTCGTGCCCCCCAGCGGGATCGCGAGGCCGAGCCGCGCCATGCCCGGCAGCATGGTGCGGAACCATGTCGCGTATTCGATGGTAAAGCAGCGCGCCAGCCAGTTCTGTCGCGGGTTGTAATAGTCGAGGATGCCCTGCAGGCAGGCCACGTCGCGCGGGGCCTGCTGGAAGCGGCGGGCGATCTTGGTGATCTGGTCGGGATCGGGCGCGTCCTCGGCATCGAAAATGCCGATGATCTCGCCCTGGCAGAAATCGAGCGCGTAGTTCATTGCGCGCGGCTTGGTGCGCGGCTGACCGTCAGGCACCACCACCGGGCGCACCCAGGACGGCAGGTCGATGCCGGCCAGCGTTCGTTGGGTCAGATGATCCTCTTCTTCGAGCACAAGGATCACGTCGAGCAGGCATTTCGGATAGGTCAGCCGCGTCAGCCGCGCGATCAGGGCGTGGGCGATCTCGGTCTCGCGAAAGAGCGGCACCAGGATGGACACGCGGGGCAGGGGGGCCGCCTGCGCCAGGGCCTGCGGGGCGTCGTCGCGGCCGATCATGTGGGCCGCCGCCGCCCCGACCTTGAGTACCGCGGCCACCCCGAGGGTGAGCACCGCCCAACCGGCCAGCACGCCGAAGACCGCCACCGGCCAGAGCACGCAGAGCAGTGCGATGACGCACAGCGCGGTCAGGGTCAGGCCGAGCCGTCGGCGCATCGAGGCGGTCCAGGTGCGGCAGCTTTCGACCTTGGGGACACGCGACGAGGCCAGGTCCCGCAAGCGGTCGCGGTGGTCGCGAGCCACGCGCGCCTGCACCGCGTCGCGCGGGGACACGGCGAGTTTCGCAAGCGACAGATCCACCGGCAGGGCTTGGCGCAATGTCAGAAGACTGTCGGCACCGTCGGCGACGATGCGCGCAGCGCCCGTCTCGTCGCGGATCGCGGCGGCGCCATGGCGCAGCAGAACGCGCGGATCGAGCCCGGTGTCGATCGTCGGGGCCGCGGCGAGCGCATCGGGCGTGATCTTGCGGGCCGACAGGCGGCGGGCGTGGGCGGTCAGCAGATCGTCGTCGTTGGCCAGCCCCTCGGCCCGAAGGATGCGGTCGAACGAGCTGTCGCATTGGCGCTGCACGAGGGTTGCCAGCGCGGCGTCGGATCGGCTGAGTCTGCCTGCGCGGATCAGCTCTTGGGCCAGCGGGTCCTTCGGAACCGGCTGCGCGCCTGTCTTGCCGCCATGCAGGCCGCCCTGTCGAAGCTCCGAGATACCCATGTCGCACCCACGATCTTAACCTATGGTAAAGACGCTAGGGTGCGGATAGTTAATGATGTTTTAACGTATGGTTAATGGAAGGTGAAATATTGGGATGTCTGGCAGGTCGTGTCGATGCGCTGCCGCCTCCTGGCCCGGAACCCGTGCGGGCAGGGCCAACGGACTGCGCGATTGACTGCGAGGCAGATCCGACGCGCCAAGTGCTGGGCATCGGCAAGGCCTAGCCCTTCATGGAGGCGGTGAACCGTTCGAACAGGTAGAAGCTGTCTTGCGGGCCGGGGCTGGCTTCGGGGTGGTGCTGTACCGAAAAGACTGGACGGTCGCGTAGCCGGATGCCGCAATTGGAGCCATCGAACAGCGAGACATGCGTCTCGGCCACACCCTCGGGCAGGCTTTGCCCGTCCACCGCGAAGCCGTGATTCATCGAAGTGACCTCAACCTTGCCGGTCTCGAGATCCTTGACCGGGTGATTGGCGCCGTGATGCCCGTGGTTCATCTTGACGGTCTTGCCGCCAAGCGCCAGCGCCAGCATCTGGTGGCCGAGGCAGATCCCGAACATCGGCAGACCGCGGTCGAGCACGCCGCGGATCATCGGCACCGCGTAGTCCCCCGTCGCCGCCGGGTCGCCGGGACCGTTCGACAGGAACACGCCGTCGGGCGCGTGGGCCATCACATCCTCGGCGGTGGCGGTGGCCGGCAGCACGGTGACCTCGCAGCCGGCACTGGCCAGACAGCGCAGGATATTGCGCTTGGCTCCGTAATCGACTGCCACGACCTTGTGGCGGGCCTGCGTCTGGCGTGTGTAGCCCTCGGGCCAGGCCCACCGCATCTCGTCCCAGCGGTACATCTGCGGGCAGGTGACATCGCGTGCCAGATCCATGCCTGTCAGCCCGGCAAAACCGCGCGCGCGGGAAACCAGCGCCTCGGCGTCGAAATTGCCCTCTGGGTCATGCGACAGCGCCACATGCGGCGCGCCCTGCTGGCGGATCGCGCGGGTCAGCCGGCGGGTGTCGACGCCGCCGATGGCGATGCGCCCACGCCGCGCCAGCCATGCCGAGAGAGGCTGCGCCGCGCGCCAACTGCTGGGTTCCGTCGGGGACCAGCGCACGACCATGCCGGCGGCGACCGGATCGGCGGTCTCGTCATCGTCGGGGTTCACGCCCGTGTTGCCGATATGCGGGAAGGTGAAGGTCACGATCTGGCCTGCATAGCTGGGATCGGTCATGATCTCCTGATAGCCGGTCATCGCGGTGTTGAAGCACAGCTCGGCCGTGGTGTCGCCCACGGCCCCGAAGCCCTGCCCGTAGAACAGCGATCCATCGGCAAGCGCAAGACAGGCGGTCGGGCGGGGGCGGGGCGCGTGGGCCATCTGCGATCTCCGATGTGCTTGGGTCGGATGCGTGCGTATTCCTGGACGCCGCAGGGGTCAAGGCCCGGCGCGATCCCGTGATCCGCGGGTGCTTGTCACGCGGTGCGGTTGCGCTTATCTGCATGTTGGTCAGCAAACACCCCCAAGGAGGGACGAAATGGATTTGCGCGACCGGATCGCCGGCGCCCTCAAGACGGCGATGAAGACCAAGGATGCCGAGCGCCTTGCGACACTGCGACTGATCAACGCCGCGATCAAGGATCAGGAGATCGCGGGCCGCAGCGCCGATGGCGTGACGACCGTCGGCGACCCCGAGATCATGGCGATCCTCGCCAAGATGATCAAGCAGCGCAACGAAAGCGTGCGCGCCTATGAAGAGGCCGGGCGTCTCGACCTGGCCGAGCAGGAGCGCGGCGAGATCGGGGTGATCGAGGAATTCCTGCCACGCCAGTTGACCGAGGCCGAAACCACCGAGGCGATCGACGCCGCGATAGCCGAGGTCGGCGCAAGCTCGGTGCGCGACATGGGCAAGATCATGGGCAGGCTGAAGGCGCGCTACCCCGGCCGGATGGATTTCGGCACGGTCGGACGCCGGGTGAAGGCACGGCTTGGCTGACGTGAACGCCTGATCGGGTGGACCGAGCCGCGGTAACGCTGCCAGTGTGATCCTGTTTCCAGCGCCTGTCGCCTAAGGCAGCGGATGGCGGTCGATCACATGGCATTCGCCTGCCGCGGGCCACCGAGCATCGACGGGGACCTCTAGGGACGATATGTCGGCGTGCCTGCAGCAGCGGTCTGGTGTCAGCCCCCTTCGCCGACGATTGTCGCGATGCCCGTGACCTTTTGCACCATCGTCAAGATCGGCATGGGGTCATCGCCCGTCGCATGGACATTCCTGCATCCGGTGGTGATACATCAGCGGCTGCCCATGCCGGAAGGCAAACTTGTGACACCAGGCCAGACCGCATGGTCCTTATCACGAAGAGCGGGCCGGGATTGCGGCGTTCCTCCTCTCGTCGGTCGTGCAAACCCAAGGATGCAACTGACACAAGAAGGGCGTGTTCCGTCAATCTTGATGCAAGTCGGCAAGGCTGGTTCCTGTCGGAACACTTGATCCGATCGGGAAACGGCGGGTGTTCCGTTGCCTAGAATAACGCATGAATCAGTAGATTTCACCATTTGCAGACCCGCGATCCAAGAAACTTTGACATAAATTTTGTCTAGCGGGCAAAAACGGGATAGCTACGGATGATGCAAATGAACTCTTTAAAAGCCCTGCGGCAAAGTCGGTTTGGCTCTATGATCCTCGGTTTCGGGCAATTCACCATGTTTGTCGTCCGCAGGTTCTTTGCCGAAAGGCTGACGGCCTCCGCCGCGTCGCTCACCTACTCGACCCTGTTGGCGATCGTCCCACTCATGGTGATCGCCTTCGCGATCCTGTCGAGCTTTCCGGCCTTCACTGCCGTCAAGGAGCAGATGCAGGCGTTTTTCTTTTCGGCCGTTGTGCCCGAGGCAGGGGCCGCGATCGAGGAGTATCTGGAAAGTTTCACGACGAATGCCAGCAATCTGACGGCCGTTGGTGTCGTCGCGCTCGCGGTTACGGCCGTGCTTCTGCTTTATACCATCGAGGACACGCTCAACCGCATCTGGCATGTCGAACGGCCGCGACCGGTTCTCGTCCGGCTACTCATTTTCTGGGCAATCCTCACCCTCGGGCCTCTCTTGATCGCGGGCAGCATCACGCTCACATCCGATCTGACGACCCTGACGGCCCGTACCGAGTTCCCGGGATTCAGCGAGGCATATCTTCCGTCGCGTGTGCATGAAACCTGGCTGGTCAGCACGATGCTCAGCCTCGCGATCAGCATCCTTGGCTTTACCGCGCTTTTCGTCCTCGTCCCCGCACGTCGGGTCCGGATCTCGCACGCCGCCGTGGGCGCTGCTTCCGCAGCGATCGCGTTTGAGATCCTGTCTTGGGGGTTCAATTCATTCCTCACCTCTGGCTCCAGCTATGAGACGATATACGGCGCGCTGGCCGCGGCACCGGTTTTCCTGATCTGGGTCTACATGTCATGGATGGTCATCATTCTTGGCGCAGTGGTTTCGGCGTCCATACCGGACTGGTTACTCGTCCGCGCGGCGATCGCCACAGTGGACCTGCGCCCGTCGGACAAGTTGTCAATCGCCATCACTTTGCTTGCGAAACTGCACCGCCAGGCCCAGAACGGCGGCATGCTGGACGAACAGGAACTGGCAGAAGCGGCGCCGCTCGAAGCGCGGGATGAGATCTTCGATGTCCTGCACCGCGCCGGATATTTCTGCCGGACAGAGGAAGGCCGCGTGGCCCTCGCGCGCGACATGCATGCCACGACGGTCTTCGATCTTGCCGTCGATCTCGACCTGCAGCTCGGCGTCATGCCGGACCGCGACAACACCCCTCCCGTCGAGATTGTCGAGCGGCGCGCGTCGGAAAGCACGGCGGTTCGAGAAATGCTCGAACGGCTTCATGATGCAGAGGTTGATATCCTCGATGTGCCTCTTGCGCGGGTTCTCTCGTCCAAGGATACCACTGCAATCGGTGCCGAGGTTCAAAAGGTCCCGCGCCGATTGATGCCGTGATCCGGTTCACCATAGATTGACAATGGACACGGCAATGGTCGCCGCGAGGATTGCCGACACCCCGCCATTGAATGAAGAGACCGCGACCGCCGGACCCGCCGGGCGGCGAACCAACCGCGATCATCCGTGCACGTCCCGCCCGAGTCAAAAGTGGCGCGATTTTGCGCCACGCGAGGCCCCTTTTTGCACCCGCGTTGTCAGCCGTGGTCGCGTGCGGTCGCATCCTCCCCGACCGAAACGCCGGATAACTCAATCCGCACCCCCCGGCGCCGCGCGTTGGTTTGCGTCATGTTTTTTCGATAGGGATAAGCGACGTAGTTGTTGGCCTGTGCATGCCGTCGTTGCGCCTGCTTCGCATTTGCAACAAACGGAGGGCAGCGCGTTTTTCAGCGCCCCAACAGGGGCACCGGTGGACAGCCGCGCTTGTCCAGCCGAGCCGATGCACCCCGGTATGCTCAAGCAGCTTTGCACCTGAAGCTACCTTCACACAGACGTAAATCGCGCTGTAGAGCACGGCTGCTGGTTCACGCGAAAACACATCCACCGCTTGGTTCCGTCGTCGAACGAGGCCGCGCGGGAGCGCGCTGTCACCGCTCCTCGCGCTCAGTGTAGCTTCGCACCGACCTCTTCGATTGCGGCATCGATCGACGCGTTGCGTTCTTCGGTGGTCATCTGTGTCGCGATCACCTCGCGCGCAGCCGCGACCGACACCGAAACCGCCTGATCGCGGATATCACGCACGGCGCGCGCCTCGGCGCTTGTGATCTGATCCTCGGCGGCCTGCATGCGGCGGGCGACGGCTTTCTCGATCTCGGCCTTGGCCTCTTTCGCGGCCTCGTTGGCCTCGTCCTTGGCCTGCGCCACGATCCTGTCCGCCTGTGCCTGCACATCCTTTTGCTGGCGCTCGTAACTGGCCAGCAGGCTCTGCCCCTCCTCGCGAATGGCGCGGGCCTCGTCTAGGTCGGCCTTGATCCGCTCGGCGCGCTCATCAAGCTTCTGCGTCAGAAGCCCGGGCACCTTGAAGTAGACCAGCACGCCTATGAACAGAAGGAACGCGATCAGAACGATGAAATCGGTATTGGCGAGCGAAAAGAACGCGCCCTCGGCGGCCCATGCCGGGCTGGCAACACCAAGCGCGACAAGCAGCATCATCGGTCTCATGGCGCTATCCTTTCATCTGTGCGGACACGGCCGCGTCGACCGCTTCGGCATCGGCCTTGCCGCCCATGGCGACAACGATCTCGCCGGTGGTGTCGCGCGCGACCGCGCGCACGCTTTGCAGTGCCTCGTCGCGAATCTCTGCGATGCGCTTTTCGCCTTCGGCGGTCTTCTCCGCGATCCTTGCATCGGCCTCTGCATTGGCCTTGTCCAGATCCTTCTGAATCTCCGCCTTGGTCTTGGCGATGATCCCCTGGGCTTCGGCGCGCGCATCAGCGAGCGCCTTGTTATACGCCTCTTCCGCCTCGGCCGCCTTGGCCTTGAGATCCTCGGCCGCGGTCAGATCATTGGTGATCGTGCCTTGCCGTTCGGCCAGAACCGCCGAAATGCGCGGCAACGCGACGCGCGACAGGATCAGGTAGATCGCGACCAACGCGACGAGCAACCAGAAGATCTGGTTGGCGAATGTGTCGAAATTGAGCTGGGGCAGCCCCTCTGCGGAGCCGGCCCCCTGCGTTTCGCCTTCCATGTGGCGTCCTCCTTGGGGCGTGTTCCTGTCATGCCGGGCCGCGGCGTGTCACCGCGACCCGGCCATACGGATCAGAGACCTGCCCGGTTCAGACCGCGAACATCAGCAGAAGGGCGACCAGGAACGAGAAGATCCCGAGAGCTTCGGCAAATGCGATGCCGATGAACAGCGTCGCGGTCTGACCCGCCGCTGCGGATGGGTTGCGCAGCGCGCCGGCAAGGAAGTTGCCGGCCACGTGGCCCACACCGATGGCCGCGGCGCCCGAACCGATGCCGGCAAGGCCTGCACCGATGTATTGACCCAGTTGTGCGATATCGCCTTCCATGAGATCTCTCCTTGATTTGGAATTGGCAGGGATGGGGGTGAATGTCGGCGCATGTTTTCCATGCGCCGGTCGTTGCAGCGTCGTGTCAGTGATGAGGATGCAGCGCATCCTTGAGGTAGACGCAGGTCAGAATGGTGAACACATAAGCCTGAATGAACGAGACGAGCACTTCGAGCCCGTACATCGCCACCACCGCCGCGATCGACAGCGGCGCGATCAGGGCAATCTGGCTGAACCCGGCGAACACCTTGATCACCGCGTGTCCGGCCATCATGTTCCCCGCCAGACGCACCGAATGGCTGACCGGGCGCACGAAATACGAGATCAACTCGATCAGCGCGAGCACTGGCCGGAGCGGCAGCGGTGCCGATTTCACCCAGAAAATATTGAGGAACGCGGCGCCGTTCTTGACGAAGCCAAGGATCGTCACCGCAAGGAACACCAACACAGCAAGCACCGCAGTGACGGCGATATGGCTCGTCGTGGTAAACGCCATCGGCACCAGCCCGAGGAAGTTTGCGAACACGATGAACATGAACAGCGTCAGGATATACGGAAAGTAGACAAGCGCCTCCTTGCCGGCCACATCCTCGACCATCTTGCGCACGAAATCATAGGCCAGTTCGGCGACCGATTGCATCCGGCTGGGGATCGTCGCGCGCCCGCTCGTTCCGAGAACCAGCAGGCCAAAGACCGCCAGCACCGTCAGTGCCATCCACAACGTCACGTTGGTCAGCGTGAACATGCCAACCGCGCCGTCCCCGAAAAGCGGTTCAACGACAAACTGGTCCATCGGGTGGAAAACAAGACCGCTCTCGCCGTCCCCTTGCGCCTCAGTCGCCATTCTTTTCCCTTTCCTTCGCGTCCGTGTCGGACGTGGTCGGCTTCCGCCCGATCTCCTCTGCGCTGCGCATCATCGTCTTGATGCCCGCGGCAAGACCGAGCAGCGTGAATATCAGCAGGAATAGTGGCAATGTCCCAAATAGCAGGTCCAGACCGTATCCCATGCCGAAGCCGATCATCAGACCGGCCACAAGTTCTATCACCATCCGCCAAGCATGCTGCGCTTGGGAATAATGTTCCTCCTGATGGGGTTTGCCCGCGTCTTTCCCGCGCAGTTTCGCAAGCCGTTCTTCCAGCTTCGCGATGCGGTCGCCGTCATCGGGATCGCTCACGCAACGCCCCCCTGTGAAGTTGAGCAGGTGCTATGTCGCATGGCCGCCCGAGTCAAGCCTCGGCATCATCGCAAGGAAAATCCGTCAAGCGTTTGATTATAAGATAGAAGTTTTTCTATATCCTGCCCTTT
>JAWLGF010000009.1:47703-54157 GCA_041685205.1 Roseovarius sp.
TATCCTGCCCTTTGACCCGGACCGCACCTTTCGGCAGCGGCGCCCGACGCGCCCGCGTATTCAACCTGTCGGTTGAGCTTCAGCGTACCACGAACACTGACACTTTGGCGTGTTGCGCGACATAGCCCCCGTGCGAGCTGAAGATGTGTTCGAGGAACCCCGGCTGGTGGCTTGCCATGATCACCAGGTCCGCGCCGATCTTCTCGATTCCCTTCATCAACTCTGCGGTCGTCTCGACCGCGGGGTCATGCGCCATCATCGGATCGGCCTTGACCGTCACGCCGTATTTCTCGCGCAGCTCATCGGCAAACCCTTGCAAGCGGTCGCCGAATTCGTGCGGGTTGTGGCCGAGCTCACCGGGCAACTCGCCGCCCACGCTGACCACGTCGATCGTCGCACCGTAAAGCTTGGCCATGTCACCCGCCACATCGAGCGCCTTTTGAAGAGTATCCTTGTGAACCAGATCGACGGGCACCATGATCTTGGAGAACATAATCTTTCCTTTCGCGGTTTGCTCGTTTGCGTCAAAGCGTACCTGCGCCAGCCTGCCATCGCTTTGCCACAGATCAAACCCCTTTTTCGGCCAGTTCCGGCGCCAAAGCCGCCGGATTCCTCGCACCGTCCCGGGAAGACCGTTGACGGCCCGATTGCCTTGAGGCTTATGGGCAGCATGGACAAGGCCCAGGCCCTCGACACCGTTTTCGCAGCACTCGCCGACCCGACACGGCGCGCGATCCTGTCGATGCTGCTGGAGGACGACATGGCCGTCACCGATGTCGCCGCCCCGTTCGAGATGAGCCTTGCGGCGGTCTCCAAGCATCTCGGCATCCTCAGCCGCGCCGGCCTCATCAGCCAGGAACAGCGCGGGCGCGTCAAATGGTGCAAGCTGGAGCCCGACGCGCTGCGCGACGCCTCGATCTGGATGCAGGGGTTCGGGCAATTCGAGGCGGTGCATCTCGACGCGTTCGAAAGGTTCCTGCGCGCGGAATTGCCGGATGAGACCTGAGCCGGGCCCGCTGCCGCCGGCCGCGATCCGATATCTTGCCGGGGCGACCGTCCTGCCCATGACAAGTGCCTCGGAACCTGCCTGCGGGATACTCGACGCGGACGGCGCGCCGGTTGCCGCGGGCCGCACACGCCTGTCGGGCAAACGCATGACCCCCGATCCCCCGGCGCCCGAAGGGCCCGTCGCGCACTTGCCCGGCCGCTGGCTTTTTGCCGGAATAGGGCGCCATCATTTCGGGCATTTTCTCATGGAGGCCACGCCGCGTCTCTGGGCGCTCGATCATTTGACAAAAAGACCCAACGGGATCCTGCTGATCCCGATGACCGGTCGCGACATCGCGGCCGTGCTGCGCCGCCGCCTCGCGCCGCTTTTCGACGGGCTCTCGCACGGCCTGCGTCTGCATCTGGTCGACACGCCGACCCGTGTGGACGAGGTGATCTTGCCAACCCAGGGCTTCGGCCATCTCGACTGGAGCCACGGGACGCCCGAGGCACGCCGCTACATGCGCCATCACGTCCGATCCATCGCGCCCGCCGACGGGGCAGAAAGGCTCTACCTGTCGCGCCGCCGCCTGAAGACCCCGGCGCAGAAGGTGTCCAACGAGGCCCGGATCGAACGCTGGATGGCACGGGCGGACTTTCAGGTTTTCCATCCCGAACGTCATTCCATCAAAGAGCAGATCGCGCGCTACCGCGCGGCGCGCGTCATCGTCGGCCCCGACGGCTCGGCGTTTCACCTCGCGGCCTGCGCGATGGCGCGGGGCACGCGGGTCGGGTTGATCCAGCGGCGCACGCGCCAGCCCGTCTTCGATGCCATCGCGCGGCAGATCACCGGCTTTGCCGCGGCCGATCTTTGGACCACCGCGGCGCTGGCACATCTGCCGCCGCCCGATCCGGAGCCGCCCGAGGATCGCACGCCGATCGAGCTGCACAGATTGCGCGCGGATCTGCAGGCGGCGGGTTTTCTCTGACCAGGACGTCAGTCACCTTGCCACGCGTCGGCCCGCGCCTTGAGGAACGACAAGAGCGCCTGAACCTTGATCGTGCGGTGCAGGTCCATATGCGTGACCAGCCACAGGGGAGCTGACCAGTCGGGCCGGGGCGGCATCACCTGCACGAGACCCGGCAGCGTGGCGGCATGCAGGCGCGATATGAACCCAATCCCCGCGCCGGCGACGATGGCATTGCACTGCACGTTCACATCGCCACTGCGAAAAACGATCGCCTCGGCCGGCACGGTGTCATGCAACCAGCGCAGGAACGGCGCGCGCGTTTCGGGATCGTCGCCCCCGACAAACCGATGCCCGTCGAACTCTGCAGGGCTTTCCGGCTGCCCACGCTGCGCAACATAGCCCTTGCTGGCATAAAGCGCGAAATCCTGCCGGAAGAAGGGCTGCACCACGTTGTCGGGCTGATCGGGCACCGCGCCGGCCCGGATCGCGACATGCGCCTCGCCATATTCCAGCCGGAACAGCCGTTCGCCGGTCAGATAGCGTACCACCAGTTCGGGATATCCCTGCTGGAACTCCGCCAGCGCCGGGGCCAGAAGATCGCTCAGCCCGCCGATGGAGGTCACGACCAGCTCGCCCGTGACATCCTTGCCGCGCCCCTTGATGCGACCGGCCAGCTGGCTGAACTGATCGTCCGTCGCCTGCGCAACCCGCAACAGGTCATCCCCGGCCTCTGTGGGCGTGTACCCGCGCGGGTGCCGCTGGAACAGCTTGACGCCAAGCCGCTCTTCCAGCGCGTCGATATGCCGGATGACCGTTGCATGATGCACGCCCAGAACCTCCGCCGCCCCGCTGACGGTGCCGACCCGCGCGACATGATAGGCCGTGCGTACCTCGTCCCAATTGTCCATGCCGCCCTGCATCCTCGCGTCCTTTTCAAATATACCGACACTGTACCAGATCATGATCTTATGACTTGAAAGGCGAACTTCAACACAGCATTACCCGCATAGCGTGTTCTCCCGATCGCTTGCTTGACAGGCTATCGGGGTGGGCGTACACGACCGTCTATTCCGGAGGCTGCGTGCTTCCGGTCCCGGGTGCTGCCCGGGATCGCCCCCCGTCAGCGCGTTGCGCCCACGGGGGCGTTTATCGTGTGACCCGGATCCCCTATATAGGGGCAGACAGCGACCGACGACAGGAGCCAGAGCGATGTTTGAAAATCTGTCCGAGCGGCTCTCCGGTGTCCTCGACCGGCTGACCCGGCAGGGGTCATTGTCCGAGGATGACGTCCGGACCGCCCTGCGCGAGGTGCGCGTCGCGCTGCTCGAAGCGGACGTGTCGCTGCCTGTTGCCCGCGACTTCATCAAGCGCGTCGAGAAAGAGGCGACCGGACAGGCGGTCACCCGCTCGGTCACGCCGGGCCAGCAGGTCGTCAAGATCGTGCATGACGCGCTCATCGACACGCTGCGCGGGCCCGACGACCCGGGTGCGCTCAAGATCGATAATCCGCCCGCGCCGATCCTGATGGTCGGTCTTCAGGGCTCGGGCAAGACCACGACCACCGCCAAACTCGCCAAGCGGCTGCGCGACCGCGACGGCAAGAAGGTGCTGATGGCGTCGCTGGACACCAACCGCCCCGCGGCCATGGAGCAGCTTGCCATTCTCGGCCAGCAGATCGGCGTCGACACGCTGCCCATCGTCAAGGGCGAGGATCCCGTCGCCATCGCCAAGCGCGCCAAGACGCAAGCCTCGCTTGGCGGCTACGATGTCTACATGCTCGACACCGCGGGCCGGCTGCATATCGACGCCGAACTGATCGCGCAGGCCGCCGCAGTGCGCGACGTGGCCAACCCGCGCGAGACGCTGCTGGTGGTCGACGGCCTGACCGGCCAGGACGCCGTCAATGTCGCGACCGAGTTCGACGCGCAGATCGGCGTCTCGGGCGTGGTGCTCACGCGGATGGATGGCGACGGGCGCGGCGGGGCTGCGTTGTCGATGCGCGCGATCACCGGCAAGCCCATTCGCTTCGTGGGTCTGGGCGAAAAGATGGACGCGATCGAGACCTTCGAGCCCGAGCGCATCGCGGGCCGCATCCTCGGGATGGGCGATGTCGTGGCCCTCGTGGAAAAGGCGCAGGAGACGATCGAGGCCGAGCAGGCCGAGCGCATGATGCGCCGCATGCAGAAGGGTCAGTTCAACATGAACGACCTGCGCAGCCAGCTTGAACAGATGCAGAAGATGGGCGGCATGGAAGGGCTGATGGGCATGATGCCCGGCATGGGCAAGATGGCCAAGCAGGTGCAGGATGCGGGCTTCGACGACAAGGTGATCACCCACCAGATCGCGCTCATCCAGTCGATGACCAAGAAGGAACGCGCCAACCCTGCCTTGCTTCAGGCCAGCCGCAAGAAGCGCATCGCCAAGGGGGCCGGGCAGGACGTGTCCGACCTCAACAAGCTTCTCAAGATGCACCGCCAGATGGCCGACATGATGAAGAAGCTCGGCAAGAAGGGCGGGCGCAACTCTCTCAAGCAGGCGCTCGGCGGCATGATGGGCAAGGGCGGTGCCGGCATGCCCGACATGAACGACCCCCGCGCAATGCAGGAGGCCGCCAAGGCCATGGGCGGACACATGGGTGGCCCGGGCGGCATGGGCGGAGGCCAATCCCTGCCACCGGGCCTGTCGGGATTCGGCAAGAAGAAATGACCATGACTTTCTCTGCAGCTTCATCTTTCCACAAATACTCCACTCCGTCGGCGCAGCCCGCGCCCCGGCCGGAGGTTGCGTGATGCCGCTGACACATGCCCCGGTGCTCGACACGCCCCGGCTGATCCTGCGCGGTCCCGAGCCGCGCGATGCCGAGCCCATGATCGCCTTCCTCCTGGACCAGCGCCGCGCGGCGGGGTTCGGGGCGGCGGCGCATCGCGGCGAGGCGTGGCGCTGGTTCGCGCTCAATATCGGCCACTGGCACATCCACGGCTACGGATATTTCACGATCGAGGACACGGCCACCGGCCAGCCCGCCGGAATCACCGGCATCTGGAATCCCGAGGGCTGGCCCGAGCCCGAGCTGGGCTGGGTCGTCTTCGACGGCTACGAGGGGCGCGGCATCGCCCACGAGGCCGCAACACGCGCGCGCCGCTACGCCTACGAGGATCTGGGAATGACCACGCTGACCTCGAATATCGTCCCCGGCAACATCCGCTCCATCGCGCTCGCCGAGCGGCTTGGTGCGTGGTTCGAGCGGGAATACGACAACATCTCGATGGGTCGTGATCTCCTTTACCGCCATCCCGGGCCCGACGCATTGTTCGGGCGCGACGATGACGGCTCCGCGGAGGTCTATGCATGACCCGCCGCCCGCCATCACGCTTCCAGGCGAAGGAGAGGCCCGTTGACTGACGCAGAGACAACCCGCGCGGCGGCTCTGCTCGGCGAGCATCGCCAGAGCATCGACCGGCTGGATGCGATCCTCGTCTTCACTCTGGCCGAGCGGTTCAAGCACACCCAGGCCGTGGGGCGGCTCAAGGCCGAACATGACCTACCGCCCTCGGATCCGGCGCGCGAGGCCGCGCAGATCGAACGGCTGGAAGAGCTGGCGGAGACCGCCGATCTCGACCCGGAATTTGCCCGCAAGTTCCTGAATTTCGTCATCGCCGAGGTGATCCAGCATCACCAGCGGCAAAAATCGTAGGGCGCGTGACGTCACGCATCCGAATTCACGCCATCAAAGGAGACACCCAATGGCCATGAAGATCCGCCTCGCCCGTGCAGGCTCCAAGAAACGCCCCTTCTACCACATCGTGGCCGCTGACAGCCGCATGCCGCGCGACGGCCGCTTCCTCGAAAAGCTGGGCTATTACAACCCGCTTCTGCCCAAAGATCGCGAAGACCGCGTGAAGATGGATGTCGAGCGTATCCGGTACTGGCTGGATCAGGGCGCGCAGCCCACCGACCGGATCAGCCGCATGCTGGAAGCCGCAGAGGTGCTGCCCAAGAAGAATCGCGCCAACATGAAGAAGGCCGTCCCCGGCAAGAAGGCGCAGGAGCGTGCCGAGGCCAAGGCGTCCAAGGCCGCCGAGGCCGCAGCCGAGTAAGCGGGTCAAGGTGCTGGAATGTCGATGTCTCGCGCGGCGTTTTCCACCGAGTTCCAGGCTGATCTGCGTGATCTAATGCGGTGGCGGCGTGACGTGCGCCGTTTCCGCACCGATCCCGTGGACGATGCGATCCTGCGCGATTGCCTAGACACCTTCACGCTGGCCCCCTCGGTCGGCCTCAGCGAGCCGTGGCGCGTCATCGAGGTGCAATCCCCCGGCGCCCGCGCCGCCGCCCTCGAAAATTACCGCGCCGCCAATGAAACCGCGCTTGCGGGCTACGCCGGCGACACCGCCCATCTCTACAGCACCCTGAAATTGTCGGGCATGCAGGAGGCCCCGGTCCAGCTTGCGGTCTGGTGCGACGAGGCCACGGGCAAGGGGGCCGGGCTTGGTGCGCAG
>JAWLGF010000054.1:0-16231 GCA_041685205.1 Roseovarius sp.
GAGCTCTTCGAGGACATCGGCGCCGCCGCCGAAGACGACGAAAACCTGTCCGAGGTCATCGAGGACCCAGACACCCACCGTCGTCAAGACGACGCATGAACCGCGAGGGGATCGGGACAGATGGGATTGCGCGGCATGTGCCGCGCAATCCCGCATCTCCGGCTTTCGCTACCGAAATCGAAGATCGTTACAGGAGCCATGCAGCGATTCGGATCGCCTTGCACCCCGCTCGCTGCACTCTGCTGTGGTCATCGAAATAGAAGGCTGGGGTTGACAGCGGTACCCGAATTGGCTCCCACTGTTTCTATAAAGCGTCCAATTCCGGTTTATTGAGAAACGCTGGACCCGTTCGGTACGCTCTTTCACCTTGCACTCGATGGCTGAAAGGGATCCCGAGTTATAAAACTCCGTGCTTGCAGATGGTCTAACCGGCCGGTCTCCAGGCCGCAAATTGAGAAGGCGGGATCTTTCCACGATCCCGATGCGGCATGAATGTACGCATGAACCTTATCGACTTGGCCAGCACGCCCGAGGGTCAGCGTGATTACGTGGCGCATCTTGAGAAACTTTGCGACACGCTGGACGTCGAGCATGCGACCTACTTTGCGTCTAGCCCGATCAACGGAAAGATGCACGGCTTCACCACATATCCTGATGCGTGGAAAGCTCACTACGTGAAGGAAGGTTTGCAAGAGTTCGATCCTACCCTGGGAATGGCAGCGCGCTCCGTCGCGCCTGTGGACTGGCGTAGACTCCCAAAAAATTCGGATCACGAACGCGTATTTCGCGATGCCAGTGATTTCGGCTTACCAAATCAGGGTGTGACTGTCCCCATTCGCGGCATGTTCGGTGAAATTGGGCTTCTGTGCGTTTGCAGTTCGAAACCCGATGATGAATGGACGAGTTTGAAGCGGCATATCATCGGAGACCTGATGAACAACGCCGTTCACCTACATGACACAGTGATGAACTCCGAACCGCTGATGAAGAGTTTGCGCCGGCCCCACCTATCCGCACGCGAAATCGAAGTGCTGCAATGGGTGGCCGCCGGAAAGTCGCAGCAGGACATCGGCGAGATCCTTTCGATATCGCCTCGCACGGTCGAAGTGCACCTGCGCTCGACCCGTGAGAAACTTTGTGCCATAAGCACGGCACAGGCCGTCGGACGGGCGATCAGCATGGGGTTCATCACGCCGTCTTGATGTTGACGTACGAAAGATGCCGTACAAACGCGCATTCCCCGTTAGACCACCCGGCCCCAGATTACCCGGAACGTGAGCCATGCTCGCGACACTACGGGATTCCCCTTATATACCCTAGCGCCAGGATCGCTATCTTGTGTTCACAATCACTCTATTGGGGAAGTGACACAAAATGATCCTAGTACTCGACGCGTTGAACCGTGACCGGTTTCCTTCCATCGTAGACGACATGTTCAAACTGCGTGCGCGCGTGTTTCGCGACAGGCTTGGGTGGGACGTCAAGGTGGAGGATGGCCGCGAAGTCGATATTTTTGACGACCTAGATCCGGCGTACCTCGTTGTGCTTGACGACGAATACAACGTCGTGGGGTGCAATCGCATGCTGCAGACGACAGGGCCGCACATGCTGTCGGACGTCTTTCAGGATATCCTGTGCGGCGAGCCACCATTGCGCAGTGTGACGGTTTGGGAAAACACCCGCTTCTGCATCGACACCGAACGTCTCAAGCGTGCTGGCACGAAGCGTAGCGTGTCCTACACGGCTTGCGAATTGATGGCGGGCATTACCGAATATGCGATGGAGTCCGGGGTGACAGACGTTATCAGTGTCGTGGATCCGTCCATGGACCGTATTCTCAAGCGCTGCGACAACGCGCCTTACGGTTATCTTGGTCAAACGGTCCAATTCGGAAAGACGAAAGCGCTTGCCGCATTGAGCGACATCACTGAGGAGCGCCTCTCTCGCATCCGTAATTTCGCCGGGATCACCGGAGAGATTTTCGTCGAGGACGATGCCGTGATCGAGGCTCTCGCAAAGCGTGAAGAAGTTGTCGAACAGCGCGATGAAACTTTTGCCGGTCCCGAAGACCTGCGCAACTATTGTGACGAGCAGATTGCCTCGGCCACGACGGCGGACGAGCGTTTGGCGGCTCTGCGTCTCAAGGCCGCTCTTGCCGACAAGATCCTGCCGGGATCAAGCTCTGCAAGCTGAGGGTTCGGATCGTTTCACGGCGTGTGACCGTCCGTGACGACAAAGGGCCGCCCCGGAGATGTCCGGGACGGCCCTTGTTTTTTGATCGAGCGGATTGTTACTCGTCGTCCATCGCCTCGATGGCCTTTTCAAGCTCTTCCTTGGTGACCTCGGTTTCGCTGACCTCGGCAAGCTCGACGGCGTAGTCGATGACCTTGTCCTCGAAAATCGGCGCGCGCAATTGCTGGCGCATCTGCGGGTTCTTCTGCACGAATTCGAAGAATTCACGCTCTTGCCCGGGATACTGACGGGCCTGACTCATCACGGCCTGGGTCATTTCGGCATCCGTCACCTCGACCTCGGCCTTCTGCCCGAGTTCCGCCAGCAGCAGGCCAAGCCGCACACGGCGCTCGGCCAGCTTGATCTGTTCGTCCGTGGGCTCGATCTGGGGATGATCATGCCCTTGGACATCCGGGTTCTCGTCATGCCAGATCTGATGCGCGATCTGCTTGGCCTCGGTCTCGACCATGCTGGGCGGCAGGTCGAAGCTGACCATCTCGTCAAGTTGATCGAGCACGCGACGCTTCAGGATCGCCCGTGCCGCGCCGGCGTATTCCTGCTCCAGCCGCTCGCGGATCTGCGTCTTCAGCGCCTCCAGATCCTCTGAGCCGTATTTCTGCGCAAGGGCGTCGTCGATCTCGGCGGGCACCGGGCGCTTCACCGCCTTGACGGTGCAATCGAAGATCGCTTCCTTGCCCGCCAGATGCGCCGCCTGGTAATCTTCGGGGAAGTTGACGGTCACGGCTTTCTCGTCGCCGGGCGTCACGCCGACCAGCTGCTCCTCGAACCCGGGGATGAAACTGCCCGCGCCAAGCGTCAGCGGGTAATCCTCGGCGCTGCCGCCTTCGAACGCCTCGCCGTCGATACGGCCGACGAAATCGATGACCACCTGATCGCCATCCTCGGCGGCCGCGCCGTCCTCGCGATCCTCGAAATCCTGCGCGTTTTCCGCCAGGCTCCCCAACGCCTCGTCGACCGCCGTCTCTTCAGGCTTGACGACGAGACGCTCCAGCTTGAGCTGCGACAGATCGACCTCGGGGATGTCGGGCAGCGCCTCGTAGCTCAGATCGATCTCGACATCGTCGCCCTCTTTCCAGTCGTCATTGGCCATCTTGACATTGGGCTCGGCGGCCGGTCGCACACCCTTCTCGTCGAAATGCGCCTTCATCGCCTCGTCGACGCTTTCCTGCATCGCCTCGCCCAGCACGCGCTGGCCGAATTGCTTTTTCAGCAGAGGCAACGGCACCTTGCCCTTGCGAAAGCCCTTGAGCTCGACCTCGGGTTGCGCCTCCTTGAGTTTCTCTGTGACCTTGTCGTCCAGCTCCTTGGCCGACAGGACCAGCTTGTATTCGCGCTTCAGACCTTCGTTGAGCGTCTCGGTGACCTGCATGTTCGTCCTTCTCTATGCATCGGGCCGCGGAGGCGTCCGCGGCGGTCAAAATCCCGTGCCTGATAGGGCTGACATGTCCATGATGCAAGCAGTCTCTGCCGCGCATGGCCGGCCCCTCGGCGCGTCGGCGCCGGCCGTGCGCCTTCACCGTGATCGACCGATTCGACAATTGGTCTGCTCTGGTATACCAAATAGCTGGCAGAAGGAGCATCAGGCACATGCACGGCGCGCGGTTCAGGTTCGATCTTCGGGAGGCGAGCGGCGCGCTCGGGGATCTGGGCACGCTGCTGCCCCTGATGCTCGGCACGATCGCGGTGGTCGGCCTTGCGCCGATGCCGGTCGTGCTCGGCTTTGCCCTGTCCTACATCGCCACGGCCTTCTGGTACCGGCTTGCGATCCCGGTGCAGCCCATGAAGGCAGTCGCGGCGGTCTTGCTGACAGCAGAGATGTCGCCCGAGGGCCTTGCCGCGAGTGGCGTGATGATCGGCGCGATCCTTCTGATCCTGGGCGGCACCGGGGTGATCGACAAGATCGGGCGCCTTGTGCCGCAATCGGTGCTCGCGGGGCTGCAACTCGGTCTGGGGATAAGCCTGTCTTTCGTGGCGTTCGGGCTGATGTCCACGGCGCCGGTGGTCGGGCTGATCCTGGTGCTGTTGACTGCAGTCCTGCTGCGCACGTCGCTGCCGGCCGCGGCAATCGCCCTCGGCGCGGCGGTATCGGCCGGGATGGTCATGGATCTCGACCCCCTTCCGATGGTGGAGGCCAGCATGACCATGCCGACGCTGGTCGGTCTTCCATCGTGGGGGGACATGCAGCAGGGGCTTGCCGTATTTGTCCTGCCACAGCTTGCCCTGACGGTGACGAACGCGATCATCCTGACGGCGCTGATCGCGGGCGATTACTACGGCGAGGCGGCGCGACATGTCACCCCGCGCCGCCTGTCGATCTCGTCCGGCCTGGGCAACCTGCTGCTTGCGCCGTTCGGGGCGCTGCCGATGTGCCATGGGGCCGGCGGCGTCGCCGCGCATCACCGGTTCGGCGCACGAAGCGGCGGCGCGCCGCTGATCCTGGGTATCGGTTTGCTGGCAGTGGCCCTGATTCCCGGGGGGTCTGGTCTGGCGGCGCTCGAGGCCATCCCCGCGGCCGGTCTCGGGGCGTTGCTTCTGGTGACGGCGTTCGAACTTGGCGCGAGCAAGCGGCTGTTCGACTGCAAGCCATCCTGCTATCCCGTGATCGCGACGACAGCCGCGGCCACCCTGCTCATTGATCCGTTCTGGGCGCTCGTCGCGGGCACGGTGGCGGAAATCGGGCGACGCGCGGTCATGCGCAGGCTGCACCGCGCGCCGCGGTGATCCCGGTCCGGCGGCTATCGCGTCACGGCTGAGCCCGCAGCGGGTGGCGCGTCGAATATGTGTTTTGATGTCCGATTTGATCCCGTCCATGTCCGAACGCCCCCACGACTTGCGGTGAAATCCATGCGATACGGCAGGAAAGGAGTCGGATTCGATGAGATATTCAGGGTTCAGGGTCATCAAGGAAGCGTTGACCGGGCATCGCGGCTGGGGGCCGGCCTGGCGTGATGCTGCCCCGCAGGACGCCTATGACTATGTGATCATCGGCGGTGGCGGGCATGGCCTTGCCACCGCCTATTACCTTGCCAAGGAATTCGGGCAGGCGCGGATCGCGGTGCTGGAAAAGGGCTGGATCGGCGGGGGCAATGTCGGGCGCAACACCACGATCATCCGCTCGAACTACATGCTTGACGGGAACGAGCCGTTCTACGAATTCTCGCTCAAACTTTGGGAGGGGCTGGAACAGGATCTGAACTACAACGCGATGGTCAGCCAGCGCGGGATCCTGAACCTGATCCATTCCGACGCGCAGCGTGATGCCTTCATCCGGCGCGGCAACGCGATGATCCTCAACGGGGCAGATGCCGAACTGCTGAGCACCGAGCAGGTCATGGCACGTTACCCGTTCCTGAACGTGAACGACGCGCGGTTCCCGATCAAGGGCGGGCTGGCCCAGCATCGCGGCGGCACCGTGCGGCACGACGCAGTCGCTTGGGGCTATGCCCGGGCCGCCGACCAGCGCGGTGTCGACATCATCCAGAATTGCGAGGTGACGGGCTTTCGCATCGAGCGCGGGCGCTGCACCGGGGTCGAGACCACGCGCGGTGTCATCGACGCGGGCAAGGTCGCGGCCTGCGTTGCGGGCGCGTCCTCGCGGCTGATGGAAAAGGCCGGGATGCGCCTGCCCATCGAAAGCCATGTGTTGCAGGCCTTCGTGTCCGAGGGGCTCAAGCCCGTGCTGCCCGGTGTCATCACCTTCGGCGCGGGGCATTTCTATTGCAGCCAGTCCGACAAGGGCGGGCTGGTCTTTGGCGGCGATATCGACGGCTACAATTCCTACGCGCAACGCGGCAACCTGCCGGTGGTCGAGGATGTCTGCGAGGGCGGCATGGCGATATTCCCGATGCTGGGCCGGGCGCGCCTTCTGCGGATGTGGGGCGGCCTCATGGACATGAGCATGGACGGCTCGCCGATCATCGACCGCACCCATATCGACGGGCTCTATTTCAATGGGGGCTGGTGCTATGGCGGGTTCAAGGCAACGCCCGCCTCGGGCTTTGCCTATGCGCATCTGCTGGCCACCGACCGGCCGCATCCGACCGCCACCGCCTACCGCTTCGATCGCTTCGCCAAGGGGCGGATGATCGACGAGAAGGGCATGGGCAACCAGCCCAACCTGCATTGAGAAAGGAGCGCGCACCATGCTGATCGATCATCCGCTGCTCGGCCCCCGCGACGCCGCCGAGTTCGTCTACAAGGGCGACGCCGCGCTGATCCACCGCCCCGACGGCGCAGCCGAGGGCGCGCTGGAGGCGTTCATCGATTACGGCTATCTCCGCGACAACCCAGCCGGCACGCATCGCGAGCTTTGGTTTCACGAACAGGGCGACCGCAGCTGGCTGGTCGTGACGCGCGACACGGTCACCCACGAGATCAGCCGGGTCGAGCTGGCCCGCGACGTGGCCCGCCGGGAGGGACGTTCGAAATGACCCAAAGGAACCGTTTGCAGGGCGGTCTGATCGACCGGAGCAAGACCATCTCGTTCCGCTTCGACGACCGCTGGATGAAGGGCCATCCGGGCGACACGCTGGCCTCGGCGCTTCTGGCCAATGGCGTGCGCCTGATGGGCCGGTCGTTCAAGTATCACCGCCCGCGCGGGCCGCTTTCGGCGGGATCGGAAGAACCCAATGCCATCGTCGCGCTGCGCACTGGCGCGCGGCAAGAACCCAACACCCGCGCGACCACCGCCGAACTGTTCGATGGCCTCACCGCGCAGTCGCAGAACCGCTGGCCATCGCTCGCCTTCGATGCGCTGTCGATCAATGATCGGCTGTCGAGCTTTTTCGCCGCCGGGTTCTATTACAAGACCTTCATGTGGCCGGCGGCCTTCTGGGAAAAGCTCTACGAGCCGATGATCCGGCGCGCGGCCGGGCTGGGCGCACTCAGCCTGCAGCCCGATCCCGACAGCTATGACAAGGGGTACCTGCATTGTGACGTGCTGATCATCGGCGCGGGGCCCGCGGGGCTGGCCGCGGCGCTGACGGCGGGCGAGGCGGGCCTGCGCGTCATTCTCGCCGACGAGGATCCCCTGCCCGGCGGGCGGCTCAATGCGGAGCGGCTCGAAATGGGCCAGCAAGCCAGCCACGCCTGGGCGGCAGAGACCACCGCGTGGCTTGCCGCGATGCCCAATGTGCGGCTGATGATGCGGACCACCGTGACGGGCGCGTTCGATCACGGCGTCTACGGCGCGCTGGAGCGGGTCAGCGACCACCTGCCCGTGCCGCCCGAAGGCAAGCCGCGCCAGATCCTGTGGCGGATCTATTCGGCCCGCGCGATCCTCGCCGCCGGGGCCACCGAGCGGCCCATCGTGTTCGAGAACAACGACCGGCCGGGTATCATGCTGGCCGGCGCGCTGCGCGCCTATGCCAATCGGTGGGCCGCGACCCCGGCGAAAGAGATCGCCGTCTTCACTAACAATGACGACGGCCACCGCACCGCGTCGGACCTCGCGGCAAAGGGCGTCACCGTCGCCGCCGTGATCGACACCCGCACGGACGCCCCCAAGAGTGCCCGCTACGAGGTCGTCGCGGGCGGCACCGTGACCGGCACCTCGGGGCGTTTGGGCCTCAAACGGATCGAGGTGACAGATGCACGCGGCCAGAGCCGCCGGATCGACTGCGGCGCGCTTGGCGTGTCGGGCGGCTGGAACCCGAATGTCAGCCTGACCTGCCATCAGCGCGGCCGCCCCGAATGGGACGCGAATATCCATGCCTTCGTGCCCGGCGGCACCCTGCCCGAGGGCATGGTGGTGGCCGGCGCGGCGGAGGGCGCGTTCTCGACCCATGCCGCGCTGCACGCGGGCGCCAGGGTCGCCGCAGCCATCGCCGCCGATCTGGGGAAAACGCCCCCCTCGCCCGACCTGCCGCAGGCCGAGGATGCGCCGGTGTCCCTCACGCCGTTCTGGCATGTGGCCGGGACGACGCGCGCCTGGGTCGATCAGCAGAACGATGTCACCGCCAAGGATATCCGTCTCGCCCATCAGGAAAACTTCACCTCCGTGGAGCATCTCAAGCGCTACACGACGCTTGGCATGGCCACCGATCAGGGCAAGACGTCGAACATGGCGGGCCTCGCGATCATGGCCGAGGTGGCGGGCAAATCCATCCCCGAGGTCGGCACCACCATGTTCCGGCCGCCCTACACGCCCACGGCCATCGGCGCCTTTGCCGGCCGGTCGCGCGGCACCGAGTTTCGCCCCGTCCGCAAGACGCCCAGCCATGTCTGGGCTGCCGAACAGGGCGCAACCTTCGTCGAGGTCGGCATGTGGCTGCGCGCACAATGGTTTGCGCGCCCCGGAGAAAGCCACTGGCGCGAGACCGTGAACCGCGAAGTGCTACAGACCCGCAACTCGGTCGGGATCTGCGACGTGACCACCCTTGGCAAGATCGACGTGCAAGGCAGCGACGCCGCCGCCTTCATGAACATGATGTATTGCAACGGGTTCGCCAAACTGCCGGTGGGCAAGACGCGCTACGGGTTGATGCTGCGCGAGGACGGGATCGCGATGGATGACGGCACCGCCGCGCGCTTTGCCGAGGATCACTACGTCGTCACCACGACCACCGCCAATGCCGTGCCGGTCTACCGCCACATGGAATTCGTGCGCCAGTGCCTTTTCCCGGACATGGACGTGCAGCTCATCTCGACGACCGAGGCCTGGGCGCAATTCGCGGTGGCCGGCCCGAACTCCCGCAAGCTGTTGCAGAAGATCGTCGATGCCGACCACGACATCTCGAACGAGGCGTTTCCCTTCATGGCCTGCGCCGAGATCACAGTTTGCGGCGGGTTGCGGGCGCGGCTGTTCCGGATCTCTTTTTCCGGCGAGATGGCGTTCGAGATCGCGGTGCCCACGCGCTATGGCGACGCGCTGATGCGGCGCATGATGGCGGCGGGCGAGGAATTCGGCGTCGTCCCCTACGGCACCGAGGCGCTTGGCGTCATGCGCATCGAGAAAGGCCACGCCGCCGGAAACGAGCTGAACGGCACGATCACCGCGCTAAATCTCGGGATGGGGCGGATGGTCTCGAAGAAAAAGGACGCCATCGGCTCGAAGCTGTCGGAACGTGAGGGTCTGAACGAGGAAGACGCGCTGAAACTGGTCGGGTTCAAACCCGTCGATGCGCAGGATACCGTCCCCGCAGGCGCGCATCTGATGACGCGCGGCACCCCCGTCGATGCCGCCCATGATCAGGGATACGTCACGTCGGCGTGTTACTCGCCCAATCTGGGCCACCATATCGGTATCGGCTTTCTGAAATCCGGCGATGCGCGCATGGGCGAGGTCCTGCGCCTCGTCAGCCCGCTGACCGGCGTCGATCACGAGGTCGAGGTGGTCAGCCCCCATTTCATCGACCCCGAAGGAGACCGTCTGCGTGCATGATCTGAACCCGATAACACCGCTCGGCGCGGCCGAGGCGCGTGTCGACACACATGGACCGGTCACCCTGACCGAGGTCACCGACCGCGCGCTGGCCTCGGTCGCCGCACGTCTGGGGCACGAGGACGAAACCGTGGCGATCCTGACCGACTTCCTGGGCGCCACGCCCCCTGCCCCGGCGCGGCTGGCGGGCGCGCCGCTGACAGCGTTCTGGACGGGCCCGGATCAATGGATGATCGAGGCCCCGCTGGCCACGCACGAGGATCTGGCCGCACGGCTTGCGGCGATGGCGGACGGCGCGATGAGCGTGACCGAGCAGACCGACGCCTGGTGCCGGTTCGACCTGACCGGCGCGGGTTTGCCGGAGGTGTTCGAACGCCTCTGCGCGGCCGACACCCGCAGCTTTGCGGGCGGCGAGGCGCTGCGCACGGCGATTGATCATCTGGGGTGCTTTCTGCTCTGCCGCGCGGTGGGGCATATATCGGTGCTCGGCCCGCGCTCGGCCGCCGGGTCACTGCACCATGCGTTGCTGACGGCGATACGCTCGGCGCATTGATCACACGGACGGCACCGGCAGATTGCCCTCGACCCGGTAGAGGTTGATCCGCTTGCGATCCTCCTGCGGGGTCAGGCCGAACGCGGCGCGATACTGTTTGACGAACGGTTTGGGGCTGGCATAGCCGACCGCCGCCGCGACATCCGCGATTTCGTCATTGGTATACATCACGATCTGCCGCGCTGTGCGCATCCGCACCTCGCGGAAATAGGCGGTCGGGCTTTGCCCTGTGGACTGCTTGAAACTGCGTTCCAGATGCCGCGGGGTGATGTTCAGACGTGCTGCGATCCCAGCCACGCTGGACGGGTCGGCGAGATCCTCGGCAAAAAGGGCGATGGCCCGCGTGACGAGCGGGGACAACTCGGCCTCGGGCACCTGCCGCACCGGCAGGGTCTGGCGGACACCGGCCTTGCGCAGCATCGGATGCTGGAACCAGCAGGCGACCTCGTCGGCGACATTGGGCCCGAGCGCGGTGTCGATCAACCGCAAGGCGACCTCGAACCCCGCCGCGGCACCCGATGCGGTAATTCGCCGCCCCGAAACCTCGATCACCTCCTTGCTGCGGTCGATCTCGGGAAACTCGGCGGCAAAGGCGGCCTCGTAGCACCAATGCACCGACAGCCGCTCGTCCCGCACCACCCCGCTGCGCACAAGGGGAAACACCCCGCCGCTGATCGCGCCAAGCGTCGCGCCGTGCCGGTCGATGCGGCGCAACCGTGACGCCGAGCGCGGATTGTCGAACGTTGCGCCCGGGGCCGACAGCAGGATCACGAAATCCAGCGTGTCCACATTATCCAGACAGCCGTCGGGGTCAAAGGCGATGCCCGCGCTCGACACGACCTTGGCGCCATCCTCGGACAACAGGCGCCATTGGAACCGTCGGGTCCCGGAAATTTCATTGGCCGCGCGCAGCGGCTCGATCACCGAAGTCAGGCACGCCATCGGAAAGCCGGGAAAAAGCAGAAAGCCGATGCGTTGTACCATGCCGGAACGTCCTGTGCCGTTTGAAACCATTTGGAATTTTATCCGGAAGAATACTATGCTCAATGGTGGGAATAATCATGAACCGTATCCTGGCCCGACGCAGGCCTGTTCTAAACGAGGACCTTTCATGAAGCCATCCAGTCTGCAGCCCGTCACCAAGCTCGAACAGGATCCTCACCGCGTCCGTGACGAGCGCGAAAAGGTTCTGGAGGTGGCCATTGGCCGTGAGGTACGTGCCTTTCGCAAGCGGCAAGGGATCACCGTGGCAGAGCTGTCGCGGCTGACCGACCTGTCGATCGGCATGCTCTCCAAGATCGAGAACGGCAACACCTCGCCCTCGCTGACGACGCTGCAGAATCTGGCCAACGCGCTTTCGGTCCCCCTGACCGCCTTCTTCAGGGGCTACGAGGAAAACCGCGAGGCGATCCTGACCAAGGCCGGCGAAGGTGTCGAGATCGAGCGCGCGGGCACACGCGCCGGACATCAGTACAATCTTCTGGGCCATATCGGATCGAACTCCAGCGGCGTGATCGTCGAACCCTATCTGCTGACCCTGACCAAGGAGTCGGACACGTTCAGCACCTTCCAGCATAGCGGAATCGAAATGATCTACATGCTGGAAGGACGGCTGGATTATCTTCACGGCAACGAGATCTACCCGCTCGACCCCGGCGACACGCTGTTTTTCGATGCCGACGCGCCGCACGGGCCGCAGCGGCTGGTGCAATTGCCGATCCGCTACCTGTCGATCATCTGCTATCCGCAACAATGATGTGCGGGAGCGCGGCCGCGACACCGTGCGTGGCGACGTGGCGACATTACCCAACGCCGGGCCAAGCCGCGCGAACTCCTTCTAGATCCAGGCCAGGTATGCCGGAATGGCCTCGACCGACACCGGACGGCTGAAGCCCCCCTAGGACGAGGGCACCAAGCGCTGGCGCCTTCGGGCGGACACCATGCCTGACGATGTCGTGTCGCTGGATCTCGCGGAAAACCCCGACGACACATGAACGCGCGCGCGCCGGCAAGAGAGCCTTGAAACCCTCCGGCGGGTGGACGAAGCTATCCACATCGGCTTGACCGTGCATGTCAGGTTTCGCAAGCTATGCCTCAAGATATCGATCGAGCCGGCGTGTGGCAATCTGCCGCCCCGAGTAAACCCAACGATTTTGAGACTGTATGATTAATGCCCCGTAAGCGCCGCACTTTAGTATCGATCAGGTCTCGCAAATCTTGCGTCGCGACGTCGGGCAAAGTCCGCACTGGCCGCTCGGAACCCGCCGGTTGTCCAGCGTGAGCCAGATCGATCAACTCTGGATGCTGGTTTGTGCGGCGCTCGTCTTCATCATGCAGGCCGGGTTCATGTGCGTCGAGGCGGGCGTCACGCGCTCCAAGAACAATATCAGCGTCGCGATCAAGAATATCAGCGATCTGGCGCTGTCGATGCTGTTATACTGGGCACTTGGCTATGGCATCATGTTCGGCACCAGCCTTGGTGGACTCATCGGGGCGACCGGTTTCGCCTTCGATACGCTGGTTGGCGGCGATGCCTATGTTCACTTCATTTTCCAGGCCATGTTCTGCGGCACCGCGGCCACCATCCTGTCCGGTGCTGTCGCGGAACGCTGCGCGTTTCATGCCTATCTGCTGATCACCGCGATCACCGTGACGGTGATCTACCCGGTTTTCGGGCACTGGACGTGGAATGTGGATGCGGCAGGCGATCCGGCCGGCTGGCTGGGCGCGGCGGGCTTTCATGATTATGCTGGGTCGGGCGTAGTCCATGCCGTGGGTGGCGGCATGGCGCTGGCCGCGATCCTTGTCATCGGGCCGCGTGACGGCCGGTTTCTGGAGAACGGCCAGCCGCGCCGGTTCAATGGCTCGAACCTGCCGCTGACCGCCTTTGGTGTGTTGCTGCTCTGGTTCGGCTGGATCGGCTTCAACGGGGGTAGCATGCTCGGGCTGACCGACCGGGTGCCGGCGGTGCTGCTCAACACCTTCATGAGCGGGGCGATGGGTGTCGTCGCGGCGTTGGGCCTGTCCTGGGCCATCACTGGCAAACCCAGTGTCTTTTACGGCCTGAACGGCGCGCTGGGTGGACTGGTCGCGGTCACCGGCGGCTGCGATATCTTCACCGTGCGCGAGGCGTTGGCGGTCGGCGCGGTGGGCGGGGCAATCGTGTTTTACGGCGATCGCTGGCTTGAGCGCATGCGGGTCGATGACGCCGTCGGGGCAGTGCCAGTCCATCTGTTCTGCGGCTTGTGGGGCTTGCTTGTCGTGGCGCTGTTCGGGGCAGACCTTCCGGAGTCGGGCACCGGGTCACAACTGCTGACCCAGCTTTTGGGGATCGCAGCGCTGCTGATCTGGGCTGTGGCGCTGCCGCTCGGGCTGCTTTTCATGCTCAACCGGATCGTGCCGCTTCGGGTGACGCGGCATATCGAGACCATCGGTCTGAATGTGGGTGAACACGGCGCCAATACCGACCTGAACGAACTCTTCGACGTCATGCAGCGGCAGGTCCGGACACGCGACATGGCGATCCGCGCGCCGCAATCGCCGTTCACCGAGGTGGGCCAGATCGGGCTTTTCTACAACTCTGTTCTGTTCGAGCTGGAAAAATCGTTTTCCCGCACCCAAACGCAGCAAGCGGATCTCGCCCACGCGCTCGCGCAAAAAGAAAGCATTCTCGAAAGCATTCTGCCCAAGCGTATAGCCGAGCGGATGCAGGCCGGGGATACGCAGATCGTCGATCAGGTGGCCGATGGGACCGTCGTGTTCATCGACATCGTCGATTTCACCTCCTTCGCGGCCACGGCGACGCCCGAACAGTCCATGACGTTGCTCAAGGATCTGTTCGGCCGCTATGACGAGGTGATCCGCCGCTTCGATCTGGAAAAGATAAAGACCATCGGCGACAGCTACATGTTCGTTGCCGGCGTCACCCAGAACATGCCGGATCATTGCGCCACGGCCGTGGACGCCGCGCTCGAGGTGCTGTTCGAGACGCGGCAAATTGGCCTGACACTGGACCGCGACCTGCAGGTTCGGATAGGGGTGCATAGCGGCCCGTTGCTGGCGGGGCTCATCGGCGATCTGCGGTTTGTCTACGATCTGTGGGGCATCACGGTGAATACGGCCGCGCGGATCGAGGAAGCCGGCAAGCCCGGCAAGGTCAGCGTTAGCGAGGCGGTGATCGAACGGATCGGCACCGAGTTCGTCTACGAAAGACAGGCGCGCGTGCGCCTGAAAGGCATCGGGCCGACGATCCTCTATTCGGTCGAGAGCCGGCGGTCCATGGTCAAGCAGAACGGCAAGCGCTGAATGCGAGGCGCGGCATGTTCCCAGGAGCAGAGAGATCGCCGTGTCTTCTGGTGAAGACGCCCGACAAGGGCAGGCTGCTTCGCGCAGGATGTGCCGAAGGCCGCGTTTCCTGGCCACGTTGCCGCATCATGAGCAAGACCGCGAAAAAGAAAATCCTCAGGGGCGAAACAAAAAACGCCGCCCCAGAGGACGGCGCTTGGGTTGATCGCCTGTCGGAAGGCGTCAGAATCCGAGGCCGGCATACTTGTTCTTGAACTTCGACACGCGGCCGCCGGCATCCATCAGACGCGAGCTGCCGCCTGTCCAGGCGGGGTGAACCGACGGATCGATGTCGAGCGACAGCGTGTCACCCTCGGCGCCGTAGGTGGAGCGCATCTGCACGATGGTTCCATCGGTCATCTTGACGTCGATGATGTGATAGTCGGGATGGATCTTCTGTTTCATGGCTCTGGTCCTCAGGTCGACTTGAACTTGCGCGGCTTGTAATGCGTGTCTTCCGCGATACGCGCCGATTTGCCGCGACGCGCGCGCAGATAGTACAGCTTGGCCCGGCGCACGCGGCCGCGGCGGATCACCTCGATCTTGTCGATATTGGTCGAATAGAGGGGAAAGATACGCTCCACCCCTTCGCCAAAGGAAATCTTGCGCACGGTGAACGAGCCGGCGATGCCGTGGCCGTTCTTGCGGCTGATGCAGACGCCCTCGAAGGCCTGCACGCGGCTGCGCGTGCCCTCTGTTACCTTGTAGCCGACGCGGATCGTGTCGCCGGCCTTGAAATCGGGAATGTCCTTCCCGAGCGAGGCGATCTGTTCCGCCTCCAATTGCGCGATAATATTCATCGCCATTCTCCTGAACTGATTGCGGTTTGGCCCGCAAATGTGTCGCGCGCATCCCGAGCGCTCTTGGTCCTCTTCCGGGTCCGTCCGTGTCGCGGTGGACGCCCGCCAGAGATCGGGATCGTCTTGTTTTCGGGGTCTTGCGACCGTGACAATCGCGGTGGATCGAGGAAGACCCTGCGACGGATAAAACACTGCAAGACACCGGGCACGGCACGCCTGCCCGGGTGCACGGCGTATAGGCGAGTTCGACCCGCGGATCAAGGCGTCTCGTCGCGGTCCCCGAGGTGTTTCTGCCACAGATCGGGCCGGCGCTCGGCGGTCAGCTTTTGGGACATCTCGCGCCGCCAAGCCGCGACCTTGGCATGGTCACCCGAGGTCAGCACCTCGGGGATGGTGCGGCCCTGCCATTCGGCGGGGCGGGTGTAATGCGGATGCTCCAGCAGGCCGTGCGCATGGCTTTCTTCCTGCGCGCTGTCTGCGTTGCCAAGCACGCCCGGCACAAGCCGCACGCAGGCATCGATCAGGGCCTGCGCCGCGATCTCGCCGCCGGTCATCACGAAATCGCCGAGTGACACCTCTTCGACGGCATGATGCTCGATCACCCGCTCGTCGAGGCCTTCGAAGCGCCCGCAGATCAGCGTGACGCCGGGACCTTGGGCAAGGCGCTGCGCCATGGCCTGGTCAAAGCGCCGTCCACGCGGGCTGAGATAGATCAGGGGGGCCGCGGGGTCTGACGTCTGTTGCGCATGCGCGATGGCGCGACCCATGACATCGGCGCGCAGCACCATGCCCGCGCCCCCGCCCGCGGGCGTGTCATCGACGTTGCGATGTTTTCCCTCGCCGAAGGAACGCAGATCGATGGTGTCGAGCGACCAGAGCCCCTCCTTGAGCGCGCGCCCC
>JAWLGF010000055.1:0-15989 GCA_041685205.1 Roseovarius sp.
GGGAAAGATGGTGAGCCGTGCAGGATTCGAACCTGCGACCCACTGATTAAAAGTCAGTTGCTCTACCAACTGAGCTAACGGCCCATCTATCTTCCAGACCAGCCTTTCGGCCCGTCCGGTCTTCCCGTGCCATGATCCGATTGCTCTTTTGGGATCAATCTATCATGTTCCTTGACGCTTCGCGCAGAAAGCACCAATCGAGCAACGACATCTCGTCGTTGTGCGTGCGGCTTCCTAGAAACACAGTCGCAAGGGGTCAACCCCGAAAGTGACTGAATCGCGGGCGCCGGTATGGATTCGTCGGGGCCATGGGGTTATCTCCTCGAGCATGACAGATGCGCGCTACTCCGGCTTACCCTTCATGAAGATGCACGGCCTCGGCAATGACTTTGTCGTGCTGGATGCGCGCGACCGTGACATCGATGCTCATCCCGCGCTTGTTGCCGGGATCGCGGATCGGCATCGGGGAATCGGGTTCGATCAGCTTGCCGTCATCAGGCAGGGTGAGGGAGACGCGCATCTGGTCTTCTACAATGCCGATGGCTCGGAATCCGCGGCCTGCGGCAATGCCACGCGCTGCATCGCGCGCCATCTGATGGACGAGACCGGCAAGGCCGCCCTGCACCTGACGACGGCACGCGGCGATCTGCACGCGGTCGCGGCCGAGGGCGGGCAGGTGGCGGTCAACATGGGCCAGCCGCAACTGACCTGGGACAAGGTGCCGCTGGCCGAGGCCATGGATACGCTGGAACTGCCGATCGAGGGCGGCCCGACGGCCACCGGCATGGGCAACCCGCATTGCACTTTTTTCGTCGAGGATGCCGAGGCCGTGCCGCTCGACCGTTTCGGGCCGCGTTACGAGCATCACCCTCTTTATCCGGAGCGCACCAATGTGCAGGTGGCCAGCGTTCTCGGCCCCGGCCACATCCGCACGCGGGTCTGGGAACGTGGAGTCGGCATCACGCTGGCTTCGGGGTCGTCCTCCTGTGCCACCGCGGTGGCCGCCGTGCGGCGCGGGCTCACCGGGCATCGGGTGCGCATCGATCTCGACGGGGGCACGCTCGAAATCGACTGGCGTCCGGACGGCGTCTGGATGACCGGAGAGACGGCGCATGTCGCGACCGGCGTGCTGACGCAGGAATTCCTGGACGGGTTCGAATGACCGCGCCGAAATTCACCACGCTCGGTTGCCGGCTGAACGCCTACGAGACCGAGGCAATGAAAGAGCTTGCCGGGCAGGCTGGGCTGGAGAATGCGCTGGTTGTCAACACCTGCGCCGTGACGGCCCAAGCCGTGCGCAAGGCCCGGCAGGAAGTGCGCCGCCTTCGGCGCGAGCACCCGGGCGCGCGGCTGATCGTGACCGGATGTGCGGCGCAGACCGAGCCCGAGACATTCTCCGCGATGCCCGAGGTCGACGCCGTCATCGGCAATTCCGAGAAGATGGCACCCGATACATGGGGTCGCCTCGCCGCCGATTTCACAGGTGAGACGGAGCGCGTGCAGGTCAACGACATCATGAGCGTCACCGAGACCGCCGGCCATCTGATCGACGGGTTCGGCACCCGCAGCCGCGCCTATGTACAGATCCAGAACGGCTGCGATCATCGCTGCACCTTCTGCATCATTCCCTACGGCCGCGGCAATTCCCGGAGTGTTCCGGCGGGTGTCGTGGTCGATCAGATCAGGCGGCTGGTGGAGGCGGGCTATAACGAGGTCGTGCTGACCGGCGTCGATCTGACAAGCTGGGGCGCCGATCTGCCGGCAGCGCCCAAGCTGGGCGATCTGGTGATGCGCATCCTGAGGCTCGTGCCGGACCTGCCGCGGTTGCGGATCAGTTCGATCGATTCAATCGAGGTGGACGAGGCGCTGATGCGGGCCATCGCGTCCGAGCCACGTCTGATGCCGCATCTGCATCTCAGCCTGCAGCATGGCGATGACCTGATCCTCAAACGGATGAAGCGTCGGCACCTGCGCGACGATGCAATCCGATTCTGCGAGGAGGCACGGCGCCTGCGTCCCGACATGACCTTCGGCGCGGATATCATCGCGGGGTTCCCGACAGAGACCGAGGCGCAGTTCGAAAATTCCCTGCGGCTGGTCGAAGACTGCCATCTCACATGGCTGCATGTCTTTCCCTACAGCCCCCGCCCCGGCACGCCCGCCGCGCGCATGCCCCAGGTGGACGGGCGCGCGATCAAGGATCGCGCCGCCCGGCTGCGCGCCGCCGGCACGGACAGGGTCGCCACGCATCTGGCTGCGCAGCAAGGACGCACGCACCGCGTGCTGATGGAGCATCCGCGCATGGGCCGGACAGAGCAGTTCACCGAGGTCGCCTTTACCAGTGATCAGCCCGTGGGCAAGATCGTCGAGACCAGGATCATCGGCCACGACGACACGCGATTGACCGTGGCCTGAGTTGTGCCGGCGAGGCTGGCCTGATCGCCGCAAGTCCGCTTTACACTCCAAGCGCCTGCGCATAGCGTCTTGTTGCTGCTCAAGGGGATACCGTCATGCAACTCGTGGCCTCGCCGCTGTCGCCGTTTGTCCGCAAGGTGCGGGTCCTGCTGATCGAGGCGGGTCTGACGGATCAGGTCGAGGTGGTGAACGTGACGACCACGCCGCTCGAAACCGATGCGCAGGCCGCCGCGGCCAACCCTTTGGGCAAGATCCCTGCATTGATCCGCGAGGGGGGCGCGACGCTTTACGACAGCCGGGTCATCACCCGCTATCTCGACACGCAGGCAGGCGGCGGATTCTATCCCCCCGCGCGCCTGTGGGAGGTGTTGACGCTGGAAGCCACCGCCGAGGGCATGATGGAGGCCGCGGTGACGATGGCCTATGAAGGCCGGTTTCGTCCCGCAGACAAGCAACACCCGCCGTGGGTCGAGGCGCAATGGGGCAAGATCGTCCGGGCGCTCGACGCGATCGAGGCCCGCTGGATGAGCCATCTGGCAGGCCCTCTGGACATGAGCCATGTTGCCACCGCCTGTGCACTTGGGTATCTTGATTTTCGGCACGATGCCCGCACCTGGCGCAAGGGGTGCCCTTCTCTCGAAGCTTGGTATACGCAGTTTTCCCGGCGTGAGAGCATGACGGTCACGGCGCCCGTCTGACCGGTTCTGTGCGCGTTGCGCCTGAGGTGCCGGGACGGCCCGCCGTTGAAAAAAGCGCGACACAAGCGCGCTACGTGCAAATCTCGGGCTGATGTGCACTGGACGGCTTGGGCAATGCCCGCTACTTACTTTGTCAGAGAAATATTGCCATTATGCTGTCTGATGATTATCGGCAGGAAATAATGGCGCGGAGAGATGGAGAGAACCTCGTGTCCCACACTGACGATCAAGAAGGCACCCGTAGGGATTTTCTGTATTTTGCCACGGCCGGCGCGGGGGCTGTCACGGCTGGCGCTGCCGTATGGCCGCTTGTCGACCAGATGAACCCGTCCGCAGACGTCGAAGCCCTGTCGGAGATACGCGTTGATGTGGCTGACGTGGATGTCGGCCAGCAGATCAGCGTAAGCTTTCTGGGCAAGCCGGTCTTTATCCGTCGGCGTACCGAGGAAGAGATCGAGGAAGCGCGCGGTGTCGAGCTGTCAGACTTGCCCGACGGAAACGCGCAGAACGCGAACGACCCGGACCTTGATGCGTCAGACGAGAATCGTACCCTTGACGAGGCCGGCGAGTGGCTGGTGATGATCGGGGTTTGCACGCATCTGGGCTGTGTTCCCTCGGGCGATGGCGACGGCGATTACAATGGTTGGTTTTGTCCCTGTCACGGATCGCACTATGATTCCGCGGGTCGGATCCGAAAGGGTCCCGCGCCCGAGAACCTGCATATTCCCGTGTCCGAATTTGTCGACGACACGACGATCAAACTGGGATAAGGAAACAAAAAATGTCCGGTATTCCGCACGATCATTACGAGCCGACCACGAGCCGGGAGAAGTGGCTGCATTCGCGCCTGCCCATCGTGGGGCTTATGTATGACACCATCATGATTCCGACCCCCAAGAACCTCAATTACATGTGGATCTGGGGCATTGTCCTGACATTCTGCCTCGTCTTGCAGATCATCACCGGGATTGTTCTGGTGATGCATTACACCCCGCATGTCGACATGGCGTTTTCGTCCATCGAGCACATCATGCGCAACGTGAATGGCGGTCATTTCATCCGATACCTGCACATGAACGGCGCATCGCTGTTCTTTGTCGCCGTGTATCTGCACATCTTTCGCGGGCTTTACTATGGCTCCTACAAGGCGCCGCGCGAAGTGACGTGGATCATCGGCATGCTGATCTACCTGTTGATGATGGCAACGGCTTTCATGGGGTATGTTCTGCCCTGGGGTCAGATGTCATTCTGGGGGGCCACGGTCATAACCGGTCTGTTCGGCGCGATTCCCTTCGTGGGCGAATCGTTGCAGATGTGGCTGCTTGGCGGACCGTCGGTCGACAACGCGACCCTGACGCGCTTCTTTTCCCTGCACTACCTGCTGCCCTTCGTGATCGCGGCACTGGTCGCGCTGCACATCTGGGCTTTCCACACAACCGGTAACAACAATCCGACCGGGGTCGAGGTGCGTCGCACATCCAAGGCGGATGCAGAAAAGGACACGTTGCCGTTCTGGCCCTATTTCGTGATCAAGGACCTTTTCGCGCTCGCCGTGATCATGGTGATCTTCTTCGCCGTTGTCGGCTTCATGCCGAACTATCTCGGCCATGCGGACAACTACATCGAGGCAGATCCGCTCGTCACACCGTCGCATATCGTGCCCGAATGGTACTTCCTTCCGTTCTACGCGATCCTGCGCGCCTTTGACGACACGGTCTGGATCGTGCAGTTCACCAGCTTCATCACCGGCGGCATCATCGACGCCAAGTTCTTTGGTGTCCTCGCGATGTTCGGCTCGATCGCCGTGATGGCGCTTGCACCGTGGCTTGATACCTCATCCGTGCGTTCGGGCCGGTACCGGCCGATGTTCAAGTGGTGGTTCGCGCTTCTCGTCGTGGATTTCATCATTCTGATGTGGGTCGGTGCGCGGCCGGCCGAGGGCATATACCCGGTGATCGCCCTGATCGGGACGGCTTACTGGTTCGCCTACTTTCTGGTTATCCTGCCGCTTCTGGGTGTGATCGAGAAGCCAGAGCCTGCGCCAGCGACCATCGAGGAAGATTTTGCTGCGCACGTTGCCCCGTCGCAGGCACCTGCCGAGTAATAAAGGACGCTTTTCAATGTTCAAGAAAACAGGCATCGCCACCTTGACGGCCCTTTCCCTGTCGGCGGGTGGGGCCATGGCAGCCGGAGCCGAAAGACATATCGAGGACCGTGATTTCTCGTTCGAAGGCCCGTTCGGCGCGTTCGATCAAAACCAGCTTCAGCGCGGACTCAAGGTGTACACCGAGGTCTGTGCTGCATGTCATGGACTCGAATACGTGCCGCTTCGGACGCTCGGGGACGAGGGCGGGCCGAACCTGCCGGCAGATCAGGTTCGGGCTTACGCGTCGCAATACGAGGTATACGACGAGGAAGAAGACGAATACCGCGAGGCGACACCGCCCGACCATTTTCCTGGCTCCCAGTTGGAAAATGCGCCGGACCTGTCGCTCATGGCCAAGAAGCGTACCGGCTTCGAAGGCCCCTACGGAACCGGTCTGGCGCAACTTTTCAAGGGTATGGGTGGGTCCGAATATATCTATTCGCTGATGGTCGGATACGAGGATGCACCCGATTGCGCACCGGACGACATGGATGGCAGCTACAACGTTGCATTCGGAGACGGGGGCTTCCCCGAGGAATGCGAGGATGAAGACGGAAACCATACCGTCCCCGGAAGCTGGATCAACATGGCGCAACCGATCCAGGAAGGCAGTGTCGAGTATGACGACGGCACCGAGGCGACCCTAGAACAACAAGCCGAGGACGTATCGGCCTTCCTGATGTGGACGGCAGAGCCCAAAATGATGGCGCGCAAGAATGCCGGCCTGACCGGCGTGATCTTCCTGACCGTGCTGTCAGTGTTGTTGTACCTCACCAACAAGCGCATCTGGGCCCCTGTGAAGGGCAAGAAAGACAGTTGAGGTCAATGTAAAACCACGCATTGCCCCGTGCGCCTCGCGCGCGGGGCTTTTTTGTGAGCGCTTGATATAGCCGTCTTTCCAATTAAGTCAGGAACATTCGAATCTATGGAGGCTGGGGATGCGCATCAATGCCGATTTTTCGCAGCGGGTGGTCGTGCGGCCCGAAGGTTATGAATGGGTCCAGTCCCCCGCGGGCGGCGTGGATCGCATGATGCTCGACCGTGTCGGGGATGAGGTGGCGCGTGCCACGACTCTCGTGCGATTCGCGCCCGACTCGTGGTTCGATGCGCACACCCATGGCGGGGGTGAGGAATATTTCGTGCTCGAAGGTGTCTTTTCCGACGAATCCGGCGATTACCCAGCCGGAACCTATGTCCGCAACCCGATCGGAACACACCACAAGCCGCATACGAAGGAAGGGTGCACCATTCTCGTGAAGCTGCATCAGTTCGACCCCTCGGATACCGAGCAATTTCACGTCGAGACCAATCGCGCGGAGTTCCATCCCGGGCAGGTTCCCGGCCTTGAGGTATTGCCCCTGCACACGGCCGTGAATGAAAGCGTGGCGCTTGTCAGATGGGCCCCAGGCACACGCCTCGCCCCGCATCGCCACCACGGCGGTGAGGAGATATTCGTACTGAGCGGCACGTTCCAGGACGAAAATGGCGATTACCCCGCCGGGACATGGATCAGAAGCCCGCATCTGTCCGAGCACGCGCCGTTTTCCGACGAGGGCTGTCTCATCTACGTGAAAACCGGTCATCTCGCGGATCAGGCCGCCTGACGCGGAAGGGGGGTGGTGGCCGTATTGTAAGGCTGCCAATCCGTCACGTGCGGATAATGCATCCGGCGCCACGCGCGCACGCGCGGGTTCATGATCCTGCGCCACACCGGCGGCACCATCGCCGCCATGGTCATCAACGGATAGCCAAAAGGCAGTCTGGGCGCCTCGTTCGCGGAATAGGTCTGCAACAAAGGAAACCGTCGGTCGGGCTTGTAATGGTGATCTGAATGGCGCTGCAGGTTGATCAAAAGCCAGTTCGACGCCCTGTGCGGGGCGTTCCAGCTATGGCGCGGCTTCACATGCTCGTAGCGTCCACCCCCAAGGTGCTGTCGCGTCAGGCCGTAATGCTCGATGTAATTCACCAACTCCAGCTGCCAGATCGCAACGATGGCCTGCCACAGGAAAAGCGCTAGCCCTGTCCATCCGCCCAAGATCGCTGCGAGAGCCAGCATGAGAGCCTGCATTGCCCAATAGCGAAAGAACGGGTTGGATGGGTCATGCCAAGGCCGCGCTTTGCGGGCCAGCATCGCCTTTTCCGCCTGAAAGGCGGACACAAGCGACTGTCGCAGCACGCGTGCAAAGAACCGGTGGAACCCCTCGTTGTAGCGCGCCGTCACGGCATCGCGCGGCGTGCCGACGTATCGGTGATGCACCTGCAGATGTTCGGACCGGAAATGCGAGTAAAGCACCATGGCCAGAAGGGCATCGCCCAGAAACCGCTCGATCCGGTTTCTCTGATGCATCAGCTCGTGGCTGTAGTTGATCCCGATCGTGCCGGTGACCGCGCCCATCCCGAAGAAGAGCGCTATCGTCTCCGGCGGCGACAGATGCGTGTCACCCGGGCCTGTCACGTACCAGATCATCCAGTAAAGAAGCACGAATTGCACCGGCACCCAGATCAAGGTGATCGCCTTGTAGAATGTCAACCGGTCGTCCGGTGTCTGGGGGTCGGCGTTTTCGGTGTAAAGGCCGAGGATAGCGTCAAGGATCGAGAAGAGATACCATGTAAGAACGGGCAGCAGGACCACGGTCCAGCCGCCGATCAAAGCGCTGGCCACAGCGACCGGCACGAGCAGCAGCGACACCCAGAAAGGCAACGCGCTTTGCAGCTTGGCGATCTTGCGGGCGGGAATCATGGCGGGCCTTCAATGGATCATCTTTCCCGCGCAGTGTCGAATTCGGATCGGGCAAGGTCAAATACCTTTCGCATGACAGTCGGAAGGTGTGCAGGTCGAAAGCTGTGCTCCGGATGGAACAGGCCCGTTCGCGGCACCGCATCCCGAGGCACATCGGCCACGAATATCCTCAAGCGCAGGTGAAAATGGGTAAAGGTGTGACGGGCTTCGGCGTCTATCATGCGCCAGTCGGCCGACATGGGTGGCGCAGGCTCGGGGGTGTCGCTCCAATCACTGCCGGGCCAGCCCAGCATGCCTCCCAAAAGGCCCTTTGCGGGGCGTTTTTCCAGCAGAAGGGCCCCGTCCGCCCGACGCGCCACGTAGACATAGCCCACCCGCGTCGGTTTGGGCTTTTTCGGGGTCTTGCGCGGCAGGTCTGTCTGCGTGCCTGCCGCCCGTGCCGCGCAAGGCTCCATCCAAGGACAAACCCCGCAGGCGGGTGATTTCGGCGTGCAGATCGTTGCGCCAAGGTCCATCACCGCCTGTGCGTGGTCCCCGGGCCGGTCGTCTGGGGTCAGTCGGCCTGCCGCGCGGGTCAGCTCCGGCTTGGCGGCGGGCAGGGGCGTGCGTATGTCGAACAGGCGGGCCATCACGCGCTCGACATTGCCGTCGACCACGACCTCGGGCTTGTCGAACGCGATGGCGGCGATCGCGGCAGCCGTGTAGGGGCCGATGCCCGGCAACTCCATGAGCGCGTCGCGGGTTTGCGGGAAGACCCCGCCATGAACGCGGACCACAACCCGGGCGCATTTCAACAGGTTGCGTGCGCGCGCATAGTATCCCAGCCCCGCCCATTCGCCCATCACCGCGGCGTCGGGCGCCGCCGCAAGATCACCGACCGTGGGCCAGAGCGTGATGAAGCGGTCGAAATAGCTGCGCACGGCGGCCACCGTTGTCTGCTGCAGCATCACCTCGCTCAGCCAGACCCGGTAGGGATCGGGGCGCGCGCCACTGGCCCGCGCCTGCGGCGATACGCGCCACGGCAGATCACGGGCATGGCTGTCGTACCAGCGCAGAAGCTCGCCGGCCTCGGCAGGATGACGCATAGTTTACTTCCCAAGCTCGATCTGGTCTGGCATCCGCAGCCACATGTCATAAACTAGTCTTGATGGGGAGGGGACCAAGCATGGCCGGCCGACACTCGACGACATACGGGTTCAAGCGTACCTCCGCGCTCTTGCAATCCAGTGTGCGCCGCGCGTCGGAATCGCGCGGCTTTGCCAAGGCGCGCTTGCTGACCCACTGGACCGAAATCGTCGGCGAGGAGATCGCGGCCATCGCGCGCCCTGTCGAGGTCTCTTACGCGCGGCAGGGCATGGGCGCGACGCTGACCGTTCTGACAACGGGCTCGCAGGCGCCCATGCTCGAGATGCAAAAGGAAAAGCTGCGAGACAGGGTGAACGCCGTTTATGGCTTCAACGCAATCGTGCGGATACGCATCACGCAGACGGCCGCGACCGGATTTGCCGAGGGGCAGGTGAGTTTCGATCATTGTCCCGTTCCTAACAAAGCGGTCTCCGTGACGCCCGCGCCCGAGACGAAGCGTGACGCGGCGGATCTGACCGCATCCCTCAGCGATGACGGGTTGCGCAATGCGCTGGAATCGCTGGCGCGGAACGTATTGACCAAATCACGACGCTGAAAATCCCGAACTGAAAAGGTGAGAAGATGAAACGATTTATCGCAACCGGGGCGCTTGCCCTCGCCATGCTGACCGGCCCCGTTCAGGCGCAGGACGACGACGCCCCGGACACATCGCAGATCACGGAAATGACGATGGGCGCAGAAGATGCGCCGGTGACGGTCATCGAATACGCCTCGTTCACCTGCCCGCATTGCGCGACGTTTCACGAGGGACCATTGAAAGAGCTCAAGGCCGATTACGTCGATGAGGGTCAGGTAAAGTTCATCTACCGCGATGTGTTTTTCGACCGGCTCGGTCTCTGGGCGTCGATGGTCGCGCGCTGCGGGGGCGAGGATCGATTCTTCGGCATCGCCGAAATGATCTATGAAGAGCAAAGCGATTGGACACAGGGCGAGCCCGAGGAGGCCGCAGATAATCTTCGCCGTATCGGCAAGGTCGCCGGCCTTGAGGAAGACGAGCTCGACGCATGCCTGAACGACGAGGACAAGGCGAAGGCACTGGTGGCCTGGTTCCAGGAAAACGCCGAAGCCGACGAGGTTGAGGCGACGCCGACATTGATCATCAATGACGAGAAATACTCGAACATGAGCTATGATGACCTCAAGGCCATCATCGACGAGGAACTGGAGGGGTGACCACGCCCAGGTCGGGCGCAAGGCGCCCTACCGTCACAATCCGATCCGGTCGAGTGCCGCGTTCAGAACTGCGGGATCGGCGATCTGCAAGCGAAGCGGAAGCGTCAGGACCTTGTATCGGAACGCGGGCGGCAGTCGCACGGCGTCCTGTTCCGTTGTAACGAGTTGCGCGCCCAGCATCTGCGCCTCGCGTTCCAGACGGGTCATGAGCGCGGGTGTCAGCGGTTGATGCGCGTCAAGCGCTTCCGCGCGCCTCAGATCCGCGCCGAGATCGGCAAGGGCGGCAAAGAACCTTTCCGGAAGATCGATGCTGGCAAAAGCCAGAACGCGAGCCCCGCGCCAGTTCATTCCGGTCTGCAAAGGCTCCATACGAGCCCGTATCGTACGCGCTGGAAGCCTGTCGCGCCACGTGTGAAAGAAGGCTTGCTGCGCGGCGTCCGGTCCGATGGACACGAGCAGATCCGCCCTCGCAAGGCCCTGCGCCAAGGGCCACAGCAACGGTCCTGCGGGAACGCATCGTCCATTGCCAAAGCCCAGCACTGCATCGGCCACGATCACCGACAAATCCCTGGCAGGTCGAATGTTTCGAAATGCGCCATCGACCAGGATGCAATCGATTGACTTCGTGTCTGTCGGCGGCTTCTCCAGTATCGCGCGAACCCCGAGCGTTGCATCTTCAGCCGTCCAAGCCGGTGCAAAGGCCGCTGACAACAAGGCCTCATCCCCGACATCCGTTGGCGTATGGTTTCGCGGGTCAACGGCCATCGGCTCGGCCGATCTCGCGCCCTGAGCACGGAACAGAAAGCCCGGAACCCGGCCGCGTGCCTGAAGGTGCAAGGCAAGCGCCTGTGTGGTCGCCGTCACGCCGGCGGTGCTCATGCTGAGGCAATAGACGCCAATGACCGGCACCGGAGCCCGCCATTCTTGAATTTGCGTCATGCGTCGCGCTGCCATCCAGCCGTAAACCTGGCCGACAGGCGAGAGAAGCCGCGCGCACCAAGCGGGCGCGTCGGGAGCCGTGAACCAGAATGCGGGCGGCGTCATCGTTCGGCCGCCTGCTGGTCGAGGCGATCGAGCAGCATGTCGGCGATGCGGTCGGTGACCTCTGCACCTCGCGAGGCGACGTCCCACGCCGCCCTTGCCAGCAGGGCGGATTGATCGGGTGGCATAAGGGATTGCACTTCGGCGAAAAGCGTGGCCGCATCGCTCACGGTGCGGGCGGCTCTAGCTTCGGTGTAGCGGGCGTATCGTTCAGCGTATCGCGCGACATGCGGTCCGTGAAGAATCGCCGAACCATGTGCTGCGGGCTCGTTCGGATCCCTCCCTGAAAAGGCGGGCAAAAGCGATGATCCCATGAACGCCACCGGTGCCAGCCGGTACCACAGCCCCATCTCGCCGCTTGTATCCGCCAGCAGGACCTGCGTCGCCTCGCCCGGCAAGTCCCCCTTGGACCAGGTGATGTAGCGCCAGCCGGCGTCTGACAGGTGTCGCGCATGGATCGGTCCGTCGGCCGGATCGTCCGGGACAAGGATCAGAAGCGATCTGTGCGCAAGGCGGCTGAGCTTTGCATGTGCGTCGAGGATCGTGGTCAGTTCCTCGGTCCGGGCCATGGCGGCCATCCACACCGGGCGCCCGCGCAGAAGCTGCGCCATTTCCTCGCGATCCGTCTCGTCATGCGGCAACGTCAGCGCGCCTCCCTCGAACGGGCCGGTGACGCGCACGATCCCTGACGGCGCGCCGAGCCGGCGCAGCAGTCTCGCGGCCGCATCGCTTCGGGCGTGGATCTCGGTGAATCGGCTCAGCACGGCACGGGGAAGATCGGGAAGCCATCGCCAGACCGCGCGATCGAGACAGGTCTCGTCCGCATCCACCAGATAAAGCGGAACGCCCAGATCCGCGGCGGTGACCAGAAGCGCCGGTTTCAGATCGCCACCGGTCCAAAGGCAGATATCCGGACGCCAATGGTTCAGAAAAACCTCTGCCGCCGGTCCTGTGTCCTCCGGCGCATCCAGACATGTCACCGGTCCTGTCGGGCTGGGGCACTGCGCCGAAGACCCGGGACCGGTCAGGACCATGTGAACCTGCGGCCGCTGTTGCACCAGCCGTTGACCGAAATCGATCAGCGTATCGGCTCGAGCGGCATCTATGGCATGCGCCCAGATCAACGGGCCGTCCTTGCGCGGTGTGTCGGGCGGCGAGTATGTCGTTCCGGCGCGTCGAACATAGGCCATGTAGGCCGCAAGGCTGAGCGAGTGGGCCAAATCGTATCAGCCCCTTTTTTGCAGGGGAAAATGTGGACTGTGCCGAGTCATGGGAAAGGCCCGTTTCCTTCAGCCAGTACACTACCCGGATGGACCCGCGCGTCAAGACGGCAGGGCGTGCGTACCGGTGCGCCCCGGCGGATCGGTACGCGACCGCGCAGGCAATGCATGCCGATCCTGCGCAGGCACCTTTTCGTGTTGCACAGGCATGGCGAGAACGCGGGGCTGAGCGCTGCCACTGTTCATGCGGTGGATGGGCCGGTCTGCTCGGAGCGCGCGGCGCCCCCGGGCAGACCGGCTCCGGACATCAGAGAGTGCTGCGCACCTCTCGGGCTTTACGAGATCCGCTCGTGTCTCCGGAAGAGCGCCATTTGGCTCGCCCCGCCAAAGGCAGGATGGGCGCCGCCGATGTCGCGTCGGGTGACGCTGTAGCCGTTGCGCGCCGCGATGCCGTCGGCCCATCGGCCGAAGCGGTCGCGCGACCACTCGAAATGGTGGTCCGCGTGGCGAAAGCGATGTGCGGGTACGCCAAGCACCGGGTTATACTCGGCATTGGGCGTGGTCACGATGGCATGACGGGGGCGCATGTCGGCAAAGAGCGCGCGCTCAAGACGGTTGAGGTCGCCGGGTGGCAGATGCTCGATCGTCTCCACGAGGCAGGCGCAATCGTGCCCGCGCAGCTTGGGATGCGCGCGTGTCATCGAGGCCTGGGCGATCTGCACCTTGGCGCGGGTGTCCGGGGAAAGTTCGCCGAGCCGTGCCTGAAGGCGGCGCAACGAGTCCGGGTCGGTGTCCAGCCCGGTGATGCGAGTGATGCCGGGCATCAGGACCAGCCGCAGGATCAGGTCGCCGGTGCCGCAGCCCAGATCGAGGATGGTGCGCGCGGCCACCTCCTCGATGGCGCGGATCACCGCCCCGAGACGGTCCTCGTGCAGCGCGGTGGTCATGGTCCGGGCACCTGCATCAGGGCCACGTCCTTGCGCGGGATCGTGCAGGACCAGCCGCGGGTGGTGGCGATATGGGCGAAGGTTTCCGCCCGGTAGAACACGACATGCGTCGGATCCTTGCGATACTGCCAGTCGCCGAACCGGGCGTCGTCCGTCTGAAAGCAGGTCATGACGCCCAGCCAACCGCCGGGACGCAGCATCTTCCCAAGCCGGTCGAATTCTTGCGCGGGGGCGTGAAAATGCTCGACCACCTCCGTGCAGGTGACGAAATCATATGTTTCGCCCAAGCGGGCCGTATCGGGGAAGTAAAACGGATCGTAGAGCGCCACGCGGTGACCGGCTTCGCGCAGCATGGCTGCAAGCGCCGGGCCCGGGCCGCAACCGTAATCGAGACCCTGCGATCCCGGTGCCAGGCAAGACAGAAGCGGATCAGCAAGCTTTGACAGGAAACGCCGATAGCCGGGATCGTTCACGTCGTTCTCGTGCCGGTCATATTCGGCCTTCTCGGAGGCGGCATCGGGGCGATGCGCCGGGTTCAGACCGCGCGCCTGACAGGTGTCGCAGCGCCAGTAACCCAGCCCATCCCATGTCCCGAAAGCGGCGGGGCGGGGATCTTGGCAAACCGGGCAAAGCGGGGGCAGATCAAGGGCCATGCGCCGCCATAGCCGCAGAGGGCACGCCGGATCAAGCCGGCCCGGCATGGACAGCGGCGGGCGGAATGCCTAAGCCACCCCGAGTTGCTTGCAAGGGATCTGACGGTATGGCGAGGCGCACACCCTTCGAGATCGGCGCGGCATCCGTGGCGCCGGGCACGCGCCAGCGGGTCGATATCCCTGTCAGCACGCTTTCGAACCACACGCCCGTGCACCTGTCGGTCGAGGTGGTGCATGGCAAGCGCCCGGGGCCGGTGCTGTTCGTCTCGGCTGCGGTGCATGGCGACGAAGTGATCGGGGTCGAGATCGTGCGGCGGTTGCTGCGATCGAGTGCGCTGAAATCCATGTCCGGCACGCTGCTGGCGGTGCCGATCGTCAACACGTTCGGATTTCTCAACCATTCAAGGTATCTGCCCGACCGGCGCGACCTCAACCGGGTGTTTCCGGGGCTGAGCGCGGGGTCGATGGCGTCGCAACTCGCGCATATCTTCATGCAGGAGATCGTGATGCGCTCGGATGTGGGGGTGGATCTGCATTCGGCGGCGATCAACCGCACCAACCTGCCGCAGATCCGTCTGACCCCCGGCAATGCGCGGCTGGAGGAGCTGGGGCTGGCCTTCGGGGCCCCGGTGATGATGGAATCGAAGCTGCGCGAGGGATCGCTGCGCATGGCTGCCGAGGCCGCCGGCGTCGACGTGCTGCTTTACGAGGCGGGCGAGGGTCTGCGCTTTGACGAGTTCGCGGCGCGGGCCGGCGTGTCCGGCCTGTTGCGTGTCATGCGGCATCTCGGGATGATCCGTGCAAAGGGTGTGCCGCGCAACAAGGTCAAGCCGGTGCGCACCCGTGGCTCGACCTGGTACCGTGCGCCCCGCGGCGGGCTCTTTCGCGGCTATATCGCCATCGGCGATGCGGTGCAGCCGGGCACCGTTCTGGGCGCCGTTGCCAATGCTTTCGGCGATGTCGAAAGCGATGTGGTGGCCGAACAGGGCGGCATCGTGATCGGGCGCACCAACATGCCGGTGGTTTACGAGGGCGACGCGCTGTTCCATGTCGCCGAAACCCCCCGCGCCGAAGCGGCCGCGGAAGGCATCAGTGCGCAACTCGATGCGTCCCCGCTCGATGACGAGGATGAGATCATCTGAGCGCGGCTTGGGAGATCGAGGCTTGCCGTGGCACGGGTCCTCGGACAAGCTAAGAGGCATTTCCGGGCGTCCTCGCGTCCCCGTTCGCTTGCGGGTAACGGACACCGACGCCTGTCAGCCGATGACCCAGTCAGGAGGGATGGCCCTTGTTCGAAGTCATAACTGTCAGTTTCGCGTTTCTTTTCGGACTTGCCGTGCGCCCGCTCGGGCTGCCGCCACTTGTGGGGTTTCTCGCCGCCGGCTTTGCCATCAACATTTTCGGGCCGCCCCTGGGTCTGCCGGGCTACAGCACAGAGGCGCTGGATCACATCGCGCATCTGGGCGTGTTGATGCTGTTGTTCACCGTCGGGCTGAAGCTGAAGCTCCAGCAGATCGCGCAGCCGCAGGTGATCGGCGGGGCACTTTTGCATTTCGCGCTCTCGGTGCTGGTGTTCATGCCCGGCCTGAAATTCTTCATGGGGCTGGACTGGAACACCGCGTTGCTGGTGGCGATTGCGCTGTCGTTCTCGTCAACCGTGCTGGCGGCGAAACTGCTGGAAGGCAAGCGCGAGCTGGGCGCCTTTCACGGCCGCACCGCCATCGGCATCCTGATCGTGCAGGACATCATCGCGCTGGTTGTCCTTGCCGTGTGGTCGGGCCAGACGCCCAATATCTGGGCGCTTCTGGTC
>JAWLGF010000126.1:0-3874 GCA_041685205.1 Roseovarius sp.
CCAATCATACCCCAAATATCCGTGCGACCCGCACCCTCAAGGCTTCCGCCCCAAAACCACAAAGTCTCCCAACCGCGCCTCAACGCCGCCGGTGAAAGGGGATTTAGGGAAATCCCTGCAGGCCTGCAACCCCTTTTTCCGCGATGCTTCACATTTTTTACATGAATTTCGAATTGTGTTTAAGATCAGGTTGTTGAAAAGAATATTGCCAAGATCGCGTGAATGAAAGCCGGTGCCTGCGGAGATCAAATCCGGCCCTCGTGACGCCGACGCAACTTATCCCCAGGCTTATCCCCAGACTCGGGCGATTCCGTCCGGAAAATCCGTATCACGAGCCGAGTCGGGCGCGCGCCATGCGGCGCGGCAGACGTACGCGAAGGGCCAGCAGCGCGAGAATCGCCGCCAGATACACCAGCGGCTCGATCTGAAATCCCTTGGCGAGCCAGATGAAATGCACCGCGCCCAGCACCGCCACCACGTAGGTAACCTGGTGCAGCCGCCGCCATGACGGACCGAGCTTGCGCACCGACGCGTTGTTGGAGGTCACCGCGAGCGGGATCATCAGAAGGAACGCGGCGAACCCGATCGTCACATATGGCCGCTTGACGATATCGGCCCAGATCTGCGCCGTGATCTGCACGTCGAGCACCAGCCAGACCAGCAGATGCAAACACACATAGGTAAAGGCCAGCAGACCCATGGCCCGGCGAAACCGCAACAGGTTGATCCCGAGATGCCGCCGCAGCGGCGTGATGCACAGCCCCGCGACCAGCAGTTGCAGCGCCACCTCGCCAAGCGCGTGCTCCAGCGCCTCGATCGGGTCGGCCCCGAGCCCGCCGGTCAGGCCAAGATAAAGGTACCACATCGCCGGCGCCAACAGCACCAGCCACACCAGCCAAACCGGCACATGCCGCACCGCGCCGTTGATGAGACCCGCCAATGCCGTCATCCGCAGCACCCGTCGCCCTGCTGGACAGGCGGGCACGGCACGTCGCCATAAGAGCAGAAGACACAGCAAGCGCCCGGCTTCGGGCGCAGAACCACGCCGCAGGCCGGACAATCCTTGAAGAACTGGCAGGCATCGGTCGGCATGGTCAGGACACTGGCCTGACCGCACTCGGGACAGGTCAGTGTCGATGTCAGCCGGATTGCGCGTTGGTTCGCCACGCTTTCGCCTCCGTCAGAAGTTCTCGGTAAGGTCCATGCCTTCGTAAAGGGACGCTACCTCTTTCTCGTAACCGTTGAACATCCGTGTCGGCTCGCGCTGCGCAAAAAGTCCGGCGCCGATGCGCCGCTCTGTCGCCTGCGACCAGCGGGGATGATCCACCTCGGGATTCACGTTGGAATAGAACCCGTATTCGCGCGGCGCCGACTTGTTCCAGCTGGTCGGTGGCTCGACATCCGTCAGGGTGACGCGCACCACCGACTTGATCGATTTGAACCCGTATTTCCACGGCACCACCAGCCGCAACGGCGCGCCGTTCTGGTTGGGGATGTCGCGACCATAGATGCCGGTCGCCATGATCGTCAGCGGGTGCATCGCCTCGTCGAGGCGCAGCCCCTCGACATAGGGCCAGTCAAGCACCGGACGGCTGACGCCGCGCATCTCGTCCTCGCGCAGCACAGTCTCGAAGGCCACGTATTTCGCATCCGACTGCACGCCCGCCATGTCCAGCATATCGGCCAGTTCGAAGCCGTTCCACGGCACCACCATCGACCAGGCCTCGACACAGCGAAAGCGGTAGAGCCGCTCTTCGATGGTCATCCGGTCCATGATGTCCTCGAGGGCGTAATCGCCGGGATTGTCCACCATGCCGTCGATGCGCACGCTCCATGGCTGGATCGTCAACGCATCGGCATAGCGCGCAGGGTCACCCTTGTCGGTGCCGAACTCGTAGTAGTTGTTATAGGTGGTTATATCGTCCCAATCGTTGGGTTCCAACTCGCCCGTCTCGGCCCGCGCGGCCGAGGCCGCGCCAATCATCCCCAGACCCGCCGCGCCCGCGATCAACTGTCGTCGATTAAGGAACGCGGCCTCTGGTGTGACGTCGCGCTCGGTCAGGGTGTTCTTCCAGCGATGGGCCATGTTATCCTCCTGATCCTTCGTGAAATCATATAGAGGGAAAGCCGCCACTCGCCAGCCGCGCGCTGAATGCTGCGGTCACAAATCCGCGCGCGTTTGTGACTCGCACAGTTATGTCTGTTATTTCTTACGGGATTGAACCGCTCCAAGTTTGCCGAAGGTTCCACCCCTTGGGTCGGGTCAAACATCGCGAGCAAGACGAGGATCATGTAAGGACCTGAAGTGCGCGAGAGCGTTGCAGGGCATGACCCGCGCAGCTTCCGCGGTCCGACGATCCAGCGCGCGGACCACTGCACCGGCCCCGTGCGCTGGACTTCGGAAAAGGACCGCCGTGGCGTCTCTTTCAAGCTTCTGATTTTATGAGAAAAACGACGGTTTCGCGTCCACTGCGTCCGATTCCACCACGTTGCCGTTCCACCGAAACGGAACGCGTGGTATGGCACGGCGTTGATCATGCCACCACAGGAGCTTTCATGGACGACGCGCTGATCTGGTTGGGGATCGCCTTGTGCATCTCTCAATCCGCATTGTTTTCGGGATCGAATATCGCGGTCTTCAGCCTCAGCCGTCTCCGGCTCGAGGCGGCGGCTGCGGCGGGCGACAAGAGCGCGTCAAGCGCGCTCGAGTTGCGGCGTGATGCCAATTTCACGCTGGTCACGATCCTCATCGGCAACGTTGCCATTAACGTGCTGCTGACACTTCTCGCGGATTCCGTGATGGTCGGTCTGGTGGCCTTTCTCTTTTCCACTGTCGTGATCACGGCAATCGGCGAGATCGCCCCGCAGGCCTATTTCTCGCGCCATGCATTGCAGGCGGTCGCGTTCTTTGCGCCGGTCCTGAAGGTCTACCGCATCCTGCTCTGGCCGCTCGCGATGCCGACCGCGCGCCTGCTGGATGCCTGGATCGGTCCCGAGTCGATCCCGTGGTTCCGCGAACGCGAATTGCACAACATCCTGCGCTACCATGCCGAGACCGCCGAAAGCGAGGTCGGCCCGCTCGAGGCGATCGGGGCCACCAACTTCCTCGCGCTCGACGACCTGGTCGTGGTCGATCAGGGCAAGATGCTCGATCCCGAAAGCGTCGTTCGGCTGCCGTTCGAGGGGGATCGCCCGGTCTTTCCCGAACTCGACGCGTCAGAGACCGATCCGTTCATCCGCAAATTGACCGCATCCGGCAGGAAGTGGGTCGTTCTGACCGATCACGACGACCAGCCGCGCCGTCTTCTGAACGCACGCAGCTTCCTGAGCGACCTGATGATCCAGGGTCATAACGTCTCGCCCAGTCACTATTGCCACCGCCCCGCGGTGATCACCGACGTCACCGACACGCTCGATGACGCCCTCCGGCAGCTCGTGCAGCAACGGGGTCATGGCAGCGGGCATGACGAGACGGTCATTCTCGTCTGGTCACCAAGCACCAAGCGGATCATGACCGGCTCCGACGTGCTGCGGTGCCTGCTCGGCGGAATGGCCAACGCACCGAAAGACGCGCGCAAGACTTGAAGCGTATACACAGCCGACGCCGCTTTCAGAGCGCCACTGCTGCGGCCATGTGGCGGTGATGGGGTTGCCCCGGTCCCGACCAAAGGCCCGCGACCGCGCCTCGTCCGGGCCTGCGCGGCGCAAGGACAGGATCGACTTACTCCGCGCCGGCCATGAGGTCGGTATCGGCATTCACCTCGGCCCCGAGCAACACGACGAAGGCCGAGATCCAGAGCCATAGAAGCATCACGATCACCCCCGACAGCGCCCCGAAACTTTCATTGTAGGATCCGAAATTGCCGACATAGAA
>JAWLGF010000127.1:0-3865 GCA_041685205.1 Roseovarius sp.
CTGTCTTGCAGCTCAAAAGGCCGCTGACGTCAAAGCCGAGCGTGTCGCCCTTGCTGACGATATGTCTTGCCGCATCATTCAGGCCAAGCGCCATCGTAATCTGCATCAGTCGGGTTGTTGATGCATTGTCCAGTTCCGGGTCTGGTCGGGACTGTTCACGGCATGTGCCGGCAGATCCCGAACATTCCGTTCTCCTGAATTACCCTTGAAAATATAGCGCTAACCGATCCGATAGTTCGGGGACTCGCGGGTGATCTGAACGTCGTGCACGTGGCCTTCCTTCAGACCCGCGCCGGTGATGCGCACGAATCGGCAGTTCCGGCGCATCTCGTCGACGGTGGCACAGCCGGTATAGCCCATCGCCGCGCGCAACCCGCCGACGAGTTGATGGATGACCGAGCTTGACGCGCCCTTGTAGGGCACTTGCCCCTCGACGCCTTCGGGGACCAGCTTGTCGCTGGCCGCATCCGCCTGAAAGTAGCGGTCGGCGGAGCCACGCGCCATCGCCCCGAGGCTGCCCATGCCGCGGTAGGATTTGAAGGACCGGCCCTGGTAGAGGATGACCTCGCCCGGGGCTTCGTCGGTGCCGGCCAGCATCGAGCCGACCATCGCGCAGGATGCCCCCGCCGCGATCGCCTTGGCGAAATCGCCCGAGAACTTGATCCCGCCATCGGCAATGACCGGCACGTCCCCGGCGGCGGCGGCACAATCCATCACCGCCGTCATCTGCGGCATGCCGACACCAGCCACCATGCGCGTCGTGCAGATACTGCCCGGCCCGATCCCGACCTTGACGGCGTCGGCGCCCGACCCGATCAGCGCACGCGTGGCCTCGGCGGTGGCAACGTTGCCCGCCACGATCTGCACGTCGTTCGACAGCGTCTTGAGGCGTTCCACGGCATGCGCCACGCCTTCGGAGTGGCCGTGCGCGGTGTCGATCACGATCATGTCGACGCCTGCGTCGACCAGTGCCGCGCTGCGTTCGAACCCGGCATCGCCAACGGTCGAGGCCGCGGCCACACGCAAGCGTCCCAGATCGTCCTTGCAGGCCGTCGGGTTCAGGACGGCCTGTTCTGTATCCTTCAGCGTCAGCAGGCCGGTCAGCTTGCCATCGGCATCGGTCACCAGCAGCTTTTCGATGCGGCGCGCCTTCATCAGGCTCTTGGCCTCGTCGCGATCGGCAGGCTCGCGCAGCACCGCAAGGCGCTCGGAGGTCATCATCACGCGCACCGGCGTCGCGTCATCCTCGGCAAAACGCATGTCGCGATTGGTGACGATCCCCACGACGCGGCCAGCCTCGTCGACCACGGGGAATCCGGTGACGCGGTAGCGCGCCTGCAGGGCCTTGGCGTCGGCCAGCGTCTGATCCGCCCGCAGCGTGATCGGGTTGTAGACGATGCCCGACTCGAACCGCTTGACGCGGCGCACCTCGCGGGCTTGTTCCTCGATGGTCAGGTTGCGGTGGATCACGCCGATGCCGCCGGATTGCGCCATGCTGATCCCCATGTCCGACTCGGTGACGGTGTCCATGGCCGAACTGAGCAGCGGAATGTTGAGCCCGATCAACTTCGTCACCCGCGTGCGGGTATCCGCCCTGCTGGGCAACACGTTCGACGCCGCGGGCACCAGCAAAACGTCGTCAAATGTGAGCGCCTCGCGAATCTCCATTCCGGTTCTCCATGGATATCTCGTTTGGCACGTCCCTATCGCACGGATGGTCCCCTGACGAAAGGGCCATTCGGGTCGGGTGCGGCGTGATGACAGGCTCTCTTGAGGGCATGCGCATCATGCGATGGACGACAGGCACGTGGCCGCCGCAACCCGAACAGGGTCTCAAAGCAACCGTCCGAGGCGGGTGCTCCGACCTCGAAGGCGGCGGCGCGCGGCATGATCGGATGTTCGTCCTTGCGTCTCACGCACCATGGCCCGCCCCCCTGCAAGACGGGCCTGGATGGTGCGGTGGCATCCGCCGCGCTTGACTTCTGCCGCACATCCGACCATACGCGACGCAACCGACATTCCCTGCCGCGTGAGCAGTACATCCCCGCAAACACGGGGACCCTAATGAAATGTCGCGGATATGTTCCCAAGATCACGCGTGGGGCCAGACACCTGTTTCGGTGCCCGGGGCATTCGGCCCCGTGCGCGCGTTCGAGGTGCAACCACGATGAACGGGCGACCGATGCGGTGCGCCCCGGAAGGACACGTTTTGAATCTATTCGACGAGATGGGCCTGCCCCAGTCGCTGACCCGCAAACTTTCACAGGTAGGCATCACAGAGCCGACGCCGATCCAGACCCACGCCATCCCGCATGCCCTGAACGGGCATGACGTGATGGGGCTGGCGCAGACCGGCACCGGCAAGACCATGGCCTTTGGCCTGCCACTGCTGACCGCGCTGATGGAAGAGCCGGGAAAGCCCGCGCCGAAATCGGTGCGCAGCCTGATCCTCGCGCCCACCCGAGAACTGGCCGGTCAGATCCGCGACGCGCTGCTGCCGCTGGTCAAGGACAGCCCGATCAAGATCAACCTCGTGGTCGGCGGCGCCTCGATCAATCCGCAGATCAACCGGCTGGAGCGGGGCACCGACATCCTCGTGGCCACGCCGGGCCGGCTTCTGGACCTGATCGACCGACGGGCCCTGCGGCTTGATACCGCGCGCTTCCTCGTGCTCGATGAGGCCGACCAGATGCTCGATCTGGGCTTCATCCACGCGCTGCGCCGGATCGCGGGGCTGGTCGCGCCCGAACGTCAGACGATGCTGTTTTCGGCCACCATGCCCAAGCAGATGGAAGAGATCGCCGGGTCCTACCTCAAGCACCCCAAGCGCGTCGCCGTCAGCCCGCCGGGCAAGGCCGCCGACAAGGTCACGCAAGAGGTGCATTTCATTGCCAAGGCCGCCAAGCCCGACCTGCTGATCGAATGCCTGGGCGCGCACAAGGACGAATTGGCGCTGGTCTTCGGCCGCACCAAGCACGGCTCTGACAAGCTGGCGCGCAAGCTGGAAAGCGCCGGGTTCGCGGTCGCCGCGATCCACGGCAACAAGAGCCAGGGCCAGCGCGAGCGCGCGCTTCAGGCGTTCCGCGATGGCAAGATCAAGGTGCTGGTGGCCACCGATGTGGCGGCACGCGGCCTCGATATTCCCGACGTGAAGCACGTCTACAATTTCGAGCTGCCCAACGTGGCTGACAATTACGTTCACCGCATCGGGCGCACCGCGCGCGCCGGGCGCGACGGGGCGGCCATCGCCTTTTGCGCGCCCGATGAGATGGGCGAGTTGAAGGATATCCAGAAGGTGCTGGGGATGACGATCCCCGTGGCCTCGGGGCGCCCATGGGAGGTTCTGCCCGATCCCGCGGCCAAGAAACCCGGCGGTCCGCGGCGGCGTGGCGGTGGCGGCTTCGGCGGCGGCGGCGCGGCCAAGCCCCAAGGCAAATCGGGCGGTCGGCGGCGGCGCGGCGGCGGGGCGCGCGCGAACGCGGCCTGATCAAAGGCGCTTGGCCGGGGGCAGTGTCGCGATGCCCCCCGGCGGCATCCGGTCACCCTTCAGCGCAGCACGCCGTCCGCGCCCAGAACCGTGCGTCCGCCCAGATAGGGATGCAAGGCTTCGGGCACATGCACCGATCCGTTCGCCTGCTGACCGTTTTCCAGCACCGCGATCAGCGCGCGCCCGACCGCCAGACCCGACCCGTTGAGCGTGTGCACGAAGTTCGGCTTGCCGCCGCCCGCCGGTTTGAACCGCGCGTTCATCCGTCGGGCCTGGAAATCGCCGCAGACCGAGACCGAGGAGATCTCGCGATACATGTCCTGCCCGGGCAGCCAGACCTCGATGTCATGCGTGCGCCGCGCGCCGAACCCCATGTCG
>JAWLGF010000056.1:0-15650 GCA_041685205.1 Roseovarius sp.
CGATGAAGCCGAAGCCTTTAGTTGCGTTGAACCATTTCACGGTGCCTTGTGCCATCGTGTCGTCTCCTAGTTTGGTCTGCCCGCGGAAGTGCGGCAGTCACGGCGTGGTCGTCTGGATCGAGGTACTGACCGCCGTTAATAGGAGACAGAGCGTCGAAATAGAGTCGCGTTAGCAACTCATGTATGACGTGCATGCCGCCAATGCGCAAGCCCCTAATCCGCAAGGCCCGACGTCTCGCGTCGTTTTCCGGGATCTGGTGGGCTCCCTCATCCCCAGCTGTAATTGAAGCTGACGCTGATCCGGTCATCCTCGCTCTGGTTCATCGGCACCTCGTGGCGCAGCCACGATTCCCACATCAGCACGTCCCCCACCCGCGGTTTGACATAGACGAAGCTGCGCATCTCTTCGCGCGCATCCTTGCGTCGCGTGGGCGCCGCCATCATCCGCGCCGATCGCGGATCTTCGAGCTTCAGCGCGCTGGTGCCCTCGGGCATCGCCACATAGGTCGTGCCGGAAATCACCGAATGCGGGTGGATATGGCTGCCATGGCTGCCGCCCTCGGGCAGGATGTTGATCCAGATATCCTCGAGCTTCAGGTCACGGCCATCAAGGTCGAACTCCAGATCGCGTACGAACGCGGCGACATGCGCGTCCAGCACCGTCACGAGATCGGCAAATATCGGAAAGCGCCAGGGCAGATCGGTCAGCGAGGCATACGACGTGTAGCCGGGATAGCCTTCGGTCTCGCACCAGTCCTGCCCGGCCTCGTCATCCTCGGCGATGGAGTAGCACGACGCGGCCAACTCGTCCGTGTCGATGGCGGGCGCATGATCGGACAGCGCGGCGCGGTAGAGGCGAGTGACGAAAAGGGATCTGGTATCAGCCATGGCGGTTTTCTATCGCAGTCGTGAAACGGCGCAAGGGTTTCTCAACGGTTTTGCGCCAGGGTATGCACATGATGAGCACCAGAACGGCGCATTTTCTGACCCGCATCGCAGCGACACTCTGCCTGTCGCTGGCCGGCGGGCTGGCCGGACCTGCCGCGGCGGATCTCTTCGCGGATCGCACGCCGCTGTTTGACGATGCACGACAGCCGATGATCACGCCGCGTGGCGGCACAGCCGTCCGGAGCGCAAGCCTTTTCACCGGCAAGACGGATAACAGCCTGTTTTCCTCGGCGCCCGCACAACCCGGCGTCGCCCCGTACACGGGCAATTCCGCAGCGGCACGTCTGCGGGACCTCATCGCGCTGGCCGAGGCGGGAGGCGCGGGCTATGACGCCGTGCAGCATGGCGCCCGCATCCGCCCGATGAAACCGCCGACGCAGATGACCCTGCGCGAGATTGAGGCGTGGACCCGCGCCACGCCCGGACAGCCCCATGCCATCGGCCGCTACCAGTTCATCCCCCCGACCCTGCGCCGTCTGACCGCCGCGCTTTCGCTGGCGCCCGACACCCGCTTCAGCCCGTACGTGCAGGACCGTCTGGGCGATCTGCTGCTGGCCGAGGCCGGTCTGGACAAGGTCCAGCAGGGCAATATCACGCATGGCGCGTTTCTGCTGAACCTGTCGAAGATCTGGGCCGGGTTGCCCACCGGGTCCGGACGCAGCTACTATCACGGTGTCGCCGGCAACAAGGCAACAATGAGTTGGGACCGCTACAAAAACACCGTACGCGAGATCCTTGGCGGATGACATCGACCCCGGCATGAAAAGGCCCCGGCGCCTGCGCACCGGGGTCATTTTCTGGCAAAGTACCTGGTCTGCTTACCAGTCCTCGCGCACCACGACGCGGGTCTTGACTGGCAGCTTCATCGCCGCAAGGCGCAGGGCCTCCATCGCGGTCTCGTCATTGACGCCGTCGATTTCGAACATGATGCGGCCTGGCTTGACCTTGCAGACCCAACGATCCACCGAGCCCTTGCCCTTGCCCATCCGCACCTCGATCGGCTTGGCCGAGACCGGCACATCCGGAAAAATGCGGATCCAGACACGGCCCTGACGTTTCATGTGACGCGTCATGGCGCGCCGCGCGGCCTCGATCTGACGCGCGGTGACGCGCTCGGGCTCGGTCGCCTTCAGGCCGTAGCCGCCAAAGTTCAGATCAGATCCGCCCTTGGCCTCGCCCTTGATCCGACCCTTGAACTGCTTGCGGAATTTCGTGCGTTTCGGTTGTAGCATCTGTCATTCCTCCTTATCGACGGCCGCCGCCGGCCCCACGGGGCGCGGGACCATCCTGGAGCTCCTGAGCCTTGCGATCCCGTGCCGCGGGATCATGCTCGAGGATCTCGCCCTTGAAGATCCAGACTTTGATGCCGATGATACCATATGCGGTCTCTGCCTGAACGCTGGCATAGTCGATATCCGACCGCAGCGTGTGCAGCGGCACGCGGCCCTCTCGATACCATTCGGTCCGCGCAATCTCGGCCCCGCCGAGGCGGCCTGCCACATTGACCCGTATCCCGAGGGCTCCCATCCGCATCGCGTTTTGCACGGCCCGCTTCATCGCACGGCGGAACGACACACGCCGCTCGAGCTGCTGCGCGATGCTGTCCCCGACAAGCGCCGCGTCGAGTTCCGGCTTGCGCACCTCGACGATGTTGAGATGCAGTTCGCTCGCGGTGATCTTGGCCAGCTTTTTGCGCAGAGTTTCGATATCCGCGCCCTTCTTGCCGATGATCACGCCGGGGCGGGCCGTGTGGATCGTCACGCGACACTTCTTGTGCGGCCGCTCGATGATCACGCGGCTGATGCCGGCCTGCTTGCACTCGGTATTGATGAACTCGCGGATTTTCAGATCCTCGAGCAGCAGGTTCCCGTAATCCTTCGTGTCGGCGTACCAGCGGCTGTCCCAGGTGCGGTTGACCTGCAGGCGCATGCCAATCGGATTTACTTTATTTCCCATCAGGCTTGCTCCTCAACTTCACGCACCTTGATCGTCAGTTCCGAGAACGGCTTGCGCAGCGGGCCGAACCGGCCTCGCGCCCGGGGGCGGCCCCGTTTCAGCACGAGGTTCTTGCCGACATAGGCCTCGGCCACGATCAACTCGTCCACATCCAGGTTGTGGTTGTTCTCGGCATTGGCGATCGCCGATTGCAGACATTTGCGCACATCGTCCGAAATGCGCTTTTTCGAGAATGTCAGATCGGTTAGCGCCCGGTCCACCTTTTTGCCGCGGATCATCGCCGCGACGAGGTTCAGCTTCTGCGGGCTGGTGCGCAGCATGCGCAATTTCGCCATCGCCTCGTTATCCGCCACGCGGCGGGGATTCTTGTCCTTGCCCATGGCTTATTTCCTTTTCGCTTTCTTGTCGGCGGTATGGCCGTAATAGGTGCGCGTCGGCGAATATTCCCCGAACTTCTGCCCGATCATGTCCTCGCTGACATTCACCGGCACATGCTTCTTGCCATTGTAGACACCGAAGGTGAGCCCGACGAATTGCGGCAGGATGGTCGACCGGCGCGACCAGATCTTGATGACATCGTTGCGCCCCGACTCGCGCGCGGCCTCGGCCTTTTTCAGGACGTAGGCATCGACGAAGGGGCCTTTCCATACAGAGCGGCTCATGTGTTAACGGCCCTTCTTCTTGGCGTGACGCGACCGCAGGATCATTTTCTGCGACGCCTTGTTGGTGTTGCGGGTACGTGCGCCCTTGGTGGGCTTGCCCCATGGCGTGACCGGGTGACGGCCACCGCTGGTGCGGCCCTCGCCGCCGCCATGCGGGTGGTCGATCGGGTTCATCACGACACCGCGCACCGAGGGGCGTTTGCCGTTATGGCGCGTGCGCCCGGCCTTGCCGAAATTCTGGTTGCTGTTGTCGGGATTGCTGACCGCACCGACGGTCGCGAGGCATTCCTGACGCACGAGGCGAAGCTCGCCTGAGCTGAGGCGGATCTGCGCGTAACCGCCATCGCGGCCCACGAACTGTGCGTAACTTCCCGCCGCCCGCGCGATCTGGCCACCCTTGCCGGGCTTCAGCTCGACATTGTGCACGATCGTGCCGATCGGCATACCCGCAAAGGGCATCGCGTTGCCGGGCTTGATATCGGCCTTGGCCGACGCGATCACCTTGTCGCCCGCGGCAAGGCGCTGCGGCGCGAGGATATAGGCCTGCTCGCCATCCTCGTAGCGGATGAGCGCAATGAAGGCCGTGCGATTGGGATCGTACTCGATTCGCTCAACCGTCGCCTGGACATCCACCTTGGTGCGCTTGAAATCGACGACCCGGTAGAGACGTTTCGCCCCGCCCCCGCGCCTGCGCGATGTGATCCGCCCGGTGTTGTTGCGGCCGCCCGATTTCGTCAGACCCTCGGTGAGGGATTTGACGGGACGTCCTTTATACAGCTCCGAACGGTTGATCAGCACCAGCCCGCGCTGGCCCGGCGTCGTCGGATTATACGACTTGAGTGCCATGCTTTCTGTCTTCCGTTAGCTTGCGACGGGTCGCCCCGCCTCGTGTCATGGCCGGGGCTTGCCCGGCGCGATTAAGGGCCCTCGAAAGGTCCCCGGGTTCGGTTGTTCTTGCGAACACCAACACGGCCCCGGACGAATCCGGGACCGCGTGGATGATGCCTGTTAGGCGACTGAACACGTAGGGTCAAGTGATGCGTCGCTAAACCGGCTATTCCATCGATTTCCCATGATCCCGACACGTGGTACCGTGTCAGTTCGCGGCCCGCTCGATGCCGCGTCCGGCTGCCTGAACGTCCCGTCCTGCGCCCTGAACGGTCCCGCAGGACGCCAGTATCACACAGGCCAACAACCCGATCGTCGCGTGTTTCATGACGTCATCCCTCGTTTCGTTCCACGGAACTATACCGGGGCGCACGTCAAACACAATACGGTCCGGGACAGCTCAAGCAGTCGACAGACATGCCCCTGATCCCGACGGTCGGCAAAGTGTCACAACTGCGCCATCACCTCGTCAGAGGCCTCGAAATTGGTGGTGACGCGCTGCACGTCGTCATCGTCTTCCAGTGCCTCGATCAGCTTCATCAGTTTCTGCATGCCCTCGAGATCCATCTCGGTCGTGCTCGCCGGCTTCCAGACGAGCCGAGTCGCCTCGGACTCTCCAAGCTCGGACTCGAGCGCCGTGGTCACGTCGTTGAGATCGGTGTCCGTGCACCAGATCACGTGCCCGTCCTCGCCGCTTTCCACGTCGTCCGCGCCGGCCTCGATGGCGGCCATCATCACGGTGTCGGAATCGCCTGCCCCGGCCGGGTAGGTGATCTCGCCTTTGCGCTCGAACATGAAGACGACGCTGCCTGTCTCACCCAGATTGCCGCCGTTCTTGGTAAAAGTGCTGCGCACGCTGGACGCGGTGCGGTTTCGGTTGTCGGTCATCGCCTCGACGATCACCGCGACCCCGCCGGGCCCGTAGCCTTCGTAGCGGATTTCCTCGTAATCCTCGGCATCGCCGCCCTGCGCCTTCTTGATGGCGCGCTCGATATTGTCCTTGGGCATGGATTGCCCCTTGGCTTCCTTGATCGCAAGGCGCAGCCGGGGGTTCTTCTCGGGGTCGGGATCGCCCATCTTGGCGGCGACCGTGATCTCCTTGGAGAACTTGGAAAACATCTTTGCCCGCACCGCGTCCTGGCGACCCTTGCGGTGTTGGATATTCGCCCATTTGGAATGGCCCGCCATTGTCACGTCTCCTGCAAACCCGGGATTTCGCGGCGTTCTACCTGCTCGTCTTGCGCGGGGCAACGCCCACGGACACGGTCAAGGTCCCGATTGCGGCAGCCGCCCGCCCCTGCGCACCATCTCGATGCGTGTGGCGCGCCCGGTGGCATCGTCGGTCTCGACATAGACACCCGCCAACGTCACCGCCCCCATCGCGGGGGTAAACCGGTCCTTGCCCATGCCCGCCACGAAGCGGCGCATCGGTTCGGCCTTGTCCATGCCGATGACCGAGTCGTAGTCGCCGCACATCCCCGCATCCCCCTGAAACGCCGTGCCGCCGGTCAGGATCTGCGCATCGGCGGTGGGGATATGCGTATGCGTGCCCACCACGAGGCTGGCGCGCCCGTCGCAGAAATGACCCATCGCCATCTTTTCGCTGGTGGCCTCGCAATGCATGTCGATCACGGTCGCATGCACCGCCCCGCCCAGAGGGTGCGTGCGCAGGACTGTCTCGATGGCCGAGAACGGATCATCGAAGGCGCGCCGCATGAAGACATTGCCCAGCACCTGCGCCACCAGAACCTTGCGGCCCCGCGAATCGGTGAACACCCGATGCCCGCGCCCGGGCGCGGCCTTGGCGTAGTTCAGCGGCCGGATCAGGCGCGCCTCGCGCTCGACGGCCTGCAGCATGTCTTTCTGATCGAACGCATGATCGCCCAGCGTGACGCAATCCGCCCCGGCCTCGAACAGCCCGGTCGCATGCGCCGCCGACAGGCCCATCCCGCCCGAGGCATTCTCGCCGTTGACCACCACGAAATCGAGCGCCCAGTCCTTGCGCAATTGCGGCAGGGCGTTGGCCACAGCCGCGCGCCCGGCGCGCCCCATCACGTCACCCAGAAAAAGTATCTTCATGGCGACCTGATAGGGCCCAAGCGCCGCAAGGGCAAGCACGGCTAAGTGTGCGTTACCCTCTCGCTTTCATCTTTCCAAAAATACTCAAGGTCCAGCGGCAGGACCGGGCGCTGCCTTGCGCCGGATGTCCCTCAGCGGTCGAACGCGATCACCCCGGCTTCGGTCACGACCATGTCGAGCGGCTGGTCGGTCGGCTCCAGCGGCAGCGTCTCGGCCTCCTGCGCGGCATAGGCAAAGCCGATGGCCCGTGTCGATCGCCGCGCCCGAAGCATTTCCAGCGTGCGGTCATAGAATCCCCCGCCGTACCCGAGCCGACCGCCCGTCCGGTCGAACGCCACCAGCGGCACGATCAGGACCTGCGGCTCGATGAAGTCGTCCACCTCGGGCACCATCGTGCCGAACGGGCCTTCACGCAGCGCGCAGTCGGGCGTCCAGCGCGAGAACCGCAGCGGGCGCCCCCTGCCCTCGATCACCGGCACGGCGACGGGACCATGTTCCGCAGCCTCGGCCATCGCCGGGCGCGGGTCGATCTCGGTGCGGATCGGCAGAAAGCCCGAGATCGGCACGCCGCGCCACGCTCGCAGGACATCCGCCAGATGCCGCGCCCCGGCGCCCGTGTCGGTCCTGTGCGCCTCGGCCCTCCGGGTGAACGCCGCATTGCGCGCCGCGCGCTTGATCTTCGCAATATCGGTCATAGGAGCACCAGCGCGCCGAGACCCAGAAAGGCGAAGAAACCCACTACATCCGTCACGGTCGTCACGAACGTTCCAGACCCCAGGGCCGGGTCTATTCCCATCCTGTCCATGACCACCGGGATGCCGGCACCGGCAAGCCCGGCCACGACCAGGTTGATGACCATCGCGGCGGCGATCACGTAGCCAAGCTCGGGCCCGCCGAACCAGATGACGCCGACGACCCCCATCACCACCGCGAAGACGAGACCATTGATCAGGCCCACCATGATCTCGCGGATCAGCACCCGGCGCACATTCGCGCTGGTCAGATCCTTGGTCGCCAACGCGCGCACCGCCACCGTCAGGCTCTGCGTGCCGGCATTGCCGCCCATCGAGGCGACGATCGGCATCAGGACCGCCAGCGCCACAAGTTGCCCGATCGCCCCCTCGAATATGGAAATCACCAACGAGGCGAGGATCGCCGTCACCAGGTTCACACCAAGCCACGGAAGCCGCTGCTTCGAGGTCTGGAGCACGCTGTCATTGACCCCGCCCTCGCCGACACCGGCGAGGCGGAAGATATCCTCTTCGTTCTCCTCGTCCAGAACGGTCATCGCATCGTCGATCGTGATAACCCCCACGAGGCGGCCCTCTTCATCGACGACCGGCGCGGAAATCAGGTGATACTGATTGAACGCGTAGGCCACGTCGCCCTCGGCGCGGGTGACGGGAATCACATGAAACGCCTCTTCCACCAGGTCCTTGAGCGCGGTCGCCCGCGGCGAGGCCATGATCCGGCCCAGTGTCACGTTGCCCACCGGATGCAGGCGCGGATCGACAACGATGATGTGATAGAACTGCTCGGGCAGGGTTTCGGCGCCGCGCATGAAGTCTATGGCGTTGCCCACTGTCCAGTGCTCGGGGGCCATGACGACCTCGCGCTGCATCAGGCGGCCGGCGGAATAGTCCGGATAGGTCAGCGATTGCTGCACGGCCAGCCTGTCGCCGGCTTCCAGCGCGCTCAGGATCGTCTCCTGCTGGCGGTCCTGAAGATCCTCGACCAGGTCGACCACATCGTCGGAATCAAGCTCGCGGACCGCGTCGGCCAGAACCTCGGGGGCAAGCAGGCCGATCACCTCTTCACGGATCGACTCGTCAACCTCCGACAGGATCTCGCCGTCGAATTCCTGTCCGTAAAGCGCGATCAGGCGGCGCCGGTCGGTCGAACTGAGCTGTTCCAGAAGGTCGGCGATATCGGCGGCGTGCAGCGGCTCCATCTCGTGCCAGAGCCAGTCGCGATCGTCCCTCTCGACGGCGTCCATGATCTGCGCAACGGCCTGCTTGTTGAGCGGGTGCGACTCGTCCTCGCGCTCGGGCTCGATCGCCACGACGTCATCCCGGTCGTCCATACCACCCTCTCCCGTAAGCCGGTCCGCTGGCAGGGATAAAGAAGGCGCAGCGACAAGACAATGATGATAAGGCGATTTACCAACGCGATGCGCATCCTCGTCGTGCCGTGCACACCACCTTGAACCGATGCGTATTTTGCCATGTCCGAGACCCAGCTGACCGGCCGGATCCTCGCCTTCGGCCGGTTGCCCTTCGAATTCGATCCGGGATCTTCGGCACGGCTGCACGAGCCTTGATGCTCGAACACCATCCTGACCGCACGCGCGCGGACCTCGGAAGAGTAGCGATTTGCCATTTTGCTTTTGGTCATAACCATCATCCTTACTTAAGTTGATGGTCTCCGGTGAAACCGGGGCGGTTCAATGTCGTCAGCCCGGATGAAGTGGCCCGTTACGCGCGCTGGCCAGTCATTGCGCGTGCCGCCCTCGACACCATCGCGCATGAGATCATCGCCGACGGTGGCAAGGCCGAGGTTCATCTGGCGACGGGAAAACCCTCCGACGAAATTGCGCGTGCCGCCGCCGAGCGCGATGCCGATCTAATCGTCTTCGGCAAGCATGGCCAGCGCTGGGTGGAGAGCATGGCGATCGGTTCGACCGCCGCCGAAGGTGATCCGCATCGACTATGACATCGTGGTGGACACCGACGAGCCCGATGCCAGGCTCGACCTGCTGCACCACAACCTTCAGAAATACGGCACCATCATGAACACGCTCGCGGGCGCCACCGAATTACGCCGGGCGATCCGCCGGAAAGGCTGAGCCCATGTCCGATCATCACGGTCACGACCACACCCCACCGGCAGACCTGGGCCAAGCCTTTCGCTGGGCGGTCGGGCTCAACGTCAGCTCTGTCATCGTCGAGGCGTCGGTCGGTTTCCTTGCCGGTTCGTTGGCTTTGTTGGCTGATTCCGCGCACAATCTGACCGATGTGGCGGGGCTGCTGATCGCCTAGGGGGCGGCAGCGCTGGCCAAGCGTGCCGGGACAGCAAGCTACACGTTCGGCTATGGCCGCGCGACCATTCTGGCGGCGATGTTCAACGCCATCGCCATCCTGATCGGAGTCGTCGTGGTGATATAGGAGGCGGCTCACCGCTTCGAGACGGTGATCGAGGTGCCCGGTCTTACAATTCTGATTGTGGCGCTGATCGGCATCGCTGTGAATGCCGGCTCTGCGCTCCTGTTCCTGAAATCGCGCAAGGGCGATCTGAATGCAAACGGCGCGTTCCTGCACATGGTCGCCGATGCTGCCGTGTCCGGCGCGGTGGTGCTTGCGGCCGCGGAGATCATGCTGACCGGCTGGCACTGGCTCGATCCGGCCGTGGCGATCGGCTTCAGTGTGCTGATCGCCTTTACGGCCTGGGGTCTGCTGCGCGCGTCGATGCAGCTGGGCCTCGACGGTGTGCCGGAAAGTATCGACCGGCAGTCCGTCGCGACCTGGATCGGTGATCAACCGTGGGTCAGCAACGTGCATGACTTGCACATCTGGGCGCGGTCCACGACGCGCACTGCGCTTGCAGTGCACGTGGTCGTCGCAGCGCAGGACACGGATGTCGTGCTGCGCGATCTTGCAGATGGGCTGGAACATGACTTCGGCATTGCGCACAGCACCATTCAGATTGAACACGACTCGTGCGGAGCAAGCTGCCCGGTTGTGACGGCATAGCGGCAAAGGCCGGCTGCGATGAACCTGCCTTCTGCACCAAGACAATGACCGTTACTCCAGCAGCGGCTCGACCTAGAGCGATTGACCGGGATGTACCTCGGACAGTCCAATCGGGATGACCTCGATACCCATGGCCTGCGCGATGGGGGAAAGCGAGGCTGATGCCCCATTGCCAAGCCGATGAAAAATCGGTCGGCCAACGGCATCGCGCCTGCTCCGTGTGACAGGCACATACGCCCGCCACCCTGTCATCCGGGTATAGGTGAATCCAGCCACGGCCGGCAACCACGTGTCCGGCTCTTCCATCAGGCCCGCGACGCGGCGCAGGGCCGGGCGGGCGATCTGGGCAAATGTGATCGCCGCAGCATAAGGGTTTCCAGGCAAGCCAAAATTAGAGTGCACGGCCGAGGCGTCCGATCGTCAACGGGTTACCGGGGCGGATCGCAACTTTCAGCACGTCGAGTTCCGCCCGTTCGGCAATACTCACTCCAGTCGGCCGCATAGCCGATCTTCGGCCCAGACCCAAGGATCGAGCGCACATCGGCAAGCAGATCCCGAAACGCCTGCACCGCCGGATAGGTGCTGGCGCCCGAGCGGATCGTCGTCAGCCCCGGCATCTCGGTCCCGATCAGGAAGGCGTCGACCCCGCCCGCCGCCGCGCAGAGATGGGCGTAGTGCAGCACCATCCGCCGAAGGCCCCAGTCGTCCGCCGCACCGGTCCACGAGACCGTGTCGCCGGAGACCGCGAAGTCGGATGGGCCGGCGCTGCCGAAGAAGGCCGAGACCTGGCTCGCCGCCGGACTGGTCTTGTCCACGGTCCCGGCGTAGCCGGCGGCCGGCGAGCAAGTGATCCGGCCCCGCCACGGAAAGGCCGGTTGACCAGCCTCGGCGGCGTTGTCGCTGTAGGGGTTCGTCAGGCTGTTGCCGGGCGGCACGTCCATCAGGATGAACGGATAGAAGGTCACGCGGAGCCCGCGCGCCTTCATCTCCTTGATCGCCTGCACCACCGCGAAGTCGGCCGGCGTGCCGCCATAGACAGGCCGGTCCTGGTCGTCGCGACTGACGAGATGGGCAGCAGACCGGTCCACCCCATTCACCGACCAGGTCTGCGGGCTCGTGGTCTTCGCCGAGACTTCGACGCCCGGACGGATCGTGCAGTCGCCCACGCGCATGTCGTTCCCGAACCAGGCCACGACGAGGCTGACGCTCTCCACTTTCGGCGCCATGGCCTGCAGGCGGTCGAGCGCCACCACCATGTCGGCGGTGTCCGAGAGCGCGTTCAGGTTCTCAGGCGTCTGCGCCCCGCCGCTGCCCTTGCGGATACCGGTCGTGGCATAGGTGAACTCTCCCGAGGCGGGGATCATGGTGACGGCTCGGGTCAACCCCTCGGCCGTGTCGGGATCGGCAAGTGGATGGAACACTTCGAAGGAGAGCTGCGGCAGCCGGTTGCCGTAACTGCCGAGCGGCAGGTCCTCGAAGACGACATAGGCCGTGCCACGATAGGCCGGCGTGTTGGCAGCGCCCATCTTCGCGGCGATGAACGGATCGGCGATCTGCGACTCGTCGCCCGGATACCAGCGTCAGGTGACTTCGGAGAGGTCCATCGGCTTGCCGTCCGCCCAGATGCGCCCGATGCCGGTGATCGGGCCCTCGCACAATGCGACCGCGAAGCTGGCGTAGTAGAGATACTCGGTGGTCTTGACCTTGCCGCCCCCGCCGCCCTTGCCGCCGCCTTGGGTGGTGGTCTTCGTCTCCTCGCGGAAATCCGTGGCCCAGATGATGTTGCCGCCCATCCGCATGCGCCCGTAGAGCCGCGGGATCACCGCGCCCTCGGTGGCCGAGGTGATGCGCAGCGTGTCAAGCCGCGCGCCCTCGATGCGCTGGGTGGGCGCAAGCGACGAGATGATCCAGCTGTCGACGACCGAGCCGATGGTGGAGCCGATGAAGCCGCCGATGGTGGCGGCGCTGACGCCGAGGATCGCGCCGCCGATGCTGCCGCCAATGGCGGCGCCAGCGGCGCCGAGGACAAGCGTTGCCATGCGTGGATCTCAGCGTTGCGGAAACAGGAAGGCGAAGGCGATGCGCCGCCGCCAGGATGGAGTGAGCGGTTCCTCGATCACGCCGAGCCGCTCGTAGGCGTGGAGGAAGGTGTCAGGTCCGGTCAGGATCCCGACATGCTTGGCGATGGCGCGCGGCTTCATGCGGAAGAGCACCAGCGCGCCGGGACCCGCCTCGGCGAACGACACCTCGATCATCATGGCACCCGCGCCCTCGGCCAGCACCTCGCGCGGGCCGGTCTCGCCCCAGTCGCGACTGTAGGCCGGGATCGGGAATGGCTCGGGGCCGACGACCTCGCGCCAGACGCCCCGGGCGAGCCCGAGGCAATCGCAGCCGACGCCGCGCAGGCTCGCCTGGTCGTGATACGGCGTGCCGAGCCAGGACCGTGCGATGGCGATGACGCGCGCCGGGTCGGCCGCTGCGAGAGGTTGCGTCACAGCACGCTTCCCTCGTGCCCACCGTCCTTGGTGGCGTAGCGGAGAACGGCGTCCTGGCCGGGGATGTGCGGGAAGCCACGGAAGTTGAGGGTATTTGCGAACCTCGCGCCACAGGTCTCGATGCGCTTGTCGCAGCCCGCACGGATCGTGAAACCGTCGATCTCGGCGATCACGCGTACCGGCGCTTCGAGCAGGGTCAGCACGGCGATGCCGTCCGTCACGTCATGGCCCAGCACTTCGGTGCGCCGCCCCGCATTCGCGCCGCTGGTCCATTCGAGCGTGCCGAAGGTGAACCAGCCCGCCTCGAACCCGCCGAGCCCTGAGGCGGTGAACGCTCGGTCGCGCAGAACGTCGATCACCGCGCCCGTGCCATTGAAGGCCGGGTCCTCAAGATCGACGCCGCAGCGCGCATCGCCGAGCGCGGCGTCGCAGGTCGCCTGGAAGGTCCGTCCCACCGTCTGGCCGAGGACATGGGCGAGCGAGCGGACCTCGGCGACAAAGGCGAGCCGCCCGCGCCGGATCTGGCCGATGGCGCCGCGCCGCATCAGCACGCGCTGACCCGTGTCGGACCAGTTCACGCGCCAGACCTCGACCGTGGCGTTGTCCCAGCGGCCATCGAGGATGTCGGTCTCGGTGATCCGGTCCGAGGTCAGCACGCCCTCGGCGTCCTGCGCATCGACCGACAGGTCCGAGCCCGACCGCACCTCCGAGGCCGTGAGCCCGCTCTCGGGTTCGAAGTCCGTGCCGTCGAAGCTGAGCGTCCGGTCGTGGTCGGTAAAGCCGAAGGCGACACCGTCGGCCCGCGCGATCCGCCAGCACCAGGCGAGCGTGGTCGTGCCCTCGTCAAGATGGGATTGCAGGGCAGGATCCAAGTTCTTCATCGGCGCAGTTCCAGAAGCGGAATGGAGGTGATCGAGCCGAGCCGCTCGAGGTCGAGCGTCACGTCGAGCACGTCGGTATCGAAGCGGACCGGCACATCGAACTCCAAGCCCGCGGTGATCGCGACGCCTGAGCCCGGCGGGGCGCCGAAAGTGACGACGCCGGTCGTGGTGTCGACCGTCCAGCCGGAAAGCTGATCGACGCCCACCAGCGCGATGCGCACGTTTCCGGTCACTGGTTTGGCGATGGCGCGCGCCCAGGATTGCGCGCCCGAGGCGTAGCGCTTGACCAGCTGGAAGGCGGTCGTCGTGCCGTCGCCGGTGCCGATCGCCTGGTCGGTCGGCGACGGCGTGCCCGACGGCAGGCAGGACTTGTGGTCGCCCCAGTCCTTGAAGCGGAAGCCGTGGAGCCGCCCGTTGCGAGCCTCGAAGAAGGAGACCACGGCCGCCAGATCGTCCGCGCGGCGGATGCCGTAGGCCACATCATAGCGGCGGCGGCTGTTCGCCCAGCTGGCGTTGCGTTCCTCGTCGCCCGAGGCGAGCTCGACGATTTGCGTGCGCCGTTCCGGCCCACCCCGCGCGCCGCGACTGATGTTGTCGGGAAACCGGACCTCGTGAAACGCCATCACATGCCCCTCCGCCCGAGCGACACGGCGCGGGCGATGTCCGCCGCGACCTGCGTGCGCGATTGCCGGAAGCTCTCGGCGTCGCAGGCCATGATGGTGACGTTGACCCCGCCGCCCGCGCCGTAGCTCTGCGCCTCCCGCCGCGACAGCACCCGCTCGCCGCGTTGCAGGATTGCGGGCACCTCGTCATGGCGAAGTCCGGCCATGCCGCCACCGTGCATCCGGGGCGCGGCGGCGAAGGCCATCGCCGGGACCATGCGCGCGGGTCCAGCCGATCCGACCATCCCGCCCGCATGCAGGACGTTGGCGAAAATACCGCCCGCGCCGGAGAACACGCCGGAGAGCGCGTTTGCGATCGGCCCAAGGATGAAACGTCGCGCCGCGAGCTGGGCAAGATCGGCCAGCAGCGAGGTGACGAGGTCGCGGAAGTTCAGCTTGCCGGTCTTCACGAACTGGCCCACGGCGTTCTCGGCCGACTGGAAAGAGCCGACGAGGCTCTGGCCGATGTCGCCACCGATGTCGCGGGCCTTGCTGGCGTAATCCGACAGCGCTGCCGTGACCGCCTGCCACCCGGTGACGGCAGCTTCGGTCGCGGGCTCCGCTGCCGCAGCGGCAGCCCCGGCCGCCGCACCAGCACCAGTTGCTGCGCGCCCGGCATCGCCGAGCGCCGTCTCCAGCCGTTCGGCCGCGCCGGTGGCCTCGGTCAGCGCATCCGCGCTCGCCTCGTCGGTGCCGCGCACGGCATCGCGCAGGGCTTGCCAGCTTTCCAGTGGCGCGCGGGCCCCTTCGGCCAGATCGCGTGCTGCGCCGCGATAGAGGTTCGCCGACTCGAGCGCGCGGTTTTGCACTCTCCATGCCCACATAGCTTTCGTGGTCCAGCATTTCCTCGCGAACATCGGCCAAGGCATTCTGTGACAGGCCGCGCCGGTCCAGCCAATCAAGGTACTGGTCCAACTGCGCCTTGAAGTAGGCTTGCACCTTGTCCCGTATCTCGTTTTGCCGAAGTCCTGCCAAGGTACTGTTATCCCGCATCAATCGCCCACAATATGCAAGATAACGGGCCAGATCGCCAGCCCTGTCGGGGCACTTTGTGCGAAGGGATATTCTGACGGTCTGGCGCTTCCCATGCTCACATTCGGGAAGGGGCCAGCGGAAATAGTAGACGCCATGCCGGGACGGCGAGAGGTAGGCGGACAGTTTCATGGGGCTTGTGCTCCACTTTTTGTCGCACTTGCCCGCCCAAGTCTTAAGTCATTGATTTAGAATGAAATGGCGGAGAGACAGGGATTCGAACCCTGGGAGGACTTGCATCCTCAACGGTTTTCGAGACCGCCCCGTTCGACCACTCCGGCACCTCTCCGTGCGGCCC
>JAWLGF010000128.1:0-3778 GCA_041685205.1 Roseovarius sp.
ACGAATTCCGCTCAGGCCGGCGCGCCCATCATCTCGCGCACATCCGTCAGCCGGCCGGTGACGGCCGCGGCCGCGGCCATCGCGGGGCTCATCAGGTGGGTGCGTCCGCCGCGCCCCTGCCGGCCCTCGAAATTGCGGTTCGAGGTGGCCGCGCACCGCTCGCCTGGGGCCAGCTGATCGGGGTTCATCGCAAGACACATCGAACAACCTGCAAGTCGCCACTCGAACCCGGCCTCGATGAAGATATCCGCAAGCCCTTCCTCCTCGGCCTGCGCCCGCACGAGGCCCGATCCGGGCACGACCATCGCGCGCAGGCCCGGCCTGATCTTGTGGCCTTTGAGGATCTCGGCGGCGGCACGCAGATCCTCGATCCGGCCGTTGGTGCAGGACCCGATGAAGACGGTGTCGATCTCGACCTCCGAAAGCCTTTGCCCCGGCGTCAGCCCCATGTACTCCAGCGCACGCCGGGCCGAGTCGACCTTGCCCCCCTCGAAACTGGCGGGATCGGGCACCACGCCGTCTATGGGCAGCACATCCTCGGGGCTGGTGCCCCAGGTGACAACGGGCGCGATCTCCTCGCCCTTGAGCGTCACGACCTTGTCCCAATGCGCATCCGGGTCGGAATAGAGCGTGCGCCACCAGGTCATCGCCATTTCCCACTGCGCGCCTTTCGGCGCATGCGGGCGGCCCTTGATGTACTTATAGGTGACCTCGTCAGGCGCGATCAGCCCGGCGCGCGCGCCGCCCTCGATGGCCATGTTGCAGATCGTCATGCGACCTTCCATCGACAGATCCCGAACGGCCTCGCCGCAATACTCGATCACGTAGCCCGTACCGCCGGCCGTTCCCGTGGCCCCGATCACCGACAGGGTGATATCCTTGGCGGTCACTCCCGGCGCCAGCCGGCCGGTGATCTCGACCTTCATGTTCTTCGCCTTGCGCTGGATCAACGTCTGCGTGGCCAGCACATGCTCGACCTCCGAGGTGCCGATGCCATGCGCCAGCGCCCCGAAGGCGCCATGCGTGGCGGTGTGGCTGTCGCCGCAGACGATCGTCATGCCCGGCAGGGTCCAGCCCTGCTCGGGACCGATGATATGCACGATGCCCTGGCGGATATCGTTCACCGGGTAATAATGGATGCCGAAATCCTTCGCGTTGCGATCCAGCGCCTCGACCTGGATGCGGCTTTCGGGGTTCTCGATCCCCTGCGCGCGGTCCGGCGTGGTGGGCACGTTGTGATCCGGCACGGCGATGGTGTTGCCGGGCTTGCGCACCTGGCGTCCGGCCATGCGCAGCCCCTCGAAGGCCTGCGGACTGGTCACCTCGTGGACGAGATGCCGGTCGATATACAAAAGGCACGTGCCATCCTCGGCCTCGTGGGCCAGATGGGCATCCCAGATCTTGTCGTAGAGCGTCTTGGGGGACATGCGTCCTCTCCCGTTTTGCGTGTGGCTACATCGGATTCGAGGTCGGCGGCGTGGCGCTACAGTCGCGCCGTCACGCGGGCCAGCGCCCCGAAAAAGCGCCACGGCAGGCGGGCGCGATCCGACATGTCGAAGATGCGTGTCATATCCCGCAGATACAGCGCCGCCGCCCCGCTATCAAGGGCGTCGCGCCAATTGCTCCGTGCGCTTCATCTTTCCGCAAATACTCCGGGGGGAGCCGCCGCATCGCGACGGCGGGGGCAGCGCCCCCGACCAAAAGGATCTGCGTGGCGCAGCCACTCCGCATCGAGACACCACGGGCCTCAGTCCGGGCTCAGCATGTACCCCTCGCCGCGCACCGTCTGCAGGTAACGCGGCTGTTTGGGATCGGCCTCGATCTTGCGGCGCAGCCGGGTGATCTGAACATCGACGGCGCGCTCCTGCGCATGATCGCCTTCACGGCCCAGATCCGCGACCAGCCGCGCGCGGCTCACCGGCCGGCGCAGATTGTCGGTGAAGATCCGCATCAGCTGCACCTCGGTCGCGGTCAGACGGATCGGTGCGCCGTCGCGGCTCAACTCGGCGCGGCGCACATCGTAGCGCACCGGTCCCATCTGCAGGATCCTTGTCTCGGCCGTGTCGTCTGCAGGATCGGGCAGGCGACGCAGGATCGCATTGATCCGAAGCAGCAATTCCTTGGGCTCGAAGGGTTTCGGCAGGTAGTCGTCGGCGCCGGCTTCCAGCCCCTCGATGCGGTCCGCGGTCTCGCCCCGCGCGGTCAGCAGAAGGATCGGCACGTCCTGCGTCACCCGGATGTCGCGTGTCAGATCGACCCCGCTGTCGCCCGGCATCATTACGTCCATGACGATCAGGTCGAAATCGAGCCCCGCCAGAACCCGCCGCGCATGCGCCGCGTCCCGCGCCACGGACACGAGAAACCCGTTGCGAATGAGGAACCTGCGCAGAAGGTCGCGGATGCGTTCGTCATCGTCGACGATCAGAAGATGCGGGGCAGGGTCGGTCATGTCTCACGCTCCCGCATGGAATGATAACGACGCCGCATTTCGGGGTCCATCATCGCCTCGAGCACGCGCCGGAACCCGGCCACGGATTGCGGCCCCGCCGCGCGATAGGCGGCGCGCATGCGGCTGCGCTGCGCATCCGACAGCTTGCGCTCCAGCGCCTGCCCCTGTTCGGTCAGATATAAATGTCGCTCGCGCTTGTCGGTGTTGCCCACGCGGCTTTCGACCAGCCCGTCCTCGATCAGCGTGCGCAGCACCCGGTTGAGCGATTGCTTGGTCACGTCGAGGATGGCCAGCAGGTTGGTCACCGTCGTGCCCGGAATGCGCGCGATGAAATGCATCGCGCGGTGATGCGCGCGCCCGTAGGCCATGGTCGCGAGAATGCGGTCGGGATCGGCGGTGAAGCCCTGGTAGGCAAAGAACATCGCCTCGATGCCCTGTCGCAACTGCTCGTCGGTCAGAAAAAGAAGATTTTCGCCGCCCTGGATTTCGGCCATGCCCTACACCCTTGTAATTCTGGTGTCATTTAATGCCATGAGTTTATGTCAGCTTTATTGACATTCCAAGAGTCGACTGGTAGCGAAACGCAGTTTTTGCGCAATTTAATGTCCGGTTCGGACGTATCTGGCGCAACTTGTGCAAATAGCCCTGAGGGAGGCGAACGATGGCCGGCTATGACGACCGCGATGGCAAGATCTGGATGGACGGGGCGCTGGTGGACTGGCGCGATGCGAAGGTGCATGTGCTCAGCCACGCGCTGCATTACGCAAGCTCGGTCTTCGAGGGCGAGCGCTGCTATGACGGCAAGGTGTTCAAGAGCCGCGCGCATTCCGAACGGCTGCTGAAATCGGGCGAATTGCTCGACATGCCGATCCCGTACAACGTCGATCAGATCGAGGACGCCAAACAGGCCGTGCTTCAGGCCAACGGGCTGCGCAACGCCTATATCCGCGTGCTGGCGTTCCGCGGCGCGGGCGAGGATATGGGCGTCGCCGCCGCGCGCAATCCGATCCGCATGGCGGTGACCGCCTGGGAATGGGGCAATTACTACGGCGACGCCAAGACCAGCGGCGCCAAGCTCGACATCGCGAAATGGAAACGCCCCAGCCCCGAGACGATCCCGACAGCGGCCAAGGCCTCGGGGCTTTACATGATCTGCACCATGTCCAAGCACGCCGCCGAGGCCAAGGGCTGTTCGGACGCGATGTTCTTGGATTATCGCGGCTACGTGGCCGAGGCGACCGGCGCCAACGTGTTTTTCGTCAAGGATGGCGAGGTGCACACGCCGCTGCCGGACGCGATCCTCAACGGGCTGACGCGGCAGACGGTGAT
>JAWLGF010000129.1:0-3710 GCA_041685205.1 Roseovarius sp.
GTGGCCATAGTGGCGGTGACGGTGGACATCCTTTGGGGCTACAGCGGTTACCTGACCTTTGGGCAAGGAGCCTTCTTCGGTCTCGGCGCCTACACCCTCGCCATTACCTTCAGTGAATTCGGCTTCGGCCCCTGGCAGACCATTGCAGCCTTTGGCGGCGCGATGCTGCTTGGCGTGCTGGTCGCGGCGCTGGTCGGCTGGCTGTCCTTCTATCCGGGCTCGACGCCACTATATGCGACGATCATCTCGCTGGTGCTGCCGATCGTGCTCGTACAATTGATCTATTCGGGCGGCAATTTCACCGGTGCGTCGAGCGGAGTGGTGGGCTACCTTACTTTCACCTTCATGACCGACACATGGTTTCGCATTGCCGGCATCGCGACTCTCGCCGTCACGGGACTCTCGCATGTGCTCGTATCGAGCGATGCCGGCCGGCTCTTGCGTGCGCTGCGCGACAACGAGATGCGCTGTGCCTATCTGGGACTCGATACGTCGAAGCTGCGCATCATCGTGCTGGTTGCCTGCGCCGCAGTGGCAGCGGCGGCTGGGGCGGGCTATGCGGCCTTCGGCGGCATCGCGGCGCCTGAGAATGCGGGGTTCATATTTGGCACGCAACTTGTCGTTATGGTCGCGCTGGGCGGGCGCGGCATGCTCATTGGCGCGCTCGTCGGGGCGCTGTCGATCGAATTGGCGAGTGCGTATCTCTCCAGCGTGCTGCCCTTCATGTGGGAGTTGCTGGTTGGCATCGCCTTCGTTGCGGTGATTGTCACGATGCCGTCGGGACTTTTTGGCGTGCTTGGTGCCGCAGCGCGGCGCTGGGTGCCTTGGGCTTTTTCGGCGCCCCAGCAGGTGATGCTGAAGACCGCGCAGGCCCGCGCCGAGACAGTACAGGCCGGGATCGACGAGACCGTTCTTGAGGCGCATGACGTGACCAAGACATTCGGCTCGCTCACGGTATTGTCGGGCGTTAGCCTTACCGCCCGGCGTGGCGAACTCGTCAGCCTCGTCGGCCCCAATGGCGCAGGAAAGACGACACTGATCCGTTGCCTCGCGGATGGCCGCGAGGCAAGTTCCGGCACGATTCGCATCGGCGGTACGCCCATCGACAAGCTGCCGCCCCATCGTGTCGTCCGCCTAGGGCTTGGGCGCAAGTTCCAGGCCGCCTCCGTGTTCGAGACGCTGACTGTCGCGGATTGCCTGCGCATCGCACGGGCGGGTCGGGACCGGCCCTCGTTGGTGACGACATCGACGGACCTCGCCCTGCCAGCGGCGGCCCGCAGCGTGGTGGAGAGCGCCGGTCTGGATGCTCGCCTCGATGACGAGGCGCGCTATCTCAGCCATGGTCTGAAACAGGCGCTGGAACTGGCGATGGTGCTCGCCCTCGAGCCAGAGCTCGTGCTGCTCGACGAACCCACAGCGGGGCTGACCCGCGCTGAGCGTCAGCGCTTCGCAGCCATTCTCACCGATGTTGTCGAACGCGAACAGCTGTGTGTGCTAATTGTGGAGCATGATCTCGACTTCGTACGCCAGATATCTTCACGCATCGTGGTGCTACATCAGGGCAAGCTAGCGCTCGACGGTTCAGTAGAGGAGGTCGTCAATTCGGATCTCGTGAATGAGATCTACAGTGGCCATAAGGTCGCGAAGGGCAAAGAGGTTTCACAATGATCCCCGCACTGGAACTCGAAGGCGTCACCAGTGGCTATGGCAGCACGGTGGTTGTGCGCGACGTGACTCTTTCGGTGGCGCCTGGCGAGATCGTCGCGCTGGTGGGCAAGAACGGCATGGGAAAGACTTCTCTCCTCAAAACCGCGATGGGTTTTCTCAAGGCGCGCACCGGGAAGGTGCAGGTCGCGGGCGTCGATGTCACAGACCTTCCGCCGCATTCGCGCCCGGGCATGGCGTTGTCTTACGCACCTCAGGAGAAGGCGATCTTCCAGGACCTGTCGGTACGAGACAATCTGCGGCTCGGTCTTCCGAACGACGCGGGATTTGATGCCGGGCTAGAGCGCATCGTTGAGTGGTTCCCGGTGCTCGGCAAGAGGCTACGCCAGAACGCTGGAACCCTGTCAGGCGGTGAACAGAAGATGCTCATCGTCGCACGCGGGATCCTAATGAAGCCAAGCGTTTTCCTTCTCGACGAGGTGGCCGAGGGGTTACAGCCCTCGGTAGTCGATCGGCTTGGTGAGGCGCTTGCCCGGATGCGGCGCGAAAACGGCACTGCTCTGCTCATCGTCGAGCAGCATATCCCCTTCATCGTCGAACTGGCAGATCATTTTGCCCTGATGAAGGCAGGCGAGATCGTAGAGACCGGTCCGGCCATTCCGTCAAGCGCAGGCCAAATCGAAGAGCACATGCGCATCTAAAAGGCGGTTTACGAGCCCTGCGTGCAAGATGATTTAAGTAGGGTTTGCACGGACGCAGAACGGAGGCAGGCAAATGACCCGAGTGAACCCCGAGAGATTTCTGGCCGATCTGCACCGGCTGCGCGAATTCGGCGCAGCGGGGGTGGGCAAGGGCGTGGTGCGTCCCGCCTACAGCGAGGCGGATATCGCGGCGCGCGACTGGCTGGCAGACGAGATGCGCGCGGCGGGGCTGGTGCCGCGTGTCGATCCGGTCGGCAATCTCTTCGGTCTGGCCGAGGGGCGCTCGATCCTGGTGGGCAGCCATTCCGACAGCCAGCCCGAGGGCGGGTGGCTCGACGGGGCGCTGGGCGTGATCGCGGGGCTGGAAATTGCGCGTGCCAGCGTCGAGGCGGGCGGGCCGCCGGTGTCGGTGGTGTCGTTCCAGGACGAGGAGGGGCGGTTCGGCGTCACCACCGGCAGCGAGATCTGGTCGGGCAACCTGAGCCTCGACGATGCCGACCGGCAGACTGACCGCGAGGGCGTCAGCTTTGCCGAGGCGCGCGCGGGCATGGCGCATCTGGCGGGTGATTTCGTCGATCCCGCCCGCTTCAGCGGCTTTCTGGAGATGCATATCGAGCAGGGCCCATGGCTCGAACAGGCGGGCGAGGCCGTGGGGGTGGTGAGCGATATCGTCGGCATCCGCGACACGCGGATCACGCTGGAGGGCCAGCAGAACCATGCGGGCACCACGCCGATGCATTTGCGCCGCGACGCGTTCCAAGGGCTGGCGCGATTCAACACGCTCTTGAACGACCGGTTGCGCAACGTCGTCACGCCGCAGACGGTCTGGACCATCGGCCATGTCCGCCTTCATCCCGATGCGCATTCCATCGTGCCGGGACGGGCCACGTTCTCGATGCAGTGGCGCGATGGCGACGCGGACCGGCTGCGCCGGATGGAGGAGATCATCCGCGAGACGGCGTCGGAGGTGGCGCGGGAGGCGGGGCTGGACCTGGGTTTCGGCGACATGCTGGGGCTGGAGCCGATGCCGATGGATGCGGACCTGCGAGACGCGCTCTGCGCCAGCGCCGAGGCGGTGGCCCCGGGGCGCTGGCGACGGATGCAGTCGGGGGCGCTTCACGACGCCACGAACGTGGCGCGGCTTATGCCTGCGGCGATGCTCTTTGTCCCGTCCATCGACGGGATCAGCCACGCCTTTGCCGAGGATACCGACGAGGCCGACCTGGTGGCGGGGCTTGAGGTTCTGGCGGGCGCGGTCGGGCGTCTGTAAGGGGCAGTTCCGCTGCGCCAAATGTCGCATTTGAACATCATCTTTCTTGCCGATTTCAACGGTATGAATAGATG
>JAWLGF010000130.1:0-3515 GCA_041685205.1 Roseovarius sp.
TTGCCAGCCGTGGGCTGACGGCGAACCCGTCCTCCGCCAGATCGATCGCGTCCGTGAACAGATCCGCCCAATCGGTGCGGCCCCAGCGGTCATGCGACTCTGCCATCAGCGCGGGCACGCCCGGCACACCGACAGAACGTCCGCCGATCACCGCATCGAAAAAGTCCAACGGCGCGCCGGCCGAATCCTGCAAGAGGCGTGGCGTGACCCCGAGCGGTGCGGTCTCTCGTCCGTCAAGCGTGGTGATCTCGCCCGATTCGGCGTCGTGCCAGACGAGGAATGCCCCGCCGCCGAGGCCCGAGCTTTGCGGCTCCACCAGCCCCAGAACGGCCTGGACGGCCACCATCGCATCCGCAGCCGTCCCGCCGCGCGACAGCACCTTTGCGCCCGCCTCGACCGCGAGAGGATTCGCGGCGACGATCATCCAGTCCTCGGCCTCGACCGCGCGCCCCGCAGATTTCGCCTCGGCCGAGGCTGCAAGCGTGGCGGGGACGTGACCAACGCCTGCTGCGGCGCCCTCCGGGGCCACACCGTCGGCCGCGTCCTGGGCCACCACCGGACCTGCGAAGATCAGGGCAAGTGACAGCACGGTCCCGCGCATCGCAATCTCCTCATAACGGTTCGGTACGCCAGAGCGTCACCTTGAGCCCACCATGCGCCACGGGCGGCTCCGGTGGCAAGAAGGACAAACCGGTGGCCTTGGCCAGCCCGCCGTCACTTGTGACCAGACCGACGCGCCAACCGCGCATCTCGCGCCCCAGGACCTCACCCAGACGGGCGTAAAGACCGAAGAGTAGCTTGCGATTGCCGATCCGGGCGCCGTAGGGCGGGTTGACCATCACCAGACCCGGCGGGCCTTCGGGCCGGACAAGCTCGGAAATCGGCTGACACGCGAACCGGGTCATCTGCCCGACGCCGGCGCGGTCCGCATTCTGCGTGGCCATGCGCACGGCACCGGCGTCGCGGTCAAGGCCGATGAAACGCAGGGACGTGTCGGCGGGCGCGAGGGGACGCGGCAGCGCCGCCCATGCCGCAGCGTCGAACCCTGCCAGATCCTCGAAGGCGAAACGCCGCGCGCGTCCCGGCGTCAGCCCTGCCGCGATCTCGGCGGCCTCTATGGCAAAGGTGCCTGACCCGCACATCGGATCGAGCACCGGCTCGGTTCCGTCATAGCCGCAGCGCTGCAGGAAAAGTGCGGCCAGCGTCTCGCGCATCGGAGCCTTGCCGACGGCCTCCTTGTATCCGCGGCGGTGCAGCGGCTCGCCCGAGGTATCAAGGCTGAACGTTACCATGTCATCCTCGATCCGCGCCATCAGGCGCAGTGCCGCATCGTCTGTGACCGGCGCACCGAGGGTATCGGTGATCGCCGTCGCGATCCGTTCCCTGGCAGCGCCCGCATGATAGATCTTCGACTTGCGGCACGTGACTTCGACGCGCAACGGCACATCGGGGCGCAGATGCGCGGCCCAGTCGAACTTGCGCGCCCGCTTGTCGAGCTGTGCAAGATGAAAGGCCCGAAACCCGCCGATCCGCGCCAGAACCCGGCCGGCACCCCGCAAATGCAGATTGGCCCGCATCACGTCCTGCCATGTGCCCGGGAACGCCGCCCCGCCGGGCTGAACCGTCACCGGACCAAACCCGGCCGCGCGGGCCTCTTTGGCGAGATCCTGTTCAAGCCCCGGTGGCGCGACAAGGAATATCTCGAATGGCGCGGCGTCCCTCAACGCGGCATCACAACATCGCCGGGACAACCCGATCCGGCGGGCGATGCCCGTCATGATAGGTCTTTATGTTGATGATGACCTTCTCTCCCATCTCGATCCGGCCCTCCACCGTGGCCGAGCCCATATGCGGCAGCAGCACGACGTTATCCAGCTCGCGCAGGCGAGGATTGATCTCGGTCCCGTGCTCGTAGACGTCGAGGCCCGCGCCAGCGATGTCGCCGGCCCGCAGCATGCGCGTCAGCGCGTTCTCGTCGATCACCTCGCCGCGCGACGTGTTCACGATCACCGCCTCGGGTTTCATGAGCTTGAGCCGCCGTGCATTCATCAGGTGAAAGGTCGACGGGGTATGCGGACAGTTGATGCTGAGCACATCCATTCGCGCCACCATCTGGTCGAGACTTTCCCAGTAGCTTGCGCCCAGATCCTCCTCGATGTCGCGGTGCAACCGGTGCCGGTTGTGGTAATGCACCTGCATGCCGAAGGCCGACGCCCGGCGCGCCACCGCCTGGCCGATCCGACCCATGCCGAGAATCCCCAGCCGACGCCCCGCCACGCGCCCGCCAAGCAAGGCCGTGGGCGACCAGCCCTTCCAGTCGCCCGACTGCATCCGCGCCAGCCCTTCGGGCAGCCGCCGGGTCACCGACAGGATCAGCGCCATGGTCATGTCGGCGGTGTCATCGGTCAGAACACCCGGCGTGTTCGACACGATGATGCCGCGCTGGACGGCCGTCTCCACATCGATGTGATCGACACCCGCACCGTAATTCGCGATCAGCTTGAACTGATCGCCGGCCTGCGCAATCAGACCCGCGTCGATCCGGTCCGTGATCGTGGGCACCAGCACATCCGCCTCGCGCACGGCGCGCACAAGCTCTTCTCGCGTCATGGGGACATCGTCGTCGCGCAGCGTGACGTGAAAGAGCTCCCGCAGCCGCCTCTCGACCGGTTCCGGCAGACGTCGCGTGACGACAACATTCAGACGGGCAGATGGCATGAAACCTCTCCTCACGCTTTTCTTTCACGCAGCTTGCTGGCAAGGTGACCGAAGAACGAGCGGGGCACAAGAACCCCGTGCGACGGGACGGGCAGCAAACGGATGAAAATGACGCGATCGCGGGGCCTCGCCATGCTGGCGCTTCTGCTCTGGCCTTGCATGGCCGTACCGCAGGATCGTGGGCCGGTGACGAACCTGCCGATGCCGCGATACGTCTCGTTGAAGGCCGCCGAATCCAATGTGCGCCGCGGGCCGAGCCTGACCCACCGCATCGACTGGATCTTCAAGCGTCGCGGAATGCCGCTTCGGGTCACCGCGGAGCACAGCCACTGGCGGCGTGTGCAGGACCGTGAAGGTGCTGGTGGATGGGTGCATTACACGATGTTGTCGGGCAACAGAACCGCCATCGTCCGTCCGGACATGCTTGACCTTCGCTCACGCCCCGACCCGGACGCGATGATCGTTGCACGGCTCGAACAGAATGTCATCGCCCGATTGCGGGAATGTGACGAGAGATGGTGCGAACTCTCGAGCGATGGATACCGGGGCTGGGCTCCGAAGACCGCGCTCTGGGGCGTCGACCCGGACGAAACGTTCGAGTGACATGGCCCGGCCTGTCTTCGGGCGACGGCCATCCGCAACGGGACGTTGCAGAAACGTGCGAATATTTTTCGCGCAACCCTTGAACCGGCCCAAGCGCCGGAGTAATCAGCGATCTGTGTTGGGGTGTAGCCAAGTGGTAAGGCAGCAGTTTTTGGTACTGTGTACCGTAGGTTCGAATCCTACCACCCCAGCCA
>JAWLGF010000131.1:0-3482 GCA_041685205.1 Roseovarius sp.
TTCACGCGCTCCGACCCGAAACGGCCGCATGCCAATCTGGAATATCATGTCCAGCCGCTCAGCCTCGATGCGTTCGGCGAGGATCTGCACCCCTTCCCGGCGATGACGGTGAGCGTGTGCAACCTCAACCCGACAAGCCGGGGCCATGTGCGGATCAACTCCAACCGGTTCGACGACGCCCCCGAGATCGCGCCCAACTACCTTTCCACGACCGAGGACCGGCAGGTGGCGGCAGACAGCCTGCGACAGGTGCGCGAGATCATGGCGAAGCCTGCGATGCAGAAATACAGGCCGCAGGAGTGGAAACCGGGGATCCAGTTCCAGTCCGACGCGGAACTGGCCAACCTGGCCGGTGATATCGCCAACACGATCTTTCATCCTGCGGGCACCGCCAGGATGGGGCGCGCGGATGATCCGTCGGCCGTGGTCGACACAAGGCTGCGGGTCCGCGGGATCGAGGGGCTGCGCGTCGTCGATGCCAGCGTCATGCCCGAGATCACCAGCGGCAACACCAACGCGCCGACCCTGATGATTGCAGAGAAAGCCGCGCGCTGGATCCAGATGCCGGGGTAAGGCGCGACCCCGAAAACCGAGACCGAACCGCCGTTTTTCAGTCAACGACAACAGGCCGCGACCACCCGGAAGAAACGTTTTGAGGGGGGCACGGGCAGGAGGAACAATGAAACATACCATCGCCTATGCGCCGATGATGGGCCTGTTCGTGGCGCTGATCCAGCTTGGCGGACTGACGCCGGTGCAGACCTCGACCACCGTGGTGGCGCTGCCGCTGATACCGGTGCTGGTGATCCTGTGCGCCTCGCTGCTGCGCCGGCTCAAGGAAGATTTCGGCACCGAAGCCAGCCTGCACCATCTGGTGACCAGGACGCCCGCCGAATAGATACTCCCGGCGGACCGGCCTGTCGGCCCGGTGCGCCCCCCTTTCCTGCATGTTCTCAATCTCCGGATTATCCCCATGACAAAGGCTGCCGCCTCAAATCTTCCTCTCAAGGGCGTCAAGGTGATCGATTTCGGTCAGTTCATCGCCGGTCCCGCCGTCGCGATGATCCTTGCCGATCTTGGCGCGACCGTCGTGCATGTCGACCCGCCCTCGGGGCCGACCTGGACCAGCCCGGCCAATGCCACGCTCAACCGCAACAAGATGATCGTGTCGATCGACCTCAAGACGCGCGACGGCCTGGCGCAGGCGCTGGACCTGATCGGCGAGGCGGATATCGTGGTCGAAAGCTTCCGCCCGGGCGTGATGACCCGGCTGGGGCTGGACTTCACGGCGTTGCGCCGCGAGCGTCCCGAACTGATCACCCTGTCGATCCCGGGCTTTGCCTCGAATGACGCGCTGCGCCGCGACTGGCGCGCCTACGAGAGCATCATCGCGGCCTGTTCGGGGGTGTTCACCGATATGGGCCTCAACCGGGTGCTGATGGGCATCAACCCGTGTTTCTCGCCGCTGCCACTTGCCTCGGCCTATGGCACGACACTGGCCGCCTCGGCGGTGGTTCTGGCGCTGCAATCGCGCGAACGCACCGGCTATGGCGACGAGATCGAGGTGCCGCTGGCCTCGGCCGTGATGGAGGGGCTGTGCTACAACTCGATCCACGTGCAGGGCTACCCAGAGCGCTACAAGACCCAGCGCGAGGCCGAGATCGAGCGCCGACGCATCGAGGGCCTGCCGATGAATGTCAGCTATGAAGACCTGCAGGAGATGCTCGATCCGTTCTACCGGTCCTACAAGTGCAAGGACGGCCGGATGTTCTACGTCGTCTGCCCCAGCCACAAGCATCACGCCAAGCGCTGCCTCAAGACGCTTGGCATCTACGACGATCTGGTCGCCGAGGGGCTGACGGAGGAAGAGGATACCTATCTTCCGGTGTCGGAATGGAAATCGGATGTCTCGCTCGGCGTCTATCCGCTGCCCAAGTTCTGGGCCGACAAGATCGCCGCGCGGATGAAGGAGGTTTTCCTGACCCGCACCGCCAAGGAGTGGGAGCGGATCTTCGGCCGTGGCAAGTTCCCCGGTGCCCCGCAGCGCTGGCTGCAGGAATGGATCAATGACGACCATGCCGAGACGTCCGGTCTGATGGTCGAGGTCGAGGATCACGAGTTCGGCACCATGACCCAGCCCGGCCCGATGGTCTGGCTTGAGGAAAGCGGCGAGGAAATGCTGAGCCCTGCGGGCCGTCGCCCGGTCAGTGTGGAGGTCGCGCTGAAAGAGCTTGTCCGGATTCCGACCAAGCTGCCCCGGCCCAAGCCCAACCGCGAAAAGGCCGGCTGGCTCGACGGGGTGCGCGTGCTCGACATGTGCAACGTGATCGCCGGCCCGCATTCGGTGTCTTACCTGTCGCGCTTCGGGGCCGAGGTCATCAAGATCGACCCCGCCGTGCCGAATTACGATTGCTGGAACACGGTGATCTTCAGCCTGTCGCACGGGCGCGGCAAGCGGTCGATCCTTGCCGACATCTCGTCGCGCGAGGGCCGCGAGATCTTCGAGAAGCTGGTGGCCTCGGTCGATGTGATCGTCTGGAACGCGCCCGACCGTCAGGTCGCGGCGATGGGGCTGGATGCCGAGGGTCTGAAGAAACTGAACCCCGAGGCGATCTTCTGCAAGCTCGACTGTTTCGGCGGCGTGCGCCCGGGGCCGCGCACGAACTATCTGGGTTATGACGATCTCGTGCAGGCGACCACCGGTATCATGCTGCGCTTTGGCGGCAGCATGGAGACACCCGAAGAGCACGCGCATGTCGGCACGATCGACGTGATGTGCGGGTTCGGCGGATCTCTGGGGATTGCCGCGGCGCTCTATCAGAAGCTCAAGACCGGGCGGATCGGCCGGCCGCGCACATCGCTTTCGGCGCTGAGCGGGTTGGCGCAGATCCCGTTCTGCTACGACTACGAGCGGCGCGGCCTGTTCGACGAGCCGTCGGGCCGCGAGATCAACGGCTATGACGATCTTGTTCGGTTCTACTACACGGCGTCGGACCGTTTCCTGTTGCTCAGCGCGGAAGAGGGCGACCTGCCCAAACTGAACGCGGTCGAAGGTCTCGAAGGGGTGATCGATGTGCCGAAGGACGGGCGCGCCGCGTTTCTGGCGACAGCCTTCATGTCGGCACGCGCCAGCGAATGGGCCGAGCGCCTGCAAGCGGCGGATGTCGGCGCGACGGTCTGCGAGAATATCGAGGCGATCCGCGCCGCTAACAGCCGCCCGGCGGATGGCACACCCGGCACCGACCGGTCCAGCTATGCCTTTTCGATCTACGAGGACCATCCCAGCGGGCATGTGATCACGCAGCTTGATCCGTTCGCGATCCGTCCGGCTTACGGCACGGTCTATGCGCTCGACCCGACGGAGAAGTTCGGCACGTCGACCCGCGCCATCCTCGAAGAGCTGGGCTACGGCACCGACGAGATCGACCGCATGATCGCGCAGGGTGCCGTCAGCGAAAGCTGGAGCCGTGAATACCTGCCGA
>JAWLGF010000010.1:0-48578 GCA_041685205.1 Roseovarius sp.
CGAGCAGATCGTGCATCAGCGCATCGGCGTGCTGCGCGAGGATCGCTTCGAGGGCCGCCAGACGTTTTCCGAGTTCATGATGCGCCGCTACGATCCGGCAATGCGCACCGTGCGCGCCACCAAGGACCGGCTGGGGACCATGGCCGACCGGGCGATGCGCGCCGGCGAGTTGTTGCGCACCCGCGTCGATGTCGACCGCAGCGCGCAGAACCAGTCCCTGATGGAAGGCATGAACCGGCGCGCCGAACTGCAATTGCGCCTGCAGCGCACGGTCGAGGGGCTGTCGGTGGTCGCCATCAGCTATTACGCCGTGTCGCTGGCCGGCTACCTGCTTTATCCGATGGCCGACGTGCTGGATGTCAGCAAGGAGATGGTGACCGCCGCCGTGACCGTGCCGGTCGTGGCGCTGGTGTGGTGGCTGGTGCAGCGGATCCGCAAGAAGATCCACTGACAGCGCGGCCCCCCGCCCGCGATACCTTGGCACGCCCCTCTGGCCATTGCGGCATGTCTGCTATATCTGTCCCACGCTGAAACAGCCCGGAGGACGCAAGGACATGTCCGACACCATCCCGTTCGAGACCCCCGGCCCGGTCGAGGCCGGTCTCGGCTACGCGATCTCGTCCACCGAGGATATCATCGCCGAGGCGCGGGCCGGCCGCATGTTCATCCTCGTGGATCACGAGGATCGCGAGAACGAGGGCGACCTTGTGATCGCCGCTGAATTCGCGACACCCGAGGCCGTGAACTTCATGGCGATGCACGGGCGCGGGCTGATCTGCCTGCCGATGACGGCCGAGCGGATCGACCGGCTGGGCGTCCCGATGATGGCGGTCAACAACTCGTCGCGGCACGAGACACCTTTCACGGTGTCGATCGAGGCGCGCGAAGGCGTGACCACCGGCATTTCCGCCGCCGACCGGGCGCATACCATCGCCACCGCGATCAACGAACAGAACACGATGGCCGCGCTCGCCACACCGGGCCATGTCTTTCCACTGCGCGCCCGGCGCGGCGGTGTGCTGGTGCGCGCGGGCCATACCGAGGCGGCGGTGGACATCGCGCGGCTGGCGGGGCTGAACCCCTCGGGTGTGATCTGCGAGATCATCAAGGATGATGGCGAGATGGCCCGCCTGCCCGACCTGATCGCCTTCGCCGAGACGCATGGGCTGAAGATCGGCACCATATCGGATCTGATCGCCTACCGGCACAAGCATGACAACCTGATCGCCGAGACCCGGTCCGAACAGGTGACCGCCAGCCATGGCGGGACCTGGACCATGCGCATATTTGCCGACCAGATCACCGGCACCGAACATGTGGTGCTGACCAAGGGCGACGTGACCGACGGGCGTCCGCTGCTGGTGCGCACCCACGCGCTCAACGCGCTGGAGGATGTGCTGGGGATCGGCGTCGAGCGGGCGCAGGACGGCCCGACGGGCAAGCTGCCCCGCGCCATGGAAATCATCGCGCGCGAGGGGCGCGGGGCGGTTTTTCTCTACCGCCAGCCGCGCCCGACGCTGTCAAGCGAGATGGAAGACGACGACGCGCCCCGCACGGTCAAGCATACCGGGCTTGGCGCGCAGATCATGGCGACCATGGGCATCCATGACCTGATCCTGCTGACCGACAATCCCAACACGCGTTATCTGGGGCTGGACGCCTATGGCATCTCCATCACCGGCACGCGCCCGCTGACCGAGGACTGATCCAATGGCCGAGCACGAGTACACCCTGCCCCGCCCCGAATTCGATGATCCGGTCAAGCTGATGATCGTGGTTGCGCCGTTCTACCGCGATATCGCCGACAACCTGATCGCCGGGGCGACCGCGGAAATCGAGGCCGCTGGCGGCACGCACGAGGTCGTCGAAGTGCCCGGATCGCTGGAGATCCCGACGGCCATCGGCATCGCCGAGCGGATGTCGAATTTCGACGGCTACGTGGCGCTTGGCTGCGTGATCCGGGGCGAGACGACCCATTACGAGACCGTGTGCAATGACAGTTCGCGCGGGCTGACGCTGCTGGGGCTGCAGGGCTTGTGCATCGGCAACGGCATTCTGACGGTCGAAACCCGCCAACAGGCCGAGGTGCGCGCCGATCCGACCGCACTGAACAAGGGCGCCGGGGCCGCGGCGGCGGCCTTGCATCTGGTGGCGCTGGCCCGTAAGTGGGGTGGCTCGCGCAAGGGCGTGGGATTCAAGCCCGGCGGCGAGGACGTTCGCCTTGCAGGCGACACCAAGGACAGCTCACGGGCATGACGACCACCGACCAGCCCCTATCGGGCAACCGCAAGCGCCAGATGCGATCCACCGCCCGGCTTTACGCCGTGCAGGCGCTGTTCCAGATGGAGCATTCGCAGCAATCCTCGGATGCTGTTCTGCGGGAATTCCTCGACCACCGCTTCGGCGCAGAAGTCGAGGACGGCATCGACATGGCCGAGGGCGACGTGGATCTCTTTCGCAAGCTGGTCGAGGACGCGGTGAACTGGCAGGCGCGGATCGATCAGACCACCGATCGCGCGCTGGTCGCCAAATGGCCGATCGGCCGGATCGATCCGACCCTGCGCGCGCTCTTCCGTGCGGCGGGCGCCGAGATGATGCAATCGGATACACCGCCGCGTGTGGTGATCATGGAATTCGTCGAAATCGCCAAGGCGTTCTACCCCGAAGGCAAGGAATCGCGCTTTGTCAACGCCGTGCTCGATCACATGGCGCGACAGGCCAAACCCGAAGCTTTCTGATCCGTCACTGCAGCCGAAGCACCGGCGCGCGCCCGATCGGGATCGGACCGAGCCGCACGCGGCCGTCGGAAAAGTTGAGCGGCACGTCCAGCGTCTTGCGGTTGCCGTTCATTCGCGCCAGCAGGCCAAGGCTGTTCTCGACGGTCGGCGCAAGGCTCTCGGGCAGTGCGCCTGCGGCCTGGGCCATATCGACCATCTCGCGCCAGTTGCGCGCCTTCACGGTGATCTCGCCTTCGGGCAGGCCCTCGGGCGTGACATCGACCTCGCCCGCCGCCTGCAGGTGCAATTGCCCCCAGCGTCCATCGACCAGATCGACCTTGATGCGGGTGGGCTGCGGGCGGGCGTCCTCGATGGCGCTGCGGTCCCAGAGCTTGTCGAAGGTCACTGTCAGATCGGCCTCCAGCCCCGAGATCCGGTCGGGCAGACGGCCCTCGGGATCCAGCCGGTCTCGCCACGGCGAGGACAGGCTCAGCCCGTCGGCTGCAAGCCCCAGTCGATAGGTCCGGTCCTCGCGGCGTTCGCCGGCCAGCGTCAGTTTGTTGAGCGCGGTCACCTCGTCTGCGCGCGCCTCCGGTGTGATCTCCAGGAACTCCGCGGTCAGCCTCAGGGTCTCGGGCGCCATGTCAAACCCTGACGCGATGCGCAGGCTGGCCCGCATGTCTTGGGCCTCAATGCGGAATTTCTCCTGCGGGGTGGCGATGCTCTGGTCTTCGGGCCAGACCGCGATCACGTGGTCGGACCGGTAGCTGAGCGTGCTGAGCTGGAAATAGGGCGCCTCCCAGGCCCATCCCGTATCCGGATCGGCCAGAATTACATCGCTGAACCCGGTGTCGAAGCGGTTGGGAAAGCCGCGCACCCGCACTTCGGATGTCTCGGCGACCCAGCCCTCGGCACGGCGCGCTTCGAACCACTCGGCAAAACCTTGCGCCAGTCCGCGCTGCCCGATCACCCAGTAGGCCGACCAGCCAAGCGCGGCGATCACGATCAAGGCCAGCAATAATCTCATGCCCCGATTCCCATGATCCTGCGCCCTTTCCTGCGGTCCGGCTTCTGTCTATAGCGGGGTCGTTGGCAAGAACAGGGGAAATGCGGATGTGGGTGTTCGGCTATGGATCGCTGGTGTGGAACCCGGGCTTTGACGTGGCCGAACGGGTGATCGCGCGCCTGCCGGGCTATCACCGCAGTTTCTGCATGCGCAGCATCCATCACCGCGGCAGCGAGGCGGCGCCGGGCCTCGTGCTGGCGCTCGACGAAACGCCCGGTGCGCAGTGTCATGGTGTGGCGCTGCGCGCGCATGAAGATCAGGCCGAGGACGTTCTGGCCTATCTGCGCGAGCGCGAGCTGGTGTCGGCGGCCTATCTGGAAACGCGGCTTGACGTCGAGTTCGCGGACGGGCGGCGCCGCACCGCGCTGACCTATGTGATCGACGCGGACCACCCGCAATATTGCGGCGGCATGGAGCTTGAAGACCAGGCGCGGATCATCTCGCGGGCGCAGGGCGGGCGCGGGCCGAATACCGAGTATCTCTACAACACCACCGCCCATCTCAAAGAGCTCGGCATCCACGACCCAGAGCTTGACTGGCTGGTCGACCGGGTCCGGCAGATATGTGGATAAGTCCTTGGCTTGACTGGCCAAGACGCGTAGGTTGCCCGTAACAAGCACCGTGTCAGGAGCGTCCGCATGGACAAGCCGGACCGCGAGGTCGAGCCGCAGTTTTCCTATCCCTACCGGCAGATCATGCTCATGGTCACGGCGCTGGTGCTCACGGGCGTCGGTGCGGTTCTGGCCCTGCCGCGTGTCCTGCCGGTCTTCGAGGCCAATCCGTGGCTCAACGGGTTCATCTTTCTGGTGTTCGTCATCGGGGTGATCGCGACCTTCTGGCAGGTGTTCCAGCTGATCGGATCGGCGCGCTGGATCGAAGGCTTTGCGGCGCAACGGCCGGGGCATGACCTGACGCGGGCTCCCTCGATGCTGGCGCCATTGGCGACCATGCTGCGGTCGCGGGGCCGCCGGCGGCAGATCAACTCGAGCTCGGCGCGCTCGATCCTCGACTCGGTGGCGCAGCGCATAGATGAGGCGCGCGAGATCACCCGCTACATTGTCAGCCTGCTCATCTTTCTTGGGCTTCTCGGCACGTTCTACGGGCTGGCGACGACCATTCCGGCCGTGGTCGACACGATCCGCAGCCTCGCCCCGCAACAGGGCGAGCAAGGGGCGGACATCTTCAACCGCCTGATGACCGGGCTGGAGGCGCAGCTTGGCGGCATGGGGGTCGCCTTCGCCTCGTCGCTTCTGGGCCTCGCCGGATCGCTGGTCGTGGGCCTGCTGGAGTTGTTCGCGAGCCACGGGCAGAACCGTTTCTATCGCGAACTTGAAGAATGGATGTCGACCATCACCCGCGTCGGCCTGACCGAGGGGGAAGGCGACGAGAGCGAGGCCGGGGCGGTTGCGCATGTCCTCGATCGCATCTCCGAGCAGATGGACGCGTTGCATCAGGTTCTGAGCCAGTCGGAGACGAGTCGCGCGGTGGTCGACCAGAAACTCGGCGTGCTGGCGGATTCCGTCGAGCGTCTGACCCACCGGATGAGCGATCAGAACCCGGTGCAGGTGGCGCTGATGCGGCTCGCGGACGGGCAGGAACGGCTGATCGAGACGCTGGAGAACCGCGAGGCGCCCGCGCATGACGGGATCGACGCCGAAAGCCGCATGCGCCTGCGCTCGATCGACGTGCAGATGCTCCGTATCCTCGAAGAAATCAGCGCCGGACGCCAGGAAACCATGACCGAGCTGCGCACGGACCTCGCGGCGCTGACCCGCCTGCTTGGCCAGGCGCGCGAAGCTGCGCCCCCGCGCGTCCGCCCGCATCACGCCGAGGCGGATCGCGACAGGGAGGGCTGAGCATGGCCCTGTCGCGGCGCGCGGGCAACCGGTTTCAGGGCGCGATCTGGCCCGGTTTCGTCGATGCAATGACCGGGCTGCTGCTGGTGCTGATGTTCGTGCTGACCATCTTCATGGTGGTGCAATTCGTGCTGCGAGAAGAGATCAGCGGACAGGCCACCGAGCTTGACGCGCTCTCGGCCGAGGTCTCGGCGCTTTCGCTCGCGCTCGGGCTGGAACAGGATCGCAGCGCCAGCCTCGAGGACCGGGTCGGCGCACTGACCGAAAGCCTGGGCGATGCCCGGGAGCGGCAACGGGAACAGTCCGAGCGGATCGAGAACCTGCGCGCGCGAAACGCCACGCAGGCAGAGGCTCTGCAGACCTCCCGCAGCGAGATTGCCGCATTCGAGGATCAGGTGGCCGGGCTGCGCGACGAGGTTGATGCGGAAGCCGAGGCCGCGCGCCTTGCCGCCGCCCGCCGCGACGCGCTGGCCGCGCTGGCCGCCGATCTGCGCGGACGCAACATCGAGGCCACCGAGGCACAGGCGGCCCTGATGGGTGAGGTGGACAGCCTCGAGGACCGGCTGAGCGATGAGGAACAGGCCCGGATCGCCGAGGCGGCAGCGGCCGAGGCGCTGCGCGACAGGCTCGATGCATCGCAGGCGGAACTGAGCGCGATGTCGCTCGCGCTCGAAGAGCAGCGCCAGCGCGCCGAGGAAACGCTGACCCTTCTGGCCGCCGCGGAAGACGCCCAAGAGGATCTCAACAACCGGCTGGCACAGGCGCTTCTGGATGCCGAAAGCGGGCGCACGGCCCGTGAAGACGAAATCGCGCGGCTGGAAGATCGGCTTGCACAGGCCGAGAACTCGGCGCGCGACGCCGAGACCGTGCGCGCCGATCTGGTCCAGGCGCTTGCCGCAGAGCGCGCGGCCGAGGCCGAGGCCCGCCAGCAGATGAGCCGCGCCGAGGAACGCGCGGCGCTTCTCGCGCAGGCCCGAGCGCGTCTGAACGAAGAGCAGGACCGTGCGACAGAGTCGCAAAAGGAACAGGCGCTGCTTTATTCGCAGGTCGCCGCGCTTCGCGCGCAGTTGTCGCAGGTGCAGGCGCTGCTCGACGAGACGCGCGACAGCGAGGCCGAGGCCGACCTGCGCGTCGAGGAGCTTGGCAGCGAACTCAACACCGCGCTGGCCCGTCTGGCAGAGGAAGAGCGCCAACGCCGCGAGGCCGAGGAAGACCGCGCCCGCCTGCTGGAGGCCGAGAAAGAGGATCTCGAACGGTACCGGTCCGAGTTTTTCGGTCGGCTGCGCGACATCCTGGGCGAGCGCGAGCGCGTCCAGATCGTCGGCGACCGTTTCGTGTTCTCGTCCGAGGTGCTGTTCGACCCCGGCGAGGCGGACCTGTCGGACCCCGGCGAAGACGAGATCGAGAATGTCGCCGGCATCCTGCGCGACGTGATCGACGAGATCCCCGACGAGATCGACTGGATCCTGCAGGTGGATGGCCATACCGACGATGTACCGATATCCGGCGGGGGCAGGTTCGAGGACAACTGGGCGCTCAGCCAGGCGCGGGCCTTGTCGGTGGTGCGGTATCTTTCGGACGAGGTGGATTTTCCCCCCGAGCGCCTGTCGGCCAACGGTTATGGCGAGTATCAACCGGTCAACCCTGAAAACACGTCCGCGGCACGCGCCGAGAACCGGCGGATCGAGTTGAAGCTGACCACGCGGTGACCAACCCGAGGACCTGACTTGCCGTGGACCGTTTTCGGGCTTTATCGCCACACAAGAGATGACCGAAGGATAAGACAATGCCGCAGGACAGCTATGACATCGTGATCTCTGGAGGCGGCGTTGCCGGATTGGCGGCGGCGGCCGCGTTCGGCGGGGCGGGGTTCTCCGTGCTCTGCGTCGATCCCGCCGCGCCGGTAACGGATCGTGACGCGGAAGGCTCGGATCTGAGGACCACCGCGATGCTGCAACCGGCGCGGGACCTGCTCGACCGCATCGGCCTCTGGCCCCGGCTGGCGCCGCATGCCGCAGAATTGCAGGTCATGCGGATCGTCGATGCGGGCGGCCCGACGCCCGAACCGCGTGTCGTCAAGGATTTCGACGCCTCCGACATTTCCGACCAGCCCTTTGGCTGGAACCTGCCCAACTGGCTGCTCCGGCGTGAAATGGTGGCGCATCTGGGCACCCTGCCCTCGGTCGCGTTCCGTCCCGGCATCGGCACACGAAGCCTGTTGACCCGGCAAGCCGAGGCGCTCGTGGGCCTCACCGATGGCACCCGCGTGCGCGCCCGGCTGGTGATCGCCGCCGACGGGCGCAACTCGCCCATCCGCGAGGCGGCGGGCATCGGCGTGACCACCACGCGCTACGGGCAGAAGGCGCATGCATTCGCCGTCACGCACCCTGTCCCGCATGACAATGTCTCAACCGAGATCCACCGCTCGGGCGGGCCGTTCACGCTGGTCCCTCTGCCCGATCACGAGGGGCAGCCCTCGTCGGCCATCGTCTGGATGGAGGACGGCCCGGAGGCTGCGCGGCTGGCCGATCTGCCCGTCCCGGCCTTCGAAAACGAGATGACTGCCCGCTCCTGTGGCCTCTTCGGGCCGCTCACACTTGCCTCGCGCCGCACGATATGGCCGATCATCAGCCAGGTGGCGGATCGCATGGCGGGCGAGCGCGTGGCGCTCATGGCCGAAGCCGCGCATGTGCTGCCGCCCATCGGGGCGCAGGGTCTGAACATGTCGCTCGGGGATCTGCGCGCGCTGCTGGATCTGGCCGAGGCCGCACCCGAGACATTGGGCGCGCGCGACATGCTCGAGGCCTATCACCGCAAGCGCCATCTGGAGGTGCGCGCGCGGGTGACGGGGATCGACCTGCTGAACCGCGCCTCGCAACTGCACGCGCAACCGCTGCGTGACGCCCGCGCCATGGGGCTGAACGCGATCTATTCGCTGCCCCCGGTGCGCCGCACGCTGATGCAGCTTGGCCTTGGCGCGCGCGGCTGATCCGTCAGCCGATCGGCCCGGGGCGGCGTTCCTCGGACAAGAGCACGTTGGCCTCGACATCGCCCACCCCCGGCAGGGTCATGATGCGCCGGCGCAGCACCCGCTCGAAATCGGGGATGTCGCGCGCCACCACCCGCAGCCGGTAGTCGTAAAGCCCGAGGATATGCTCGACCGTCTGAACCTCGGGGATGGCGCTGACCGCGCGCTCGAAATCCTCGAGGCTGACGCGGCCCTTGGTGGCCAGCTTGACGCCCAGAAACACCGTCACGCCGAACCCCAGCTTCTCCGGGTCGAGATCGAGACGCTGGCCCTTGATCACGCCGGCATCATGCAGCTTGCGGATGCGCCGCCACGCGGCGGGCTGCGACAGACCGAGACGGCGCCCGATGGCGCTTGCGGGTTGCGTGGCATCCTCGACGAGCATCCGAAGGATAAGCCGGTCGGTGGTGTCGAGATCGATCATACCGGCAACCCCTCATTGGACTTGATCCGCGCCACATGCATCAGCGCCTCGATATCGGCGATATGCGGCAGGGTCAGAATGGCGCTGCGATAGATCTGCTGATAATGGGCCATGTCGCGGGCGATCACCGACAGCCGCAGATCGACCCGCCCAAGAAAGGTCTGGATCTCCATGACCTCGGGGATCTCCCGAGCCTCCACGAGGAATTCATCGAACGCCCGCGCCTGCGTCTTGTCGAGCGTGATCCGCAAGCTGACCTCCACCTCGTAGCCGAGCGCGCGCCAGTCGATCACCGCGCGGTTGCCACGAATGATCCCCGCGGCGCGCAGTCGCTCGAGCCGGCGCGCGCAGGTGGCGGGCGTGACGCCGGCCAGATCCGCCAGTTCTGCAGGGCCGAGGGCTGGCGCGTGCTGATACTGACGCAGGATGCGACGGTCGATATCGTTAAGCATGAATTTTTCTTTTCTCCTTCTTCTTGGTTATAAATACCCAAATAAAACGGCGATAACACGCGAAATCGCAGGCCCATTTGCGCGTGGCTCCTTATTCTGCAAACACTCAAGAAACCAACCGCGACACCAGAGAAATGGAGACCGCCATGCGCGTCTATTACGATCGCGACTGCGATATCAATCTGATCAAGGACAAGAAGGTCGCCATCCTCGGCTATGGCAGCCAGGGCCACGCCCACGCCCTCAACCTGCGCGATTCAGGGGCAAAAAACGTCGTCGTGGCGCTGCGCGAGGGCTCGGGCTCGGCGAAGAAGGCCGAAGGAGAGGGGCTCAAGGTGATGGGCATTGCCGAGGCCGCGGCGTGGTGCGACCTGATGATGTTCACCATGCCCGACGAGCTGCAGGGCGAGACCTACCGCAAATACGTGCATGACAATATCCGTCCCGGCGCGGCCATCGCATTTGCCCACGGGCTCAACATCCATTTCGGGCTGATCGAGCCGAAAGAGGGCGTGGACGTGATCATGATGGCGCCCAAGGGTCCCGGCCACACGGTGCGCGGCGAGTTTGTCAAGGGCGGCGGCGTGCCCTGCCTTGTGGCGGTGGACATGGACGCCTCCGGCAAGGCGCTGGAACTGGGCCTCAGCTATTGCGCAGCCATCGGCGGCGGACGCTCGGGCATCATCGAGACCAGCTTCCGCGAGGAGTGCGAAACCGACCTCTTCGGCGAGCAGGCGGTGCTGTGCGGCGGTCTGGTCGAGCTGATCCGCATGGGCTTCGAGACGCTGGTAGAGGCGGGCTACGAGCCCGAGATGGCCTATTTCGAATGCCTGCACGAGGTGAAGCTGATCGTCGACCTGATCTACGAGGGCGGCATCGCCAACATGAACTACTCGATCTCGAACACCGCTGAATATGGCGAATACGTGTCTGGCCCGCGGGTGCTGCCCTACGAGCAGACCAAGAAGGAGATGAAGGCGATCCTGCACGACATCCAGAGCGGCGCCTTCGTGCGCGACTTCATGCAGGAAAATGCCGTGGGTCAGCCGTTTTTCAAGGGCACGCGGCGCCTGAACGACGCGCATCAGATCGAAGAGGTCGGCGTCAAGTTGCGCGGCATGATGCCGTGGATCAGCGCCGGCAAGATGGTGGACAAGGACAAGAACTGATCTTGGTCCTTATACGGGGCCGGCCCCATCACGGGGCCGGGTCCAACCCGGTCAGGGCGCTTTCTTGTGCGGGTCGCCGTTCTCGGCCAATGCGCTCTTGCGGACGTCTTCATCCGCCAGACGCTGGTCGGTTGCGCGTTTGCTGCGATAGGCCAAAACTCCAACGATCACCAGCGTGATCAGGGCCAGGCCGGGTATGAGATACGCATCCATGTTGTCTCTCCATTCTTTTCGCATGAGCGCGACGAGGTGGCGCGATCATGCGGGGTTTCAACCCTCGGCGGTCGTGGATGGCGGTGCGCCGGTTCTCATGGGACAGACGGGATGATCGAGGTCGGTGCAATCAACTGGCTGCGGATCTGTGCCCTCGGCCTGATCTGGGGCGCCTCGTTCATGTTCATCACCATAGCACTTCGGGATGTCGGACCTTTCCTCTTGGCCGCCGGCCGGATCACGCTCGGGGCGATTTTCCTGCTGGCGCTTCTGCGGCTGAAAGGCCGCACCCTGCCCGACCCGCGCACGGGTATCGGGCGCCGGATCTGGGGTTTCGCGCTCTTCATGGCGGTGTTTTCCAATATCGTGCCGTTCTCGCTTCTGGGATGGGCGCAGCAATCCGTCGCCTCGGGCTTTGCGGGCGTCTGCATGGCCGCGGTTCCGTTGATCATCCTCCCGCTGGCGCATCTCCTGGTGCCGGGCGAGCAGATGAGCCTGCGCAAGCTCCTGGGCTTCACTCTCGGGACGATCGGTGTCGTCGTGCTGATCGGGCCGCAGGCCTTCGCGGCCACGGGCGCGGATCTGGAGGATCTCGCGCGGCTGGCCTGTCTGGGGGTGGCCGTCTGCTATGCCATGGGCACCATCGCAACCCGGCTCTGCCCGGATGTGGACCGGCTGGCGCTGGCGGCGACGGTCATGTCGATCGCGGCGGTGATCATCACGCCGGTCGCATTGGTCGTCGAGGGGGTACCCGCGGGCCTCAGCCTGCAGGGCGCGCTTGCGCTGCTCTATCTTGGGGTGCTGCCCACGGGCGTGGCGCAGATCCTTCTGGTGCAGGTCAATGCCGAGGCCGGGCCCAGCTTTTTCGGGCTGGTCAATTACATGGTGCCGGTTTGGTCGGTGGTCCTCGGCGGGCTGATCCTTGCCGAGCCCCTGCCCCCCAGCCTGCTGGCCGGGATGACGTTGATCCTGGGCGGTGTCGCGCTCAGCCAGTGGCGGGCGCTGCGCCGGGTGTTCCTGCGCGGCTGAGCGGGCTCAATCCGCGCACCGCACCGCCTGCCACAGATCGAGCGCCGCGCGGGTCTCGGCCACGTCATGCACGCGCAGGACCTGCACGCCCTGCGCCACCGCCCCGAGCGCCACGGCCAGCGATCCGGGCACCCGGTCGCGGGCCTCGGGCGTGCAGCTGAGCTCGCCGATGAACCGCTTGCGCGACGCGCCCAGCAGGATCGGACAGCCCAGCCCGTGAAACAGCGACAGGTTGCGCAGCAGCCGCAGATTGTGCGCTTGCGTCTTGCCGAATCCGATTCCGGGATCGACGATGATGGCCCCGTGCGGAATGCCGTGCGCTATCAGCGCCGCGACGCGCACCGCGAGCCAGTCATAGACGTCGAGCAGAACATCCTCGTAGCGCGGATCGGCCTGCATGGTCTCGGGCGTGCCCTGCGCGTGCATCACGCAGACCGGCAACGCATGACCGGCGGCGAAGGGCGCCAGCCCGGCATCAAAGGTAAAGCCCGACACATCATTGATCAGCGCCGCCCCTGCGCGGGACGCCGCGCGCGCCACGGCCGTCTTGCGCGTATCGATCGAGATGGGCGCGGCGACCTCGGCGCGGATGGCGGCGATCACCGGCGCGGTTCGGGTGATTTCATCCTCGGTCGCGACCGCCGCCGCGCCGGGCCGGGTGGATTCGCCGCCGACGTCGAGGATCGCCGCACCCGCATCGGTCATCGCCCGCGCATGGGCCAGCGCCTGCGCCGGATCAACGTGCAGGCCGCCATCCGAAAAACTGTCGGGCGTGACGTTCAGGATCCCCATGATCCTCGGCCCGTCCATCTCCAGCCCGGCGACGGTCGGACGCCGCGCGGTCAGGCGCGTCGCGACAGCCTTGGGCAGGTCGCGCGCGGACATCAGATGCCGCGGCCGGTCACGCTCCAGAACCTCGACCGTGTCGAACCAGCACCATCCGGCGGCGAGGGACAGAGCGCCATTGGGGCGCGCGGCGTCGATCTGGGGAATGGGGCGAAAATAAGGCAAGGTCGCGTCTCTCACAGGCCCGAGCGGGCGATGTCCTGCAGGATGACCGGCACGCGACTGGCCGATGGCGGCCCTTCGCCGATCAGCAAGAGGTCCGACGCCTCGATATGGCCGGCAAACCATGCGGCGAGATCCACCGGCCTGTCGGGGCCGACGGTCGGCCCGTCCACCGCGTCGAGCACGATCTTCGACGGCGCCCAGACGCTTATCTGGCCGTGTTTCATGGCCCAGTCAAGCTCGGTCCGGGTGGCGACCACGACGCAGCGATCGTCGCGCCCGGCCAGCACCCAGGCGTTCTGTTCCATGGCCAGAAGATCCACCCGGCGCTGCGTCATGCGATGGCCCGTCTTGGGGCTGTCCACGTCGGGGCGTCCGACACAGAGGATGACCGGCTCGGCGCGGGCTTCAAGCTGGTCGAGCCAGCGGCTCAGGTTGCCCGATCGCACCGCGGCATTGGTCAGAAAGACCACGTGCGGATGCGGCGTGGTATCGGGACGCGGCGTGGCAGGCGTGGTTTCGAGCGTGTCGACCGAGCGGACGATCTCGACGCCGAGCGCGCCGGGACCCCGGTCAAGCTTTTCGATTCGAACGAAGGCCCGCACCGCCTGCCGCTCCATCAGGATGCGTTCGGCAATCCGGTCCGCCAAGGTTTCCAGAAGGTTGAGACGCTCCTCGGCGAGGGCCGCCGAAATCGCCTCTGTCACGCGGTCATAGGACAGGATGCGGTCCACGTCATCATCGAGCGTGTCGGCCATCGGGCGCACCTCGACCACGACGTTGAAGCAGATGCGCTGCGTCGTGCCGCGTTCGGCCTGAAACGCCCCGATCTCGACCTCGACTACATGATCGCGCACGGAAATCCGGTCGAGCGGGCCATCGGGAGCCGTGGCCCGCGCGCGGGCCGATGGATGCTCGAAGGCAAGATGGATTTCATGGCTCATGTCGTGCTCCCCCTCACATGTTGGCGCGTGGATAGCATGCAGGGCGGGCACATAAAACACGCGAATGCGGCCCCGGCGTGGCGGCCGGGACTGTGACGGGGTCGCGCGGCACATCTCGGCACCGCCGCCGGATGATCCCGGGGCGGTGCCGATGGTCTGGCGGTCGTTCGTCAGAAGGACATGATGCGCGTGCGGTCGGCCAGCATGCGCGCGGCGACCTCCGGCGGCTTGGCCATGGTCACGCCGTCGATCAGCGCATCAGCCTCGACGCCCTTGTTGGGCAGGTAGATCGCGCAGACCTCTACGGTCGCGCCCTCTTCCATCACCTGCTGCATGAGGCCTTGCGGGCTCATGCCCCGCGGCTCTTGCGGGGCGGTTGCAGACTCTGGCGGCTCTTTCAGCGCAAGATCCCCGGCCGGGCCGCACAACAGCACGTAGGCCTCGGCCCCGGCCTGCATGGATTGCATCGTCAGCACCATGCTCATGAGCTGGGTCTGCGGCTGGTCCGTGGCAAGGATCGTGACCAGCTTGTCGGCCTCCTCCGCCTGGGCGGCGGGCGCGGTGAGGGCGGCAAGGCCAAGGGTGGCGGCTGTCAGTAGTTTTCGCATGGGAACCTCCGGATCCGGTAAGATGAGTCCAAAACACGTGTTTTGACAGTCACCTGATAGGATCCGTGCCCGATACCCGCCTTGATCTGGATCAATCACATTGTTCTTTTTGAATACGTCTTTGCGGAACACGCCTGAGCGCCTTGCGTATCAGGCGGTCTCAGCCGCGCAACCGGGCGAGCAGGGGCGCGGTGTCCATCGCGCCGATGGCGCCCGCGACACGGCCGCGCGGATCGCTCAGCCGCGTGGCGACATAGGCCGACGCGATCGCATCCGGCGCGTAACGCAGCAGTACGGACGCCGTCAGCAGCGTGGCAAGGCTTTCGCAATACCAGCGCGCCTGCGCCTCGTCGGGGAGTGTCGGGAAGCGCCGCTCATGCGCCCGCAGCGCGCGATCAAAGCGCCGATCCTGTCCCGCCACCGCGCCAAACTCGGCGCTCAGCGCCTCGCTCGCCAGAGGATCGCGGCGCAGCGTGCGCAGGATGTCGAGGCAGATGACGTTGCCCGCGCCCTCCCAGATCGAATTGAGCGGCGCCTCGCGGTAGAGCATCGGAAGGGCTGTGTCCTCGACATAGCCCATGCCGCCCAGCACCTCCATCGCCTCGTAGACCACGCCCGGGCACAGCTTGTTGCCCACAAACTTGGCCAGCGCCACGCCCAGCCGGGCAAAGGCGCGATCCTGCGGGCTGTCACCGTCGAAAGCGCGCGCGACATGCAGGCCAAGCGCCAGCGTGCCCTCCCAGTCAAGCGCCAGATCGGCCAGAACGCTGCGCATCAGCGGCTGGTCGATCAGCCGTTTCTGAAAGGCCGACCGCCCCTGCGCCCAGTGCGTGGCATGATCGAGCGCCGCGCGCATCAAGCCCGCCGGGGCCATCGCGGTGTCGAGCCTTGTGTGATGCACCATCTCGATGATGGTGCGCACGCCCGCGCCCTCGTCCCCCAGACGGTGCGCCAGCGCGCCGTGAAACTCGATCTCGGCCGAGGCATTGGCGCGGTTGCCCAGCTTGTCTTTCAGCCGCTGGATCTGGATCGCGTTGCGTCCGTCCTCCAGCCAGCGGGGCACCAGAAAACAGGTCAGCCCGCCTTCGGTCTGCGCCAGCGTCAGGAGCCCGTCGGACATCGGCGCGGAACAAAACCATTTATGCCCTGTCAGCCGGTAGAAACCTGCGTCGGGCGTCGCCGTGGTCGCACTGCTGCGGACGTCCGAACCGCCCTGCTTTTCCGTCATCGCCATGCCGAGCGTCGCCGCGTTTTTGCCGGCCGGCGGCCGCACGGCAGGATCATGCGCCCGCGCCGTCAGCTTGGGGACCCATGTCCCGAAAAGTGCCTTGTCGGCGCGCAAGGCGGGCACGGCGGCATAGGTCATGGTCATCGGACAGCACACGCCCGGCTCTATCTGGGTGGTCAGGTAGACCATAGCGGCATGGGTGGCATGGCCGCCCGGCGCACCCTCCCATGGCAGGGCCGCGTAGCCCGCGCCAAGCCCGGTCTGCATTAGCTCGTGATAGGCCGGGTGAAAGCGCACCTCGTCAAGCCGCCGCCCGCCCGCGTCGAATGCGACGAGCTCCGGCGGGTGACGGCGGGCCTCGCACCCGGCTTGCTGCATGGCCTCGGTCCCAAGCCGCACGCCATATGCCGCGAGGTGCCCGGCATCTGCACCGGCGGCCGCCGCATGACATCGCAGCACCGGATCGTTCCCCTAGAGATCGAGGTCACCGCGCGGCGTGGGTTGGTTCGTCACCTCATGCGTGGCAAGCGCGGCGCGGGCCGGACTGTCGGGCATCGCCGATCCCCCCCCTGTTCGGACACAGAAATGCTAGAACGAGTCGCCTGCACGTGAAAGACGTTTCACATGAACCCGATAGTGTGCCACGATGCCTTCAAGGCCGGAGCAAACCGGCCGCGAGGCAGAGCAGAGCACGTCATGACCACCCAGAACCGCCCTTGGGGCGCCTTGATCTTCTACAGCGTCGCCTTCCTGCTGGGGGCCTATTTCGCCTTTGCCGCCGTGCAGGGCGATTACGGGCTTTTGCGCCGCGCCGAGATCGAGGCACAGGAGACCGCGTTGCGCGCGCAGCTCGACGAGATCGAGGAAGATGTCGCGCGCATGAAGAACCTCACGCGGCGGATGTCGGATGATTACCTCGACCTCGACCTGCTGGATCAGCAGGCGCGCGAGGTTCTGGGCCAGATGCGCCGCGACGAGATTGTGATCCGCTGACCACACCCCGCCGGGCGCCGCGTGCGCCAATGACACCGGCGGATCCATCGCAAGGATCGAAAAGGACGGGTCCGAAGGGGCATATGGCGTTTTCTGACGATCAGCCGGACCAATCTCATGACGCCCGGCCCATCACAGGCATAGCACCCGATCAAGACCCTTCGCGCCATCGATCCGCGACAACGCGGCGCGACGGTCGAAAGTCGGCGGAACACCACCGCCGGGGCGCAGGCGCATTTGCCCCGCAGCCATCCGCGGATCCTGCAAATCACCCTCGCAACGGGACCGCGATTGCTATACCACATCCGTTGACGGTCAACGACATGTCTCAGCAGGGAGGGGCTCTCATGGCGACCCGCAAGAGCACGAGGAAACCGGCGGCCTCGGCCGAAGACCTCATGAAGTATTACCGCGACATGCTTCTGATCCGGCGGTTCGAGGAAAAGGCCGGACAGCTTTACGGCATGGGGCTGATCGGCGGATTCTGTCATCTCTATATCGGACAGGAAGCGGTCGTCGTGGGGCTGGAGGCCGCCGCCGAGGAGGGCGACAAGCGCATCACCACCTACCGCGATCATGGTCACATGCTGGCCTGCGGCATGGACCCCAAGGGCGTGATGGCGGAACTGACGGGCCGCGCGGGCGGCTATTCCAAGGGCAAGGGCGGGTCGATGCACATGTTCTCGACCGAACGGCAGTTTTATGGCGGGCACGGCATCGTGGGCGCCAACGTCCCGCTCGGGGCAGGGCTGGCCTTTGCCGACAAGTATCTCGGCAACGACCGCGTGACCTTCACCTATTTCGGGGACGGGGCGGCCAATCAGGGGCAGGTCTACGAGACCTTCAACATGGCCGCGCTGTGGGAATTGCCGGTGATCTTCGTGATCGAAAACAATCAATATGCCATGGGCACCTCGCAGCAACGCTCGACCTCGTCGCCCGACATCCACACCCGCGGCGGCGCCTTCGGCATCCCCGGCGAGGCCGTGGACGGGATGGACGTGCTGGCCGTGAAGGCCGCCGGCGAGAAGGCCGTGAAACACTGCCGTGCGGGCAAGGGGCCGTATATCCTCGAGATCAAGACCTACCGCTATCGCGGCCATTCGATGAGCGATCCGGCGAAATACCGCACCCGCGAAGAGGTGCAGAAGATGCGCGAGGAAAAGGACGCGATCGAGCATGTCCGCGAATTGCTGATCTCCGGGGGTCATGCCTCGGAGGAGGATCTCAAGGCGATCGACAAGGAGATCAAGTCGATCGTCAACGGCGCCGCAGAGTTTGCCAAGGAAAGCCCGGAACCCGCGACCTCCGAGCTCTGGACCGACATCATCACCGACGCGGCCCCGCAGAACGCCTGAGCAGGAGAGACGAGAATGGCCACCGAGATCCTGATGCCCGCGCTGTCACCCACCATGGAGGAAGGCACGCTTGCCAAGTGGCTGGTGCGCGAGGGCGATACCGTCAAGGCCGGCGACGTCATGGCCGAGATCGAGACCGACAAGGCCACGATGGAATTCGAGGCCGTGGACGAGGGCACCATCGGCCGGATCCTCGTCGAGGGCGGCACCGACGGCGTGAAGGTCAACACCCCGATCGCCATGCTGCTCGACGACGGCGAGGACGCGTCCGACATCGAGCGCACGGACGCCGTGGCGCCCGAAAAAGATCAGCCCAAACGCGAGGTGAAATCCACGTCCGCCAAAGCGAAGGCCCCTGCCACCGCTCCTGCCCCCGAACGAGCGGCACAGAGCCCCGACTGGCCCGAAGGCACCGAAACCGAGCCCAAGACCGTGCGCGAGGCGCTCAACACCGCCATGGCCGAGGAGATGCGCCGCGACGACACGGTGTTCATCATGGGCGAAGAGGTCGCGGAATACGAGGGCGCCTACAAGATCACGCAGAACCTGCTCGACGAGTTCGGCGCCAAGCGCGTGATCGACACGCCGATCACCGAACACGGCTTTGCCGGCATCGGCATCGGCGCGTCCTGGGGCGGGCTGCGCCCGGTCGTGGAATTCATGACCTGGAATTTCGCGATGCAGGCGATGGACCAGATCATCAATTCGGCGGCCAAGACGCTCTACATGTCGGGCGGTCAGATGGGCAGTCCCATCGTCTTTCGCGGCCCCAACGGCGCCGCGGCGCGCGTCGCCGCCCAGCACAGCCAGGATTTCGCGGCGTGGTACGCGCATGTGCCCGGCCTGCGCGTGGTGCAGCCCTGGTCGGCGGCCTGTGCCAAGGGCCTGCTGAAAAGCGCCATACGCGATCCCAACCCGGTGATCTTTCTCGAAAACGAGATCCTCTACGGCAAGAGCTTCGAGGTCCCGAAGCTCGACGACTTCACCATACCCTTCGGCAAGGCCAGGATCTGGCGCGAAGGGTCCGACGTGACCATCGTCAGCTTCGGCATCGGCATGACCTACGCGATGGAGGCCGCCGAAAAGCTCGCCGAGGACGGGATCGAGGCCGAAATCGTGGACCTGCGCACCCTGCGCCCGATGGACACGGCCACCGTGATCGAAAGCGTTCGGAAAACCAACCGCTGCGTGACGGTCGAGGAAGGCTGGCCCGTGGGCGCCATCGGCAATCACCTCTCGTCCGTGCTGATGACCCGCGCCTTCGACTACCTCGACGCACCGGTGATCAACTGCACCGGCAAGGACGTGCCCATGCCCTACGCGGCCAATCTGGAAAAGCTGGCGCTGACCTCCGTGCAGGAGGTGATCGACGCCGCGCACCAAGTGACCTATCGCTGAGGAAGAGACGAATGATTGCCAGTACCGAACATGGATTTTGTTTTGTTCACATTCCTAAAAACGGTGGCTCGACCATCCGGGACCAACTCTCGGACCTAGACGCGCTCAACAGTGCATTTCATGGCAAGGTCCATATCAACGGGCTCGGCAAGCAACAGAAAGCCCATTTACCATTGGCCGTGATCCAAGATCACTTCCCGGAAGTGTTTGATCTAATCGCACCTCTAGAGAAGATCGTCATCGCAGGTGATCCAATCGACCGTTTTCTGTCAGCAATGTCACAGCGTAGCGGGGAGGTAAACAAAAGATTTCTCAACGAACTCAGCAACGAGCAGCTAATTGATGACTTTCATTTGATTATCGATCACCTTGAAAGGGACACTGCGATGCCTGCCTACGAATTTCGGCACTTTTGCAGGCAAAAAGACTTTGCCTACATTGATGGTCAGCGCTTTGTCGAACACATTAATCCGCTGGAACTAATGCCAGAACTGCTTCTTTTTCTGTCTGAACGAACTGGACGAAGGCTTGACCCAAATTTTCATTCTAACAAAACGGTGAGTATAAAAAACGAGCACATGAAAGCCTATCTTCTGAGAGTGAAGGATGCGGCAAAGAGTATTCTACCAACGAAATTTTATGGACCGATGAAAGATTTCGCACTCAGATTTTTTGCTCAAGAAGGTGCCGTCACAGCTAAAACATCACTTGAATCTGCGGGATTGCAGGATTTTGTGCGCTCCTTCTATGCAAGCGACTTTGAATTGCTTGCGTATGCACGTGAAAACCCATCAGTGAAGGTTCAATGACATGCCCACCGAGATCCTGATGCCGGCCCTCTCGCCCACGATGGAAGAGGGCACTCTGGCGAAATGGCTCGTGCAGGAAGGCGACAGCGTCAGTGCGGGCGACCTTCTGGCCGAGATCGAGACCGACAAGGCCACGATGGAATTCGAGGCGGTGGACGAAGGCACTCTGGGCAGGATCCTGATCGCCGGAGGCACTGAAAACGTGAAGGTCAACACGCCGATCGCCCTTCTGCTCGAAGACGGCGAGGACGCCTCCGACCTCGACACACCCGCGTCGCCCGCGCCGGAGGCCGCAACGCGGTCCGACGCGGCCGGTGAGGCGGCTCCCAACGGGAGCCCCGAGACGGCCGCACATGGCCAGACCGCCCCGGCGGCGCCCAGGACGGCCGACGGGAGCCGCGTCTTCGCCTCCCCGCTGGCCCGCCGCATCGCCGCGCAGAAGGGGCTCGACCTGACGCGGATCAACGGGTCGGGCCCGCATGGCCGGATCGTCAAGGCGGATGTGGAGGGGGCCAGCCCAGGGGCCGCACCAGAGCAAGAGGTCATGCAACCCGCCGATGCGGCCCCTGCCCCGGCAGCGGCTCCGTCCGGCCCTTCGGCCGGGGCGGTCGCGGCCATGTACGAGGGGCGCGATTACGAGGTCTTCGCGCTCGACGGGATGCGCCGCACGATCGCCGCGCGCCTCACGCAGGCCAAGCAGACCGTGCCGCATTTCTACCTGCGCCGCGAGATCCGGCTCGACAGGCTGATGAAATTGCGCGGCGAACTCAACGCGCAGCTCGCGCCGCGCGGCGTGAAGCTGTCGGTCAACGACTTCATCATCAAGGCCTGCGCGCTGGCGCTTCAGGACGTGCCTGACGCCAATGCCGTCTGGGCCGGCGACAGGGTCTTGCGGCTCAAACCGTCGGACGTCGCGGTGGCGGTGGCCATAGAGGGCGGGCTGTTCACGCCCGTGCTGCGCGATGCCGAGATGAAATCGCTCTCGGCCCTGTCGGCGGAGATGAAGGATCTGGCCGCCCGCGCCCGCGACCGCAAGCTGGCCCCGCAGGAGTATCAGGGCGGCACCTTCGCGATTTCCAATCTCGGCATGTTCGGGATCGAGAATTTCGACGCGGTCATCAACCCGCCGCATGGCGCGATCCTCGCCGTGGGCGCGGGGGTGAAGAAGCCGGCCGTGGGCGAAGATGGCGGATTGACCGTTGCCACGGTCATGTCGGTGACGCTGTCGGTGGATCACCGGGTGATCGACGGCGCGCTTGGCGCGCAGCTGTTGGCCCGCATCGTCGAGAACCTCGAAAACCCGATGGTTATGCTGGCATGAGGATTGCAAGCTTCAACATCAACGGGATCAAGGCGCGACTGCCCGCGCTGACCGACTGGCTGGACGACGCGCAACCCGACGTGGCGCTGCTGCAAGAGTTGAAATCCGTCGATGAAACCGTGCCGCGCGAGCCGTTCGAGGAGCGCGGGTATAACGTCGAAACGCATGGGCAGAAGGGTTTCAACGGTGTGGCGATCCTGTCGAAACGCCCGCTGGAGGATGTCATGCGTGGCCTGTCCGGCGACGACGCCGACGAACAGGCCCGCTGGATCGAGGCCACGGTGATGGGTGACACCCGCGCGGTGCGGATCTGCGGCTTTTACCTGCCCAACGGCAACCCCGCGCCGGGGCCGAAATACGACTACAAGCTGGCCTGGATGGAGCGGCTGCGCGCGCGAGCGGCGGATCTTCTCGCCAGCGAGGAACCGGTATTGATGGGCGGCGATTACAACGTCATCCCCCAGGACGAGGACGCCGCCAATCCCGACGCGTGGCGCCGTGACGCGCTCGCCCTGCCCGACAGCCGCGCGGCGTTTCGTCGGATCGTCAATCTGGGCTACACCGAGGCGTTCCGCGCGCGGGTGCAGGGGCCGGGGCATTACACGTTCTGGGATTATCAGGCCGGCGCGTGGAACCGCAATGACGGCATCCGCATCGATCATTTCCTGCTCAGCCCGCAGGCGGCGGATCTGATGACGGACTGTCACATCGAGAAAGAGGTCCGGGGGTATGAGAAGCCGTCCGATCACGTGCCCGTCTGGGTGGAGATCGACGCCTGAGCGGGGCATTTTGGCCTTGAGCGGTCCTTGGAGGCTCAGCCCCGCGCGGAATCAAGCCCGAAGGGCGCCGCGCATCGCCGGGCCGCCCCCCGGCACGGCGATTTGGCTGCAGCCTGCGCGATGCTCTGATCTTTTCCTGATTTGGCTGCCATAAAGCGCTGCCAAACTAACGGTGGATCGCCGCACCGCGGCCCGCCGATGCGCGGCTCGTCACAAGATTTCCAATGTCTGCTCAAGGCCGACATCGCGGCAAGGCCCCTCGCCCTGTCCCGGCCTTACGCCGCCTGCGTCACATCATGGCCGTAAAGCCAGTCGAATTGTCGCATCATGCGTGCGGGCGCGATCATGCCGCCGGCGCGCAGCGCCGTATGCGCCGCCCATCGGAGCGGACGAAAGGACAGATGGTATTTCCACGCGTTGCGGCTGGCCGCGGCGACGACCCGTGTGACCCGGCCCTCGCGGCGTGCCTGATACGTCGCAAGAGCCGCACCCATGTCCACCCCGGATGACAGCGCATCGGCGATCACCCAAGCATCTTCGAGCGCCATGGAAGCGCCCTGTGCGAGAAAGGGCAGCGTCGGGTGCGCCGCGTCCCCGAGGATCGCCAGCCCGTCCCCGTGCCAGACCCGCGCCACGGGATGGCGGAAGAGCCCCCAGAGGTTCACCTCGTCCACCGCCTCCAGCATCGCGCGCGCATCGGCTCCGAAATCGCCAAAGGCGGCGCGCAGGGCCATCGGATCGTCGCGCTGGCTCCAGCTTTCGGCGGTCCAGGCGGCGCGCTCCTGCACAGCGACAAGATTGACCAGATCCCCGCCGCGCAGCGGATAGCTGACCAGATGGCGCAGTGGCCCCATATGTACCTGCACCTCGGGCCCCCGATCCCAGCGGTTCGGCACCAAAGCGCGCCACGCTACCTGCCGCGTGAAGACCGGCATCGTCTCGCCGTTGAGCGCGCGCCGCACGACCGAATGCAACCCGTCCGCCCCGATCACCAGATCCGCCTCGACCGTGGCGCCGTTGGCAAGGTGCACGACGGGTCGCGCTCCACCTTCGACGCGTGTGACTCTTTGCATGAGGCGGATCCGCACCCCTGCGGCGCGGGCGCCTGCGGCGAGGATGTCGATCAGATCCGCGCGGTGGATGACATGATACTCGGCGCCTGACAGCGCTCCAAGGTCGAGGCGCAAAACCTCGCCCCCCTTGTAATCGCGCAGGCTGACAGCCTCGGCACGCACCGCCGCTTGGCGCAAGCCGTCATCGAGGCCAAGCGCACGCAGCACGGCAAACCCGTTTGGGCTGACCTGCAACCCGGCGCCGACCTCGGCGATCTCGGGGGCCTGTTCAAGCACGCTCACCGCGGCGCCGCGCTGCGCCAGCGCCCGCGCCACCGCCAGCCCACCGATCCCGGCGCCGATCACGCAGACCTTGAGCCCGTCCAGTCTCATGATGGCCTTTCAGAAACCGAAACACCGGGAGACTGACCCCCGGTGCCGTCCGCATCAAGCCGCCGGCGCTTCAGCGCCGGAAAGCCTATTCGTCCCGGTGCACCTTTTCGCGCCGCTCGTGGCGTTCCTGCGCCTCAAGCGTCATCGTGGCGATGGGGCGCGCATCAAGACGCTTGAGGCTGATCGGCTCTCCGGTCACCTCGCAATAGCCGAACTCGCCGTCCTCGATACGGCGCAAGGCCGCGTCGATCTTCGAGACGAGCTTGCGCTGGCGGTCGCGCGTGCGCAGTTCCAGGGCGCGGTCCGTTTCCTCGCTGGCCCGGTCGGCCACATCTGGAATGGCCCGCGTGCCGACTTGCAATCCCTCGATGGTTTCCCGGCTGCCATTCAGCAGATCCTGCCGCCACGCGATCAGCTTGCGCCGGAAATACTCGAGTTGCTGCGGGTTCATGAATGGTTCATGTTCTGCCGGTCTGTAATCTTCGGGCAGAAAGACCTCGGATTTCATTTCTGTCCCTTCATCACGCCAAGTATCCGGCATCGTTACCTCCTGCGACGGTCAGGCCACCAATGGGGCTGCTCTATACCGGTCGGGTCGGATTGTCACTAGTCAAAGGCCTGCCATTGATGTGAATTGTGGAACGCCGTAAGGTCCGGAAACAAACCTCGGATTGCGCCTCGAAAGGATTGAAACGCCAATGAATTTTCAGGGAACCGACACATACGTGGCGACCGACGATCTGACCGTCGCGGTCAATGCCGCGGTCAGGCTCGAACGCCCTTTGCTCGTCAAGGGAGAGCCGGGCACCGGCAAGACCGAGCTTGCCCGTCAGGTGGCGCAGGCGCTCGGGCTTGAGCTCATCGAATGGAGCATCAAGTCGACCACCCGCGCACAGCAAGGGCTGTATGAATACGATGCCGTCAGCCGCCTGCGCGACAGCCAACTGGGCGACGAGCGCGTGCATGACGTACGCAACTACATCCGCCGCGGCAAGCTTTGGGAGGCGTTCGAGGCGGACCGCAAGGTGGTGCTGCTGATCGACGAGATCGACAAGGCGGATATCGAGTTTCCCAACGACCTGCTGCAGGAACTCGACCGGATGGAGTTTCACGTCTACGAGACCGGCGAGACGGTCCGCGCCGCGCACCGCCCGGTGATCATCATCACCTCGAACAACGAGAAGGAACTGCCCGACGCCTTCCTGCGGCGCTGTTTCTTTCACTACATTCGCTTTCCCGAGGCCGAAACGCTGAAACGCATCGTCGAGGTGCATCATCCCGGCATCAAGGACGCGCTTCTGACCGCCGCACTGACGCAATTCTACGAGATCCGCGACCAGCCGGGGCTGAAGAAAAAACCGTCCACGTCCGAGGTGCTCGACTGGCTGAAACTGATCCTCGCCGAAGATCTGTCGCCCGAGGATCTGCGCCGCGATGGCGCCGACGCGTTGCCGAAACTGCATGGCGCGCTACTGAAGAACGAACAGGACGTGCATCTCTTCGAGCGCCTCGCCTTCATGGCGCGTCGTCAGCGTTAGGGGAATGCAGGCGCACGACATGGGCAAAACAAGACCGCGGGGCGTCGCATGGCTATGCGCATCCGGGCTTTGCGCGATGCTCGCGGCCTGTACCCCGACACCCCAGGGCGATCGCAGCCCCGCCGCACGTGCCGCGCTGACCGAGGCCGTGCGGATCCCCGCGGTCAAGACATTCGCGACACCGCGCCCGACCCCGCCGCAACGCGCCAACCGCGATATCCTGCGCGATTTCCTGGATCTGAGCTTCGAGATGGAATCGGGCCGCGCCCTGCCGCGGTTTTCGCGCTTCGAGGAGCCCGTGACGGTGCGGCTGATCGGCGATGCCCCCGCCCTTCTGGTCGCCGATCTCGATCGCCTGATCGGCCGCCTGAAGCACGAGGCCGGCCTCGACATCCGGCGCGTGTCAGGCAGCGATGCCGCCATCACGATCGAGGTCGTAAGCGGCGCGCGCATTCGCCGGCACGTCCCGTCGGCAGCCTGTTTCGTGGTGCCCAACATCGGGCGGCTTGCGGACTACCGTGCGGCGCGCAGGCAGGGCCGCACCGACTGGACGCGGATTGTCACGCGCCAGCGGGCCGCCATCTTCGTGCCGAAGGATGCCAGCCCGCAGGAATCGCGCGATTGCCTGCACGAAGAACTGGCGCAGGCGCTTGGACCGCTCAACGATCTCTACGGCCTCGTCGATTCCGTGTTCAACGATGACAACATGCATGGCGTGCTTACCGGGTTCGACATGCTGATCCTGCGCGCCTATTACGCGCCGGAACTGGCGCCGGGCATGACCCGCGCTGAAGTCGCGCACCGCCTGCCCGCGATCCTTGACCGCCTGAACCCACAAGGCGAGCGGATCGCGCCACGGGACCAGACGCCGACCCCGCGCGCATGGATCAACGCCATGCAGACGGCCCTTGGCCGCGGCACGTCCGCGCCGGACCGACGCGCGGCGGCCGCACGCGCGCTTGGCATCGCCGAGGACGAGGGCATCAACGATCATCGCCGCGGCTTCAGCCATTTCGTGCTCGGCAAACTGACCGAGGCCAGCGATCCACGGCTTGCACGAAAGCAGTTCATCGCCGCCGACCGACTTTATCGCGACACGCCCGGCGCCGCGGTCCATCGCGCGCATGTCGCCGTGCCGCTGGCAAGCATCGCCCTCGACGAGGGACGCGCCCGCAACGCACTGACACGGCTCGATCCGCATATCGAGATTGCGCGGCACCATGAAAACGCAAGCCTTCTGGCGACCCTTCTGATGCTGCGTGCCGACGCACTTGACCGAACAGGCCAGACCGACATGGCGCGGCGTGTCAGGCTGGACAGTCTGGGATGGGCGCGTTACGGCTTCGGCTCAGGCTGGATCGTCCCCGTTGCGGGGCTGCACGACCGGCCGGAGGAACCGAAAGGGTAGTGGATGATCATCTTGATCGGGGCGATTCTGGGCGCCGGCGTCGGCGGGTGGATCGCGTGGCGGCGCAAGGGCCGGCTGCCCGATATACTTCTTTATGCGGTCGTCTACGGATTGCTCTTCGCGATCGGCACTCTGTTTGCCACGCTGATCCTTTACCGAACCACGACATAGGCCACGATGTTCCTGCCGTTTTTCGAGAACCTTCGCAAAGCGGGCCTGCCGGTCTCGCTGCGCGAATACCTCACCTTTCTCGAGGCGATGCGCGCGGGTCTGGTGATCTACGACATCGACGGGTTCTACTACCTCGCCCGCAGCGCGATGGTGAAGGACGAGCGCCTGATCGACCGCTTCGACCGCGCCTTTGCCGCCACCTTCTCCGGGCTCGAAGCGATCGAGGCGCAAAAGGTGCTCAATGCGGTGGATCTGCCCGCCGACTGGCTGGAAAAGATGGCCGAAAAGCATCTGTCGCCCGAAGAGAAGGCCGAGATCGAGGCGCTCGGCGGATTCGACAAGCTGATGGAAACCCTGAAGGAACGCCTGAAGGACCAGGACAGCCGCCATCAGGGCGGCTCGAAATGGATTGGCACCGCCGGCACATCGCCCTTCGGCGCACATGGCTACAACCCCGAGGGCGTGCGCATCGGCCAGGACAAGAGCCGCCACCAGCGCGCGGTCAAGGTCTGGGACAAGCGCGAGTTCCGCAATCTCGACGATCAGGTCGAGCTTGGCACGCGCAACATCAAGGTCGCGCTCAAGCGCCTGCGCCAGTGGGCGCGCGACGGCGCGGGCGAGGAGCTGGATCTCGACGGCACGATCCGCGCCACCGCAGAGCATGGCTATCTCGACGTGCAGACCCGCCCCGAGCGGCGCAATGCGGTCAAGGTGCTGCTGTTTCTCGACGTGGGCGGCTCGATGGACCCGCATATCAAGGTGGCCGAAGAACTGTTCTCGGCGGCCAGGGCCGAGTTCAAGCATCTGGAACATTACTATTTCCACAATTGTCTCTACGAAGGCGTGTGGCGCGACAATGCGCGGCGCTGGAACGCACAGACCCCGACATTGGAGGTCCTCAACACCTACGGGTCCGATTACAAATGCATCTTCGTCGGCGATGCCAGCATGTCCCCTTACGAAATCGCCATTCCCGGCGGCGCCAACGAGCACTGGAACGCCGAGGCGGGCCATGTCTGGCTGGAACGCGCGCGTACCCAGTGGCCCGATCACCTGTGGATCAACCCGGTGCCGCGCCGTCACTGGAACTATACCCAGTCCATCGCGATGATCCGCGAGATCTTCGATGACCGGATGGTTCCGATGACCCTCGAAGGTCTCGATCAGGGCATGCGGCAACTTGTGCGCTGACCTGTTTCTTCTTGGCCAAAATACCCGGATCGCGCCGCACCTGCACGCGTGACGCTCAAGGCTGTGACAGCGCCTTGGCCAGGCGCGGCAACCGCGCCTTCTTCAGGAGTGGTCGCATCTGCCAGTCCACGTCCGACAGCCGCCGCGCCGTGGCCAGCACATCCGCCGCGACCTGCGCCACCAGATCCGGCTGGGCCTGCCAGATGCCGTGCAGGAACCCGTCCGGATCGGTCCGCCAGAGCCCTTCCTCGGCCAAGATACCCCTCGGGAAATCGCGCGCGTTGAGCGTCAGGATGCCATCGGCGGAGCCTGCTATGGCGGCCGCCAGCACATGCCGGTCTGCCGGGTCGGGCAGCCAGAGCCGCGCCTCCAGCGACGGCGGCCACGCCACGTCCGCTCCCGGCCACCTCGCCGCCATCAGCGCCGCGTCGCCGGCCGCCTGTGCCTGCGCATCCGCCCCGATCCTCGCGGTCGCGTGCACCCATTCGGCGATGATGCGCTCCGACCAGAGCGGTTTGAAAGCACCGGCCCCGGCGACGCCGAGGATCATCTCGCGCATCACCGTCGGATAGATCACGCAGGCGTCCAGAAGCACCTTCATAGCCGGTAGAACAAGGCCTTGAGATAACCCGACTCCGCCAGGCCGGGATGCAGCGGATGATCCGGCCCGGCAAAGCCGGTATGGATCAGCTGCGCCGCGCGCCCGGCGCGCCCGATCCCGCGGGTCGAGGCGCTGCGGAACCGGTCCAGATCCACCGCGTGCGAGCACGAGCACAGCCCCAGATAGCCGCCCGGCGCGACAAGACGCGCGGCAAGCTTCGCCACACGCTCGTAGGCGCGAAGGCCCTTTTCGAGCGCCGGTTTCGCGGGCGCGAAGGCGGGCGGGTCGCAAATCACCAGATCGAACGCGGCCCCCGCGCCTGCCAGCGCCTCCATCACCTCGAAGGCGTCACCCTTGCGGGTTTCAAACCGGTCGCCCACCCCCGTCCGCGCGGCGCCGCTCGCGGCCAGGTCGAGCGCCGGGCCAGAGCCGTCCACCGCCATGGAATGCCGCGCCCCCGCCGCGAGGGACGCCAGCGAAAAGCCCCCGACATGGGCAAACACGTCGAGCACGCGTGCGTCCCGTGCAAGACGCGCAGCGAAAGCATGATTTGGGCGCTGGTCGAAATAGAGCCCGGTCTTCTGCCCGCCGGTCAGATCGGCCAGATATGTCGCATCGTTCATCGGCACGGGCACCGGGCCCTCGGGCGTGCTTCCGGCCAGCACGGCGCTGACGTCGTCCAGCCCCTCCAGCCCGCGGGCCCGACCGGCGGCGTTCTTGAGCACCGAGGTCACGCCGGTCACCGCCTGCACGGCCTCGGTCAGCGCGGACAGCAGCGCCTCGGCCCAGGCGACGTTCGGCTGGATCACCGCGATGTCGTCAAACCGGTCGATCACCACGCCGGGCAGGCCATCCGCCTCGGCATGGACAAGTCGGTAGAAGGGCGCTGTGTATAGCCTGTCGCGTAGCTCCAGCGCCCGGGTGATCCGCGCCGCAAACCAGTCCGCGTCGATCCGAGCGCCCGTGTCCCGGTCCAGCATCCGCGCCATGATCTTCGAGGCCAGATTGACGGCGACGAGGCCAAGCGGCGCGCGGTCGGCATCCTCCAGCACGGCGATGGTGCCGGGGATCAGGGCCTTGGTGCGGCGGTCGGTCACGATCTCGTTGTCGAAGACCCAAGGCGCGCCATGCCGGATGGCGCGGGCATTCACCTTGGGGCGCAGTCGGATCACGGGGTAAGGCGCGTCTGTCATGCCGGTCCAGTACGCCGATTGCCGGGGCCAGAAAAGCGCGAAGTTGCCGCGCCCTCAGTCCTCGCGCGGCCGCGACCGCCAGCCGCCGCGGCGGCGCGGATGTTCGACCTGTCCCAGCCCCTCGCGCAGAACCTGCGTCATGGGGTGATGGGGATGCAGGCTTGCGTGCCGCTCCAGCAGGCGGGCGATGCTGTCGCCGGTCGGCGTGTCATCCGAATGTGACAGCGCCCAGTCGAGAAAGATCGACCGGCATTCACCGGGCCCGATGCCGTCGATGCGGTACGCCTCGCGGATCAGGCCCTTGGGGTCCAGCCGGTCGCGGTCCACGCGGTTACTGCCCCGTCGCGTCGCGCGCGAGGCAGGCGTCGATCGCGTTGGCCGCGTCCGCGCAGATCTCGCCAAGCCGGGCTTCCAGCATCTCAAGACTCTCTTCCTTCGTTTCACGCAGCAGAAAGGCCACGCCCCCTTCGCCGATGCGGTCCGGCGCGAACGGCTTTTCGCTGATCAGCCGCGCCACCATCTGCACCTTCCAGCAAAGCGCATACGCCCGCATCAGTGCTGCGCTGTCGGCGTCACTCAGCCAGCAGATTGCGACACCCGCCTCCAGACCGGACGCGATATCGCGCGCGGCCCGCCCTGCCATCAGGTGCCCGGCCTGCGCGATCAGCTCGATTTCCAGCATCCGGCCGGGGCCGAGCTTGGCATCCCAAGGGCCCTCTGGCGGCTTGGCCTCGGCGAGACGGCGGCGCATGTCCGAAACGGCCGATATGACCGATGCGGGCGGGAATGTCTCGGCCAGCAACGCCGCGCGGAAGGCCTCGACATCCTCGGCAAGACCGGTCTCGCCCGTGATCACGCGGGCGCGGGTGAGTGCCAGATGCTCCCATGTCCAGGCCTCGTCCCGATGGTAATTGCGGAACGACGGCCAGCTTGTCGCCACCGGCCCCTGATTGCCCGACGGGCGCAGGCGCATGTCCACCTCGTAAAGCCGCCCCTCGGCCATCGGGGCCGAAAGCGCCGTGATCATCGCCTGCGTGAGGCGCGCGTAATAGGGTCGCGGGGCAAGGGGCTTGCGCCCGTCCGACCCTTCCGCATCGCCGGAATCGTAGATCACGATCAGATCGATGTCGGATCTCGCGTTGAGCCGCCCGGCCCCAAGCGAGCCCAGGCCGACCAGCACCGCACCGCGCCCCGGAGCCTTACCGTGTTTCTCGGCAAACTGCGCGAGGACCCTCGGCCAGATCGCGATGATCGCCGCAGAGGCGAGACCTGCGTATTGCGCGCCCGCCCGATCCGCGTCGATCAGCCCGCGCAGATGATGCACGCCTATGCGGAAATGCCATTCCTTGTGCCAGCGGCGGGCCGCGTCGAGGGCGCGTTCGTAATCCATCTCGCCCGACAGCCGATCGGCAAGGTCCGCTTGCAGCGCCGCGCGACCGGGCCAGTCGGCAAAGAAATCACCCGCGATCACCGCATCGAACACGTCCGCGTTGCGCGCCAGATACTGGGCGAGCACGGGGGCTGTCCCGACGATATCCACCAGCAGGTCGATCAGCTGCGGATTGGCCTCGAACAGCGAGAAGACCTGCACCCCGGCGGGCAGCCCTGAAAGAAAGCCGTCGAAGGCCAGCAGCGCCTCGTCGGGCTGCGCGGTGCGCGCGAGACGGTTCAGGATATCGGGCTTAAGCCGGTTGAAGATCTCGACCGCGCGGCTCGAACGCAGCGCAGGATATCCCGGCCAGCGGGCGATCACGTCCGCATCCAGCGTCTCGGGCACCGCGTCGGGTGGTGCATCGGGCGTGCCGTCCTGCGCGAAAAAACGCTCTATGACCGCGTGCACCTCGGTCAGTCGCGCGGTCAGGTCGGCCCGCAGGCCGTCGGTGTCGCGCCCCATGAACGCGGCGAGCCGGTCGAATTCCGCCGGGTCGTCGGGAAGGTCATGGGTCTGCGTGTCGCGCAGCATCTGCAAGCGGTGCTCGACCTCGCGGTGAAACCGATAGGCCCGCGTCAGCGTGTCGGCGGCGTCCTGCGGCACCCAGCCCTTGCCGGCCAGCCGCGCGAGGCCTTCGACGGTGCCGCGCACCCGCAGATCGGCGTCGCGCCCGCCCGCGATCAGTTGCCGGGTCTGGGTGAAGAACTCGATCTCGCGGATGCCGCCGCGGCCGAGCTTCATGTCGTGACCGTCCAGAGAGAGCGGCCCCCAAAGACCCTTGTGCGCGCGGATGGCCAGCCGCATGTTATGCGCGTCGTCAATCGCGGCGAAATCGAGATGCTTGCGCCAGACGAAAGGCCGCAGGGTGCGCTGGAACCGGTGCCCGGCCTCGATATCGCCGGCACAGGGCCGCGCCTTGATCCACGCCGCGCGCTCCCATGTGCGCCCGAGGCTTTCGTAATAGGTCTCGGCCGCCGCCATGGCCATGCAAACAGGTGTGACACCCGAATCGGGACGCAGCCGCAGATCGGTGCGGAACACGTAGCCCTCGGCAGTGCGGTCGTTGAGCATCGCGGCCATCTTGCGGGTGGCGCGCACGAGGCTGGCGCGCGCCTCGTGGAAATCGTCGCGCGCGAAGCGCGTCTCGTCGAAAAGACAGATCAGGTCGATGTCGGAGCTGTAGTTGAGCTCGTATGCACCCATCTTGCCCATGGCGAAGATGACCATGCCCGCGCCGGTGGCGATGTCGTTCTCGGTCATCCCCGGCAGCTTGCCGCGCCGGATCTCGGCGCCGATCGCCGCCTTGAGCGCCAGATCGCAGGCCGTATCGGCAAATTGCGTCAGGCGCCCCGTGGCCTCTTCCAGTGACCAGACCCCGGCGAGATCCGCCAGACCGATCAGCAGGGCCGCGCGGCGCTTGGCGGTGCGCAGCGCCACGGCAAGGCTGTCGGGCGGCACCTCGGGCAGCTCGGCAAGCAGCGCATCGAAGCAAGCCTCCGGCGCGTCGAACGCCTCTTGCAGCCATGCGGCCTCCTGCAGGATCAGCGTTTTGAGAAACGGGCTGCAACCGCCCGCCCCTGCCAGCAGGTCCGACGCCGGGCCAGCCACGTCCGGCAAGGCCGCGCGCGCCTCTTCCCCTTCGGAGGCGTCATGTGCGCGCGGCAGGCGGGTGATGCGATCGGCAAAGGTCATGGACCCGAGTGATACAACCCGGTTCGGGCTGGTCAATGCTCCGCCGCGCTGGAATACTGCGAAAAACCGAAAGGAAATTCCATGAGCAAGAGCGTGGCCCGCGTCAGCCGCGTGTTGCACGAAGCCGGCCTTGACATCGCGCCGGTCGAGATCGGCGAGGCCACGACTGCCCTGATGGCGGCCGACCTGCTGGGCTGCGACGTGGCGCAGATCGCGAAATCCGTCATGCTGCGCGGGCTGACCAGCGGCGAGGCCATCCTTTTCGTGACCTCGGGGGCCAGCCGCGTCGACGACACGCGCGCGGCGGACGTGGCAGGCGAGGCGCTTGGCAAGGCCGATGCGGCGCTCGTCCGGGCGCAGACAGGCTTTGCGATCGGCGGTGTGTCCCCCGTCGGGCACCTGACGGCGCCCCGCGCCTTTTTTGACCCGCATTTGCTGGATTTTGCACAGGTCTGGGCTGCGGCGGGCACGCCGCGACACCTGTTTGGAATCGCACCGCGGGACCTGCTCGTGCTTTGCGGGGCGAACCTGGCCGAGTTCACCGCCTGATCCCTTGCAATTCGCCCCTCGCATTGCGACCTTATCAATATTGTGCCCCTCCAGTGGACCCGCGCCGCGCATGAGCGATATCACCTGGCATTTGCCCGACCCGGAGACGCAGCCGGAATTCTACGCCGATGTCGCGGCCAAGCGGCTCGTTGCGTTCGTGGTGGATACGGTTCTGATCCTTGTGATCAGCTTGCTGATCGTGCCCTTCACCGCCTTCACAGGGCTTTTCTTCTTTCCTGTGCTGATGGTCATTGTCGGGTTCGCCTACCGTGTAGTGACGATCGCGCGGGGGTCCGCGACATGGGGCATGGGCCTGATGGCGATCGAGTTTCGCAACGCCGATGGTCAGAGATTCGACCTGCCACTGGCCTTTGCGCATACATTGGGGCTGGCCGTGTCCTTTGCGCTGCCGATCCTACAGGTGATCTCGATCGTGCTGATGCTGACCGGAGCGCGCGGTCAGGGACTGACGGATCTGGTGCTGGGCAGTGTCGCGATCAATCGCCGCGCTGCGATGTGACCCACGTGTGACAACCCTCTTGGCGACCGCCCGCTTGGTTGCTACGTTCAGGTCTCAAGGCAAGAATAGGGGCCCGGACCAAACGCATGCGACACACGCTTCCAATTGCGCCGCAATTCTACGTCACGGCACCGCAGCCGTGCCCGTACCTGCCGGGCCGGATGGAACGCAAGCTGTTCACGGCCCTGCAGGGCAGCGACGCGCAAAGCCTCAATGACGGGCTTTCGAAACAGGGCTTTCGTCGCTCGCAGAACGTGCTTTACCGGCCGTCCTGCGCCGATTGCGCGGCGTGTCTCTCGGCGCGGATCAACGTGGCTGCGTTTACCCCGTCGAAAAGCCAGCAACGCACCCTGAAGCGCAACGCGCATCTGCGCCGCCGCGCGACATCCCCCTGGGCCACGGAGGATCAGTACAATCTCTTCCGGCGCTATCTCGAAAGCCGGCACTCGGCCGGCGGCATGGCCGACATGGACACGTTCGAATTCGCCGCGATGGTCGAGGAGACGCCGATCCGCACGCGCGTGGTGGAATACAGCGACCCCGAAACCGGCGATCTGGTGGCGGTCTGCCTGACCGATATCCTCGACGACGGTGTGAGCATGGTCTACTCGTTTTTCGAGCCGGACCGGCCCAAGGCATCGCTCGGCACCTATATCATCCTTGACCATGTCGAGATCGCCCGCGAAAACGGCCTGCCTTACGTATACCTCGGGTACTGGGTGCCCGGCAGCCCCAAGATGGGCTACAAGGCCACCTTCGCGGGGCTGGAAGTCTATGCCAGCGGCGAGTGGCAGAGGATGCGCGACCCGAAGGCGTTCGACGCGCAGGCCCATCCGCTGGTCAACGACCCGATATCCGAGCAGGTGGCGAACATCGCGCTGCCCGACGGCACACCGCGTCGGCGCAATCGCTGAGTTGGATCAGCCCCCGGGACAGCCTTCGATCTCGGCCGCACCCCCGGTGCTCAGCACCGTCAGGCGCAGCTCGGACCGGTCGATCATGACACCGCCCCCCTCGACATGATGCACCTGTGTGACGGCGCGCAGGCGGTCGCCCTGCCGTTCGGTCTCGGATTGCGCGACCCAGAGCTCGGGGCTCTCGACCTCGACCACGATCAATTCCTGTCCGCCCATCGGCTTCATGTCGACCTCGGCCACGAGCCGCAGCCCACCGCCGTCGAGCGGCGAGAGGGTGCAGGCCACGCGGCCCACCCCGGCCTCGTCGGCCGTGTAGGGCGTGTCGGCAAGTGCCGCGGCGATCTTCGGATCCCGGTCGTTGACGCCGGCCGGCAGATCGGCGCCGACCGTGATCTCGACGGGCATGCAGACGTCCTTGCACACCCCGATCTCCAGCCGCGCCTCGAGCGCGATGGCCCGATCGGCCCGTCTTGGTGTCAGGCGCACGGGCAGGACCAGATCACCCGCATAGCCGATGGTGCGCATGCCGCTGGTCTCGGTCTGCTGCGGCGTGGGCCAGATAATCTCTGCGGCATCAAGATTGCCTGACCCGGCCCAGTCGATCCGCGGCGGGATGCCTGCATCGCCGGGCGCGCGCCAATACGTCTTCCACCCCTCGGCGAGGCTGAATTCCAGCGCCGCCACGTGGGTGCCGTCCGGCATCTGCCAGCCCGAAAGGACACGAATGTCGACCATGTCCCGCGGCGATTGCGCCGCTGCCGGCATGGCGAAGGCCGCAAGAGCGGCGAGAGTGGCGGCTGTCATTTTGTGCATCATGCGCCGTACATGGCGGATGCGGCGCGCAATGCCAACTCACATTCCGGCGAGAAATCGGCACGCATCCGGAATACCCGCCTTGCGCCAGCAGCCGCCTGCCCCCATGCTGAATGCATGACTGGGAAAGACCCCGAAATGACGCAAGATCTGGATCTGACCGGAAAGCTGCTGATTGCCCTGCCCGGCATGGGCGACCCGCGTTTTGTCAATGCGGTGGTGTTGATATGCGCGCATTCGCCAGAGGGCGGAATGGGGCTGATCATCAACAAGCCCACCAGCGATCTCAGTATGCGCGATCTGCTGGACCAGTTGTCGATCACTCCGGGCGAGGATCTGCGAAACCTGCCCGTGCATTTCGGCGGGCCGGTCGAGCATGGGCGCGGCTTCGTGCTGCATGATGCAGGGTACGTTTCGGCGATTTCCACGCTGGACGTCAGCGAGGATTTCGCGATGACCGCCACGCTCGACATTCTCGAGGACCTGGCCGAGGGGCGCGGGCCGGCCAAAGCGATGATCGCCCTTGGCTATGCGGGCTGGGGACCCGGTCAGCTAGAGGCCGAGCTTGCGCAGAACGGCTGGCTGACCTGCGACGCGGATCCGGATCTGGTCTTTGCCACCAAGGACGCCCGCAAATGGGAAACCGCGCTCGACAGGCTGGGGGTGTCGGCGCTGATGCTGTCCTCGGATGGCGGCCGCGCCTGATCTCGACCGGCTAGATCCGGCATTATCCCCTGCTCCCGGCGCGCCGATGGTTTGTTGTTTGAAACCACGTTCTCGGGGCGCTAAATCACGAAGGTTACGGTTTTTCTACGCCGAAGCCAAACCCGGTTCGAAGCGCCGCCAACTACCGCAGGAGAATGCACCGCGTGACCGAAGATACGATTAGCGTGGCGCGTGACGCCTTCCTCGACGCGATGCGGCTCGTGGCCTCGACCGTCACGGTCGTGACCACCGATGGCCCTGCCGGCAAGGCCGGCGCCACGGTCAGCGCGTTTACGTCGCTGTCGGCCGATCCGCCATCGGTGCTGGTGTGCCTGCGCTCGGACAGCCGAATCGCGCGCAGCGTCGCGGACAATCGCGGCTTTTGCGTCAACGTCCTGTCGGAGGATGCGGTCGAGGTGGCGCGCGCCTTTGCCGGACCCTCGCCTGAGGACCCCGAAGACCGCTTTGCCGGGCTCGACATCACGACGACCGCGCATGGCCCTATCCTGCCGCGCGCCACCGCCTTTGCCTGTGCGCTGACCGAGGAAGTGATCCATGGCAGCCACGCGATCTGCATCGGCCGCGTGATCGCGATCAGCAATGCGGGGCACAACCCCCTGACCTATCTCAGCGGCGATTATCACATCGTGCGCCCGCACGGCGACTGACCGCGCGCATTTCATCTTGCCAGAAACACTCGGATCGCGCGGCTGGCCAAACCACGCGCCGCCTGCCATATCAGCGCGCATGCGAAACCCACGGAGACGCCCATGACCCGCCTCATCACCGCGCTTGCCGACATCTCGGACCAGTATGACGCGCTGTTCGTCGATCTCTGGGGCTGTGTGCATGACGGGGTGCGCGCCCTGCCCGAGGCCGTGGCGGCGCTGCAGGCCTATCGCGCCCGGGGCGGCACGGTGGTGCTGGTCACCAATTCGCCCCGCGCACGGCAAGGGATCGAAAAGCAACTGGCAGCCTTCGGCGTCGCACCCGACGCGTGGGACACCATCGCCACCTCCGGCGACAGTGCGCGGGCGGCGATGTTTCGCGGCGTGGTCGGGGAACGCGTCTGGTTCATCGGCCAGTCCTTCGACACGCGGTTCTTCGATCCGATGGAGGTCATCGAGGATCCCGTCGCAATCACCTCCGTCCCGCTCGAAGAGGCCGAGGGCATCATCTGCGTCGGCCCGTTCGATCCGATGGCCGATCCGGACGAGATGCGCCCGCAATTCCTGTTGGCCAAGCAACGGGGTCTGAAACTCCTTTGTGCCAATCCCGATATCGTGGTGGATCGAGGCGAGACCCGCGAATGGTGCGCCGGCGCACTGGCGCGGCTTTACACCGAGATGGGGGGCCAGAGCCTTTATTTCGGCAAGCCGCACCCGCCGATCTACGATCTCGCGCGGCGGCGACTGGCTGCGCTCGGCCGCGACGTGGAAAACCACCGCATCCTCGCCATCGGCGACGGGGTGCACACCGATATCAGCGGCGCCATGGGCGAGGATATCGATTCGCTCTTCATCACCGGCGGTCTCGCGGCAGAAGAAACCAGGACGACGGACCAGCCGGATGAGGCGGCGCTGCGGGCGTATCTCGAAAAGGAGCAGTCGTCGCCCACCTTCAGCATCGGCGCACTGCGCTGAGAAAAGCACGCCAACAGAAATTCCTTGATCTTTCTGCATCCGCAAAGTAATAAAATTCCAACGAAGGGCTCAAAAGCGCCGCAATATTACAACGCCGAATTTGGGCCAATCCAGCCGGAGGGTGAAAATGTTGGATAACATGCCGCGCGGGACGATCTGCATCGAGGATATCGAGATGGGAATGATCCGTCACCTGCGCAAAGTCGTCACCGACCGCGACATCGAGATGTTCGCGGAGGTGTCTACCGACCACAACCCGGTCCATCTGGATGAGGATTACGCGCAGGACACCATCTTCGAGGGGCGCATCGCGCATGGCATGCTGACCGCCGGGCTGATCTCGGCGGTGATCGGCGAGCAGCTTCCCGGGCATGGCACGGTCTACATGGGCCAGACGCTGAAATTTCTCGGCCCCGTGCGCCCCGGCGACATGGTGCATGCCGAGGTCGAGGTCACGGGCATCGATCACGGCAAACGCCGTGTGCAGCTCGACTGTCGCTGCCTCGTGAACGACAAGAAGGTGCTCATCGGCGAGGCGACAGTCCTCGCGCCGTCACGAAAGTTCGACTGACCCGCGCCCGACCGAACAGACCAACCACTTGCACGCAACGAACGCCTCTTGCAATCGTGGGCGCATGAGCCAAGAAGCCACTTGGGGCGTGGTTGCCACGGTCAAGGCGCCCACCCGCGACATCCTCGACTTTGCGGCCCATCATCTTGATCTGGGCGCGCATCGGGTCTGCATCTATCTCGATGCGCAGGACGACGCGGCACAGGTCGCCCTGAGGGGGCATCCGAAATGCCGTTTTGTCGTGTGTGATGCGGCCTACTGGGCGCGGCGCGGGCGCAAGGAGCGGCCCGCGCAGCATCAGCAGCGTCAGAGCGTCAACGCCACGCATTGTCTCAACCGTCGTCCGGCTGTCGACTGGCTGGCACATCTGGACGTGGACGAGTTTCTGTGGCCGGCCACTCCCATCGGCCAGCAACTGGCCGCGCTGCCCGCATCGGCGGTCAGCGCGCATGTCCGCCCGGTCGAGGCGCTGGCGCCGGACCCGCGAGACCCGCCCCCGCCCGGCGTTCAGTGGTTCAAGGCCTGCGCGCGGCTACGGGAGCGGCGCCGCGAGGAAACCGAAACGATCTATCCCACGTTCGGCCCGCACCTGAACGGCGGCTTCGTCAGCCATGTCGCGGGCAAGGTCTTCGTGCGTACAGGAATCGCGGGGCTCAGCCTGCGCATCCATAACGCTTACCGAAACGGCATCAGGGACGATCTGCCCGGGTCCCTGCCCGGCACGTGGCTCTGTCACTTCCATGCCGCCTCGTGGGAGCATTGGCGTGCGCGCTACCGTTACAGGCTGCGGCAGGGATCCTACCGGCCGGGCCTGAAACCGCCGCCGCTACCCGATGACGGCGCACTGACCATGCACGACCTGTTCCGGCGGCTCGAGACCGAAGGCGGCGACGCCGCGTTGCGCCGATTTTTTGCCGAGGTCTGTATCGCGACGCCCGAACTTCGGGCGCGCCTGTCCGCGTATGGGCGCCTGCACGCCATGGCGCTTGACCTCGGCACCAAGCGTGCGCGCCACTTTCCCGATTATGGATGAAATACTGCAAATTCGGTGGCGTTGAACACCGATCACGATCGTGACGCGGCATGCGTCGGGCCTTGCATTGACCCCAAAGCATGCATCGTCTACAGACCGCGTGGCGGGTCATCCATGTGACGAACCACAGGCCCAGGAGGGGTCCGACCCGGCGAGAGATGCACGGGCCGTAGAGTGTCCGTAACTGACGGATACGCATGACCAAGTTTTCTGATCTCAACCTCAATCCCAAGGTGCTCAAGGCTGTCGAAGAGGCGGGCTACGAGACCCCTACGCCGATTCAGGCTGCAGCCATTCCCGCCGCGCTTGCCGGTCGCGATGTGCTCGGAATCGCCCAGACCGGCACTGGAAAGACCGCCGGCTTCACCCTGCCGATGCTGTCCATGCTGTCGCGCGGCCGGGCGCGGGCACGCATGCCGCGCAGTCTCGTGCTGTGCCCGACGCGGGAACTGGCCGCCCAGGTGGCCGAGAATTTCGACACCTATTCCAAGTATCTGAAGCTGACCAAGGCGCTGCTGATCGGCGGCGTCAGCTTCAAGGAACAGGACAAGCTGATCGACAAGGGTGTCGATGTGCTGATCGCGACGCCCGGTCGCCTGCTCGATCATTTCGAGCGCGGCAAGCTGCTCTTGACCGGCGTGCAGATCATGGTCGTGGACGAGGCCGACCGCATGCTCGACATGGGGTTCATCCCCGATATCGAGCGGATCTTCTCGCTGACACCCTTCACCCGGCAGACGCTGTTCTTCTCGGCAACCATGGCCCCCGAGATCGAGCGGATCACCAACACCTTCCTGTCGGCCCCCGAACGGGTCGAAATGGCGAGGCAGGCCACGGCATCCGAGACGATCGAACAGGGCGTGGTGATGGCCAAGCCGTCGCGCCGGGATCGTGCCGACACCGAAAAGCGCAAGCTGCTGCGCGCCATGATCGACCGCGAGGGCGGGGCGTGCACCAACGCGATCATCTTCTGCAACCGCAAGATCGATGTGGATGCGGTCTCCAAGTCGCTGAAGAAATACGGCTATGACGCGGCCCCCATCCATGGCGATCTGGACCAGAGCCAGCGCACGCGCACGCTGGACGGCTTTCGCAATGGCGATCTGAAATTCCTCGTCGCCTCTGATGTGGCCGCGCGCGGGCTGGACGTGCCGGCGGTCAGCCATGTGTTCAACTACGACGTGCCCGGCCACCCCGAGGATTACGTCCACCGAATCGGGCGCACCGGGCGCGCCGGGCTCGATGGCAAGGCATTGATGATCTGTAGCCCCAAGGACGAAAAGAACTTCGCGGCCATCGAAGCGCTGCTGCAAAAGGATATCCCGCGAATCGAGAACCCGGTGACCCCGAGCACCACCGAGGAAACCGAAAGAAACGAGGCCACCGAGGACTCGCCCGACAAGCCCGCAGGCGGCAAGACCCGCAGCCGCAGCGTCAGCCGCAGGAAAAGCGCGAAACCCGCCGCGACGTCCGAAGAGTCACCATCGGACAGCGCCGCGACCGAAGACGCCACCGACGCGGTGACGGCAAGGTCGTCCGAGGCAGTGACCGAAGCTGTGACTGCACCGTCTCCCGCGCCTGAACCGGCCCCCGCCTCTGCAGCGGAACAGGCTGCGCCGGCCAACGCACCGCGCCGCCGAGGATCGGGGCGTGGCGGCAGCGGCGGCACATCGGATCACGGCGGCAAGATTGTCGGGATGGGCGATCACATGCCCAGCTTCATCGCGCTGAGCTTCGAGGAACGTCGCGCGGGCTGACCGCTTGTCGCACGCCAGTCGTCGGCACCGACCGCCGGATGCAGGCCGCCGGTAGATATCAGGGCGCGATCACGATATCCGCGCACAGACCTCCAAGCCGCTCGCTTTCACCGAGCCGCAGAGTTCCGCCATGCGCGCGCGCCACATCTATGACGATCGACAAGCCGAGCCCCACCCCGGTGCTGCGGTTCTGGTTGCGCGCCGGTTCCAGCCGGGTGAAGGGTTTGATGGCCTCGCCCCGGTCCCGGGGCGGAATGCCCGGGCCGTCATCCTCGACGCGGATGCGCAGCGCCTTGTCGGTCAGCGTGACCGACACCTCGGCGTGGCTGCCATAGCGCACGGCGTTGTTGATCAGGTTCTCAAGCGCGCGGCGCATGGCGAGCGCCCTCAGGCTGACTTGACCTGCGCCCGATACCTCGTGCAGCACCACGGATATGCGGGCGCGCTGCATGTCCGCGACCACCTGCCGAACCAGCGCGACCGGATCGAGCGGCTCTGCCGTGCCTTCCTGCGCGCCATGTGCGAAGTCGAGAAAGCCGTTGAGTAGCCGTTCCATGTCCTCGACATCGCGGCGCATCGGTTCGGCGTCCGCGTCATCCAGCATGGCAAGCGACAGGCGCAACCGCGTCAGCGGCGTGCGCATGTCATGGCTGACCCCCGACAGCATCAGCGTGCGCTGTTCGATCTGCCGCTCGATCCGGGCGCGCATGTCGACAAAGGCCTGGCCCGCCGCGCGCACCTCTGTCGCGCCTTGGGGGTGGTAAGCCACATGTCGTCCCCGCCCGAACGCCTCTGCGGCCTTCGCCAGACGCGTGATCGGACGAAGCTGGTTGCGCATGTAGACGAAAGAGATCACGGTCATCAGAACACCAACACTCATCATGTTGACGAACAGCAGGTACGGGCGGCTCGCCGACACGTATCGGCGGGAGAAACTGAGCTTTAGCACCTCCCCGTCATCGCGAAGGTACACATGCACATCCTTTCGATCCGGAAGTTCGACCCGCACCAGACCCGGCAGGAGGTCGTTCATCTCGCGGATCACCACGATGCCTGAAAGGTCGTACCACACGCGGATATGGTCGGGCGGCAGCGCGTCCTCGCCCACGCGCTCGACCGCGATGCCCAGAAACCGCGCGATCCACGGATCCTCGGCGTCGCGCACCAGCCGGATCTCGCGCGCCATGCTGCGGGTCAGCTGTTCGGTGACGCCCTCGAAATGCCGCTGGACGATCACAATCGACATCACGAGCAAAAGCGTGATCATCGGCACCAGCAACCCGAGCGCCGACCGGCCGTAAAGGCCGCGCGGCATGTAGGGTTTGAGCCAACGCAGAATCATGCGTAAACTTAGACACACGCGACAACGGAAGGAAGAGCCATGCAGCTTGATCAGGGGAAAGCCCCGCCCGTCGGTGTCGCACAGAAAGTGGACGGTGCGCTGCGCTGCGTGCTGGCCCCGAACGCGTCGCCAATGACGTTTTGGGGCACCAACACCTACATGCTGGGCGAACGGCAACTTGCGGTGATCGATCCCGGGCCGGATGACGACGACCACCTCGACGCGATCCTCGACGCGCTGCGCCCCGGCCAGAGCATAAGCCACATCTTCATTACGCATGCGCATCTGGATCACTCGGCTCTCGCGCCCCGGCTGGCCGAACGGACCGGCGCGCCGATCCTGGCCTATGGCGACGCAAGCGCGGGGCGCAGTGCGATCATGCAGACGCTGGCCGAGCGCGGGCTGACCAGCGGGGGCGAAGGGGTCGACCAAGGGTTTCTTCCCGACCTGATGCTGAGAGATGGCGAAACCATCCGTGGTGATGGCTGGCAGATCACCGCGCATTGGACGCCCGGACATTTCTCAAACCACATGTGTTTCGGGATCGGCGACGCGGTGCTGACCGGCGATCTGGTGATGGGATGGGCCAGTTCCGTCGTCTCGCCACCCGATGGCGATCTGAAGCAATACATGGCGTCCTGCACCCGGCTGCGCGGTCTTGCGGCCGCGCGCCACATGCCAGGTCACGGTGCGGTGATCAACGACCCTGATGCCCGGCTGGTCTGGATCATGGCGCACCGGCGGGCGCGCGAGGCCGCGATCATCGCCGCGCTCGACGACGGGGCGGGGACGGCATCAGACCTCGCGAAACGGATCTACACGGACACGCCCGAAGCCCTCATGCCGGCGGCCACACGCAACGTGCTGGCGCATCTCATCGACCTGACGCACAAATCCAGGCTGCGGCCCGAGCCCGATCTGCGACCGGAGGCCGTCTTTCATCTGTTGTAGCCCGGCTCGTAGATCGGCGGTCAGCCGGACCCGGGCGCGCGATCCGGCGTGAACCCGGCCTCATGCAGCAGAGCGTCGGAGGCGGTCTCGATCTCGTGTTCGAGCCGCGCCATGAAGCTGTCACGATCGAGGCCCGCCTCGATGCGCGGCAGGAACTCGACAACCGCCAGTCCCGGCTTACGCCCGATGCCCTTGCGCGGCCAGAACACGCCGACATTGGTGGCGACCGGCACGCAATCCTGCTGCAGCTCGCGGTAGAGCACGCCCGATCCCACCTTGTAGGGCGCCTTGACCCCCGGAGAGATCCGCGTGCCTTGCGGGTAGATGATCAGCTGTCCGGGGGCCTGCCGCCCCTTCGCGACATCCTCGACCATCCGGCCGATCGCCTGGCTGCGCTTGCCGCGATCGACGGGCACGCAGCCGATGCGCAGCGCGTATTGTCCGATCACAGGCGCATACATCAGCTCGCGCTTCATGATAAACTTGCCGGCCGGAACGCTGCCGAAGATCAGGATGATGTCGAGAAAACTTTGATGCTTGGCGACGATCAGCACCTCGTCGGTGGGCGGCGTTCCACGCACCTCGGTCCGCAGGCCCACCATCCAGCGCGCGCTCCAGCGCACCCACCGGCACCACGTCTGGCAGGCGACCAGCGCGCCACGCCGGCTGAACATCGCCCAGGGAAGGAATGCCAGCCCCATGAGGGCCATCATGCCGTAGATGTTGATCAGGAAAAGCAAAGACCGACCCCATTGCAGCGCAGGCATCATTGTCAGTCCTTTCCACGTCTGAAGGATCGCAGGGCCCGGCACCGTGTCACCGGCGCGCACGGTTCGGACCCTACATGCCTCAGGGATCGGTCGGGTGCAATCGCCGCGCGCGCGATCGGCTTTGCTCTTTTCCGGCGCGGAAGAAGCGCATAAGGTGCGTCCGAAACACGCCGACCAGGGCGTGATCGCGGACCACAGGCGACAGGGGGCACCATGCGATTGACCTGCCCGAATTGCGCGGCGCAATACGAGTTGCCCGACACAGCGATCCCGGAGGCCGGCCGGGAGGTCCAGTGCTCGGCCTGTGAAAAAACCTGGCTGCAGCATGCGGCCGGCGCCGCGCCCACCAGCGCGGCACACGCCCCGCCGGTATCCGAAGAGGCGGGCCCGCCCTCCTCGTCGCCGCAGCCCGCGCCGCGCAGCCTTGACCCCGGCGTCGCCGACATCCTGCGCACCGAGGCGGCGCGGGAAAAGGCAAAACGCGCCGCGGAATCAACGGGCAGCGTCGCGACCCGCGCCGAACCGGCGCTGTCAGGCGCCACAAGCGGAACCCGGTCCGGCACCTTGCCCGATCCCGACGACATCACTTCGTCCCTGACCCCGTCGCGGGACCGCGTGGCACAGGACCGCCTCGACGCTCGCGACGCCCGGTTCATACCTCCAGAGCGCCGCGGCTTTCGTGCAGGGTTCTGGATGGCGCTGATCGCGTGCGGTCTGGCCGTCGGTGTGTATCTGGCCGCATTCGATCTGGTCGACCTGGTGCCCGAGGCCGAAGCCCCGATCGAGCGTTATGTCACATCGATCGACGACGCCCGCCTGCGCCTCGATGCCCTTTTCGACGAGGTGATGACCCGGATCAACGGGGGCTGAGCCTTACGGCGCGCGCCACGCATCGAGGATGTAACGGCCGGTCATCAGATCAAGATGCGCACCGCCCCCGTTCTTGAACAGTGTGATCTCGTCATCGCTGCGGCGGTGAAAGTCGTCCGGCGCGTAGTAATCGGCGACCAGATCGGCGCGCGCGATCACGCCCGCCTCCAACGGGATGCGCAATTCGCCGATATGGCCGATAGTGGTGTCGAAGCTGTCGACAAAAATCCGCGACCGGCGCAGCGCCGCATCATCGGCCTCCCGCATGTCGGGGCGGTAGGCGCCGATCAGGTCGACATGCTGTCCGGGCTGCAGCCAGTCGCCCTTGATCAGCGGCTCGGTGGACATGGTGGCACAGGTCACGATATCGGCGGCGCGCACGGCGGCTTCCAGTTCGTCCGCCACCTGCATCCCCTCACACCCTGCTGCCATCGCCTCGGCATTGGCACGGGTGCGGTTCCAGACGGTGAAGCGCGCATCGGGAAACGCCGCGCGATAGGCCTGCCACAGCGACCGGCCCACGGTACCCGCACCCACGATCAGGATGTTCTCGCTGTCGGGGCGTGCCAGACACGTGGCGGCAAACAGGCTGTCGCCGGCGGTCTTCCACTTGGTCACCAGATGGAAATCGACAAGGGCTGCCAGCGTGCCGTTGGCGTCGTCGTAAAGGTTGACCGCCCCGTTGATCCGCGCGTCGCCCTGTTCGGGGTTGCCGGGAAAGATCGTTGCGCATTTGACCGCGATCCCCATTCCGTCGATCCAGGCCGAGCGGTTGAGCAGCGTATCCCCGCCCCGGTACAGGAAAGTGTCGGCGATCTCGGCGCGGGGCAGATCGTGCCCCGCCCGGAAGGCCGCGCAGAGATCCAGCCAGTCGAGATTGGTCTCGCCGTCCTCGAACGGAATGATCGTCAGGCTCATGCGTGGCTCCTTTACCGTCTAGCGGCGGTATCGCGTGGTCTTCGCGGTCAGTCTGGCATCGTTCACCGACTCGCGCCACAGCAGGTACAGACCAGACCCGATGATCAGCGCGATCCCGATCCACGCCGTCGCGTCGGGAAAGGTGCCGAACACCACCACCCCCCACATGATCGCCATCGGCATTGCGACATACTCGAAGGGGGCTGCGAAGGCGGCCTCGGACAACCGGTAGGCCTGGCTGATGAAGAGCCCGCCCAGCATGCCAGACACCCCCAGCAAGATCAGGATCGGATAATCTCCCGCCGCCGGCCACACCCATGCCCGAAAGAGGAAGTCGAGCGACGGATGCCCAGACCCGGCAAACCGCCCGTCGCCAAGGCCCAGCCCGATCACCGTGCTGGCGATCAGGAAGGTGATCTGAATGTAGAAGGCCATGGTCGGCGCGCTTTCGGTACCGCCGATCTTGCGCGTCAGCATGTGCAGCGTCGCGTAGAGAAACGCCGCGGCGATCGGCAAGAGCGAAGCCAGCTGAAACGCCGCCGTGCCCGGCTTGACGATCACCAGCACGCCGGCAAAGCCAACGGCAATGGCCGACCACCGGCGGATGCCCACGGTTTCGTTGAGGAAGATCACCGAGAACACCGTGATCACCAGCGGCGAGACGAAAAAGATCGCTGTCGCATCGGCGATCGGCAAGGCCGCCAGCCCCAGAAACAGGCACATGTTGGCGCTGACCACGCAGAGCCCGCGGATGAAATGCACCACCGGGCGCCCGGTGCGAAGAACCCGCAATCCCCCCACAAATGGCATGACACAGCAGAAAAACGCCGTCAGGGCGACCATCGCGCGAATGAACACGATCTGATGCAGCGCATAAGCATCCGACAGGAACTTGATGCCGACATCGTTGATCGAAAAGCACAGCACCGCCGCTACTGCATAAGCGGCGCCGATCAGGTTCGTGCGCTGAACGGTGGCGGTGGTCATGCGAATCCTTGGCCTCAGGTCTGGCGGGCGGCCGTCCTGACGGCCCGCTCCAGCGCGTCCAGAAAACGGGAGCGGTCGGCCTTTGTAAACCCTTTGCCACCGCCCTGCCGGAACGGATCGGCGGCGCGCAGATCGGTCATCAGGTCGCGCGTCGCCAGAAGATTGCCGATATTGGCCGCCGTGAACGCCTCGCCGTCATGCTTGAGGACCTGCGCGCCGGCCTGGACGCATTTCGCGGCCAGCGGGATATCCCCGGTGATCACCACATCGCCCGGCCCGGCGCGCTCGGCGATCCACATGTCGGCCACGTCCGGGCCGTCTGGCACGATCACCGTCTCGACTGCCGGGTTCTGCGAGGGGCGCAGACCGCCGTTGGACACGACGAAGATCCGCAACCCGTGCCGCGTGCCCACCTTTTCCACCTCGGCCTTGACCGGGCAGGCATCGGCATCGACGTAAAGGCTCATGGCTCAACCGGCATGCAGCGCCTCGGCGTGGAAGGCGACATGATCCTCCATGAAGGTCGACATGAAGAAATAGCTGTGATCGTAGCCTTTCTGCATGCGGAACATCCCCTCTTGCCGCTTTGCGGCCATGGCATTTGCCAGCGTTTCGGGGCGCAGCAGATCCATGAACTGATCCGAGGTGCCGGTATCGACCAGCACCGGCCCGTCAAAGCCGCGCTCGGCCATCAGCAGGCTGGCATCATGTGCGGCCCATGTGGAGTCGTCCGCGCCGAGATAGGCCGCGAATTGCTTGCGGCCCCAGTCGCCCCCCATCGGGTTGCAGATCGGCGCGAAGGCCGAGACCGAGCGGAACCGCCCCGGAAGCGACATCGCCAGCGTCAGCGCGCCATGCCCGCCCATGGAATGGCCGGTGATCGCCTGCCGGTCCATGTCGAGCGCGAAATTCTCGGCCACCACGGCGGGCAATTCCTCGGACACGTAATCCCACATGCGGAAATGCGGCGCCCACGGTGCTTGCGTGGCGTTGACGTAGAACCCGGCCCCCTGCCCCAGATCGAAGGCCTCGTCATTGGCCACATCCGCACCCCTGGGCGAGGTGTCGGGAAAGACCAGCGCGATGCCCTGTTCGGCGGCCCAGCCCTGCGCGCCCGCCTTGACCATCGCGTTCTCATGCGTGCAGGTCAGCCCCGACAGG
>JAWLGF010000057.1:0-14205 GCA_041685205.1 Roseovarius sp.
CTTGGCGGCGGAAATGCGGGTCAGCACGGGATGGCCCGCGACGATGCGGTCAAGCTCGCGCTGCGCATCGGCGTCCCACGGAAAGTCGCGGCGCAGCGGGGTGGGCGTGGCCTGCGCCGCGTCCATCTCCGACCCGAGCGGCAGGATATGAAACAGCGCATCGAACAGCCCGTTGCACACTTCCTGCAGAAGATACGTGGCCCCCGCATAGCCCATCATCGGCGTGCCGGTGGCGCGCCGGATGGCGGCACCCGGAAAGCTGGCCGGGATAAAGGCGGGTTGCGGGCCGTGCCCCGACTTGCACTCGGCGAGGTACATCTTCTCGTTGATGGACCCCATCAGAATGATCGGCCGCTCACGCGCGACCATCGCGCGGACCTCTTCGTTGTTGGTCTTGGTGCCGGCGCAACGCGCAACGGCAAAGGCGCAAGGCAGGCCCAGATCGCCTTCGAGATACTTGCGGATGCCGCGCGCATAGGTCTCGTTCGCGACGATCCCGAAATTCGCGGTGGCAAAGAAATCCTGCGTGACGGACCGCCACAGATCCCAGACCGGCTTGAGCGTCGAATGCTTCTCGCGCGCGATGAACGGCTCGGGGTCGAGCCCCAGAAGATCGCCCAGCTTGCGCAGGAACAGCGTGGTGCTTTCTACCCCGATCGGAGCCTGCAGATAGGGCTTGCCCAGAACCTCGGCCAGACCGCGGCTGAACTCGCGATACATGCAGATATTGACGTCCGCGTTCACCAGATCGCGCATCTCGGCCAGGTGCGTGCCAAGCGGCATCACCATGTTGACCTCGGCCCCGATCCCCTCGACCAGACGCCGGATCTCGTGCAGGTCCGACGGCATGTTGAACGTGCCGTACATCGGACCGAGGATATTGACGCGCGGGCGCGCATCCTCGGCGCGCTTCTTCTCGGGGGGCATGCGCCCCTTGGTCATGCCGAACTCGGTGAACAGCCAGGTGATCGCCCGGTCGGCGGCCTGCCACTGGTCCTCGTCGATCGTGCGCGGCAGGAACCGCTGGATATTGGTGCCCTGCGGCGTCACGCCGCCGCCGATCATCTCGGCGATCGACCCGGTGACCACGACCGCCGGCAGCGCGGGATCAAGGACGCCCCAGGCCCGCTTCATCGACTCTTCGGTCCCCGAGCCCATCTCGTGCTCGCCCAGACCCGTGACCACGATGGGCAACTCATGCGGCGGCAGCGCATCGGTGTAGTGCAGGACGGACGTCACCGGCAGGTTCTCGCAGCCCACGGGGCCGTCGATCACCACCTGCAATCCCTTGACCGCGCAGAAGGCATAGACCGCCCCCCAGTACCCGCCGGCCCTGTCGTGATCCTGAATCAGCATGACACCCGCCCCGGCTTCTTCTTGGCTAAAATACCCCGGGGGAGTCGCCCGGAGGGCGACGGGGGCAGCGCCCCCAATACCCGATATGAGACCCACGCAGACATCAGATCATCTCCTGCGCCTTGGCGGCGCGCTTCTGCTTGTCGATCTTCTTCTGGTTCAGGGCCCGGAAATCCTCGCGGATATTCGGCGCGCCTTCCCAGACCCCGGCGGTATCACCGGTGCCCACGCCTTCGAAGAAGCTGCGCATGTGCTCCATGCGCGCGCGTCCCGCCATTGCGGCGTTGACCACTTCGGCAAGGCTGCCCGCCCCGGCCGGCCCCATCAGCGGCCGCGCCGAGATGAGGTTGGTGAAGTAGAGCGCCGGCACGGCCAGTTCCTTGGCCTTCTGCACAACCGGCGTGGTGCCAATGGCCAGATCCGGCTTCAGCCCTTCCATCGCCGCGCAATCATCTTCCAGCGAGGCGCGGAATTTCACCGTCACGCCGCGCGCGCGCAGCCAGTTTGCATCAGCCTCGGACCACGGCGTCTTGGGACAGGCGGTCCCGACATACGGAATGTCCGCGCCACTCTCGATCAGCAGGCGTGCCACCAGCAGCTCGGAGCCCTCGTAACCCGACAGCGTGATCGTGCCCTTGATCGGGGCGGCGTTCAGCGCGCTGTCGATCTCCGGCAGCACGGCATTCTGTGCCGCGGCGATCCTGTCCGCGGGCAAACCGAAGGCGTCGCCGATCCCGGCGAGCCACGCGGCGGTACCGTCACGGCCCACGGGCGCGCTGCCGACGATGGGCCGGCCCGCGGCCTCGAATTCGCGGATGGCTGCGGTATAGAAGGGGTGGATGGCCGCGACCGCGCCGCAATCCAGCGCGGCATAAAGCTCGCGCCATTCCCGGCAGGGCACCACCGGCCCAACGGCCAGCCCCATCGGGTCCAGCATCCGGCCGATCATCATCGGATCGGCGGGGAACATCTCGCCCAGCAGGGTCACCGTGGGCCGGTCCGAGACACCGCCCTCGGGCGCGGGCACGGGACCGGCCTCGACCTCCTGGCGCGCGTAGTTGAGCATCGCACCGGCCAGCACGTCCTTGGCCTCGGCGTGGGTGGGGATGCCGAAACCGGGCACGTCGATGCCGACGATCCGCACACCGTTGATCTCGCGGGGCAACAGCCGCAGCGGCACGCCGCTGGCCGTGGGCACGCAGAGATTGGTCACCACCACCGCGTCGTAGCGGTCGGGATCGGCCAGTTCGTGCACGCTCTCGCGGATATCCTCGAACAGCTTGCCCGTGACCAGCGACTCGGAATTGAAGGGCACGTAACCCACTGACCGCCGTGCGCCGTAGAAATGGCTGACGAAGGTCAGGCCGTAGACGCAGCAGGCCGAGCCCGACAGCACCGTGGCCACGCGCTTCATGCGCAGCCCGACGCGGAGCGAGCCAAAGGCAGGGCACATGCTTTGCGGCTTGTCATGCGGTCCTTGCGGATAGTCCTTGGCATATTGATCGAGGATCTCGCTCTGCCCCGCCATGCGGGCGGCTTTCTCCATCTCGGCGCCGGAATGGCAGCCCAGACCTTGATCCATGCCCTGATCGAGGCCTGCGTCAGTCGGCATGTCCGGCGCAGCCGCGTCCGAAGCCGTGTCCGGCGCCGCCTTGATCACTTCGGTCTCGCCGGCAGTGTCGTACTTGACTTCGTCGGTCATGCCGTCCCCCGCGGGTCGTCGGACCCGTCGTTCTTGCGGATGTCGTCCATCAGGCGAAAGATCTGCTCGGGGCGGGCCTGTGCCAGCATCCGGCGCACCTCGTTCAATCTTGAGTCGAAGGAGCGATCCCGCAGGGGGCGGTCGATCTGAACCGTTTCAGGCCTCATCATAGACCACCTCCAGGCTCTCCTTCGGTTTCGAATACTTGCCGCGCATGTCCTCGTCGGTGGCCGGCACCAGCACGTAATCGCCACCGGTATCCTTGCTGTCGAACAGGCTCAGCAGGCCGTCCTGGTCCAGCGGCGACGGGCGCACGGGCGGAGCCTCGGATACCTGCTCGGCCAGACCGGCGAACAGGCTGCCCCATTCGCTCTCGGCGGTGCCGACGATCTGGTAATTGGCGGATTTCTTGCGCAGGTCGTCATCGGCAGGGATGGCGGCCAGCACGGGGATCTCGACGGCCTTGGCAAAGGCCTGCGCCTCGCCCGAATGGTCGTCCTTGTTGATCACCAGCCCCGCGACGCCGACATTGCCGCCGAGCTTGCGGAAATATTCCACCGCCGAGCAGACATTGTTGGCCACGTAAAGCGACTGCATGTCGTTGCTGGCCACGAGGATCACCTTCTGCGCCATGTCGCGGGCAATCGGCAAACCAAACCCGCCGCAGACCACGTCGCCGAGGAAATCCAGCAGGACGTAATCGAAATCCCAGTCGTGAAAGCCCAGCTTTTCCAGCAGCTCGAAGCCGTGGATGATGCCGCGCCCGCCGCAGCCGCGGCCGACTTCCGGCCCGCCCAGCTCCATCGCGAAGACGCCGCCGCGCTTGAAGCAGACATCGCCGATCTTCACCGGCTCGCCGGCGAGGTTCTTCTTGGTCGAAGTCTCGATGATCGTCGGGCAGGCCTTGCCGCCGAACAGCAGCGAAGTGGTGTCGGATTTCGGATCGCAGCCGATCAGCAGCACGCGCTTGCCCTGCTCGGCCATCATGTGGCTGAGATTGGCGAGCGTGAAGCTCTTGCCGATGCCGCCCTTGCCGTAGATCGCGATGATCTGGGTCTTCTGTGTCGGCTCGCCCTGATGAATCACATCGGCCAGATCCTCATGCGCCTCGTCGCGGAGCCGCTGGTCGAAATCCTTGAGATTTGGCACGTCGTCCTTCACGCTGCTTCCTTCCAGTTGAGTATCATTTTCAGACAGGCGGGGTCCTCGAACGCCGTGCGATAGGCGTCGGGGGCCTGTTCGGCGGGGGCGCTATGCGAGATCAACCCGCCAAGCGAAAGCGCACCGTTCTCGATCAGCGCCGCCGTGGCGGCCAGGTCTTCGCGGGTCCATTCCGCGGCCACGCGAAGACGGGCTTCCTTCATGAAGGCCGGCGGAAAGGCAAAGCTCAAGGCATCGGGATAGAACCCCGCCAGGACGACCTCGCCGCCCTTGCGGATGCGGCCAATCAGGTCGTTGAGGATCGCGGCATTGCCCGACGCGTCATAGATCGCGCGATAGTCACGGCGCGGATCGTCGGCGGGGTCAACCACCTCGTAACCCTGCGCGCCGCCGCGGCGGCCCGGCTCGATTTCCCACACGGTCGGGGCGGGCGCACCTGCGGCGATCGTCAGCCGCGCCAGAAGCCGGCCGAACACGCCGTGCCCGACGATCAGGTCCGGCACTGCCCGATCAAGGCCGGCCATCGCGTGCCGCGCCGTCGCGGCCAGCGCCAGCAGCGCGCCCTCGGGGCCCAGGCCCGCATCGATCCGCGTCACCCGGGCCGCGTCGGTGACAAGGCGTTCCGCCGCGCCCCCGAACAGCCCGTAGGCGCCGTCAAAGCAATTGGCCCCCGGCACGAACACCCGGTCGCCGGGCTTGAAGCCGGTGCCGGGCGCGGCCTCGACCACCTCGCCAGCCGCCTCGTAGCCGGGCACCAGCGGATAGCCCATGCCCGGAAAGGGCGGCATCCGGCCGGACCAGAACAGCTTTTCGGTGCCCGTGGAGATTCCGGAATAGGCGATATCGACGACAAGATCGCCGTCGACCGGCGCGTTGAGCGCAAGGGTGTCCAGTCGAAGATCCTCGGGACCGTTCAAATAGACAGCGCGGGTCTGCATGGCGCCTCCGTCTCTGGTTGGCCGCTGGTCGAAAGACTCAGTCAAAACGGCGAACCCTTGAATGTAAGTCTACTTATACAGTTCTTACTGTCAAGTTTTGTTTACACTTAATTTCAGGACGGATGTCAGCCGGGCTTCACGCAGATCAGGGCGCTGGTGACGTAACTGCGAGGCGCGCGCGGGATATGAACGCGCTCGAACCCTGCCGCGCGGCACATCGCGGCGATGGTTGCGGTCGAGCGCGCACGCCCGGTCCCCATCGCCATGGTATAAAAGGCAAAATAGACGTCGCCGACGGGGTCGGGACATGCCCCGCCCGACATCGGCTCTGACACGATCAGACGCCCGCCCGGCGGCAGCGCGGCATGCGCCTTGGCCAGCAGATCGGCAACCGTGTCATCCGCGTGATCGTAAAGCACGCGGATCAGCGAAATCGTATCCGCGCCCTCTGGCAAGGGTCCGTCACGGAACGATCCGGCACGGCATGCGATGCGCGATGCAAGTCCCCGACGGGCCAGCCGCTCGCGGGCGTCGGGAATCACTTCCGGCAGATCCAGCACGCTTATGTCCATGCCCGGATATCGCGCTGCCACCTCGGCGGCAAAGACGCCCGACCCGCCGCCCACATCCATCAGGTGCCGGACACCATGCAACGAGAGCATCCGTAGCGTGTCCTCGGCCACGAGGCTCTGCGATTGCGCCATCAGGTCCGAATAACGCGCCGCATCCTCTTCGGACACGGTGCCGTCGGCGCCGTGGACATAGGGCCAGAAACGCGCCAGCCCGGTCTCAACCTCGCCGCGCAGGAGCGCCACGGGATCGGCCATGTCCGAATAGAAAACGTGGTGGTGCCGTATCATCGCTTCGAGCCCCGGCACCCCGAGGATCGCGGCCCCCTTGCGCGCGATCCGGAACCGGCCGTCGCGGCGGCGCCCCAGCAATCCCATGGCGGCCCCGGCTTGCAACAGGATCTCCATCCGGTCCGGGGCCATGCCGCAATCGGGGGCGAGGTCGCCAGCGGCGCAAGGGCCGTCCATCAGCCGGTGCAGCACGCGCAGCTCGATCAGCGCAGACAGCACGCCCGAGCGGACAAACCCCTGAACAAGATCGAAGATTTCAGCACCATCGCGCCGCGCGATGGCTTTTCCGATCGGAAGCCGGGCCGCGATCCGCTGCATGTCGGCGCGCGCCACAAGCCTGTTGAGCCATGTGAGGAGATCGAGACTACGACGCCGCGGCGGATCCTGCGGCGTCATGCCGGGGTCGCCTCAGGCCCGGCTCGACGCGGGCATCGTCGGCACGATCTGCGTGGCCTGCGCCCGGACCATCCGGGCCAGCTGCGCCTCGCCCGGACAGGACGGGATCGAGGCGATCGCGCCCGCCAGGATGTCCGAAAGCCGCTTCGACGCGCCCTCGACCCCCAGTTGCGCCACCGCGTTCGGCCGGTCGTGCAGCGCATCCTGCCCGACGGGTTTGCCAAGCGTCTCGGCGTCGAGCACCGCGTCGCGCAAATCATCCGCCACCTGAAAGGCCTCGCCGATCAACGCGCCAAGGTCGCGCCAGTTTTCGGGATCATGTCCCGCCGAGATTGCGCCCATTTCGGTGGCCGCGATGAACAGCGCCCCCGTCTTGGACCGGTGGTACGCGGCCAGGTCGACCGTCGTCTCGCTTTCCCAGCCCTGCCCGGCACAGATCCCGTTTGGCATCCCTGTGCGTTGCGCAAGCGCCATGATCAACGCGGACCCTCGTTGCGGATCGGTCACGGTCGCCCGTGCCAGCACCTCGAAGGCAAGCACGATCAGGCTGTCGCCGGTCAACACCGCAAGCGGTTCAGAGAACGCCTTGTGCACCGAGGGCTTGCCGCGCCGCGTGTCGGCGTCGTCGAAACAGGGCAGGTCGTCATGCACGAGACTGGCGCAATGGATCAATTCCAGCGCCGTCGCCGCGGCATCCGATATCTCTGGCCGGTCCTCACCGCAGGCCCCGGCGACCGACAACAGGATCGTGGGACGGATCCGTGCGCCGCCCGGCCCGGTCGCATAGGCCAGCGCCTCGCCCAGACGGTGCGGCGCGGCAGTCCCGCGTGCGTTTGCAATGGCCTGCGACAGCGCCGCATCTATCCTGTCGGTCATGCGCATTCCAACGCCTCCTGCTCCGGTGTACACTTATTGCAACATCAAATGTGTAAATTATTCTGGACAGTTTGCGTCGTCGAGTCAACAATCAACCCATGACGGCACGCAGATCCTCCCGAACCGACCGCGTCGTGATCATCGGCAGCGGCATCGGTGCACTTAGTGCCGCGGCACGCCTGGCCAATCACGGGCTGCGCGTTCTGGTCCTCGAACGCCACGCGACCCCGGGTGGCAAGATGCGCTGTCTGCCCTCGGATTTGGGCCCGGTTGATGCCGGTCCCACGGTACTGACGCTGCGCGGCGTTTTCGATGCGCTTTTCAACGAACTGGGCGAGCGGCTGGAGGATCATGTCACGCTGATTCCGCAGCACATTCTCGCACGGCATTTCTGGCCCGACGGAAACACCCTCGACCTGCATAACACCGAAGAGGGCAGCGCCGAGGCCATCCGCCACTTTTCCGGCGCGCGGGCGGCCGCGCAGTTTCGCAGCTTTTCCGCAAGGGCACGGACGCTGTTCGAGGGGTTCGACGGGCCGGTGATGCGGTCCCCTGCCCCGTCGCTTCCGGGGCTCGCCGCTCATGTGATGCGCAACCCGCATCTGCTTAGGCCGATGGCGCCGCTCTCGACCCTCGCGGATGTTCTCGACAAGAGCTTCGACGATCCACGCCTGTCGCAGCTTTTCGGGCGCTACGCCACCTATGTCGGCGGCTCGCCCTACGAGGTCCCTGGGCTTCTGGCGCTGATCTGGCAGGCCGAGGCGGCGGGCGTCTGGGTCGTCGAAGGCGGCATGCACCGTCTTGCACAGGCCCTTCAGGGCCTGGCCGAAACGCGTGGCGCCGAGTTTCGTTTCGATTCGCATGTCGACCGGATCGAGGTCACGCAGGCTGAGGGCGCCCGCGCCGTCATCCTCGCAGACGGCACCCGCATCCCCGCCGACACGGTGCTTTTCAACGGCGACCCCAGGGCACTGGCCACCGGGGCGCTCGGCCGCGATTGCGCCCATGTCGCACCGCAGACCGAAACCAGCGCCCGCAGCCTGTCGGCCGAGGTCTGGGCCTTCGCCGCCACACCGCAGGGGCCGGAGCTGGCGCATCACAACGTATTCTTCCGCGACACCCCGAAATCCGAGTTCGACGCGCTCGCCCGCGGTGATATGGCCCCCGACCCAACGCTCTACGTCTGCGCGCAGGATCGCGGTCAGAACGCACCAAACCGCACGGCCGAGCGGTTCGAGATCATCGCCAACGCCCCGCCTGTGCACGCCCGCGCGACCCAAGAGGACCATGAGACATGTCAGACACGCACATTCCGGACGCTGGCGCGGTTCGGCCTGACCTTCCATCCGACACCGCAGGCCGCGGCGCTGACGACACCTTCGGACTTCGCACGCCTCTTTCCCGCCTCGGACGGATCCCTTTACGGGCAGAGCCCGCATGGCATGACGGCGGCCTTCAAACGCCCGACGGCGCGCACGGGCGTGCCGGGCCTCTACCTGGCGGGGGGCGGGACGCATCCGGGGGCGGGGGTGCCGATGGCGGCCCTCTCCGGCCAGCATGCGGCCGCGGCGATCATGCGCGACCGAACTTCAACCTCGACGTCCCCCGCAACGGCTACGCCTGGTGGTATATCGACGGACTCAGCACCGACGGCACCCGCGCGGTCAGCGTCATCGCGTTCATAGGATCGGTCTTTTCACCGTGGTACGCATGGTCGGGGCGCAAATCGCCCGAGAACCATGTCTGCCTGAACGTCGCCAGCTACGGTCCCGGCGGACGTTTTACCATGACCGACCGAGGCCGCGCGGCGCTGCGCCAAAGCGAAACCACCCTGACCATCGGCCCGTCGGCGATGCGGTGGGACGATGGCGCGCTGGTGATCGAGATCGACGAGATTTCCTCGCCGCCACTCGTCTCCCGCGTGCGGGGCACGATCCGGGTGACGCCAAGCGCGCTGACATCGGTCGAGATGCCCCTGACCTCCGATGGCGCCCATGTCTGGCGTCCCTTCGCGCCAACCTGCGATATCCGCGTCGATCTGGAGGCTGCAGGCTGGCAATGGGACGGGCACGGCTATTTCGACGCCAATTTCGGCACCCGCGCGCTGGAACAGGATTTCAGCTACTGGACTTGGGGCCGCTTTCCGACACGAACGGGAAGCACCTGCTTTTACGATGCGACGCGGCTGGATGGCAGCACGCTCGGCGCAGGAATCCGCTTCGAAAAGACCGGCCATGCGAGCGCGATCACCCCGCCGCCCAAGACCCGCATGCGGCGCAGCCTTTGGGCCGTGGCACGCGACACGCGCGCCGATCCCGGATATCAGCCAAAACAGGTGCAAGGCATGCTCGACGCGCCGTTCTATTCCCGCTCGGCGGTGCGCACGCGCCTTGACGGAGAGGAAACTGTCGGGGTGCACGAGGCCCTCGACCTCACGCGGTTCCGCTCGGCGTTGCTCAAGCCCATGCTGGCCGTGCGTGTGCCGCGCCGCAAGGGCTGGCGGTTTGCCGATTAACCGGTCGTCCCCGAGGCCGCGTCCTCGGACGGGTTCAGCCGCATGACGGAATAATTCAGGCAGGCCGCGACCGACACCCATGTCAGGTACGGCACGAAGAGCAGCCCCGCGATCCAGTCCACCTGCCACAGGGCGACCATCGTTAGCGCGACCGACAGCCACAGCCCGGACAGAACCACGAAGCCCAGCTTCATGCGTCGCAATCCGAAGAACACCGGTGTCCACAGACCGTTACACGCGATCTGCAGCGACCAGAGCGCCATCGCAATGCCGTTATCGGGGCTTACCGCCACCCGCGCACCGGCCGCCGCCATGCAGATGTAAAGCGTGGTCCATGCCACCGGAAACAGCCAGTTGGGCGGCGTGAACCACGGTTTTTTCAGCGCCTCGTACCACTTTCCCGGCGGAAACAACTGACCGGTGGAGCCCGCCGCGAAGCAGGCCGTCAGAAAAATGGCGAAACAGATCCATATCATGCACTGGTTCTAGCGCGCGGGGGGCTGCGAAGCAATGATACGCTGTCTTCCTGATCCTTGGTCTTGAGCTGCGCCATTGTCTTGTAAAGCGTATCGCTCCAGTCCGACGCTCCGGCATTCGGATCGCCGGCGGCCTCGACCAGAAAGACCGTCTCGGGCAACGGGCGGGCATAGAGCATGGGCGAGCGCGGCATCACCACGGTCCCCGCGCCGCGCAGGAAGGCCAGCATCACCCAGCCCAGCTTCTGGCCGCCGGTCGTGCGGGCGCGCCGCGTGATCGTGTCGTGCTCCGCGGCCCGCACCCGACGGTTGATCCCGCCATAGATGTGACGCGCGGCAAAGATGCCCGGGCGACACGACAGCGGCAATTCGGCGATCCCCGCGTCGCAGCGCCCATAGCGGTCGTCGGCCTCGCGCAGCAGGCGCCGCACCATCATGCGCACCTGTGGTGTGGGCTGCGGATCGCGCAGGAAATCCTCCGGCGTGACCCCGGTCTCATGCATCCAGTCGGTGGGCAGGTAAAGCCGCCCCTCCCGCGCATCCTCGCCCACGTCGCGGGCAATATTGGTCAGTTGCATCGCCACGCCCAGATCACAGGCGCGGGCCAGCGCGTTCGGATCGCGCACCCGCATCAGCACGCACATCATTGCGCCCACCGCGGCGGCCACGCGCGCCGAATACGCCCGCAGATCCGACAGGCTGGCATAGCGCCGCTCCATCGCGTCCCACGCGAGGCCTTCCAGCAGCGCCTCGGGCAGCGCGCGGGGCATGCCGAATTCCTCGATCACGGCGGCAAAGGCGCGATCCTCGGGGGCATCGCGCGGCGTCCCGGCATAGGCCCTGTCCAGCCGCTCGTGCAGCGCGAGCACCGCATCGGCCTTGGCCGGCTGCAGGTCCACCGCGTCATCGGCCAGCCGGCAGAACGCGTAAAGCGCAAGTGCCGGGTCGCGCAGCCGCCGCGGCAGCAATTTCGAGGCCGCGTGAAACGACAGCGATCCATGGCGAATCGACTCGACGCAATGCTCCATGTCGCGGGGGGCGATCATGTTTGCGACACTCCCTGCGGATCGGGCACGATCTGGCCCAGAACCTCGGCGCTGGAGATCACGCCGGGCAGCCCTGCACCGGGATGCGTGCCGGCGCCCACCAGATACAGGCCCTTGGCCTCTTCACTGACGTTATGCGGGCGGAACCACGCGCTTTGCAGGATTCGCGGCTCGATCGAGAACCCGGTCCCATGCGGGCTGAGATAGCGGTCGCGGAACGTCTCGGGCGTGAACACGGTGGAAGCTGACAGGTGATCGCCCAGCCCCGGCAGAAGCCGGTCCTCCAGCACCGCCTGCACCTTTTGGCGGTAGGGCTCGGCCATCTCGGCCCAGTTTACGGGATCGGCATGACCCAGATGCGGCACAGGGCTGAGCGCGTAGAACGTGTCGCCGCCCTCGGGCGCGACGCCGGGGTCGGTGACGCTGGGACGGTGGACATAAAGGCTCATGTCATCGGCGAGCTTGCCGCGCCGAAAGATGTCGCGCAAAAGCCCCTCATAGCGCGGACCGCTCAGGATGGTGTGATGCCCGGCATCGGCCCATTTGCCTGCCGTCCCCGTCGTGCCGAAATACCAAACGAACAGCCCCATCGACCAGCGCGCGCGCTTCAGCTTCGCGGGGGTCCAGCGCCGCTTGCGGTGGTTGCGCAGCAGATGGTCATAGGTATGGCCGGCATCGGCGTTTGACACAACGATATCGGCGGTGAGGATCTCGCCGCCGGTCAGGCGCACGCCCCGGGCGCGCCGGTCCTTGATCAGGATCTCGTCCACCTCGGCACCCTGCCGGACGACGCTGCCCTGATCCTCGATCACGCGGCCCATGGCCCGGGCGATGGCATCGACACCGCCGATGGCGTAATGCACGCCGAAGGCCTTTTCCAGATGGCTGACCAGCGCATACATCGAGGTGACATTGAACGGATCGCCGCCGATGAAGAGCGGATGAAACGACAGCGCCATGCGCAGGCGTTCGTCCTTGACGCGCATCGCCGCATGCGCCGCGACCGAGCGGTCGGCACGCAGCATGGCGAAGGTGGGCAGCACCTTGAGGAGATCCCAGACCTTGTGCATCGACCGGCGCCCCAGATCCTCGAACCCGACCCAGTAGCGGCGTTCGCCATCGGCGAGGAATTTCTGATAGCCCTTCAGGTCCGACGGCGACAGACGCGACACTTCGGCGCGCATCGCGGCATCGTCCTGCCGCGCGGTGAAGTGGCTGCCATCCGGCCAGCGAATCTCGTAGAACGGATCGAGCGCGCGCAGATCGACATCGGCGTCGAAATCACGCCCGCAGATCGCCCACAGCTCGCGGAAGAGCTGCGGCACGGTCACGATCGTCGGGCCGAGATCGAACCGGTGGCCGTTCTCGGTGATCGAAGACCCACGCCCACCCGGACTGTCGAGCCGGTCGAGCACCGTGACACGGTACCCCTTCGCCCCGAGCCGCATCGCAGAGGCCAGCCCGCCAAGGCCCGCCCCGATGACGACGGCGTGCGGCGCAACCGCCCTGGCCGTCTGGTCCGTCAGACCGGGATCAACACGTGTCAACATTACACCATGCTATACCTGTCAAGTTTAGTTGACAATCCGGTTTTTGCGGTCTTTTCTCGGGCCGTGATGCGTGCCATTGTCAAAGACCAACACCCCTGTCGGGAGCACTCCGATCCAAACCGTCAGCCTCAGCTTCTTCCGCTTCGATCCATGGCCGACCCGGCTCTGGGCGCTCGGCATGATGGGGTTTGCCCGCCTGCATATGCCGCGGGTCGACGGGATCGGGTTCTGGAAGCTGTTCGGGTCGGGCACCGGCGAGGGGTTCACGCCGCGCCCCAATACCGCCGTCTATGCGATCCTCGCCACATGGCCCGACGCCGCCACCGCCCGTGATCGCATCGAGAATGCGGAGATCTTTAGCCGCTATCGGCGCCGCGCAACGGAAGACTGGACCGTGTTCCTGTCGCCCATTTCGGCACGCGGCGCGTGGTCGGGGCGCGCGCCCTTCAGGCCGACCCGCGCCACCGGCAATGCCCCCCTCGCCGCGCTGACCCGCGCGACGGTGCGACCTTGGGCCGCGCTGCGCTTCTGGCGGCGTGTGCCCGATATCAGCCGCATGATCGGCGACGATCCCAAAGTGGCCTTCAAGATCGGCATCGGCGAGGTGCCACTTCTGCATCAGGTGACGTTTTCCATCTGGCCGGACGCGGCCAGCATGAACGACTTCGCGCGCCATAACGGCCCGCATGCAAGCGCCATCGAGGCCGTGCGCCGCGGCGACTGGTTCCGCGAAGAACTGTACGCGCGGTTCCAGGTGATCGGAACGCGCGGCACGTGGAACGGAACACACCCTCTCGACCAACTCCAAGGACCGACATGAACACAGCGTTCCCCTTTTCGGCCATCGTCGGCCAGGAGCAGATGAAACTGGCGATGATCCTGACCGCGATCGAGCCGCGTCTCGGCGGGGTTCTGGTCTTCGGCGATCGCGGCACCGGCAAATCGACCGCCGTGCGCGCGCTCGCAGCATTGCTGCCCCCGATCACCGTGGTCGCGGGGTGCCCGGTGAATTCCGCCCGGCCCGAGGACTGCCCCGACTGGGCGGGCATCACCACCACCGCCACGCATGAGCGCCCGACTCCGGTGATCGACCTGCCACTTGGTGTCAGCGAGGATCGCGTGACCGGCGCGCTCGACATCGAACGGGCCTTGTCGCAAGGCGTCAAGGCGTTCGAGCCGGGGCTGCTGGCGCGCGCCAATCGCGGCTATCTCTATATCGACGAGGTCAATCTGCTGGAGGATCACATCGTCGATCTGCTTCTGGATGTGGCGCAATCGGGTGAAAACGTGGTCGAGCGCGAGGGCCTTTCAATCCGTCACGCGGCGCGT
>JAWLGF010000058.1:0-14152 GCA_041685205.1 Roseovarius sp.
CCGCTTCTGGCCGAGACCGGCGCGCCGCGCGTCGGCAAGATGGTGATCGGCACCGTGAAGGGCGACATCCACGATATCGGCAAAAACCTTGTGTCGATGATGATGGAGGGCGCGGGGTTCGAGGTCGTCGATATCGGCATCAACAACCCGGTCGAGAACTACCTCGCGGCGTTGGAAGCCGAAAAACCTGATATCCTCGGCATGTCGGCGCTCTTGACGACGACGATGCCTTATATGAAAGTGGTAATCGATACGATGGTCGCCGAGGGCAAGCGCGACGATTACATCGTTCTTGTCGGCGGCGCGCCCCTGAATGAGGAATTCGGGCGCGCAATCGGGGCCGATGCCTATTGCCGCGACGCCGCCGTCGCGGTCGAGACCGCCAAGACCTTCATGGACCGCAAGCACAATTCGCTGGCCGCGGTCTGAAAGTTCCCCGGGGAGGGGAGGCGCGCGCGGGTGACCCCCGCCGCGCTCTCACCGGCCCACGAACGCCCGCAGCACCGCCACCAGGATGACGCCGTAGATCACATGCCCCGCCAACGCGACCCAGGTGATACCTGTGAAGTCCAGGAAGAACGGCAGACCCGCAAGCGCCGTGATCCCGCCGATGGCAAAGATCCACAGCCCGACCCCGTAGAGCGCAGCCGGCAGCAGCCAGCCGCGCACGCCCGCAACCCGGGCCCAGACGGGGCGGAACACGTAAAGCCAGCCCAACGGGTAGCCGATCAGCCCAACCAAATAGAAATGCACGAAATACCCGGCGAAATCGCCATTCGGCAGTCCGTAAGCCCCCAGCAGGCTTTTCGCCAACCCGTGCGGCGACAGGTTGGCAAAGCCAAGAACTGGGCTGATGACCTGCCCCCAGAGATCGAAAGCGACGGTCGCGAAAAACCCGGCAATGAACATCAGCCCGAAGGTGCGGAAAAGACCCGTCCGGGCGGTCGCGAATCTGCTCGAAAGTCCCATGCGCGTCTGTCCCATGATGCCCATATGCAAAACGTACCAGCACCTTACAGGATCACAAAGCCGCCCCGCGCCATCACACGAAAAGGTCAGACGCCGTGACCACCCGCGACACGCCCCTGCCCGCCCCCGCCACGTTGACCGAGCACGGGCTGACGGCCAGCGGCACCGGCCGGATCCTTCTGATCGCCTGCGGTGCGCTCGCACACGAGATCCTTGCGCTCAAACGCTTGAACGGCTGGGATCACATGGATCTGCATTGCCTGCCGGCGAAGCTCCATCTTTACCCCGACCGCATCACGCCAGAGGTGGAGAAGGCCGTGACGCGCCATCGCGCGGACTACACGCGCATCTTCGTGGTCTATGCCGATTGCGGCACGGGCGGGCGCCTGCAGGCCAAATGCGCCGAGTTGGGCGTCGAGATGGTGGCCGGCCCGCATTGCTACGCGTTCTTCGAGGGGGTGGACCGCTTTGCCGAACATGACGACGAGATCACGGCCTTCTACCTCACCGATTTCCTGGTGAGGCAATTCGATGCCTTCGTCTGGCGGCCCATGGGCCTCGACCGGCACCCCGAGTTGCGCGACATGATCTTCGGCAACTACACCACGCTGATCTATCAGGCCCAGACCGAAGATCCCGCGCTCGCGGCCAAGGCCCGCGACTGCGCCGCCCGGCTGGGTCTGGATTACGAGTACCGCTTCACCGGCTACGGCGATCTGGCAACGGTGCTGCGGCGCGAGGCGACCGCGTCGGACTTCGGATAATGGATAAGTGCGTAACAGCAGCGCCATCGCATGTCTGCGGGCAGGCGATCTGACAGGGGTTCAGGGCACTTTATCCCGGCAACCCCGCGAAAGCTGCAATCGATGCGCCAGCTTCGACAAATCGCCTGTCCGGTAGGGCGGACATGCGATGGCGCTGCGGCGCTGCGCGCCGCGTATCGCGCCGGGTCCGCAGCCCGTTTGTCCACGCGAGGCCCCGTTTCACACCGCCTCCGCACCGGGCATCAACCGGGCCAGCGCGCAGAACCGCTTCAGATCCACCGTCTCGGCGCGATCTGTCGGAGCGATACCCGCCGCACGCAAACGGTCCTCGATATCAGGCGCAGCACCCTTCAGCGCGGCGCGCAGCATCTTGCGCCGCTGGTTGAAGGCCTTCGCGACGACCCGCTCAAGGATCTTCGGATCGGCCGGATAGCGTGGCGCCTCAAGCGCGGTCAGATGCACCACCGCGCTGGAGACCTTGGGCGGCGGGGTAAACGCCTCGGGCGGCAGGTGCAGCACGATCCTCGCATCCGTGCGCCACTGCGCCAGCAGCGCCAGCCGCCCGTAGGCCTTCGATCCCGGCGTGGCCACGATCCGCTCGGCCACTTCGCGCTGGAACATCAGCGTCAGCGAGGTCCAGAAGGGCGGCCAGTCGGCGGGCGTCAGCCACCGCACCAGAAGCTCGGTGCCGACATTATAGGGCAGGTTCGCCACAACCCGGATCGGCGGCGTCAGATGCTGCAAGGGATCAACCTCCAGCGCATCGCCGTGGATCACCTGCAAGCGCCCGCCCGCCGCCTCGGCCACCTCGGCCAAGGGCGGCAGACAGCGTGCGTCCTTCTCGATGACCAGTACCCGGCGCGCGCCCTCGGCCAGCAACCCGCGGGTCAGCCCGCCGGGGCCGGGGCCGATCTCCAGCACGTCGCAACCGCTCAGATCACCGGCCTGACGGGCGATCTTGGCAGTCAGGTTCAGGTCCAGCAGGAAATTCTGGCCCATCGACTTGCGCGCCGACAGGCCATGCGCGGCGATCACCCGGGCGAGCGACGGCAGCGCGTCAAGCGTGCTCATGCCCCGCGCGCCTGCCCCATGCGGTGCGCCATGCGCAGCGCCTCGATCAGCGAGGCCGGGTTCGCCACGCCCTGCCCGGCAATGTCGAACGCCGTTCCGTGATCGGGCGAGGTGCGGATGAACGGCAGCCCCAGCGTGACATTCACCCCGCGGTCGAAATCCAGCGTCTTGATCGGGATCAGCGCCTGATCGTGGTACATCGCGATCGCCGCGTCGTACTGTGCCCGGGCTGCGGCATGGAACATGGTGTCCGCCGACATCGGCCCGCGCAGATCGACACCTTCAGCGCGCAGGTGCTTCAGGACCGGCGCGATCACCTCGATTTCCTCGGTGCCCATGCGCCCGCCCTCGCCGGCATGCGGGTTCAGCCCGGCCACGGCCAGACGCGGCGCGGCCACCCCGAAATCGCGGATCATGGCGGCATGGGTGATGCGGATGACCTCCTCCAGCAGATCCCCGGTCAGCGCCTGCGGCACCTGCGCCAACGGGATATGGATGGTCGCCGGCACGACCCGCAGCGCGTCAGAGGCCAGCATCATCACCACGCGGTCGACGCCCGCCAGATGCGCAAGATACTCGGTATGGCCGGGATGGGCGAAGCCGGCCCCTTCCTGCAAAGCCTGCTTGTGGATGGGCGCGGTGCACAAGGCGAGCGCCTGTCCCGATTGCACCAGATCTACGCCGCGCGCGATCACGTCGATCACGCCCTGCGCCTGCGCCGGATCCGGCGTGCCGGGGGTACGCGGGCCGGGGACGTCATGCCGAAGCACTGGCAGACCTTGCGCGCCGGCGATCCCTGCCTCGGACGGATGGTCGATGACCACATGCGGTGCGCCCGCGGGCAAATGCGCGGGATCACCGATCAGGAAAAACGGCAGGTCCGCACCAAGCGCCCGCCATGCCGCCACGGCGATCTCTGGGCCGATCCCCGCAGGCTCGCCACAGGTCAGCGCGACCGGCGGCGTCACGGCTCGACGATCCGCGCCTCGGCGCGCAGCTGTTCGAGATAGCCTTCAGCAAAGGACTGGATCCGCTGGTTGCGGATGAAGTTCGACAGATCCTCGCCGGTGGGCTGATTGTCGTCCAGAAGCGGCGAGCGGCCGCACAGCATCAGGAACACCAGAACCTCGCCCCCGCTACGCGTCAGGCGGGCCGAGCTTTCGCCGGGATCGAGCCGCTCCAGTTCGGCGGCGATATCGTCGGGGATCTCGTTCGGGGCCTGAGACGTGAATTCCAACACTTCGGGCGGCTGCCCCTGCGCCACACCGTAAAGGTCGTCGCAGGTATCGACCCGTTCGCGTATGCGCGCGGCACGCTGCAGCGCCGCGTCGCTGCGACCTCCGGGGATGTAGTAGCGCGCGTACTCGACCCCGGAATATTCCGGTTGGTTCACGGATGTCTCCTCGATGTCGCGCATGTAGAAGATCGCCAGCGCCCCCTCGATGGGAAGGGGATCGGATACCTCGCCCGGGGCCAGCGCAAGAACCACCTCCCGCAGTCCCTGGGGCAGGTCCGGGGCCGCAGTCCAGTCCATGCGCCCGCCATTGTCGGCAGTGCCCGCCGCGGAATGCTCGCGCGCAAACTCGGCAAAGCGCGCCTCGCTCTGGACCTCGCCGATACGCTCGGCAAGCGCCTGTTGCGCCTGCGCCTCATCGGCGTTCCGGATGGGCAGGATGATCTCGGACAGAAGCACGCGCACCGCCGACCCGCCTGTCAGCGCCTGCGTCGCGCGCTCCAGATCCGCGTCGCTGACCGACACTCGCTCGGAAAATCGCGCGCGGGTGTATTCTCGCCAGGTGATCCCGGCGCGGACGAATTCACGAAAGCTCTGCTCGGACACGCCGGCCTGTTCAAGCTGCGCGATGAACTCGTCGGCCCCCATGTCGGCGCGGCCGGCGAATTCCTCCATGCCGCCACGGATCGCCTCGTCGGGCAGGCTGACACCGGAATTGTCGGCCGCCTCCATCTTGATCCGCTCCTCGATCAGCTGTTCACGCGCAAGAGCCTGCGGATCGCCCGGCGCGCGAAAGAGCTGCAGCATCTGCGCGCGCTGCTGCAACTCGTAGCGGGTGATCGCCTGGTCATTGACGTAGATCACCGGCGCGAACATGTTCTGCGCCGCTGCAGGGCCGGCGGGCACCGTCACACCAAGGCCGAGGATCAGCAGAAGGCCGGCGACGAGGGCGCGGAGGCGGCGCGAAGAGTTCATGGTGATCAGTCCCTGCATGTCCGTGTGTAGCTTTCGTCCCGGGTCGCGGCCGAAAAGCCCCGCAGGCCCACGGTAAAGCCGATGTTGGTCTCGGGTTCAAGGATTGTCGACGAGGTGAAGCGGCGCGACACCGAAACCGTGACGTCCACGCATTCGTTGGTGTAGGTCAGACCTGCCCCGGCGCGGATGCTGTTGTCGGTCTCGGCATCATAGCGCCACTCGCCGCGCGCGGTCCAGTGACGGGCGAACCGGTAGCTGCCGTCTATCGACCATTCCGACACGGTCGCTTCGCGGCTTTCGCGCGGATCGTCCGACAGCCAGATATAGGTGGCCCCGATATCGGTGCGGTCGTTGAACCAGCTGGCCCGCGCCTCGGCCTTGGTGACATCCATCACACCGTCGAAAAGGCCGCGCGCGGTGAGCGTCAGCCCGGTTGCAGTCCGATATTGACCGGCGACCAGAAGATCCGAGGTGCGGTTGCGCAGCCCCGAGGATTGCGAAAAGCTGCGCGTGCCGTCACTCTCCAGAAGTTGCTCGTCGCGCCACACCTGCCCCAAGGCCAGCCGGCCCTCCCAGCCGTCGGGATCGACGCGCGCATAGCTCAGCCCGTAGGACGCCGCGTACCCGCGTTCGCGCCGGTCGGGAGCGTTGAACCGCGACACGTTGAACAGGTTGCCCTCGTCGAACTCGATCACGGTGCTTTCTTCGCGGGGGACATCGGGTGTCGACCCGCCCGACCAGGCCAGCTGCGCCACTGGCTCGATCACATGGGCGACGCCGCTGCGGCCGGCCCGGATGAGCGGCCAGCGCAGTTGCGCCGCGACCGTGGGCGTCAGTTCCGTGGCCTGCGACTGCGCGGTCTCGCCGATCTGGCGGATTTCGAAATGATCCAGCGTCACGCCGGTTTGAACCCCGGCCAGAACCCCCGCCGACAGCAGCCAGTCGCGCTGCCACTCCAGCCCCGAGGTGAACCGCGCGACATCCCGGCCATCCGCAAACCGGTCAAGGTCCGGACCGTCGGTGATGTCGTCCGAGCGGCGGTAATGGCCGTGCAACCCGGCCGAAAACCGCAGCTCGCCGCCGATACGCGCCGGGAACATGCGCCGCTCGTACTCGGCATCGCCGACGATAGACGGCAAGGTGGCGTTGCTCTCGCCATCGCGCAACGATCGGTAATACGAGATCTCGCCGCCGATATATTCATCGCGGCGCGCACGATCGATCTCGATGCCGCTGCGCAGCCGGTCCTTGTCGGAAAACCCGTGATCCAGCAGAAACGTCCTGTCGCTGGTCAGTTCGATATCGAAGCGCAGGTTGAAATCGCGCGGCAGGTCGAACCGTCCCTCGCCAAAGAGATAGCCGCGCCGCCCATCCGGGCTGAAATCGTCATCGGCAATGGCGCCGTTGAACTCGATCTCGCCGCGGCGGAACGCCTGTCGGTAGCGAAAGCCGAGCCGCCGCGAATTCGTCGCCCAGAACGGCGCCAGCGTCAGGTCGCTGTGATCACCCAGCCGGATGAAATACGGCGCCTCGATACCGGTGCCCAGAAGGCTCGAATTGACGACCGATGGGGTCAGGAACCCGGTCGCGCGCTCGACGGTCGGATCGGGCAGGCGCAGCCGCGGCAGGTAGAAAACCGGCACGTCCAGCACCCGCAGCTGCGCGTTCTCGAAATATAGCTGCCGCTCCTGCTGGTCATGGACCACACGCTCGGCCCGGATCTGCCACAGCGGCGCGCCCTCGTCCTCGCAGATGCGGCACGACGTGACGGACACCTGAGAAAGCTCGTTATAGCGTGCATCGGTGCGGCGCATCCGGCTTGCGGCCAGTTGCAACTGCTGCTGCATCACGATCCGTGCCCCGCGCAGGATCCCGTCGCGCAGGTCGCGGTCGATCTCGGCGCTGTCGGCGACAAGCACCGTGCCACCGCCGGTTTCCGGCTCGGTCAGGCTCACCGGGCCGGAGACGATCAACCGGTCGCTGCCCCGATCATAAACGATCCGGTCGGCCGTCAGGCGGCGGCCCTGATACATCGCCTCGACATTGCCTTCGGCCACCAGCCGGTCATCGCCGGTCAGACGCACCTCGTCGGCGACCAGCATCGCCGGATCCGCGGCCTCTTGCGCGCGCACCGGACCCAGCAGCGCCAGGACGGCCATCAGACCGCACAAGACCCGCCTCATCCGTCCTCCAGATGCAGGATAAGGCCAAGCGCGAACAACAGCGCGGCGATCGGGGGCGCCCAGGCCGCGAGCGCGATGGGGATCTGACCGCTTTCGCCAAGGATCTGCGCAAAATTGCGGATGTAATGCAGCCCGAACCCGACGATCACCGCCATCAGCACCATCAGCCCCATGTTGGCCCCACGCGCATGTCGGATGGTGAACACCGCCGACATCAGCACAAGGGCGGCAAAAAATACCGGGCGGGACAGCTCACCCTGGAACCAGATGGTATAGCGTCGCGCGGAGAACCCCGATTCTTCCAGCTCGTCGATGAAGTCCGGCAATTCCCAGATCGAGATGTATTCCGGCCGTCCGAACCCGTCGATAATGCGCTCCTGCGTCAGATCGGACGGGATGGCAAGCGTGTCCCGGCGCTCGGCCGTCGCCTCGGGGTTGTCCTCGCCCGACAGGGTCCAGATCTTGACGTCGCGCATGCGCCATTCGCCATCGCCAAGCAACGCCGCCCCGGCCTTGATCCGGCGCTGCGGCGTTCCGTCATTGTCGAATTCCAGAAAGGTCGGATCGTAGAGCGTGCCCAGATCTGAACTCGCACTTTGCGCGAAGATGACGGTCTGCCCGTCCCCACCTCCCTGCCGCAGCCAAAGCCCCTCGGACGAGAGCGCCAGAGACGCCGTATCGGCCCCCTCGTACAACAACTTGAGGTCATGCACGCGTTTCGAGGTCGAGGCGACGAAGGGATTGCCCACCGCGATCCCCAGCAGCCCTATCAGCAGCGCCACGCTGACCGGACCCAGCAACCCGCGCAACGCCGACCGTCCGGACGCGCGCAGAACCACAAGCTCGGATGAGCGCGACAGCCGCAGGAAAAGCGCGACCGCGCCAAGGATGATGAAAAGCGGCAGGATGTCATAGATCTCCCACGGCATCTCGAGCAACGCGACCGTCAGAACGTCGCCGAACGGCCGATCCGGGTAATCGCCGAGCTTGTCCATCATCTCGATCATCAGCAGCAACACGGCGACCGATGCGGCCACGCCCAGAAAGCTCATGAAAAAGCGGCGCGCGAAATAGAGATGCAGCGTCATGCGCGCGCCTCCGCGGCATCCGCACGCGCGCCACGCCACGGGCGCCAGCGCAGCAGGACCGGGTACATCGCAAGGCCCAGCAACAGGGCCGACACCGCGATTCCGATCACCGGAGGCAGATAAAGCAGCGGCCAGAGCGCGCCATCGACCAGAACCGGCGCGATCACCGTGCTCTCGACGATCTTGAGACCGAGGAGGAACCCGAAAGCCAACCCGATCTGCCGCCAAACCCCGAACCGGCTGAAGCTGCCGACCAACAGCGTGCAGAAGCCGACAAGCGCCGCGACCACGCACATCAGCGCATCGTTGAAGCGGCCATGCAGCTCGGACATCACCGTGCCGTAAGAGGTGCCCGTGCGTTCGGCCACGCTCTCGGGGCTGCGCAGCATGTCGGCGGTTTCGGCGAATGCGATCCGGTCGAGATTGACATCGCCACGACTGATCAGGCTACTGATGTCATGCGAGAAATCGTCGAAATAGGTGGCAAACAGGCGATCCCCGTCGCGTTGCACGGTCTGCGCCAGCCCCGACACCATGACCAGTCGCGTGCCGCCCGTGTCGGACACCAGATAGGCGCGCGACGAGGTGTAGGTGGTGGACTGCGCAGGATCGCGGCGATCCGACAGGAACACGTCACGCAACTCGCCGTTCGGCGTGATCTCGCGGATGTAGAAGGTGATCCCCGGCGCGGGATGCAGAAAGGTGCCATCGCTCAGCAATTGCGCCGAGATGTTGCGCGACACCTCGTCTTCACGCAGGCGCAGCTGGCTCATGCTCGTCGGCACCAGAAGATGGGCGAGGATCGACATCATCAGCGCCACGATCAGCCCGAAGACCAGCACCGGGCGCAGCAGGCGCAGCGGCGAATAGCCCATCGCCTGCATCACCGTCAGCTCGCTTTCCGATGACAGCCGGTGCACCACGTAGACCGCCGCCGCAAAGGCCGCGATCGGCAAGATCTCCCCGATCACCGAAGGCAGTGTCAGTGCGGTGAATTCCAGAAAGACCCAGGCGGGCTGGCCATCCCCGATCAGCTTGTCGAAAATGCTCACGGCCTTGTTGATCCAGACGATGGAGACAAGCACGAGCGCGAAGAAACCGAACAGAACCAGGAATTGCGACAGCATGTATCTGTCGAATCTGGTCACTTTCACCCCCTTGACAGAAATTATGCGATCCAACCTAGACGAATTGGCGGGGCGGGAAAACTGCTAACTGGTGTTCGACCGCCCGCCGCGCTAGGTCTGCGGCGAAGACAAATCAGGAGGAGTCCTTCGATGACCACGCCCGTTTCCGTCACCTTCACCGAGACCGACCTTGATGCCATTGCCCGTGCCGAAGGCCGCGTCGCGGTCTGCGTGACCCCGGATGGCAGGCTCGATCAGGCCGGACGGCGGGTCAATCGCCTGACCAAGGGCACGCTCGCGCGGCTGATCGAGGCCGGAACACTGGACGGCAAATCGCCGGGTGACGTGCTGACACTCGATTGGCCGTCCGGCATGGCTGCCAAGGCGATCGATATCGTCGTGCTGCCGAGAACGGCCAGCACCGATGACAGCCGCCGCGCCGGCGTGGCGCTCGGGCGCAAGATGGGCGAGGATGGGCTGCTGCTTCTGGCCGGCAGCGCCAAGCGCCCGGTCGAACTGGTGCTGGGCGCGGTGCTGCGCGCCTACGACTTCACCGCCCACAAGACCGCCGACGCCAAGACACCCGGCCCCGTCACTGCCATGGTCGCCAAACCCTCCGAGGTCGAGGCCGAGGCGAAACCGGCGCTGGCCGTGGCCGAAGGGGTGTTCTTCACCCGCGATCTGGTCAACGAGCCGGCCAATCATCTGACCACAACCGAATTCGCGTCCCGGATCGAGGCGATGAAGGACCTCGGGCTCAAGATCACGATCCTTGAAGAGGCCGACATGGAAAAGCTCGGCATGGGCGCGCTGCTGAGCGTCGGCCTCGGCAGTGCCAGCCCCTCCAAGCTCGCGGTGATGGAATGGCAGGGCGGCAAGGCCGGCGAGGCACCGCTGGCGCTGGTCGGCAAGGGCGTGATGTTCGACACCGGCGGGATCAGCATCAAGCCCGCGGCGGGGATGGAGACGATGACGATGGACATGGCCGGCGCCGGCGTGGTCGCGGGAACGATGCACGCGCTGGCCAGGCGGCAGGCCAAGGCCAACGTCGTGGGCCTGGTCGGGCTTGTGGAAAACATGGTCTCGGACCGCGCCACGCGCCCGGGCGATGTCGTGACCTCGATGAAGGGCGACACGATCGAGGTGGTCAACACCGATGCCGAGGGTCGCATGGTGCTGGCCGATGTCCTTTGGTATGCGCAGGAAACCTACACGCCGCGCGGCGTGATCGATCTGGCGACCCTCACGGGTGCGGCCATCGTGGCGCTCGGGCACGAGAACGCCGCCGCCCTCAGCACCGATGACGCGCTGTGCAACAGCGTGCTAAAGGCCGCGCAGGCCGAGGGCGAAGGGCTGTGGCGCATGCCCCTCGGCAAGGCCTATGCCGACATGATGAAAAGCCGGATCGCCGATGTGAAGAACTCCGGCGGACGGCCTGCGGGCACCATCACCGCGGCGGAATTCCTGCACCGGTTCGTGCGCGACGACATGCCCTGGGTGCATCTCGACATCGCCGGCGTCGCCCGCACCGATTCCGAGACCCCTTATGCGCCCAAGGGCGCCTCGGGGTGGGGGGTGATGACACTCAACCGTCTTGTGGCGGACATGTGCGAGGGGTGAACCGGTGGGTGTCGCCTATTTCTACCACCTGACGCAGCGACCGCTGGAGGTTACCTTGCCCGTGCTTCTGGGCAAGGCCCTCGGCGCGGGGTGGCGTGTGGCGGTGCGCGGCACGAACCCTGCGCGCCTCGACTGGCTGGACCGGCATCTCTGGCTCGGCCCCGAGGACGGGTTTCTGCCGCATGGCCTCGCGGGCGGGCCACATGATGCCGACCAGCCGGTGCTGCTGACCACCTCGGCGGAGCGGCCCAACGGCGCCACCTGCGTGATGGCCGTCGACGGCGCCGAGGTCGCGCCCGAAGAAGTCACGGACCTGTCGCGCGTCTGCATCCTTTTCGACGGCCATGACGACACCGCGCTGCACACCGCCCGCGGCCAGTGGAAAGCGCTCACTGGCGCCGGATGTTCGGCGCAATACTGGTCCGAGGAGTCGGGTCGTTGGGAAAAGAAGGCGGAAAAGTGAGCCGCCCCACCTGACGTCGCGCCACCGACACCTGCAGCTTGTTGTGTTCAACGAGATCCATTGAGGCGAAGAGATGAGCCCTATGGCGGGCGCGGAATGCGCCCGATACCGGCGTATCGGGCGGGTGAATTCAAATGATCGCGACGCACTCTACCTGCTGCGCGTCAGGTCGAGGAAGACGTCCTGCAGATCGGCCTGTTCGGTCTTGACGTCGCGGATGGATATCCCGGCCTCGCGCACCGCTGCCAGCACCGCCTCGGCGGTCATCTCGGCGGTGTGATAGGTCACCTCTATCGTGCCGCTCTCGGCTTGGCTCACCTGAAGCCCCGCCCCTTCGGGCAGACGCGGCACGGGGCCATCGGGCTGGATCACCATGGTTTTGACATCCAGACGTTCCAGCAGGTTGGCGGTGGTGTCGCGCGCCACGACCTCGCCCAGGTTGATGATCGCGATCTCGTCGCACATCGCCTCGGCCTCTTCGAGGTAATGCGTGGTCAGCACGATCGTCATGCCCTGCCGGTTCAACTCGCGCACATTCTCCCAAAGCATCTGGCGCAGTTCGATATCGACACCCGCCGTCGGCTCGTCAAGCACAAGGATATGGGGGTGATGCACCAGCGCCTTGCCAAGCAGCAGCCGCCGCCGCATGCCCCCCGACAGGGTGCGCGAATAGGCCTCGGCCTTGTCCTCCAGCCCCACGAGCCGCAGGATCTCGTCGCTGCGGCGCTGCTTGCGCGGCACGCCGTAAAGCCCCGCCTGCATTTCCAGCGCGCCGCGCGGGGTGAAGAACGGGTCGAGGTTCAACTCCTGCGGCATCACGCCGATCGACGCCCGGCTCTGGCGCGGGTTGCGGTCCTGATCAAACCCCCAGATCGTCACCTGTCCAGCGCTTTTCACCACCAGCCCGGCGAGAATGTTGATCAGCGTCGACTTGCCCGCGCCGTTGGGCCCCAGCAAGCCAAAGACCGATCCTTTCGGGATGTCCAGGTCCACGCCCGTCAGCGCCGGTTTTTCCGGGCTGGCGCCCCGCCCGCCATAGGTTTTGGTCAATCCCCGGATCTCGATGGCGTTTGTGCCCATGCCGCCCTTGCCCCTTGCGCCGCGTTTGCTCATATGTGCACGTAGTGGAACGCTCGCCGAAAGGAAACGCCCCATGGTCACCGAGGCCCCGGAAACGCGCATTGTCGACGCCTGGCGCATCGCCTGTGATGGCGGCACGCTGGGACATCCGCGCGTCTGGCTGCAGATCCCGCGCGACAGGGGCTTCGTGGAATGTCCCTATTGCGACGCGAAGATCATCCATCGAGATTTCGACGGCAAGGTCTGACGCGGCGCGATGATACGCCGCCGCACTGTATTCGGCCTGCTCGGCGCCGGGGCTGCCGTCGCCGCCCTGCCACCGATCATCCGCAGACTGCGCGCGCCCGACATGGCGTTCGAGTCCATTCCCGAGTTGCCCGGCTTTCGGCGCGTTTCTGGCGGGGACGTATCGGGCGGTGATCCGGCGATGATCGGCCTTGACAACGACACCCCGCAAGACACCCCGACAGAAGACATCTGTACCGATCTCTTCGCCGCGGGCACACCGGCGGATCGCGTGCCGATCGCCTACTTCTCGGATGCGCGCTGTGTCTTCTGCCGGGTGCTGTCACCGCGCCTGCACGAGATCGCCGACAGCGATCCCGTCCGCATCACCTGGCATGAATTGCCCCTTCTGGGACCCGCCTCGCGCCGCGCCGCGCGCGCATCGCTCGCAGCAAGGCAACAGGACGCCTATCAGGTGTTCCACGAGCGGCTGATGGGCACGCCGATCGTTCCCAATGACGCATATCTCGGAAAGATCGCGACCGATGCCGGGATAGACGGCGACAAGCTTCTCGACGACATGCAGTCGGGTGCCGTCACCGATCAGCTTGCGCGCACGGCGCAGCTTGCCGGCCTGTTCGGTTTTTACGGCACGCCGGCACTGGTCGTCGGCCGGACCGCGCTACTGGGCGCGGTGGAAAAATGGCAACTGCGCCAACTGATCGAAACCGAACGCACCTCGTCCGACCCGCCGCCCTGCCCCTGACCCCGCGCGGGATCAGATCATCGCGAAATCGTCGAAGCGGCATCGCTTGGACTCTCGCGCGCGATCCGGCTTGGCCGACTCATGGCTCTGTATTTGGTCCGGATCCCGACGATCCTCAAATCCGTCGTGCGGCGCCTCGCCGTCATCGTCTGTCTGATTTGCCTGCTCGGGCATCTGTCCTCTCCACTGACACCGCAGCCTGGGCTGCCAAAAGGGTTACGCGCAGTGCCAGACGGGTCCGGATACGTTTTCGATCTCTGGCAATCCATGACCGACACTGCTATTTCACGGTGGCATATGAATATATGTTCTGTCTACAGTTCACTTTAAGAAAGTTAATTACGAAAACAAACCTGTTATATTTCGTGATATTATATACACACCCCCAGATCGCGCCGGTATCGCCGTTCCATCCGATGCCGAACCGCTTCGGCACGCCTGCAAACCCGCTGGCACATGGCCGCTGTTCATGACACTAAACCGCCAAGGGGTTCGCACGCGGGGGCACGACATGAGCACCGGATTCGGCAAGGGCTGTCATCTGCATCTGATCGACGGATCGGCCTTCATCTTCAGGGCCTATCACG
>JAWLGF010000132.1:0-3395 GCA_041685205.1 Roseovarius sp.
ATGTAAGCGCGATCTGGGGCCCACCTTCTGACTTATGATTTCTGGGAATCCGTCCCTGTCTTGGAATAGGGAAGGAGTTTCTCCGTGGAGGATACGCTGGAGTTTTTCCGGTCGAGCGGAGCGGATAGCTCCGTTGTGGGTCGGCGGCGGTAGCCTGACGCGCTCAAGGCGCAAATCGTGGCGGATCCCATGACCCTGCGCCGCAGCACGGTCGAGCACCCTTTCGGCACTATCAAGGCCTCGATGGGCGCCACCCATTTCCTGATGCGCCGCCTGAAAAATGTCAGGACCGAAATGGCGCTGAACGTGCTGGCCTACAACATCAAGCGCATGGTCGCCCTGGTCGGGATCAAGGGGCTGATGGCGGCTATCCCGGGGTGATCCCGGCAAATACTCGCTGTAATCGGCAGTACGGTGCGCGCCAACGCTGCTCCCAAGCCCTCGGCGGCATCCAAAACGCCGCATGCGACCAATCTGAGCCGAAATCAGCAAACTGGCTGAAGTTACGCCCCAGAAGGCTGTGAACACCGAGTTTCCACACACCCGCCGCCATTTCTTTGCCGAGGACAATGTCATGCGTTTTCGGACAAGCGCTGTTATGGTTAGCGTCAAGACTGGCTTTGCAGTGCCGGTCGAAACAGATTGAGCCTTTAATAAAACCGGAATTTACAGGCTTTGATGCGTGCCATCTCAGAGCGGCGCGTCGGTCGTATGCTTGCATCCGCAAGGGAGCACCTGGCCTGACTTTTCGGCCATTTATCTCACCGGCGAGAAACCCGAGCCGCGCGAGGCCCGGCTCTCCCTCGCAAGGCAGTCTGCTCCACGTTTGGAGAGAGAGGGCCCGAAGCTCGGTATCTGGCGCGTCATGGCCCAAAAGCGGCAGCGCTTTCCTGCTCTATGATCAAGTGCCGGGTAAGATCGTGCTCCTGTGGTCATCCTGAGGCGCTTTCGCGTTCCGTCGGGGTCGGACGGCGCGACCTTGGTGTCGCGCAGAGTGCTGCGGAACGTACCGCCGGACGGTATTCCGATCCCTCAGCCCGGCGGGTAATGCGGGCGATCCGGCGAGTAATGGGTGCTCAGGTAGTCGAGGATCCGCTCGCGGTCCTCTTCGGGCAGTTCAGCCATGCCCATATCCTCGACCATCCAGACAAGGATATCGTCCCAGTTCTCGCGGGTCTGGCCCTGCTGGACGATGATCATCTCGGAGTGACAGGCGGTACAGTAGTCATACGTGACCTGCGCGCCCGGCGCGGGGTGAAACTTGCCGATCTCGTAGATGACCTCGCTGCGCCCTTCCTCATCCTCCACCGTCGTCTGCGCTATGGCACCTCCGAGGCCAAGCCCCGCGATCATGCCTGTGGCAAGGCCGAATACCGTTCGTCTCATCATCAACTCTTCGTTTGTGGGTGAAAAACGCACGCGCAACGTCAGACGCCGCGCGTGGTCAGGGTATCGGCTGCGGTTTCAGCCGGCCATCACGCCAACACGGTGCAGCGTGTTGTTGAGATATCCGCGCGGGTTCCACGAGATCGCATGTGGCTGCGCGACACCCTCGCTGTCCGTCGCCCGCGACCAGATCTCGTAATACCCGGCCTGCGGGAAGGCGACGCTGGTGCGCCAGTTCTGCCACGCGCCGGGATTGACCGGCGCGTCGAGTTCCGCGTCCGACCAGGTTGCGCCGAAATCGATGGAAACCTCCAGCCGCTCGATGGTCCGGTCACCGACCCACGCATGTCCGCGCACCTCGGTGTCCATGCCCGTCTCGGCCCCGTTTTCGGGAAAGGTGACCAGCGATTTCACGGGCATCGCCTCCATGATCACCATATCCTCGTTCGGCACATCGGTGCCCGGTGCGACCGGGTAGGCGGGCACGCGGTAGGACTGCCCGCCCATCTTCGGGCCGTCGTGCTCCACGTCGCGCACCCATATCCGCGTCAGCCATTTCTGCGAGCACGATCCCGGCCAGCCCGGCACCACGAGGCGCAGAGGTGCGCCGTTCTGCGGATGCAGCGACGCGCCGTTCATCTCGAAGGCGATCATCACGGTCTCGTCCATCGCCTTGTCGATGGGCAGGCCGCGCGACAGCGGGAACTTGTCGGGATCCCCCGACAGGTGGATGTCGGCCCCCTCATGCCCGGTATAGACCGCCGCGTCCTGCACGCCTGCCGCCTCAAGCACATCCTTCAGCCGTACCCCGGTCCATTCCGAGCACGCGATCGCCCCGACGGTCCACTGATTGCCCCGCGCCGGCGGGTCGAAATCCGCCCGCCCGTTGCCACCGCATTCGATATGCAGCGCGCGGGTAATGACCTCGAAATTCTCGCGCAGTTCAGCGATGCTCATGGTCATGGGGTTGTCGACGACGCCATCGATGGTCAGCGTCCAGCCCTCGGGATCGGTGCTGTCCGGCAGCAGGCCGTTGTTGCGGACAAAGTGCCGGTCGGTCGGCGTGATCGCGTCATCCAGCAGATGGGCCGGTGTCTCGGCGTTCACCGGACGGTCGCCCAGAAGCGTCAGCCCGTCCTTGTCGCCAAGCACGTTGTCCTGTGCGAAGGCGGCCGGGATGAGCCCGTGGGGCATGTTGTCGCGAAACGGGATTGTCATGCCCGCGATCGCCCCCATGGTCGCGAATCCGGCAGTGCGCAGAAAGCCTCGGCGATCCCCGCGCGCCGGCGCTTCCGGCTCTGTGGTGCTTTCGGTATGGTCTTTCATGTCTGTCTCCTCCTGAAACGGATCGTGGCCCCAAAACCGGCTTCCCCCTGCCAGTTTCCCCTCACGATGCCTTCAAAGATACTATGCCGCATAATTTGAGTCTATAACGGACATTCCCCAAGCGGTGTGCCGTTCGACATCCAGAGCGGCTGACAGGGCCTGCGGGTCAATCGTTCTGTGCTCCTGATGGCCGCGACTGTCGTGCTACCGCGCAGATTTGGGCGGATCAGGGCGTGACCGGGCGTCATCCTGCGGCAGGGGCCGCGTTTTTCAGCGCGATGGACAGACCTGTCCTGCCGCTTTCGTTCGGTTTGTGCCTGGATCGCGATCACGCGAATGCTCGGTGGCGCTCAAAGACGTCGGATGGCGGCAAGGACGGCGCGCACCATCGGGCCTGTGACCGCGACCTCCGCCAATGGGAAGGCGATGGCGCGGGCGTGTCCGAGGCTGACACCCGCGGGACTACCACTCGGGAAATTCAATGGGCGAACCTAAGCTCGTGAGAGTTTTATAATGAAAACAACATGCTAATAATTTTGCTCAATTACCGCGCAACTTAAAGTAGAGTTCTGTAATACAAAGGCTTTTTTTGATCAGGTTTGGGTTCACCCACAGGTTTGTCCACAGATTCGTATGTGCCGCCCCCGCCCCATTGAGATTTCGCTTGCGGGTGGGGTTTTCGG
>JAWLGF010000133.1:0-3382 GCA_041685205.1 Roseovarius sp.
ATGACGAAGACGATGGAGCCGATGGCGTTGATGCGCGGACTGACCTGCCCCTGCAGCATCGCGAGGATGCGCACCGGCAGCGTTTCGTTCAGGCCCGAGACGAACCATGCGATCATGAATTCGTCGAAGGACACAGCGGCCGTGATCGCCAGCGCTGAGAAGATCGCAGGCCTGCAGAATGGCAGCACAACGCTGCGCATGGTGGCCCAGCGGGTTGCGCCGAGGTTCCAGGCCGCGCCTTCGAGATCAGGACTCATTTCCGCAAGGCGCATCCGGATCAGCGCCATGGCGAAGGGTGAACAGAGCACGACATGGCCGGCTATCACCCCTTTCAGCGTGCCGACCAGATCGATCAGCGAAAAAAACGACAGCATCGCAAGGCCCAGGATCAGCACCGGCACCGTGGGCGGCAAGGTCGCCAGCGCGAGAAAACCGAGCTTGCCCGTAAAGCGGAACCGGTAATCCACATAGGCCGTGGCGAACCCGATAAAGGTGGCAATCACCGACACGACCGCTGCCACCCGCAGGCTGCGCCAGAGCCCGCGGCGTACGGTGTCGTCGGTGAGGACCGCGCGGTACCATTCCAGGCTGAACCCGCCCCAGGGCAGACTGGGATAGCGTTCGGCATTGAAGGAAAACACGATGATCGACGCCACCGGGGCGAGGATGAAGAGAAACACGAGTATGGTGATGCCACCGAGCACGCGGTCGGTCGTGACTGCACTCATGTCCGTGCTCTCCCGCGTCCATAGGCCAGCGCCAGCGCCGAGAACAGCACGGTGATCAGCGTGACGATCATGACTACGGCCACGACAGCGGCCCGCGGCCAGTTATTGCCAGATTTCGTCTGGTCCACGATCAGGATCGACATGGTGGGCGGGCTCGATCCGCCGAGAAAAACTGGGCTGACATAGTCGCCGAAGGACAGGATGAAGGCAAAGGCCGCCGCGAGGATCAGCCCGATGCGCGCCGAGGGGATCACAACCGTCAGCACCGTCCGGATTGGCCCGCATCCAAGGTTGTGCGACGCGCCGACAAGGTCGCGATCCACGTTCGAGAGCGCAAAAAACTGGATCAGGATCACCAGCGGCAGACACAGCGTCAGATATCCGATCATCGTGGCGACCGACGTGTTGAGCATGGAGATCGCCGGAATGCCGGCACCGTCCAGAACCGCGTTGATCACGCCGTCCGGCGCAAGGATGACAATCCACGCGTAAACCCGGACAAGGTAGCTGGTGAAGAACGGCGTGATCAGGAGGAAAATTGCCAGCCGCCGCGCCGAGGGTCGCGCGCGGAAGGCGAGGAAATAGGCGACCGGGAAGGCCAGCAGGCTTGCCACCATCGCTGTCGCTGCGCCGATTTGCAGGGTGTAGAAGAACCCCTCCCAGAAGAAGCCGCGCGTGAACATACGCTCCCAGTTGGAGAACACGAAATCCTGGGACAGGCGGTAGTTGCGCACAACCCAGAACGTCATCCAGAGCAGAAACCCCAGCGGGGCGAGGAAGAACAGCCCATTCCAGAGTAATGCTGGGGCCACCCAGAAAGCGGCGAACCCGTCGATACGGGGGTGGCGGCGCGGCAGGGATGTCTCTGACATGAGGTGTCAGCCTTTGGTTCTTTGGCGACTCTGTCGCGCGTGGCCACCCGCGCCTCGGCCGGGTCGCGGTCGCAGGAATTGACGGGCGCTGGGCGGCGCCCGTCGGGGCGCCAACGGGCCTCAGGACTTGAAGTCGGTCCAGACATCCGTCCATTCCTCGACTGGCTGCTGCACGGGCGTCCGGCGGATGTGGATCTTGCCGTCCGCGAATTCGTCCATCACGTTGCGATCCTCGAACGTGTGACGAAGGAGGCGTGCATGATCGGGTGCATCCTCGTTCAACCGGACCCAGCCGGCGCGCGACGGGATCGAGGCGTTGTAGGCAGGCATCCGCGCGGTGCGGCTCTGGCCTTCGGGCGAGGTCATGTACTGGATGAACGCCTTCGCGAGATCCGGCTTGGCGGCGCCGCGGGCAATCGACAGCGATTCCGTCCATTGCAATCCGCCTTCGCGGGGCACCCAGCTGTCGACGGGGACGCCGTCGGCCGACAGAAGCAGAGTGATCCAATCCCCGACACCCGGAATGATCGCGGCATCGCCGTTGGTCAGTGACGAAAACGTGTTGGCCATCGAATAGAAGCCGGAGTTCTGCGGTTTCAGCGACATCAGCGTTTCCGACATCGTCTTGAAGCCCGCCTCGTCGATATCGAAGGGCTTGTCATTGCCGCCCGCCAGGCTGACGCAGCCCATCGAGGGCAGGTACCAGTCGAAACAGCCGACCTTGCCCTTGACCTTCGGATCCCACATGGACTGGTAGGTATCGACCTCTTCGCGGCTGAACACGTCGGTGCGGTAGGACACGCCTAGAAACCCGTAGCGGATGATCATCGAATAGAGATCGCCATCCAGCCAGTGGCCATCGAACTTTTGGAATTCGGAAAACAGGTCCTCGAACGGGTAATCTTCGGGCGTCAGCGGATCTATGAATCCCGCATCGCGCAGCTGCACGACATATTCCGCGTCCGAGAGGATCACGTCATAGGACCCGACCGGCGATTGGCTGACCAGCGCCATCATGTTGTCGCCGCCGACATATTCCTTAGCCACGACCCGCACGTCGTGCTTCTCTTCGAAGGGGCCCACGACCTCGGGGTCGTTGTGGCCGGGCCAGCACAGAAGATTGAGCGTGTTTTCCTGCGCCCGCGCCACATAAGGGCTGGCGAGCAGTGGCATTGCGGCGCTTGCGCCGAGCCCATGCAGCACGGTCCGCCGATTGAGCCCCTTGCGCAGCCCTGCATATCGTCTGAAGTCGGTCATGGTCTGGTCTCCCCGTTATCAATTATTAAGGCGTTCAACCCTGAAAGGTGTCGAAGCCGGGTTGCGTTTTCCAAAGGTCGAGAACCTCGCGCGCCTCGCTCGGGAGCAGCTGTTCCGCCGGCAGCGCGCGCTCGTGCAGATCGGCGCGCACCATGGCGCGCAATGGCTCGAGGTCAAAGCCCAGCTCAGTCGCATCAGCCAGGGTATTGGCGTAATAGAGCTTGTTGATGCCGGCCCAGAACATTGCGGCCACGCACATCTCGCAGGGCTCGCAGGTGGTATAGAGGTCGCAGCCCGAAAGATCCCATGTCCCGAGGGTCCGACCCGCGTCCCGAATAGCCTCCACCTCGCCATGCGAGGTGGGGTCATGGCGGTTGACCACGTGGTTGCAGCCTTCGCCGACGATCACGCCGTCCTTGACCACGACGGCCCCGAAGGGTGCCGCGCCGTGCTCCAGCATCTCGCGCCGGCTGATCTCAATCGCCCTGCGCATGAAATCGGTCTTGCTCATATCCAGACTCCGAG
>JAWLGF010000059.1:0-13656 GCA_041685205.1 Roseovarius sp.
CGCATGATGCAATCGGGCGATCTCTTCCGCTACACCGCCCCCGCGAATGCGCCCGTGACGCTGTTGGAGCGTGAGTTTGCCGACCTGATGGGGTCCCGATACGCGCTCGCGGTCTCGTCCTGTTCCGCGGCGCTTTTCCTGTCGCTCAAGGCGCTCGGCCTGCCGCGCGATGCGCGCGTGCTGATCCCCGGATTCACATTCGCCGCCGTGCCCTCGTCGGTGATCCACGCCGACTGTGTCCCGGTGCTGTGCGAGATGGCCGAGAATTACCGCATCGACATGAGCGATTTCGAGGCGCGGCTGGATGACGGCATCGCGGCCGTCATCGTCAGCCACATGCGCGGCCACACCTCGGACATGGACCGTATAATGGCGCTGTGCGATGCGCGCGGCCTTCCTGTGATCGAGGACGCGGCGCACAGCCTCGGCACCACATGGGCGGGCCGCAACATCGGCACTCTGGGCCGGGTTGGCTGTTTCAGCTTCCAGTCCTACAAGCTGGTCAATGCCGGCGAAGGCGGGATCATGATCAGCGACGACGCGGACCTTATCGCGCGCGCCGTCATCATGTCCGGCGCCTACGAGCACAACTGGTCCAAGCATCTCGACGCGCCCGATGCCGAAATCGAGGCCGCTTTCGAACGCTGGCAGAACCGTCTGCCGCTTTACAATCTGCGCCTGAACAACCTGTCGGCCGCGATCATCCGTCCGCAGCTTCCCGAGGTGGCGCGGCGCGTGCGCGACGGGCGCGCGGGCCATGACCACGTCGCAAGCATCCTTGACGCCTCGCCGTGGCTGTCGGTGCCCGCCAAGCTGCAGCCCGAAGAGCGTGCGCCCGATTCGATCCAGTTCAACCTGGATGGCATGACCGACACCGAAACCCGCACATTTGTCGAGGCCGCGGCGGCGCGCGGGATCAAGGTGCAGGTCTTCGGGCTGAGCGCCGACAATGCGCGCGCCTTCTGGAACTGGCAATTCCTGCCGGGCGATCCGCCCGATCTGCCGCGGACCCGGGCGATGCTGATGCGGGCCTGCGATGTGCGCCTGCCAGCCCGCCTGACCAAGCCGGAACTGAATTTCGTCGCCAATGCGCTTGTGATCGCCGCCGCAGAGGTCATGACTCCGCATCGCATCTACGGCACCTGAACACATGACGGGCCGCCTGCATCTGCAGACGGCCCGCTACGCGTCACTTAACGCAAAGAGAACTCTTTAAAACTCATTACACCCACCTCGGGCGGTACGGATGCACGAGGTTACTCATGACCGACTTGTGACGCGAAACCTTGAAAACCCGTGCCGCGCTACTCCTCGCGTTCCGCTTCGAGCGAAATCATCACCTCGACCTCGTCGCTGACAGCCGGTGCAAACCCGCCGACGCCGAAATCCGAGCGCAACAAGGTCGTCGTCGCATCGAAGCCCAACCACGGCTTGTTCTCCATCGGATGCTCGCCTTGCTGGTTCAGCGTGGTTTCGAGGACGACGGACTGGGTCGTGTCGTTTATCGTCAGATCGCCGGTGATGTTCGCGGTATTTTCGCCCGTGACCTCGATATCGGTCGAAGCAAAGGTGATCATGTCGTCTTCGGACGCATCGAAGAAATCCTCTGACATGAAATGCTCCTCCCGCTCTTCCCAGCCCGTGAACATGGACATCAGGGGCATAGAGACCTCCACCGACGAATTCTCCGGATCCTCTTCGTCGAACATGATCTCTCCCTCGAACCCGGAGAACATGCCATGCGTCGTCGAGAACCCAAGGTGATTGTACGAGAAGATGACCTGACTGTGGCTTGCATCCAGCGTGTATGCCTCAGGCTCCGCCGTTGCGGCTGTGGCACCCATCGCGACCGTGGCGGCGAGTATTACCTGTTTCATCTCTACCTCTTCTTGAAACAATCTGCGTCTACCGTTTCCTTATACGACAGTTTCAAGGATCCAGACAAATCCACAGTTTCAAACAGGGATTGTGTATTCGTGAACACGCGCTTAGGTTGAGTTTGCTTTTTGTGCATAATTCAGCAATGGCGCATCTATGGTCGGCGCCAACTGAAAGGCCGCATACCCTTGGCATGCGGCCTTGACGTATCATCCAGGTCGTGACGCGAGTCAGCCGACCAGTTCGATCCCGGCAAAGAAGTAAGAGATTTCCTCTGCAGCCGTCTCGGGCGCGTCCGATCCGTGGACAGAGTTTTCGCCGACAGACGTCGCGAATTCGGCACGGATCGTCCCGGGTGCGGCATCGGCCGGGTTGGTGGCCCCCATCACGTCGCGGTTCTTGGCGATCGCGCCTTCACCTTCGAGAACCTGCACCACGACGGGCCCGGACGCCATGAAATCGCAGAGCTCGCCATAAAATGGACGCTCCTTGTGGACCGCATAGAAGACACCGGCCTGCGCCGGAGTGAGCTGGATGCGCTTTTGCGCGATGATGCGCAGCCCAGCCTCTTCGAACTTGGCATTGATTTTTCCGGTCAGGTTTCTCCCGGTCGCGTCGGGTTTGATGATGCTCAGCGTACGTTCAACGGCCATGGCGTCCTCTGTTGATTGAATTCGGCGCAAATCCTTGCCTTGCGCTGCACGTGGCGTCGCTAGCACGCAGGGCAAGCGTTGAAAAGCGTCAACCCAGTCTAGCCCAAAACAAAGGGCATCCGCATGACGCACATGCGGATGCCAATCTCAAGCTGCGATATTTCGGCGGGCCTCAGACCCTGGCACGTTCACTCCGATCCAGTGCCGGTGCCTGTGCCAGTCCCGGTGCCTGTGCCTGTGCCTGTGCCTGTCCCGGTGTCTCCACCGCCGCCTTCCATGTCAGCAGGGGCTTGATATTCGCGCTCACGATACGTGTATTCTTCAGCCTCTTCCGCATCTTCGCGTGTGATATCCAACACGATCTCGTTTGCGTCGTAATTGATCTCCAACTCGTCCCAGTCGACGGCGATCTGCTTGGCGCCGATGCCGAGGAAGCCGCCGACCGAAACGATTGCGGCGGTCACGTTACCCTCTTCCTGATCGATGATGAGATCGTTGATTGACCCGATATTCTCGCCTTCGCCCGACTGGACACGACCGCCAAGCACCCAATCGCCACGCAGATCGTCGGATCCCTGCTCTTCGACAATCTGGTCTTGGGCCAGCGCCGGGCCTGCAGCGATCCCGGCTGCCGCCACCATGGTCAGTATCTTGCGGGTCATGTCTCTCTCCTTGTCTATTCGACGCGTTGCCCAGCGTCGTGGAGCGCGTCCACCATACTTTCCCGGTCGCGCCCGATAGACATGCTGAGTCATCGACGGGATTGCAAAAAGATACGCAACAATCTGCCGACTGCCCGTGGTCTGATCGGCAATTTTTTGCGCAACACCGCATATTGAAGGCAGCTGCCCCGGCGATTGACGCCACCGCCCGCATACGGCATGCGCAGACCATGTTACACATCGACGATATATCATACGCCGTGGCAGGCCACACCTTGATCGAGCACGCCTCGGCCTCGATCCCGGAAGCCCACAAGGTCGGCATCGTGGGCCGCAACGGCACCGGCAAGACGACGCTCTTCCGCCTCATCCGCGGCGAACTGGCGCTGGAGACCGGCAGCATCACCCTGCCCGAGCGCGCGCGCATCGGTGGTGTCGCACAGGAAGTGCCCGGCAACGAGGTGTCGCTGATCGATACCGTGCTGGGCTACGACACCGAGCGCACCGCATTGATGCAGGAATCCGAGACCGCCACCGATGGCGCACGCATCGCCGAGGTCCAGACGCGGCTGGCCGATATCGACGCGTGGTCGGCCGAGGCGCGCGCCGCCTCGATCCTCAAGGGGCTGGGCTTTGACGACGACCAGCAGCGCATGCCCTGCTCGGCCTTCTCGGGCGGCTGGCGGATGCGCGTGGCGCTCGCCGGCGTGCTCTTCGCGCAGCCCGACCTTCTGCTGCTGGACGAGCCGACGAACTATCTCGACCTCGAAGGCGCGCTGTGGCTCGAATCCTACCTCGCGCGCTATCCGCATACCGTGCTGATCGTCAGCCATGACCGGGGGCTTCTCAACCGCGCCGTGGGTGCCATCCTGCATCTGGAGGATCGCAAGCTGACGCTGTACCAGGGCAATTACGATCGTTTCGCGGCAACCCGGGCAGCCCGGCTTGCCGCCGCCGACTCCGAGGCCAAGAAGCAGGAACAGCGCCGCGCGCATCTGCAATCCTATGTCGACCGGTTCCGCGCCAAGGCCGACAAGGCCCGGCAGGCCCAGTCCCGCATCAAGGCACTGGCCCGGATGCAACCCATCACCCGCCCGCAGGAAGCCGCGCTCAAGCGCTTCAGCTTTCCGGCGCCCGAAGAGCTGTCGCCCCCCATCCTACGGATCGAGGCCGGATCGGTCGGTTATGACGGCGTGCCTGTGCTGCGCCATCTCAACCTGCGGATCGATCAGGATGACCGCATTGCCCTTCTCGGTCGCAACGGCGAGGGGAAGTCCACCCTGTCCAAGCTCTTCGCCGGCAAACTCGATCTGATCGACGGGCAAACGCACAAGGCGTCGAAACTGCGCGTGGGGTATTTCGCGCAGCACCAGGTCGAGGAACTACATCCCGACGAGACGCCGCTCGATCACATCCGCCGGCTGCGCCCGACCGAGACGCCGGCGCGGCTGCGCGCCCGGCTGGGCGGCTTCGGCATCGGCGCGCAACAGGCCGACACCACGGTCGGTGACCTGTCCGGCGGTCAGAAGGCGCGGCTGTCGCTGATGCTAGCCACGCTGGATGCGCCGCACATGCTGATCCTCGACGAGCCGACCAACCATCTCGACATCGAAAGCCGCGAGGCACTGGTCGAGGCGCTGACCGCATATACCGGCGCGATCATCCTTGTCAGTCACGACATGCACCTGCTCAGCCTCGTGGCCGACCGGCTGTGGCTAGTGAACAAGGGATCGGTCACGCCTTACGAGGGCGATCTCGAAAGCTACCGCACGATGCTGTTGCGCGGCGACGACACCGACAAACCGGCCCGGAAACCCAAGGTAGAAAAGCCCAAGCGTCCCTCGCGCGACGCCATCCTCTCCTTGAGGCAGGACGTGAAGAAATGCGAACAGCGAGTTGAAAAGCTTTCACAAATGGAAAGCAAAGTGGCGGCCAAGCTTGCCGATCCGACGATCTACAACGATGTCCACGGGGTGACCGAATGGCAAAGGAAATATGCCGAGATCAAGGACGGTCTGGCCCTTGCCGAAAAGCTCTGGATGGAGGCGCAGGAAAAGCTCGATGCTTCGGAACGTTGAACCGCCCGTCATGGCGCCGCGCGTGAAACGGCGATAGGCTGCCATCCATGGACACCGCTTTTCTCGTCACCGCCTTCGTCACGCTCTTCGTGGTCATCGACCCGATCGGCATGACGCCGCTTTTCGTGGCTCTCACCCAAGGCATGAGCGCCGCGCGCCGACGCGCCATCGCTTTGCGCGCCTGCGTAACCTCCGCGCTGATCCTGATCCTCTTCGCGGCGGCCGGCGAGGCCGTGCTGGACTTCATCGGCATCTCCATGCCCGCCTTCCGCATCGCCGGCGGGGTGCTCTTGTTCCTGACGGCGCTCGACATGCTGTTCGAGCGGCGCGGCAAGCGCCGGCAGGGACAAGCCGAGGAGGCCGAGGACGACGACGGCGACGATCCGTCGGTCTTTCCGCTGGCCATCCCGCTGATCGCCGGCCCGGGCGCCATCGCCTCGGTGATCCTTCTGGCCGGGCAGCGCCCTGATCCGGAGGGGCTCGCGATGGTCGTCGGGGTCATGTTGTCGCTGGTGCTGCTGGTGTTCCTGATGTTCCTGACCGGCAGCATAGTCGAGCGCGCGCTCGGGCGCGTCGGCATCAACGTGGTAACGCGCCTGCTGGGAATGCTTCTGGCCGCACTTGCGGTGCAATTCGTGCTGGACGGACTTCGCAGCTTTGGGGTGGCTGGCTGAGGAGCTTTACCGAAGGCATGGAAAACTTCGATTTCGCCCGGCTCACCTACCTCGTGATTCTCGGCACGGTGCTCGTGCTGTGGTTCGTGGTGCAGGGGCGCGAACGGATTGGCAAGCTGATGCAACATCTGCTGATCTGGGCGCTGATCTTTCTGGGTGTGCTCGCCGCGATCGGCCTGTGGGACGATATCCGCCACACGGTGCGCCCGACGCAAAACATTGTGTCGGGCGGCCGCATCGAACTGCCCCGCGCGCCCGACGGACATTACTACCTGTCAGCCGACGTCAACGGAACGCCGCTGCGCTTCGTGGTGGATACCGGCGCGACGCAAGTGGTGCTCAGCCAACGCGATGCCGCCGAAATCGGCATCGACACCGACAACCTGAATTACCTCGGTCGTGCCTTCACCGCCAATGGCGAGGTGCGCACGGCCGCCGTCCGGCTCGATAGCATCGAAGTCGGCCGCATGCGCCACGAGAACGTGCCCGCCGTTGTCAATGAAGGCGAGATGGAAGGATCACTTCTGGGCATGAGCTACCTGCAGGATTTCTCCAGCATCGAGATCACCGGCGATACGCTGATTTTGACACCGTGACGCAGTGCGTTGCTCGGGTCCGGTGTTAACTTCGTAAAAGCAAAAGTTGTATCCGTTTTGTTATCAATAGAGTTGATTTGGGTACAAAGGTGATCGCGATGAATTTCAAGCAGTCCGAATTTTTGACGTCCATGCGCGCCCCCTGATCGGTGCCACACTCGCAGTATCGGCGCTGGCCAATCCGGCGACTGCCGAGACGATACGGGTCGACGGTGCGTTCTACGATATCCAGTTCTTCGAATTCGGCGACAGTTTCGAGGATAACGAACTCGCATTGACATCCACGCCGTGGTGGAATGATGCGGATCTCACTCTCGGCGTCGCGCGGACATTTCTGGAAACGGTCGGAGTGGATGACTCGCCATTCACCGATGATGATACGGATTTCACCGAAGTGAGGTTTGCGAGCGGTTTTGTCGACGGCGGTGACGACGCGGTGAATTTTGAATTTCTTCGGGAAATGTTCGACAACATCCTTCCAAGTGAGGGCAGCGGGTCTGTTACCGCCGAAACAAACCAATCCGACGGCAATGTTGCCTATGCCTATGTCGACTCGGTGACGCCCGTGCCGCTGCCGCCGGCTGGTCTGGCGCTGATCTTTGGCGTGGCAAGCCTTTTTGGCCTGAGGCGCTGGAAAGTCGGGAAAACGGCCTGACGTAACGGCTGGACTGACGGACTTCCAGTCTTATTCGTGAAGCCATTTCGCGGCGAGGATCGGGCCTGTCGAGCCTTGTTGCAACACGACAAGGCTTTTCCGCTGGCTTGACGCTTCGAGGTCCAGACGGAGCGGGGACCGCATGTTCCAGTTCGCAACGTCTTCGATCTCTGTAACGATGTTGACGTGACGCGCCACGCGCCCGGCATTCTCACCATGCTTGATGTCAACACGCGCTTCGGGAACGATATGAAGCCGCTTGACGCTCAGTGAAGCATCCTGCGGGTCCGACGCCCGAGCGACCACACGCACGGCCTCTCCATCCCGAGACACGTCTAGGCTGACTCCATCCGTGCCCTCCCCCAGATGGGCGTCGATCAGATCGGTCACGTCGATGCGATGCGTACCAACGGCGTGATCGGTGCCGTTGATGACCATCTGCGGCGTGTAGACCATCTTCTGCCCCTGCGTCTCGGCATAGCCGCGCTGCCGTTCGGTATGCTCCGGCTTGCCGAACGTGTCCTCCCATCCGATATAGTCCCAGTAATCGACATGCAGCGACAGGGCGATCACGTCCTCGCGCGCCGCGAGTTCTTCCAGAAAGGCGTCGGCGGGCGGACAGGACGGGCACCCTTGCGCGGTGAAAAGCTCCACGACAACCGGAGTGTCCTGCGCCATGACGGAGGCCGGAAGCAGACAAAGCGCCGCGAGCGTGGGGATCAGGGTGTGTCGCATGGCGCTCCTCGAAAATTGCGTGCCGTGACAGGCACTGCACGAAGGTAGACCGTGCCGGGTATCCCTGCCAATCACCGTTTCGAGATCGGCAGGGAATGACTTTCGGACATGCCCTCCTATTTGTGTGCAACAGTATACAAATCGCCGCATCAGGCTTGATCGCCATCTGCAAATGCGTCAGAACCGATGCCAAGTGATCCAGCCTGACCATGAAAGGACGGCCCATGCCCATCAGCGTCGGACAAGATAGCGCCAAGACCCGCAAGACCCTGACCGTCGGCGACCAGACTGTTGCCTATTATTCAATCGATGCCGCCGAAAAAGCCGGTCTCGGCCAGTTCTCAAAGCTGCCCATCGTGCTCAAGGTCGTGCTGGAGAACATGCTGCGCTTCGAGGATGGCAAGACCGTCTCCACCGACGACATCAAGGCCTTCTCGACATGGGCCGACAACGGCGGCCGCGCCAACCACGAGTTGGCCTACCGGCCCGCCCGCGTGCTGATGCAGGATTTCACCGGGGTCCCGGCGGTCGTGGACCTCGCCGCGATGCGCGACGGGATCAAGGCGCTTGGCGGCGATGCGCAGAAGATCAACCCGCTGAACCCGGTCGACCTGGTGATCGACCACTCAGTGATGATCGACGAGTTCGGCAATCCGCGCGCCTTGCAGATGAACGTGGACCGCGAATACGAGCGCAACATGGAGCGCTACGAATTCCTCAAATGGGGTCAGGGCGCGTTCGACAATTTCCGCGTCGTTCCCCCCGGCACCGGGATCTGCCATCAGGTGAACCTCGAATACCTTGCCCAGACCGTCTGGACCGATACCGACCAGTCGGGCGAGACCGTGGCCTACCCCGACACGCTGGTCGGGACCGACAGCCACACCACCATGGTCAACGGTGCGGCCGTGCTGGGCTGGGGTGTCGGCGGGATCGAGGCCGAGGCGGCGATGCTGGGCCAGCCGATTTCCATGCTCATCCCCGAGGTCGTGGGGTTCGAACTGACCGGCGCGATGGTCGAGGGCACGACCGCCACCGACCTCGTGCTGCGCGTGACGCAAATGCTGCGCGAAAAGGGCGTGGTCGGCAAGTTCGTCGAATTCTACGGCGACGGCCTCGATCATCTGCCGCTCGCCGACCGCGCCACCATCGGCAACATGTCCCCCGAATTCGGCGCCACCTGCGCCTTCTTCCCCATCGATGACGAGACGCTCCGCTATCTCGAACAGACCGGCCGCGACAAGGACCGCATCGCGCTGGTCGAGGCCTATGCCAAGGAGAACGGCTTCTGGCGCAACCCCGGCTATGCGCCGGTCTATACCGACACGCTGACGCTCGACATGGGCACGGTCGTGCCTGCGATCTCCGGTCCCAAACGGCCGCAGGATCACGTCGCGCTCGACCGCGCGGCAGCGAAGTTCTATGACGAAGTCTGCGATTTCCGCGGCTACGACGACAGCGCCGCGGCGCGCGACATGCTGGCAGAGGCCCCTGCCCCCGATAGCGGTCGCGACCCGCGCAAATCGGTCAAGGTCAAGGGCGAGGATTACGAGCTGCGCGACGGCTCGGTGGTGATCGCCTCGATCACGTCATGCACCAACACCTCCAATCCCTATGTGATGATCGGCGCGGGCCTGGTGGCCCGCAAGGCGCGCGAAAAGGGCCTGACCCGCAAGCCTTGGGTCAAGACCTCGCTCGCGCCCGGCAGCCAGGTCGTGTCGCATTACCTCGAGGCCGCCGGCCTGCAGGAGGATCTCGACGCGATCGGCTTCAACCTCGTGGGCTATGGATGCACCACCTGCATCGGCAATTCCGGCCCGTTGCAGCCCGAGATCTCCGAGGCGATCGCCGAGGGCGATCTGATGGCGACCTCGGTGCTGTCGGGCAACCGCAACTTCGAGGGCCGGATCAGCCCGGACGTGCGCGCCAACTACCTTGCCAGCCCGCCGCTGGTGGTGATCTATGCGCTGGCCGGGGACATGAACATCGACGTGACGCGCGACCCGCTCGGCCACGATCCGGACGGCAACCCCGTCTACATGAAGGACCTTTGGCCCACGCAGAAAGAGATCGCGCGGCTGGTCGAGGCAACCGTCACCCGTGAGGCGTTTCAGGAAAAATACGCCGATGTCTTCAAGGGTGACGAGAAATGGCAGGCCATCGACACCTCGGGCGGCGAGACCTATGACTGGCCCGCGCAGTCGACCTACGTGCAGAATCCGCCTTATTTCAAGGGCATGTCGGCAGAGCCGGGCACGATCAGCAATATCGCGGGCGCGCGCGTTCTGGCCATCCTTGGTGACATGGTTACAACCGACCACATCTCGCCCGCGGGCTCCTTCAAGCCCGACACGCCCGCCGGGCGCTACCTGCAGGAGCGTCAGGTGCCCGTGCGTGAATTCAACTCCTACGGATCGCGGCGCGGCAATCACGAGGTGATGATGCGTGGCACCTTCGCCAATATTCGCATCCGCAACGAGATGCTGGACGGGGTCGAGGGGGGCTACACCCTCGGGCCGGACGGGCAGCAGACCTCGATCTTCGACGCCGCCATGGCGTGGCAGGATGAGGATACACCGCTGGTGATCTTCGCGGGCGAGCAATACGGTGCCGGCTCCAGCCGCGACTGGGCGGCCAAGGGCACGGCGCTTCTGGGCGTCAAGGCGGTGATCGCCGAAAACTTCGAGCGCATCCACCGGTCGAATCTGGTCGGCATGGGGGTCATCCCGTTCGAGTTCACCGGCGGCGACACGCGCAAGACCCTTGGCCTGACCGGCGAGGAAAGCGTCAGCATCGACGGGCTCGACCATGTCAAGCCGCAGCAGGAGGTGCCGTGCACCATCACCTACGCGGACGGCACCGAGAAAAGGATCACGCTGAAATGCCGGATCGATACTGCCATCGAGAAAGAGTATGTCGAGCATGGCGGCGTGCTGCATTACGTGCTGCGCGACCTGGCCAAATCGGCCGCCTGATCTGTAGACATCTTAACACCTTAGGGGGGCGACGTCGCCGTCGCCCCCTGCTCCGGCCGGACCATTTGTCCTAGGCCCGGATGCCGAAATCCCTCTCCATATGGTTTGATCCGACCCGCCGCACGGCTACCTGCCGCATCCGAGGATGTTGCGGATCACTGGTCCGCTGCCCACATCGCGCATCAGGGGGAGACCGACATGGACGACGTGACACTGCTGGATGGCGGCATGGGTCAGGAATTGTTGCGCCGGTCCGGCGATACGCCGACGCATATGTGGTCCACCCGCCTGATGATCGACAATCCCGATCTCGTCCGCGCCATCCACGCGGATTTCTTCGCGGCCGGCGCGCAGATCGCCACGGCCAACACCTATGCGCTGCAACGTGACCGGCTTGTGGACACCGAATTCGAGGATCGCTTCGAGACACTTTACGACGCCGCGCTGAGCGCCGCAGACAGCGCGCGGGCGGATCACGGCACTGGCCGCATTGCCGGCGCGCTCGGGCCGCTGAACGGCAGCTACCGCCCCGACGCGCATCCCGATCTGACGCAAGCCCTGCCGCTCTACGCCGAAGGCGCAGCGCTGATGGCGGGCCGGGTCGACCTTGTGATCTGCGAAACCGTCGCCTCGCTGACCCATGCCCGTGCCGCGCTGCAAGGGGCACGCGCCGCCGATGTGCCGGTCTGGCTGGCGGTGACTGTTGATGATGCGGACGGCACGCGCCTGCGCTCGGGCGAATCCGTGACCGATGTAGTCCCTATTGCCGTCGGCGAGGGCGCGTCGGCAATTCTTGCCAACTGCTCGGTCCCGGAATCGATGCCGGCCGCGCTGCGGGCGCTGGCCGCAGCCCAAATGCCGATGGGCGTCTATGCCAATGCCTTCACCCGGATCAGCCCCGAATTTCGCCGCGCCAGATCATCGGTCGATGCGTTGCAAGCCCGTCAGGATCTCGGACCCGAGGCGTATGCCGATCACGCCATGGCCTGGGTCACGCAAGGCGCGCGCATCATCGGCGGCTGCTGCGAAACCGGCCCTGAGCATATCGCGGCGATCAAACACCGGCTGGCAACGCGCGAGGTCGCGGCCCTGTCCTGACCGCGCATGTGGCGTGCGACTCACCGGATCGCGTTGATGCCCCGGGACGAAGAGCGGGTATTGCAATCCTTACCCTACGTCACTTTTATCTTGTTCGAAAAGATTTCCTGATCCTAAGCTGATTGTAGCGGTGTCGAGGCATTTTTAGGCACCGCCAAATAGCCCAGTCACTTTCATGGAATGGAGATCATCATGACCGCTCCCACTCCCTGCCATCACGGCATGGCGAAGGCCCGCGGATGCTCGCACATCGCCGTCGGCAAATTTTCCCACCTGTTTCCGAAACTCAAACCGCTTGTCATCACCGAGGAGGAGGCCGCGGCGATCGGCGGTCCGGGCGGGGTGATGCATGATCACGACAGCAGTTCGGCCGATTCGACCGTCCCGGTGGGCTATATCTTCTTTGCGCAATTCATCGACCACGATGTCACCCTCGACGCGACCAGCGCGCTGCGCCCCGGACCCGACAGCGATCAGGCCAAGAACCCCAAGGATTTCGTCAAGGACCAGCTTGGCAACGTGCGTTCGGCCAGCCTTGATCTCGATTGCGTCTACGGCTTCGGCCCCGAGGCCAGCCCTCATCTCTACGAGGGCGAGCATCTGGCGGTCGCCGAGAATGGCCTCGACCTCGCGCGCGCGCCAAGCGGGACTGCGCTGATCGGCGATCCGCGTAACGACGAAAACATCTTCATCGGCCAGATCCAGCTTGCGTTTCACCAGTTGCACAACCGGATCTTCGACGAGCGCGTCTACCAGCGCGACATCACCGAAAAGGGCTGGAACCGGTTTGCCGCGGCGCAGCGCGAAACCCGGTATCATTACCAGTTCGTGGTGCTCTTCGATTTCCTCAAGCGGATTTGCGATCCCAAGATCTTCACCTTCGCCGCCGACCTTATCTGCAATCCCAAGAAGGATTTTCCGCTGTGTTACGGGCTCGACGCGCATGGCAAGCTGCCGATGCCGGTCGAGTTTTCCACCGCCGCCTACCGGGTGGGGCACACGATGGTGCGCGACAGATACGCGCTCAACGCCGAGCACACCGAGGTTCAGCTTTTCGACGAGGCGTTCGGAACGCTCGGCTTTTCCGCCCTGCCCGAAGAGCTGGCCCCCGACTGGCGCTTCCTGCTGGCGCTCGACCCGTGCGTGACACCGCACATGTCCAAGGCCTTCGATCCGGCCTTCGCCGACGAGTTGATGGACCTGCCCATCGTCGGCAGCCGCAACCCCAATGACCGTGCGCTGGCCTTCCGCAACCTGATGCGCGCATCGGCACTCGGGGTGGCCTCGGGTCAGGACATCGCAACGGAAATGAAGGACAAGGGATACCCGCTCGACGTCACCGATCTGAAACTGGGCAAGGTCCACGAGTGGAAACGCGTTGGCGCCGTGCTGCACAAGTCCGGCACGGACCTCGCCAAGCACACGCCGCTGTTCTACTACCTGCTGCGCGAAAGCGAGCTTGCCTCGGGCGGGACGCGCTACGGCCCGCTCGGGTCGGCCCTTCTGCTGGAAGTGTTCGGCGGCATGTTGCGGCTTTGCTCGGACACGTTCATCGACCCCTTCGTCAAGGGCGACTGGCGCCCGGACGCCTGCATCGCCGGCGCAGACGCCGATTTCGACAAGTCCCGCCTGATCAAGGAGGCGGATCATTA
>JAWLGF010000003.1:0-64376 GCA_041685205.1 Roseovarius sp.
TCATGCCGAGATCGAGGAAGGGCCGATGGGCCACATGCTCGAGGATCGGTTCCTGCGCCGCGCCCTGATCGAGGCGATGCGCGAGGTGCCGGAGATCACAGAGGTGTCGGGCGAGCGTGTGACAGCGCAGGCGGTGGACAGGACCGGCGTCACTGTCACTCTGGCCTCGGGGCGCAGCTTGCGCGGGCGACTGCTCGTAGGCGCCGACGGGCGCGGGTCGGGTACGGCCGCGCGCGCAGGCATCCGGCGCATTGGCTGGCCCTATGGGCAGACGGCCCTCGTGGCCGCGATAGAGCACGAACTGCCGCATCACGGCACAGCACACCAGTTCTTCATGCCGTCCGGACCGCTGGCGATCCTGCCCCTGCCGGGCAATGTCAGCTCCATCGTCTGGAGCGAGACGGAGCGTGTCGCGGCGCAATTCGCAGCCCTTTCGGATGAAGATTTCATCGAGGTGCTGCGCCCCCGCTTTGGCGACTTCCGCGGCGATATCGCGCTGCGCGGTGCCCGTTACACCTATCCTCTGAGCCTGAGCATCGCGCAAAGCTTCGTCGCGGACCGGGTCGCGCTGATCGGCGACGCGGCGCATGGCGTGCACCCGATCGCCGGCCAAGGGCTGAATGCCGGGCTGCGCGATATCGCGGCGCTTGCGCAGGTGCTGCACGAGGCCGTGCGGCGCGGCGAGGATATGGCGGCGACAGATGTGCTTGCCCGCTATCAGCAGTGGCGGCGGTTCGACACGACAACGCTGGCCATGACGACGGACATGACCAACCGGCTGTTTTCCAACGACAACCCGCTCTTGCGGGCGGCGCGCGATCTCGGGATGGGGGCAATCGGCCACATGCCCAGCTTGCGGCGCGGCTTCATCCGCGAGGCGGCGGGACTGACCGGGGACCTTCCCGCCTTGATGAAGGCCTAGCGCAGGTCAGGCCATGTGCCGCAGGATGCTGATGCGCGTCTCGCCGTATTTGCGATCCTCGATCAGGCTCAGCCCCTCGGGTGGCTGGATATCGGCGCTTTCTTCCCAGGCAATCAGCGCGCCGGTGCCAATCCAGCCGTTCGACAGCAAGGCACCGAGCGCCTTTTCCCCCAGCCCCTTGCCGTAGGGCGGATCGAGAAACACGAGATCATGCGGCGCGTCCGGGCATGCGAGGGGCCGGCGCGCATCTGCCGTAATGATCCGCACCGCGCGCTCGGCCCGGCACAGCGCGATGTTCTTGCGCAGAAGCGACAGCGCGGTGCGCCCTGTCTCGACAAAGGTGACCGAGTCCGCCCCGCGCGACAATGCCTCTAGCCCGATCGCGCCGGTCCCGGCAAAGACATCGAGCACCCGCGCGCCGCTCACCGGGTCGTCATATCCGCCAGCCAGAACATTGAACAGGCTTTCGCGCACGCGATCCGAGGTCGGACGCAGATGCGCCGCAGCATCGCCCTTGCCCAGACCGGCCAGCGCCCGCCCACGATGCGCGCCGCCGATGATCCTCACGACGCCAGAAAGCTTTTCAGATCAACGCTCGCATCGGCCACGATCCCCGGATCAGCGGTCTTTCCCGCCTCGATCAGCCGCTTGCCCACCATGTAGGCGCGCGGATCGTTCATCGCGTCAACGGCCAGAAGGCGGTCGCTCTTGTAATACCAGACCGACGTCGCAGCCCCGGCCTCGCGGGTGACGATCCGGTCATAGCCGGTGTTCAGCCCGGCGATCTGCAGTTTCACATCATACTGGTCCGACCAGAACCACGGCCGTGGCACATAGGGCGTCCCGGCGCCCATGATGTTTCCGGCGACACATTCGGCCATGTCGATGGCATTGGGCACGCTTTCAAGACGCAGCCGCGCGCCGTCATGCGGGAAGGACGCGCAATCCCCCGTGGCCCAGATCACGGGATCCGAGGTACGGCCTCGGGCATCCACCGCGACGCCGTTGTCGACCGCGAGCCCGGCCGCCTCGGCCAGCCGTGTGTCGGGCACGATGCCGACACCTGCGATCACCATGTCCACCGGCATTTCGGTGCCGTCGCTCAGGCGGGCGGCGCGCACGTGCCCGTCCCCCGACAGCCGCTCCAGCCCGACCCCCTCACGCAGATCGACACCATGTCGGCGGTGCAGAGCGCGGAAATATGCCGCGGTCTCGGGTGCGGCAACACGGCCCAGAATGCGCTCCGCCATCTCGACCAGCGTCACGGTCATGCCGCGTGTTGCAGCCACCGCGGCGGCCTCCAGCCCGATATATCCACCACCGACGATCAGCAACCGCGCGCCGGGCACGAAACCCGGGCTCATCGCGTCCACATCCTTGAGGGTTCGCACCACATGCACGCCGTCCAGATCACCGCCGATCACCGAAGGCAGGCGGCGCGGCATCGACCCGGTGGCCAGCACGAGATGCGCATACTCCAAGCGGCCTTCACCAAGCTGGACGCGGCGCGCCTCGCGGTCGATGCCGGTCACCGGCGTGCCAAGGCGCAGATCGATCCCGGCCTCGGCATAATAGCTTTCGGGGCGCAGGTAGAGCCGTTCGACGCTCATCTCGCCCAACAGGTATTTCTTGGACAAGGGCGGGCGCTGGTAGGGCGGGACGGGCTCGTCCCCGACAAGCGTGATGGCGCCTTGGTATCCATCCTCGCGCAGCTTCGACACCAGGGACGCACCGGCCTGCCCGGCCCCGATCACCACAACGCCTGTCATCCCGCTCTCCCGATTTTCTCGTGGTCACGCATCCTGCATGCGATTATACCCAAGCTCATCAACCGTCCACCTGAATGACAAGGAGCGACCATGACCCTTTCCACCGGCGACAAACTGCCCGACGCGACCCTGCTGCGCCACGGCGAGAACGGCCCCGAAGAGGTGTCCCTGAGCGACAAGACCGCCGGCCGCAAGGTGGTGATCTTCGCCGTGCCCGGCGCGTTCACCCCCACCTGCCATTCGGCGCACGTCCCGAGCTTCGTGCGCACAAAGACCGATTTCGACGCCAAGGGCATCGACGAGGTGATCTGCGTCAGCGTCAACGACCCGTTCGTTGTCAAGGCCTGGGACGAGGCCACCGGCGCGGGCAAGGCCGGGCTGACCATGCTGGCCGATCCGCAAAGCGCGTTCACCAAGGCCATCGGCATGAATTTCGACGCGCCGCCCGCGGGACTGATCGGCCGGTCAAAGCGCTATGCGATGATCGTCGAGGACGGCACGGTCAAGGTGCTTCATGTCGAGGACAGCCCCGGCACCTGTGAAGTCTCGGCCGGCGAATCGCTGCTGGCGGAACTCTGATTTTCAAACGCGGGTGCGAGGGACGATTTCCCCGCACCCGTGCCAACGTTAAACCAGAGGAAACCTCACGCGGTTTCTTCTTGGCAAAAATACCTGAATCGAGAAGGTTCAGCCCGCAAGACCGTCAAACTTGCGCGCGAGCTTGACATCGAGCGAGCTGAGCCCCCCGACGTCATGCGTGCTCAGCGTGACCTCGACCTTCTTGTAGACGTTGAACCATTCGGGATGATGGTTCCATTTCTCGGACCAGATCGCCGCACGGGTCATGAACCCGAAGGCTTCGGTGAAATCCGCGAACTGGTACGTCTTGTGGATCGCGTCGCGCCCCTCGACCATGGACCAGCCGTTGTCGAGCAATGGCTGCAAGGTGGTTTCCCGGGCTGTGTCGCTGAGTTTTTCGCTCATTGATGATCCTCCATCTGGGGTTTTCGAAAAGGTCCGTAGCCGGTAAGGATTTCGATGTCCTCGTTCACGGCGGCGCGCTCGGCCTCGAGATAGCGCGCGACCGCTTCGGCGAAGCCTGCATCGCGCAGCCAGTGCAGCGAATGCGTAGGCACCGGCAGGTAGCCGCGGGCCAGCTTGTGTTCGCCCTGCGCGCCAGCCTCTACCCTGTCGAGGCCGCGATCAATGGCGAAATCCATGGCGCGGTAATAGCACAGTTCGAAATGTAGGCAGGGATGGTCCTCGACGCAGCCCCAGTACCGGCCATAAAGCGCCGAGGCACCGATCATGTTCATCGCGCCGGCGACGGGCCGGCCGTCCCGCAGGGCGAGGATCAGCAGGATGTCATCGCGCAGATGCGCGTGTGCCTCTTCGAAAAACGCGCGGGTCAGGTAGGGTGTGCCCCATTTTCGCGCGCCGGTGTCCTGGTAGAAGGTCCAGACCGCGTCCCAGTGCTCGGGGCGGATGTCGTCACCCGAAAGCGCGACGATCTCGCCCCCGAAATCCTGCGCGCGGGCGCGTTCCTTGCGGATCGTCTTGCGCTTGCGCGACGACAGATCGGCGAGGAACGCATCGAAATCCGCATAGCCACGGTTGTGCCAGTGATATTGCTGCGTGCGCCGCGGCATCAACCCGAGATCCTCGCCCGCCTCGCATTCGGCTTCGGTGCAGAAGGTGACGTGCAGCGACGAGATGCGGTTGCGCGTTGCCACCTCGGTGGCGCCCTGCACCAGCGCCGCGCGCCCCGCCCCCTCGAACCCGGGGCGCGTCAGGAAGCGCCGCCCGGTCACCGGGGTGAAGGGCACGGCCATCTGGAATTTGGGGTAATAGCGTCCGCCCGCCCGCTCATAGGCATGCGCCCAGTTGTGGTCGAAGATGTATTCGCCCTGGCTGTGAGATTTGAGATAGAGCGGCGCGCAGGCGATCACCTCGCCTTGGGTCTCGGCGGTCAGGTAATGCGGGTGCCAACCCGTGCCGGTGCCCACGGACCGGCTGTCCTCGAGCGCCTTGAGAAAGCGATGCGTGGTGAAGGGATCCTCGGGGCGTGCGCCGCCCGTCGCCTCGGGGCAGGCACACGCATCCCAGACCGGTGCCGGAATGTCGGTGATCCGCTCGTGCAGACTGATCTTGATCTTGTTCTGGCTCATCGCGTCGATCCCGTTCATCCGCGCTCAAAGTGGTCCGTGTCCCGTGCGGATCAAGCGGGGATATCGGGCGGATACCCTTCGAAGGTGATGTTGTCGGCCAGCCGCCGCGCAGTTTTCTCGGCTGTAGCCGAGCGGACGGTCCAGCACAGGATCGTCGCACCTTCGGCCCGCAGTTCAGCGATCCTCGGCCTGTCGAGATCCTCGAAATGGTGGCTGACGAAGTCCGACCCGCTGGCGATGTAATCCGGAATGTCACGCAGACGCGCACGGGTGTCGGGTTTCAGGAGCGGCCAGTGATCCGCGCTGAAGGCGCAGGTCACGATGCCGCGCGGCACCTGCGGGGCAAGCTCGGCCATGCGTGCCACCATCGCAGGGTTGAAGGACATCACCGCGACCGGCCCGGCATAGCCGTCGAGCGCGCGCACGGTGGCCTGTTCGAGCGTTCCGTCCGTGTCACCCATCTGGCCGTGCTGATCCTTCAACTCGACCAGAAGCGGCACGCGGCCCGCCACGATCTCCATTATCTCGGGCAGGTCGGGAATGCCCTCGTTGCCGCCCCTGAGCGGGATCGCGGCAAGCGCGGCGGCGTCGCGGCCGCGGATCGGACCCTGATCCGCCGTCAGCCGCCCGAGGTCGTAATCGTGAAACACCATCGGCCGTCCATCCCGGCTGGGTTGCAGATCGATCTCGATCCCGTAGCCCGCCGCGATGGCGGCGCGCACCCCCGCGCGTGAATTCTCGGGGCGCCCGTCGGCGATGTCATGCAGGCCGCGATGCGCCAGCGGCACGCGGCGAAACGCATCCGAAAGCCGGGTCATCTGATCTGGAAAACCCCGTCGATCTCGACCGCGACCCCGAATGGCAGCGACGCGGCGGACACCGCAGCGCGGGCGTGTTTTCCGGCCTCGCCAAGCGCCTCGCCAAGGAAATCCGACGCGCCGTTGATGACCTGCGGCTGCCGGGTGAAATCCGGGGTCGAATTGACGAAACCGGTCAGTTTCACGACACGCACCAGCCGGTCGAGATCACCGCCGCAGGCCGCCTTGACCTGCGCGAGCAGCGCGATCGCGCAGACCTTCGCGGCCGCTGCGCCCGCGGGCACATCCATGTCGTCGCCCAGCTTGCCGACCAGCAACGTGTCGCCGTCCTTCGCGATCTGCCCAGAGACATAGAGCATGTCGCCCGCCTGCACATAAGGCACGTAATTGGCGGCCGGGGCCGGCGCATCCGGCAGGGTGACGCCCATCGTCGCGAGTGTTGTCTCGAACTGGCTCATTTCCGTCCCTTTCACCTTGATTTGTATGCAAGGCTATCTGCTGACTCGGTCGAAGGAAATCGAAAAACCCGCCCGAATCAGGGCCGGTCACGCGGCGCGAGGATCGGACAGCTTGTCGCCTTTGTGCCACAGAAACGTGGCAGAGCCGCGCATTGTGCTGGGCTTTGGGGGCGGATCGTGTATTTGGGACCATAACCCTTCAGGATTGTGGATGTCCAAGTGCCGCCAGTGATACGCCCTGACTTTCACCGTGTCGCGCCGATGTTCGCGCTGGCCGGTGCAATGCTGCTCGCAGCCTGCGCCGGCGAGCCACCCGACGCGCAAGCCGGGCGCGGCACATACGATCCATATGAGGATCAGAACCGACAAGTGCACGATTTCAACCGCGACCTGGACCGCAAGCTCGTGCGGCCCGTGTCGCGAGGGTACGATGCCGCCGTCCCCGACGATATCGAGGGGGCCATCCTGCGCTTTTCGCGGAACACGTCTCTGCCGCGATCAATCGTGAACAACGTGCTGCAACTCAACATGAAGGCCGCCATCGAGGATTCGGCACGTCTGGTCGTCAACACCACGGTCGGTCTCGGCGGCTTGTTCGATCCAGCGACCGAGATGGGAATGCCGGACGCCTCGGACGCCGATGTCGGTCAGACCCTGCATGTCTGGGGGGCCAGCGAGGGGGCCTATATCGAATTGCCCGTTCTCGGGCCATCGACACAGCGTGATACGTTCGGCACCTTCGTCGACTTCTTCACGAACCCTCTGAGCTACGCTTTCGGAATCTCCGAGCAGACGGTAAGGCAAGGCACGATCATCGCCGGCGGGCTCACGCAGCGCAAGAGATATTCCGACACGATCGATGAACTTCTCTACGAAAGCGCGGACAGCTATGCGCAATCCCGCTCATTCTATCTGCAGAGCCGTCGATTCGAACTGGGCGGGACCGAGGGTGCGGACTATGATGATCCCTATGAAGACGACGACCCAAACGCCGTCATGGAGGATCCTTATGACCAATGACACGTCCCGCCGCAGCTTTGTGCTTTTCGCCACCGCCCTTGCGGGAACCGCCCTTGTGCCGTTCGAGGCAGCGGCGCTGACCGAGGACAGGGCGCGCACGCTCGTCGACAACGTCGTGCGCGAAATCAACGAGGCGATCGAGACCAGTGGCTCGGAATCCGCGATAATCAGCGAATTCGAGCGGATCTTCGACCAATACGCGGATGTCAATATCATCGCGCGATCCACGCTCGGGGCGGATGCGCGCAGCGCATCGGATGCGGAGATGCGGTCCTACACCGAGGCATTCCGCGGCTACATCACGCGCAAATACGGCAAGCGCTTCGACGAGTTCCGCGGTGGCAGTATCGAGGTGCAAAACGTGCGCGAGGTCAAATCCTGGCACGAGGTCGACGCGACCGCCAACCTGCCCGGCGAATCCCCCTTCGAGGTCCGGTTTCTCGTGTCCGACAGATCTGGCGAGGACAAGTTCTTCGACATCGTCATCGAAGGGATCAGCCTGCGCCTGAGCGAGCGTGAGGAGATCGGTGCGATGCTGGACCAGCGGAACGGCGATATCGGTGCGCTGGCCGAGGACCTGCGCAGCGCGGGCTGAGTCCTGCAAGCGTCATCCGGCTTGCGCCGGCACTCGCGTCAGTTGCCGAAGATGCTGCGCAGTATGGTTTCAACCGGATTGTTCGTGCGGACCGATCCGGGATGACGCGGGGTGTCACGCTCGGACGCGGTGCGTGGCGCCTCGGGTTCCGGGGCGGGACGCAGCATCGGCAGCTCTCTGGCCGGCATGCCCTCGTGGACCCGCCGCATGGTTTCCTGCCAGATCTCGGCCGGCAACCCCCCGCCGGTCACACCGGTCAGGGGCGTGTTGTCATCATAGCCCATCCAGACTCCCGCCACGTAATCGGCGGTGAACCCAAGAAACCACGCGTCCCGCGCTGCCTGCGTGGTGCCGGTCTTGCCGGCGGCTTCGCGGTCGGGTAGCCGGGCCCGCTGACCGGTGCCTTCGGCGATCACGCGGCTCATCATGTAGGTGAGTTCCCGTGCAGCGCTTTCACGGATCACGCGCTCGCCGATCCCGCCGCCCACGCCCATCGTCGGCTCGTCTTCGCCCAGAAGTCGCAACTCTGACAGGCCGTAGGGCGTGACTGACGAGCCTCCGTTCAGGATACCGGCATAGGCGCCTGTCATTTCCAGCAATGTGCTTTCGGACGCACCAAGCGCCAGCGCCGGACCGGCGCCCTCTGCGGTGTCGATCCCGAAATCGCCGGCCACCTTGCGCACCAGATCGCGCCCGACGCTTTCGGACACTTTCACCGCCGGCACATTGATCGACTCGGCCAGCGCCTGCGTCAGCGTCACGCGCCCCTTGTGATCGCGCGTGTAGTTCTTCGGACACCACCGACCCGAGCCGGGCACGTCCATGCAATACGGCTCGTCGACGACCTGCGAATCGTGACTGTGGCCCAGGTCCAGCGCCGTGGCATACACGAACGGCTTGAAGGCGGATCCGGTCTGGCGTCTTGCCTGCGTGGCGCGATTGAAGGCGCCTCCCGCATCGGAACCGCGCCCGCCGACCATCGCGCGCACGGCGCCATCGGCACTCATCACCACGATGGCCGCCTGCGCCTCGGAGCCTTCGCGCACCTTGTCCTCGAAAACGGTCCGCAACGCATCCTCGGCCGCGCGTTGAAGCCGCTGGTCGAGGGTCGTCTTGATGATCACGTCCTCGGTCGTGTCGCGGGTGAAAAACTCCGGCCCCGACGCCATGATCCAGTCGGCGAAATGGCCCCCGGCCTGCTGCGCCGCGGCATCCGACAGCGCGGCCGGGGTGGCGCGTGCCGCGGCGGCATCCTGATCGCTGAGATAACCCTGCCCTTGCATCAGCGAGATCACCACGGCGGCCCGGTTCTGTGAAAGCTCCAGGTTGGCGGTCGGCGCCAGCGTCGAGGGCGCCGTCAGAAGCCCTGCGATCATCGCCCCCTCGGCAGGGTCGAGATTGGCCGCGGATTTGCCGAAATAGCGCTGCGCCGCGGCCTCGGCCCCGTAGGCGCCGGCCCCCAGATAGGCACGGTTGAGATAGACCGACAGGATCTGATCCTTGGTGTATTTCGCCTCCATTGCCATCGCGTAGACCGCTTCGCGCACCTTCCGCCAAATCGAAGTCCGCCGGCAATCGGCGACGTAAGCGGCCTCGCTGCTCCATTCGCTGTCGTCGAACTCGACGCCGAAGCACAGGAGCTTTGCGGTTTGTTGCGTGATCGTCGATCCACCGTGACCGGTAAACGGTCCACGCCCCTGGCTGAGGTTGATGCGAATGGCACTGAGAATGCCAAGGGGGTCTATCCCGGGATGCGCGTAGTACCGGCGATCCTCGGTTGCGATGACCGCATTCTTGAGGTGCGGGCTGACTGTATCGGCGGTGACCACGCCCCCGAACTGGTCGCCACGCCAGGCGAACACGTCCCCTTGGTCATCAAGCAGAGTGACAGACCCGCGCGCGCGCCCATCCATCAATGCCTGATAATCGGGCAATGTCGTGTAGACATAGCTGACAGCCACACTCACGACGACGGCCAGAACCGCCGTCACCCGCCAGCCGATCGCCCAAAACAGGCGCAAGCCCCAGCCGAACAAACCACGGACGAGGCGCGCGAGCGGGTTGCGCGACGGCGTCTTCCTCTTGGCGGTGCGGCGCGCCTTGCCGTTGGTCGCGGGCTTCCGAGTAGTCTTCCCGTTCGCCGCCCCGGAGCGCCGTTTGGGTGCGGTCAATGGCGGTCTGCGCCGTCCTGAATTGCTCATGCTCGCCCTGCTCAGCGGTCTTTTCGTTTTGGTATGTTACAGACTGAAAGACCGAATGTAGAGACCTGACCCGACAGCTCAGCGTGCTTTTCACATTGCACATTTCATGATCAATTATTTTTCATCGCCTAATTATTAATCATTTAATATCCGGTGACTGCATCGAAACCAGTCTTATCCCTTTTGCAATGCGTGCCCTGCGCGTTTTCTGGACCGGTCATCATTGCGCTGCATGATCACGCAAATGGAAAGGGACCGCCGTGAAACTCATCATTGCTACAATCAAGCCGTTCAAGCTCGAGGAGGTCCGTGAAGCGCTGACCGATATCGGGGTACGCGGCATGATGGTTACCGAAATCAAGGGCTTCGGCTCTCAATCGGGCCATACCGAGATCTACCGGGGCGCGGAATATGCCGTGAATTTCGTCCCCAAGATAAAGCTGGAGATCGCCGTGTCGGCCGCGATGGCCGATCAAGTCGTGGACGCCATCACCAAGTCGGCGCGCACCGGCAAGATCGGCGACGGCAAGATCTTCGTTCTCGACCTTCAGCAAGCCATGCGTGTCCGCACAGGCGAAACCAACGATGACGCGCTTTGAGTGCGCAAGGAAAGGACAGTAATATGAATTCCATGCTGAAACTTGGTCTGGCGGCAACGCTGATCGTCCTGCCGCAGATTGGCCTCGCACAGGACGCGGACTCGGCGCCCGATTTCGATGAGATCGGCCCCTACATCATGACGACGCTGCTGTTCTGTATGGCAGGCTTTCTCGTGTTCTTCATGGCGGCGGGCTTTGCCATGCTGGAAGGCGGCCTCGTACGCTCGAAGAACGTCACGATGCAGATGACCAAGAACATCTCCCTCTATTCTCTTGCCGCCATCATGTACTGGCTGATCGGCTTCAACCTGATGTATCCCGGCGACGGCTGGAGCATTGCCGGGTGGGTCGGTCCGTTCTTCTCTCAAACCGTTCTGGACCCCGTCGGCGTCGCCTCGGCGGACGCCGACCTCGGTTATGCCTCGATCGGCTCCGACTTCTTCTTCCAGCTGGTGTTTGTCGCGGCCACGGCGTCGATCGTGTCGGGTGCGCTGGCCGAGCGGATCAAGCTCTGGCCGTTCCTGATCTTCGTGATCCTTCTGACCGGTGTTATGTACCCGATCTCTGGCTCCTGGCAGTGGGGCGGCGGCTGGTTGTCCGAGGCGGGTTTCTCGGACTTCGCGGGTTCGACCGTGGTGCACTCGGTCGGGGGCTGGGCAGCGCTTGCCGGTGCCATCGTGCTGGGTCCGCGTCTGGGCAAGTACGGCAAGGACGGCAAGGTAAACCCGATCCCTGGCTCGAACCTCGCGCTGGCCACGCTTGGCACGTTCATCCTGTGGCTGGGCTGGTTCGGCTTCAACGGCGGCTCGCAACTGGCCATGGGCACGGTGGGCGATGTCTCCGACGTGTCGCGGATCTTCGCCAACACCAACATGGCCGCGGCGGCCGGGGCGGTGACGGCCCTGATCCTGACGCAGTTGCTTTACAAGAAGCCTGACCTGACCATGGTCCTAAACGGCGCCTTGGCCGGTCTCGTCTCGATCACCGCCGAACCGCTGGCGCCCACGCTCTTCGGTGCGCTCTGGATCGGTGCGATTGGCGGCGTGATTGTGGTCTTTGCCGTGCCGATGCTGGACAAGTTCAAGATCGACGACGTGGTCGGTGCGATCCCGGTTCACCTTCTGGCAGGGATTTGGGGCACGATCGCCGTGGTCTTTTACGGCGACGCCAATATCGTCACGCAGCTGACGGGAATCGCGGCTTATGGCGTGTTCACCTTTTTCGGGAGCCTCGTGCTTTGGGTCATCATCAAGGCTGTCATGGGACTTCGGGTCGATGAAGAGACCGAGGTCGGCGGTCTCGACATGAACGAGTTGGGCATGGAAGCATACCCGGAGTTCTCCAAGACCTGAACTCTCGACACGCTTCCAAAAAGATATCGACCCCGTGCGCCAGCGCCCGGGGTCTTTTCATGTGCCGTCCACGGAGGAAATGCGCCACATGATGGCGAGCGTCACCGGGCAGGCAGACAGGATCATCGCCTATTGCACGGCCTGCGCCACACTCGGAGGTGTCTCAAGACCTTCGAAATCTTTTGTCGCCCGCTCGTCCATGACGGGGCGAAGGCGGCGCAGGCGTAACGCGTTCGTGACCACAAAGACCGACGACAAGGCCATCGCCCCCGCCGCCAGCATCGGCGACAGAAGCATCCCGAAGGCGGGATAAAGTACACCCGCCGCAACCGGAATGAGCGCCGTATTGTAGCCGAACGCCCAGAAAAGGTTCTGCCGGATGTTGCGCATCGTGCGGCGCGACACCTCAAATGCGTTCACCACGCCACGCAGATCGCCGGACATCAGCACGACATCGGCAGTCTCGATGGCCACATCCGTGCCGGTGCCGATGGCAATCCCGACATCGGCATGCGCGAGCGCTGGCGCATCGTTGATCCCGTCACCCACAAACGCCAAACGCCCGCCATCCTTGCGCAGCTCGTCGAGGGCCGCGACCTTGCCGTCGGGCAGCACACCCGCGATGACCTTGTCGATGCCGGTCTCGCGCGCGATGGCGTCCGCCGTTTCCCGCTTGTCGCCGGTGATCATCGCCACGCGCAGCCCCTTGGCATGCAATGCCGCGATGGCCGCTGCACTGGACGGCTTCACCGGGTCGGCCACGGCAATGAGCGCCGCCACCTGCCCGTCTATCGCGGCATAAAGCGCGGTGCGCCCCCGGTTGGCCAGATCCGCCTCGGTCGCCGCCAGGGCTTTCGTATCGACTCCCTCGCGGGACATCAGCCGATCGGCCCCCACCAGCACGTCGCGGCCAGACACGCGCGCGCGAACCCCGTACCCTGTGATCGAGGCGAAGCGTTCGACCTCCACCACGTCCACGCCTTCAGCCATGGCCGCGCGCAGGATCGCCTCGGCGACGGGATGTTCGGATTGCGCCTCGACGGCTGCCGCAAGCGACAGAACCTCGACGCGGGAAAACCCGTCCGCAAGAACCAGATCCGTCATCTCGGGGCGTCCTTCGGTCACCGTACCCGTCTTGTCGAGCGCCACGGTGTTGACCGAGGCCAGTTGCTGCAACGCGTCGCCCTTGCGAAAAAGCACGCCCATTTCCGCCGCGCGCCCGGTGCCGACCATGATCGAGGTCGGCGTGGCCAGACCCATGGCACAGGGGCAGGCGATGATCAGCACCGACACCCCCGTGACCAGCGCCAGCGTCACCGCCGGATCGGACCCGACCATCAGCCAGACCGCCACGGTCAGCGCCGCAATCGCCATGACTGCCGGCACGAACCACAGGGTGATCCGGTCTACCATCCCCTGAATCGGCAGTTTCGCGCCCTGCGCCGCCTCGACCATGCGGATGATCTGCGCAAGCGTGGTATCGGCGCCGACGCGCGTCGCGCGGAATTGCAGAGGTCCCGTGCCGTTGACCGTGCCGCCCGTCACCGTATCGCCGGCGCCCTTGGCCACGGGCACGGGCTCACCCGTGATCATCGACTCGTCGACACGCGTTTCGCCCGTCGTCACCTCGCCATCCACGGCAATACGTTCACCGGGGCGCACCTGCAGGACATCCCCGATCACGATCTCGTCGATCGCCAAGTCCCGCGCCTCGCCATCCCGGATCACCCGGGCGGTGCGCGCCTGCAAGCCGATCAGGCGCTGGATCGCCGCACCCGTGCGCCCCTTGGCCCGCGCCTCGAGATACCGTCCGACGAGGATGAGGACGACAATCACGGCCGCCGCCTCGAAATAGACGGCCCGCACCGAGTCGGGTAACACGTCCGGCAGGAACGTCGCCACGACCGAATAGGTATAGGCCGCCCCCGTCCCGACCGCGACGAGACTGTTCATGTCCGGCGCGCCACGCAGCAGTGCAGGGATGCCCTTGGCGTAGAACACGCGCCCCGGACCCGCCAGCACCAGCGTCGTCAGCGCAAACTGGATCAGCCAGCTTGCCTGCTGCCCGATGCTCTCCTGTATCAGCATGTGAACGCCGGGGATCAGGTGTGCCCCCATCTCGATCAGGAAGACCGGCAGGGTCAGGATCCCGGCAACCACCGTACTGCGGCGGATCTGCCGTGCCTCGTCGGCCTTTCTGTCCACGCTCCTGGAACTGTCGCCGGCATCGACGATCTGCGCCTGGTAGCCCGCGTCCCGCGATGCTGCGATCAGATCGCCCGGCCGCGTCACGCCTTGCGCATACCGCACGGTAGCGCACTCGGCGGCAAGGTTCACATCGGCCTCCAGAACGCCCGGAACGGTGGCAAGCGCGCGCTCAACCCGGGCGACGCAGGACGCGCAGGACATGCCGCTGAGGTTCAGCCGTGCCGTCTGCTGTCGCAGCGGATAGCCGACCCGGTCGAGCGTCGCCGCGACATCCGTCAGATTTGCGGTCTCTGCCATCCCGATCCTCGCGGACTCGGCGGCCAAATTCACGGCAACTTCATCGACCCCGTCTACATCCCGCAACGCCGCCTCGACCCGCCCGACGCAGGAGCCGCAATGCATGCCGTCGACAAGAACTGTAAACTCTAGCTGCGCGGTCATTTCGACACTCCGGTTTTGCCCTTGACCCTCAGATAAGGCCCTCACCAACCCGGAGATCAAGGAGCGACCACCCACACGCGCACGACCAGAGGCCGATAAAACGTCGTTCTCGTTCAGAAATCGAGGTTCGCGACCGATAGCGCGTTGGACTGGATGAACTCGCGGCGTGGCTCCACGACATCGCCCATCAGCTTGGTGAAGAGGTCGTCGGCCTCGGCCACATCGTCGACCTTGACCTGCAGGAACGTGCGCGCCTCGGGATCGAGCGTGGTCTCCCAGAGCTGGTCGGGATTCATCTCGCCCAGACCCTTGTAGCGCTGCAGGGTCAGGCCCTTCTCGCCCTCCTTCAGGATCGCCGCCAGCAGATCGAGCGGGCCGAAAATCGGCTGCCCACGTTCCTTGCGCAACAGTGTTGCAGGCTCGCGGTACACGTCGCGCAACTGTTCCGTCATCTGGGCAAGTCGCCGCGCTTCCCCGCTGCGCAGGACGGGGCCATCGAGCGTGCGCACCTCCTCGACCCCGCGCACGACACGCGACAGGCGCAGACCCCTGTCCTGCGTCGGGCGTCCCTGCCAGCCGCGCTCATACTCGTTCGAGATCATGTCGAGCCGTGTGGCCACGGTCTCGGCCACGCCCTGCAGGTCAGCATCCACACGACCCGGCAGAAACGCCTCGGCGATGGCGGCCTGTTCGAGGATATGGCGCGGGTAATGCGTCGGGAACGACTCCAGCATGCGCTTGGCCTGCCGCGCCTCCTCGACCACGCGCACGAGGTCCGGACCGGCGATCTCTTCGCCACTGCCAAGACGCAGAGCGGCATCCGTGGTGCCTTGGTCGATCAGGTAATCCTCAAGCGACGGGTGATCCTTGAGATAGACCTCGGACTTGCCGCGCATCACCTTGTAGAGCGGCGGCTGCGCGATATAAAGATACCCGCCCTCGATCAGCTCGGGCATCTGCCGGTAGAAGAACGTCAGAAGCAGCGTTCGGATATGCGCGCCGTCCACGTCGGCATCGGTCATCAGTACGATCTTGTGATATCGCAGCTTCGAGATGTCGAACTCGTCGCGCCCGATCCCGGTGCCAAGGGCCATCACGAGGTTGCCGATCTCCTGACTGCCCAGCATCCGGTCGAAGCGCGCGCGTTCCACATTCAGGATCTTGCCCTTGAGCGGCAGGATCGCCTGCGTGCCCCGGTCGCGCCCGGTCTGCGCCGAGCCGCCCGCGCTATCGCCCTCGACGATGAAAAGCTCGGTCTTGGAGGGATCCTTGGACGAGCAATCCTTGAGCTTACCGGCCAGGAAATTCACATCCATCGGGTTCTTGCGCCGGGTCAGGTCGCGCGCCTTGCGCGCCGCCTCGCGGGCATGGGCGGCCTCGATGATCTTGCCGACGATCACGCGGGCCTCGTTCGGGTTCTCCTCGAACCACTCGGCGAGCTTCTCGTTCACCAACCCCTCGACCGCGGGGCGCACCTCGGAGCTGACCAGCTTGTCCTTGGTCTGGCTGGAAAACTTCGGATCGGGCACCTTCACCGACAGCACACAGGTCAGACCCTCGCGCGCGTCGTCGCCGGTGAAGCTGACCTTCTCCTTTTTCGCGATGCCGGTGGTCTGGGCATAGGCGTTAATCGTGCGGGTCAGGGCACCGCGAAACCCGGCCATGTGACTGCCGCCATCGCGCTGCGGGATGTTGTTGGTGAAGGGCAGCACCGTCTCGTGATAGCTGTCATTCCACCACATCGCCACCTCGACCGTAATTCCGTCCCGTTCGCCGGTGATGAAGATCGGTTCGGGCATGACCGGCGTCTTGTGGCGGTCCAGATACTTGACGAATTCCTTGACCCCGCCATCGTAGACCAGGTCAGCCTCCAGCGCCTCGACGGGACGTTCGTCGCGCAGGATGATGCGCACGCCGGAGTTCAGGAATGCCAGTTCGCGCAGGCGCTTTTCCAGCATTTCGAAGCTGTAGTCGAGATTGCTGAACGTGTCCGTCGAGGCCAGAAACCGCACCTCGGTGCCTTTGCGGCCGTCGGCATCACCCACCACGCGCAGATGTTCGGTCGTATAGCCGCCCTCGAACCGCGCGAGATATTCTTTGCCATTGCGCCAGATCCTGAGTTCCAGCCAATCAGAGAGCGCGTTTACGACCGACACGCCGACGCCGTGAAGACCACCAGACACCTTGTAGGAATTCTGGTCGAACTTGCCGCCCGCATGCAACTGGGTCATGATGACCTCTGCGGCCGAGACGCCTTCTTCCTCGTGGATATCCACCGGCACGCCACGCCCGTTGTCGCTGACAGAGACGCTGGAATCCGCGTGGATCGTAACGTTGACGGCGTCGGCATGACCGGCCAGTGCCTCGTCAATGCCGTTATCGACGACCTCGTAGACCATGTGATGCAGGCCCGACCCGTCATCGGTGTCGCCGATATACATGCCGGGGCGTTTGCGAACAGCCTCCAACCCCTTGAGAACCTTGATGGAATTCGCGCCGTATTCTTCTGGCACGATGGCGGGTTCGGACATGCGTGTATTCCTTCATGGCTTTGTCATTTTATACGGTTCATCTTGGGGAATGTCACGCCCAACCACCATATTTCGTGGCACATCGCGGTCAGGTGAAGGGAATGATCAGCCCGACAAGGATCAGCAGCACACCCGAGGTGACGTTGGTGCGACGCAGCGCCGTTGGCGAGGTGATGAACCCCCGGATCCGGTCCACGAAAAGCGCCAGCGCAAGATTGCAGACCAGCGGCACCGAAAACGAGATCCCGACGACCGCCGCCATGTCCCACGGCGTGATGCGCGACAGGTCAAAGAACCCCGGCAGCACGCCCATGTAAAAGAGCACCGCCTTGGGATTGCCGAGGATCGCGGCGAGACCGGCCATGAACCCCGCCCACAGACCCGGGCGCGTCAGGCGGCTATCGGCACTGATTGTGCGGTCCGCGTTACGGATTAGCAGGATCCCCATGCCCACGAACATCAGCGTGGCAAGGATCTGCAGCGCCAGCATGAAGCCCGAAAACACCGAGACGATCCAGCTGACCCCGAGGATCGCCAGGAACGGCCAGAGCACGTCTCCGACCACGACACCCAGTGCCAGCGGCCAGGCCGCTTGAAACCCGCCCGACATCGCGCGCGCCACCAGCGCCAGCCAGACCGGACCGGGGGTCAGGAACAGGACGAGGATCGCCAGCGTGTAAAGCCCGAGATCGGCGGCGGCGAGGGTCATGATCCGGGCTGCCCGACATGGCTGAGGCCGTCCGTTTCGGTGACATGTACATGCTGCGCGCGCGTGCCAAATTCCGCAAACAGCTCCGGCCCCGTGCCGGTCATGAAGGCCTGCGCCCCCAGCCCGCAGATCTCGTCGTAAAGCGCTGCTCGCCGGGCCGCATCAAGATGCGCCGCGACCTCGTCGAGCAACAGGATGGGCGGCGCCCCGAAATCTGCGGCCAGCGCGCGCGCATTGGCCAAGATCAGCGAGACCAGAAGCGCCTTCTGCTCGCCCGTGGAACATTCGGCCGCCGGAACCCCCTTGGCGGCATAGCTGCCATGAAGATCGGCGCGATGCGGACCGACCAGCGACCGCCCCGCCATTAGATCGCGAAACCGGCTCTCGGCCAGCGCCGCGCGCAGATCGTCTTCCGTCTCAGGCATCTCGCCCTCGGTCTGCACGAGGTCCAGCTCGGCTGTGGGAAAGGCCGTCTCGGCCTGCTGCTGCGCCGCCATCATCCGGGCGACGCACGCTTGACGGTTGGCGTGAATCGCCGCCCCGGCCTCGGCCATCTGACGCTCAAGCGCGATGTACCAATGACCGTCGCGCACCTGATCCTTGAGCAGCCGGTTACGCTCGCGCATAGCCTTTTCATAGACCAGTGACGCGTCGGCATGGCCCGGAACGAAGCTCATGGTCATGCGGTCGAGGAATCGGCGCCGTCCCTCGGCCCCTTCGATCCACAGACGGTCCATCGCCGGAATCAACCACAGCACGCGGGCGATCCGGCCAAGCGCGAGCTGTGCCGCCGCCTTGCCCTCGAGGCGCACCTGCCGTGCGCCTCCCGCCTCGGAAAAGATCTCGACCTCGTGCATCCGATCCGGCGAGATCAGCGTGCCGGTGATCTTCCAGCCCAGCCCTTCGGGCCTCCGCGCCAGATCCTGCGCCGCCGCACGCCGCAAGCCGCGCCCAGGCGACAAGAGCGACACTGCCTCGATCAGATTGGTCTTGCCCGCCCCGTTCGGCCCATGGATGGCAACCGGCCGCGCATCGAGAGCCAGCCGCGCCGACCTGTGCGACCGGAAATGCGACAGCCCCAACTCCGACAGGTAGAGGCCGGCCATTCACCGCCCTTTCATCTTGCCAGAAATACTCCCGCCGGAGGCTCCACCCGATATCAAACGCGCATCGGCATGACGACGTAGACCGCGGTCGTGTCATCGCCCTCGCGCATCAGTGTCGGATCGCCCGAGGAGTTGAACAGGAACACCGCATTCTCGCGATCCACCTGGCTGGCGATCTCCAGCAGGTATTTCGCATTGAACCCGATCTCAAGCCGCTCGTCGCCATATGCCACGACGACCTCTTCCTCGGCGGCGCCGCTGTCGGGCGCGTTGACCGACAGAACCAGCCGGTCCTCATCCAACGCCAGCTTGACCGCGCGTGAACGCTCAGAACTGACCGTCGCCACGCGGTCGACGGCCTTGGCGAATTCGGCCGCGTCCACCTCCATCCGGCGGGTATTGCCCTGCGGAATGACCCGGGTGTAATCGGGGAAGGTGCCGTCGATCACCTTGGAGGTCAGCGTGATGTCGGGTGTGGCGAACCGGATCTTGGTCTCCGACACCGACACCGCGATCTCCATCTCGTCATCTTCGAGCAGCTTGCGCAGCTCGCCCACGGTCTTGCGCGGCACGATAACGCCGGGCATGTCGGCGGCGCCGTCGGGCAGATCGGCGTCGATCCGGGCCAAGCGGTGCCCGTCCGTGGCCACGCAGCGCAGCACGCGGGCGCCCTCGGCTTCGGCCACGTGCAGGTAGACCCCGTTGAGGTAGTAGCGCGTCTCTTCGGTGGAAATCGCGAATTTCGACTTGTCGAAAAGCCGTCGCAGCACCGGTGCGGGCGCGACGAAATTGCTGGCATATTCCGACGAGGCCATGACCGGGAAATCCTCGCGCGGCAGTGTCGCGAGGTTGAAATGCGACCGCCCGGCCTGTACCGTCAGGCGCCCCGACACACCGTCATCGGCCAGCGAGACCAGCGCGCCATCGGGCAGCTTGCGCACGATCTCGTGCAGCAGCACCGCCGAAACGGTCGTGACGCCGGCCTGTTCGACCTGCGCCGGCGCGCGGTCCACCACCTCGATATCCAGATCTGTGGCGCGGAAATGCACCGCCTCGCCCTCAGCCTCGATCAGGACATTCGCAAGAATGGGGATGGTGTTGCGCCGCTCGACAACGGACTGGGCCTGTGCCACGGCCTTGAGCAACGTGCCCCGTTCGATGCTGAATTTCATACCCTCGCTCCTGTCATGTTCCGGTCTGGCGCCGGGAGGGGCACGGTAGCAATTTCCCGGTGTGGCTCAAGCCATTTATGGGGATTGCGAAGCAAAATCCGGGATCCCGGGGCATCACACGACCCCGAAGACGCCGTCACCCTTCGAGGGACCGCCGCAGGATCTCCAGATCGTCGGCGACCTGCGCATCCTGCGTGCGCAGCTCGTCGACACGCTTGACGCCATGCATCACGGTGGTGTGGTCGCGCCCCCCGAAACGGCGCCCGATTTCCGGCAGCGAACGGCTGGTCATCTGCTTGCACAGATACATCGCCACCTGACGCGGCCGCGCGAAAGCGCGAAGGCGCTTGGGTCCGATCATTTCCGAAAGGCGGATGTTGTAGTGATCCGAAACCTTGCGCTGGATCTCCTCGACGGACACCTTGCGCTCGGACGCGCGCAGGACATCGGCGAGGCAATCCTGCGTCAGCTCCATGGTGATCGGCTGCGCCACCAGCGAGGCAAAGGCAAACAGCCGCGTCAGCGCACCCTCGAGCACGCGAACATTGGTGCTGATCCGGTGCGCGAGAAATTCCAGCACGCCGGCATCGAGATGCAGATCGGGATATTGCTCGCGGTACCTTTCGACCTTGGATTGCAGGATGCCGAGACGCAACTCGTAATCGGTCGGGTGCAGGTCGACCACGAGCCCGCATTGCAGCCGCGACTTGATCCGGTCCTCCAGGCCGGGGATCTCGCCGGGGGCACGGTCGGCGGAAAGCACGATCTGCTTGTTCTGGTCGACCAGCGCGTTGAAGGTGTGAAAGAACTCCTCCTGCGTGCTATCCTTGCCTGCGATGAATTGCACGTCATCGACCATCAGGATATCGACCGACCGGAACATCTCCTTGAAATCCATCATCTTGCGATCCCGCAAGGCCTGAACGAACCGGTACATGAACTGTTCTGCCGAGAGATAGAGCACATGCAAATCGGGCCGCGTGGTGATCAATTCCCAGGCAATGGCATGCATGAGATGCGTCTTGCCAAGACCGACTCCGCCGTAAAAGAACAACGGGTTGAACGTTGCCGGGCCACCTTCGGCCACGCGCCGGGCCGCTGCATGTGCCAATTCGTTGGGCTTTCCCACCACAAAGGTTTCGAAACGGAATCGATCATCAAGCGGTGCCGATGGCAGACCGGCGTCCCGACGCGCCGTCCTTGGGGCCGAAGATGCGTCCGCGGTCTCGGGCTGCGCGGCATGCCCCGTCGCGCGTGTCGCAACCCGAAAATCGAGCTTGCGCACCTGCGGATCGACGGTGGAAATCTGATACAGGATCAGATCCCCGAAATGGCGCGACACGTAGTTGCCGATAAAGCCGGTCGGCACCTCGAAGATCGCAACACCTTCCGTAACATCCGAAAATTCTAGCGGTTCGATCCAGTTCTTGAAATTGCTGTGCCCGATGGATTGTTGAATCTGTGCCTTCAAGGCGCCCCATTGATCCTGCGTCATGCTACCCCGTTTCCGCCACTTCTTCACCCTTGCCGGCGTGGCTTGACCCACGCGCGTGCTCTGCCCTCGTCATGCGATTTACGGAAGGGGCAATACCTTTCGTCGTCGTCGCAATTCTGCGACGACCGTACCGCTCCGTGTAAACGTCCTCATACGGCCTCACGTAATAGTTTGCGGAATCCTACATCGTCCCGCAGTCCGGCCGTTGGCACATCGTCGATGGACGTGGCTGACCCGTTGAATATGCGCATCTCACGATCGCATGAAGCGCGCGTCATCCGGCGTCGGTCCAGCCTGTCCCCCCAAGCGTGAATCGCTGACCGAAATTAGCAACCCCGCCAGACGCGCGGCAACTTATCATTGCCCTTGACAGTAAGTTTCCTGGAAAAGAATCCGGAATTGCCCGGATGCGGCTCCAAATAAAAAGGCACCGCATTCATGCGGTGCCTTTGAAAATCAAGTGTTTGGATCGAGCGCTCAACCGAGCGCCTTCACCCGTGCCGCAAAGCGCGAAATCTTGCGCGCGGCGGTGTTCTTGTGGAACACACCCTTGGTGACACCACGCATCAGCTCGGGTTGCGCGACGCGCAGGGCGGCCGCAGCCGCCTCCTTGTCGCCCGAAGCGATCGCCTCTTCCACCTTGCGCAGATAAGTGCGTATCCGCGACCGGCGCGCCTTGTTGATGGCGAACCGCTTTTCGTTCTGGCGGGCGCGTTTCTTCGATTGGACCGTGTTTGCCATCTGGCTGTGAACCCCTTTGTCGTTCGGTATGACTGTTGCTGCACGCATGACCGTTCAGATCCCGGGGCGTCGGGAGATGACTCGTGCCTGAGCGGGCATCACGCGCATATGTGCGCGGTGTTTTACGGACCACAGCCGGGAATGCAAGTCCTGTCGGGACGAGCCCCGCGTTTTGTCTCGAATGCAAGGCCCCCGAGACGGCGCCCGCAGGGCAAAGTCGAGGCAGGCAGCGCGCCGAAGGCGCACATCAAGGTCACACCCGCCTCAATCACCAAGCTTGGCGTGCACCTCGTCAAGATCGATCTCGCCGGTCGGCCGGCGATTGGCCGGGTTCTCGAAATCGTACTTGAAGAGCCGAAAATCGCGATTGTAGATCTCGTAAACCAGATGCATCGACAAATCGTCGAAATAGGCCTCGATCGGATGCGCGCGTCGGGGTCCCTGTGCGCCGGACTCGTTGAACCGCGGTATCGACGCCAGATCGACCGAATGCGGCGCATCAATAGCCGTCAGAACCGCGTTCATGCCGTCGGCGAAGTCTTCCGTCCAGATGATCCTGTCAAAGGTCCCGCCATTCACGATGAAGGTCGAGATGTGACCCGACATCGACGACCAGTGTATGTCGGGCTCCATCGGGCGTTTCCAGCGGATCGAATCTCGCGCGAACAGCAGGAAGCGGCGAAAGCTCCGGATCTGGTCAAATGGCTCGGTGCCATCCTCGCCGCCGACCTCGATTCCGTATTTCTGCGCGATCATTGGCACCAGATTGCCACGATACCGCCGCCCGTTTCGCTGGATGCCGCAGATCTTGTCGAAAAACGACGAGAGGATCCGCGCGTAGGGGTTGCGCACACAGGTGAACGCGTAGGACGCGTGCCGGCGCACAGTGTCGGCGATCAGTGTCCGGCTGTCTTCCTGGTCCCATTTGTGCAGACCGGTCTTTGCGTCATGGATGTCCCCGTCGTAGAATCGGCCATGATCGGAAAAATAAAGGATCTGGCCGATGGTCGAACAGGCAGCTTTGGGCACCACGCGATACACCACGCTTTCGCTCTTTGTCATCCATGTGCCCGGAAATCTCATGTTCTGAACCTTTCCCTGACCTGCGGCGGTCCGCGCATACCATGACGACGCCGCATCCGGCCTGAGCAACACACCGGTTTATCCACGTGTAATGCCCCGTTAGATACGTAAATACATCCCGGCAAAAGCGCGTCACGGAATTTCGGAATGGCGAAGATCGCATTCATCCTGCTCTGTCACAAGGCGCCAGAGGCAATCATCCGTCAGGCGCGCGTTCTGACAGCGTCGGGCGATTGCGTTTCGATCCGTTTCGACGCCCGCGCCGCACCTTCTGCGTTCCGAACGGTCCGAGACGCTTTGGGTCAAGATCCGAACGTCACCTTCGCGGCGCCGCGGGTCAAATGCGGTTGGGGCGAATGGTCGCTCGTACAGGCGACGCTGAACGCGCTTCATGCAGCGATCCACAGCTTTCCCTCGGCCACGCATTTCTACATGATCTCGGAGTCTTGTGCCCCGATCAAATCGAGGGCGTACCTGCACGACCGTCTCGATGCACGCGATGTCGATCATATCGAAAGCGTCGACTTCTTCGCCGGTGACTGGATTAGGACGGGGATGCGCAAGGAACGCCTTATCTACCGCCATGTCTTCAACGAGCGCACGCAGCCTTGGCGTTTCTACACCGCACTCCGCCTTCAACGCGCGCTTGGCCTGGCCCGCACGGTGCCGCTGGACCTCGATATCCGCATCGGCAGCCAGTGGTGGTGCCTGCGTCGGGCCACGGTGCAGGCGATCCTGCGTTTCACGCGGCACCGCCGTGACGTGACTCGGTTTTTCCGGACCACCTGGATCCCGGATGAAACCTTTTTCCAGACCCTCGTGCCGCATCTCGTGCCCGACACCGAGATCGACCCGCGCAGCCCGACCTTCCTGATGTTCACGGATTACGGTCTGCCGGTGACGTTTCACAACGATCATCACGAGATGCTGCTTGGCCAGGACAGGTTTTTCGCGCGCAAGATCAGCGACGAGGCGCATGATCTCCGGCACCGTCTCGATGCGCTCTACGATGATTGTGACGCAGAATTCGACATCACCGATGAAGGGCGTAACCTGTTCGAATTCCTCACGGCACGCGGCCGCGAAGGGCGTCGCGTCGCGCCCCGGTTCTGGGACACCGAATCAACTCTGGGGCAGGACCGCGTCCTGATGATCGTCGTCTGCAAGAAATGGCATGTGGCCAAACGCCTGCTAGCCCGTATCGGGCGGATGACGGACCTGCGAACCATCGGATACCTGTTCAGCGACCTTGATGCGGCGATGCCTGATCTTGGCGGCATCGAGACATCGCTCGACAAGCGGACCCGCCACCGCCGCGCGTTGATGCGCATGCTCTACGATCATCACGCAACCGATCGGCTGGTCATCTGCGTCGACCCGGCCGATTTCGATCTGTTACAGGATTTCTTGACGGACAGATCCATCACCCGGATCCTCGAGATCCAGTGCCGATTTTCAAACGAGGAGCTTGCCGCCCAAGCCAGCCGTCTCGGGATCGCTGGACCGCAGGCGCAAGCTGAAACGCTCGGCGACCTCTTGCCGGCCATCCGCGATGACATCTGGCAGGAAAGCGCAAGGATCCGCGATGCCGGTTTCGACAATCACCTCGTCCTGCACGAGGACGACAGTCGCGCGCGATACGCGGATGTTCTGGCGCGCTTTCTTGATATTCGACCGCAAAAGGCGCAGGACATCGCACAGCACGCCCATCTTCTTACGGACCGAGGACACCATGCCCCGATATGACGATCAGAACATCTTCGCCAAGATCCTGCGTGGCGAGATCCCGAACAAGACCGTGCTCGACACTCAACACACGCTTGCCTTCGAGGATATCGAGCCACAAGCGCCGGTCCATGTTCTCGTGATCCCGAAAGGCCCCTATGTCAGCTACGATCATTTCGCGGCCGCAGCGAGTGATGCCGAGATCGTCGATTTCAACCGCGCCGTGGCCGAAATCTGCCGAATCACGCGTGTGGATCTCGATGCCGGCAACGGGTTCCGGGCCATCACCAATGCAGGAGGTCATGGTGTGCAGGAAGTGCCGCATTATCACCTGCACATCCTGGGCGGGCGGCCGCTTGGACGGATGCTGCAAAAAGCCTGAGCCGCAAGACCCTGAACGCCGACCCGGCGCCCAAGCGCAGCCGACATTCGCAGGACGACCATGACATTACGCAGCCGTATCGGCGCATTCCTCGACAGCACGTTGCTCCAGAACACGATCCTTGGCGTGATCCTGTTCAACGCCGTGATCCTTGGCATGGAAACCTCGGACCCGATCATGGACCGTGCAGGGGGGTTGATCGGATGGCTCGACACGGCGTGCCTGTCGGTCTTTGTGGTTGAGATCATCGCCAAGCTTTACGCCCGCGGCGCGGTCGGGTTCTTCAGCCGCGGCTGGAACATCTTCGACTTCATCATCGTGGGCATATCGCTCGTTCCTGCATCGCAGGGTCTTTCGGTACTGCGCGCGCTGCGGATCCTGCGGCTGTTGCGTGTCGTTTCGGTCGCGCCGTCGCTGCGCCGCGTGGTCGAAGGGCTAGTCAACGCACTGCCCGGCATGGGCTCTGTGTTTCTGTTGATGGGGATGCTCTTCTATATCGGGTCGGTCATGGCCACGAAGCTGTTCGGTGACGCCTTCCCCCAATGGTTCGGCGACCTCGGAAATTCCGCCTATTCCCTCTTTCAGATCATGACGCTGGAATCCTGGTCGATGGGGATCGTGCGCCCGGTGATGGAGGAATACCCCTATGCCTGGGCGTTCTTCGTGCCCTTCATCATGGTGACGACCTTTGCCGTGGTGAACCTGCTCGTGGGCCTGATCGTCAATTCGATGCAGGACGCCCACCATGCCGAAGACTCGGAAAAGACGGACATTTACCGCGACGAGGTGCTGACGCGGCTGACAGAGCTTGAAAAGCTTCTGCGCGAGCAGCGACGGCAGGACCGGCACTGAACCGTCCCCGATGACCCGGTCGCGCGCTTGCACACGGACGTCAGGACGGCTAACCCGCCTTTGGGATCAGCGGGATGGATGTGATGGACGATCTGCGGAACAAGTACCTGACAGCGATTGCCGACGCGCGCGACGAGGCCGAGCTGGAGGGCCTGCGCGTGCAGGCCGTCGGCAAGAAGGGCGAGATCAGCCTGAAGATGCGCGAACTGGGCAGGATGACCCCCGAGGACCGCCAGACGGCGGGACCGGCGCTGAACGCCCTGAAGACCGAGATCAACGCGGCGCTGGCGGCACGCAAGCAGGCCCTCGCGGATGCGGCGCTGGACGCAAGGCTGCGCGAGGAATGGCTGGACGTGACGCTGCCGGCCCGCCCGCGCCGCACGGGCAGCATCCACCCGGTCAGCCAGGTCACCGAAGAGGTCACGGCGATCTTCGCCGATATGGGCTTTGCGGTCGCCGAGGGGCCGCAGATCGAAAGCGACTGGTACAATTTCGACGCGCTCAACATCCCCTCGCATCACCCGGCGCGCGCCGAGATGGACACCTTCTACACGCATCGCGGCGACGGCGATGACCGCCCGCCGCATGTGCTGCGCACCCACACCTCGCCGGTGCAGATCCGCACCATGCAGGCGCAGGGCGCACCCCTGCGGGTGATCGCGCCGGGCCGCGTCTATCGCGCCGATTACGACCAGACCCACACGCCCATGTTCCACCAGGTCGAAGGGCTGGCGATCGACCGCGATATTTCCATGGCCAACCTGAAATGGGTGCTGGAGGAATTCGTGAAGGCGTTCTTCGAGGTGGATGATGTCGAGCTGCGCTTCCGCGCCTCGCATTTCCCGTTCACCGAACCCTCGGCCGAGGTCGATATCCGCTGTTCGTGGTCGGGCGGCACGCTGAAAGTGGGCGAGGGCGACGACTGGCTGGAAATCCTCGGGTCGGGCATGGTGCACCCCAAGGTGCTGGAGGCGGGAAATATCGACCCGGACACATGGCAGGGCTTTGCCTTCGGCATGGGTATCGACCGGATCGCGATGCTGAAATACGGCATCCCCGACCTACGCGCGTTCTTCGAGTCCGACTTGCGCTGGCTGCGGCATTACGGGTTCGCTGCTCTGGACGTGCCAACGCTGCATGGGGGCTTGAGCAGGTAGTCAAAGCCGGTACACCCAAGACCCTGGTGGAACGAGCGCGACACATGCTTCGCAATACAACGGTCAGGACTGGTTTAGCGGTCCGTTCGCTGGGCGGATCGAGGCGCGCTTTGCGTCTCCCGTGCTCCGCTCTGGCGCGCGGCCTGCGAGCGTCTTGCTTCGGATAGTTCTGCTGCGACATTACAGTCCTTCTGAATCGCGGCCTGCTCCAACGCCTCGAACTCACCCTTCAGTCGAGACAGCTCCTGTTCCTGGTCCTTGCCGATCATGAAGAAGAGCGCGGGCCAGAACAGGACGAGCCCGACCCCCATTGCAACGGAATCCTTGGTCGCCTCAGAATCCTGCACGCCTGCAACTTCGTTCACCCTGCGACCGACACGTTGCATTTCCGTTCGGATCTGGCCGCAATCGTAAGACTCGTATTGAAGCGGAGAGACGTATTGCGCAGTGATCGTTTCCGATCGGCTGGAACAGGAAGAGACAAGCATGGACACTGCGGCAAGGTAACCGAGTCCACGTATGCCCGAAGTTTTCAGAGTAAGCTTTTTCAACACGTGCTTTCCTATTTCCCGGTTTGATCGGAGACATCCATCTCGACACGAAGGGATGTACCACCAACTCGTGGAGATCCGATTAACGGCGCGAGGCGCGCGCTTGCCCGCTGGAGAACAATACGGAAAATTCGACTAAGTGCGGCTTATGGACGGCGTTCCAAACCGACATGACGTCTTCGCAATGGGGATGAACATCGTTTTTGATGCCCGGGCTTTCCTTTGGCCGCGTTTCACGCGAGGTGAGGGCATGTCGATTCTCATCTTTCTCCGCGACAATGCGCCGTGGCTCGCCGCGGGCATGCTGCTGACCTTTCTCAGCAGTTTCGGGCAGACCTATTTCATCTCCGTATTCGCCGGCGAGATCCGCGAGGTGTTCGCGCTCAGCCACGGGCAATGGGGCGGGATATACACGATGGGCACCACCGCGTCGGCGCTGGCGATGGTCTGGGCCGGGGGGCTGACCGACCGGTTCCGGGTGCGGGTGCTGGCGCCGCTGGTGCTGGTGGCCATGACCGGGGCGTGTCTGTTCATGTCGCTCAACCCGGTCTGGTGGATGCTGCCGGTGCTGATCTTCGCGCTGCGCTTTACCGGGCAGGGGATGATGAGCCATCTGGCGGTGGTCGCCATGGCGCGCTGGTTCATCGCCAGTCGCGGCCGTGCGCTGTCGATCGCCACGCTCGGCAATGCCGTGGGCGAGTCGGTGTTGCCTCTGATCTTCGTCTCGTTGCTGGTGGTCTATGACTGGCGCATGCTGTGGGTCGTGGCGGCGACGATTGCAGCCTTGGGCATTCCGCTGGTGCTGATGCTGTTGCGTCGCGAGCGCACCCCGCAAAGCTGGGCGCAGAGCAGCCAGTCGACCGGTATGGGAGGGCTTCAATGGACGCGGGGGCAGGCGCTGCGGCATTTCCTGTTCTGGTTCATGGTGCCGGCGCTTCTGGGGCCGTCCTCGTTCAACACCGCGTTCTTTTTTCACCAGGTGCATATCGCCGAGGTGAAGCAGGTGCCGCATGTCGAGTTCGTGGCAATGTTTCCGGTCTACACCGTCGTTGTGATCGGATCGATGTTCCTGTCGGGCTTCGCGCTCGACCGGTTCGGAACGGGGCGCGTCTTGCCGTTCATCCAGCTTCCGATGATCGTCGGGTTCTTTGTGTTCTCGGTCTCGGACGGGCCGCTGGTGCTGTTGGTCGGCTTCGTCTTTCTTGCGCTGACCACCGGGGCCAACAGCATCGTGCCAAACGCCTTCTGGGCCGAATTTTACGGCACCGCGAATATCGGCCGGATCAAGGCGATGGCCACCGCGATCATGGTGTTCGGCACCGCGATCGGGCCGGGGATCACCGGGCTGGCGCTCGATCTCGGGCTGGGGATCGAGACACAGTTCGCGCTGATTGCGTGCTATTTCGCGTTTGCGACGGTGATGATGACCATCGGCGTGGTCCGGGCACGCCCGGCGCTAGCGGTTGCGCCGTAGATAGACGTAATAGGCCCCACCACCGCCATGCTTGAGATGCGCCTCGGTGATCTGCAGGACAAGTGCGGACAGGGGCGGCATGCGCAGCCATTGCGGCACATTGTGGCGCAGCAAACCGCGAGGAACCGGCACTGCATCGCCCGGATCACGATCCTTGCCCTTTCCCGTCACGATGAGCACCAGCCGCCGCCCCGCTGCGTGAGACCGCAGAATGAAGCCGTTGAGCGCCGGATGCGCCTGGTTCAGCGTCATGCCGTGAAGATCCAGCTTGGCCTCGGGCACGAGTTTTCCGCGCCTGAGCCGCTGAAACGCCTTCTTGTCCATCGAGACCGGTGACTTGCTGAGCCGCTCAGAGAGCGGCGGCAGCACGTCTTCAATGTGCGGGCGGTTCTCAGCGGCCTGCCCGATCTCGAATTTGGGGACTTCTCTCGAACCTTTTCGCGGCGCGGGTGTCTGCTTGGGTGGGGGCTCCGTGAAAGACGCGGAATGCGCCTTGCGCTTTGGCGAAAGAGGCGTGGTCTTGCAGGCCACTTCTTGCCACAAGGTCACCTCGTCAGGGCGCAACCGTCGCCGGGTCATCACCGAAAACCCTTTACATCCGGTGACGATTCGGGCTCATTCGCCCGTCGCGACAAGCCGCCAGTTCGGATCGTCCGAGCCCATGACCCGTTCGTATGTCCAGAGATCCCTCTGGCGCTTGGACTTGCCAGGTTCACCCTCGACGATCTCTCCCTCGGCATCGCGAACGACCGACACAAGCTCTGCCACCGCGCGCACGTCCAATTCGGCCCGGCGCGTTTCAGCGTCGAAGCGGGCATCGGCCAGCTCAAGCTCGCGCACGCCAATAAATTCGGCCTCGATGGTCAGCCCTTCCTTTTCGCGCTCGTCAACAACCTGCGCAAACGCCTCGTAGACGTCGCGATCCATGAACGGCATCACCTCGTCGAGCTTGCCCTTTTCGAACGCCATAAGGATCATCTCGTAAGCCTCGCGCGCGCCCGACAAGAAGGTGGCGACGCTGAAATCCGGCTCAATCCGTTTCATTTCGGCCAAGGCTTTCGCCGCGTCGGACTCCTCGGGCACGTGATCTATGATGTCATGATCCGGACCGCCTTCGATGACTTCGAATTCGCGGCGCGGGGCCGATCCTGCATTCGGCTGCGTGCGTGGCTTTCCTTCGAATCCGTCTCGGGTTCCCAGAACGCTCTTGAGGCGCAGGATGAGAAAAATGGCGATCCCGGCGAGCACCAGAAGCTGCAATATCGGGGAATTCATGGGCACCTCATCTTGGGCGGGTCATGGAAAACTGCGGCACTCCCTCCTATGTAGGAGGCATCACGGGCCAAGTCCACCATCGGCGTGGAAATCGAAGGAGAGGCAAACATGTGGCTGCTGATCGCGTTCATCGCGGTGCCATTGATCGAAATCGCTTTGTTCATCCAGGTCGGCGGCGTGATCGGTCTTTGGCCGACGCTGGCGCTGGTTGTCCTGACAGCAGTGCTGGGCACCTGGTTGTTGCGGATGCAAGGCACGATGGCGCTGGCCGAGCTGCGGCGCAGTTTTTCAGAGGTCGAGGATCCGTCAGAGCCCCTGGCGCATGGGGCCATGATCCTTTTCGCGGGAGCGCTTTTGCTGACCCCCGGATTCTTCACAGACGTTATGGGGTTCGCATTGCTTTCGCCGCCCGTTCGCAAGCGGATCTTCACCGAAATCCGCAGGAATGTCCGGATCGTGTCGGTGCACAGTGGCGGCCCGCATCCACCACACGAGCAGCCCGATATCATAGATGCCGAGTTCGAGGATCTCGATGCGCCACGGCACGAAACAGGCGGTGGCCGAGGCCGCTGACACCATTGAGGCCGCTATCTCTGCCTGCTAATGACGGGCAATATTCGTTTGAGCCTTCAGGAGTTTTCAATGGCAGACCAGGAAAACGGTGCGGCGACGGGGACCGATAGCGGTACAGCGGCGGACGCTGCGGCAAAGCCGCGCATGCATATCATGACACAATTCGTGCGTGACCTCTCATTCGAGAACGTGTTGGCGCAACGTGGAACGGGCGGCGAGGTGTCGCCGGATGTTCAGGTCTCCGTCAATCTCGACGCCAAGAAACGCGCGACCGAACATCAGTATGAAGTTGCCGCGAAGCTGAACATCACCTCGAAAAACAAGGGGTCGGGCGAAATGCTGTTCGTCATGGAGCTGGAATATGTCGGTGTTTTCCATGTCGAGAACGTGCCGGAGGACCAGTTGCATCCGTACCTTCTGATCGAGTGCCCACGCATGATCTTTCCGTTCATCCGCCGGATCGTCAGCGACGTGACACGCGACGGCGGGTTTCCGCCTCTCAATCTCGAGAACATCGATTTCGTCCAGCTCTACCGAAACGAACTTGCGCGTCGCAAAGCCGAATCAGGGACCCAGAAAACCGACGCCTGATCTACCGAGACCAGAGCGCGGCATTACCCATGGCCTTCACAAACTCCCGGTGGGCGGACTCTTCGGGTGCGCTCAGCCGGGAGGGCAGCGGCCTGGGGCGGGGCCCCGGGCGCCAGTCAGAACGAGAGCCTGCGTGCATGGACCTCTCGGATCCGCCGAGCGCCAATGCGAAATCCGGCTGGCGGCCGCCAATCAATTCCAGATAGACCTCTGCAAGGATCTCAGAGTCCAGAAGCGCCCCGTGCAAGGTCCGGGACGCATTGTCGATGGCAAAGCGGCGGCACAGCGCATCGAGCGAGGCAGGGGACCCGGGAAATTTCTGACGTGCCATGGTCAGCGTGTCGATGGCGCGCTCCCACGGCAGGTGCGGCAGGCCGAGCCAGCCAAGCTCGGCGTTGAGAAACTTCATATCGAACGCGGCGTTGTGGATGACCAGACTTGCGTCTCCCACGAAATCGAGAAAGGGCTGCGCGACCTCCCGGAACACGGGCTTGTCCTTCAGTACGACCTCTCCATCGCGCGGGGCGCGCGGGGCGGATAGCAGATCCGGCCCGATCCCGTGCACGCCGAAGGCCTCGTCCGGCATGCTGCGTTCCGGATTGATATACTCATGAAACATGCGCTCCGTGGGCATGTGGTTCTCAAGCTCGATCGCGCCGATTTCGATAATCCGGTCACCGGTTTCGGGGTCGAACCCCGTTGTTTCTGTATCAAGGACGATTTCGCGCATGAATTCTTGTCCTTTCGATATCTTCAAGCACACGCTGCACCTGGTCTCGTGCGTGTTCCAGCGTGTCGGTCTCGATCACGTAATTCGCGTGCGCGCGTTTCTCGGCGTCGGGCAATTGTTTTGCAAGGATAGCATCGAACTGCGCCTCGGTCATCGTGCCGCGTTCGAGGACCCGCGCCCTTTGCCGCTCGGGCGAGGTGCTGACGGTCACTGTCGCGTCGAATTCCCGGTCCAGTCCGGTTTCGAACAACAGCGGTATGTCGAGCACACTGACATCCGCTGTCTGGTTCCGGATGAAATGGGCACGATCCTGCGCCACGAGGGGGTGCACGATTTCCTCAATCCGCTGCAGCGCAGACGGATCGCGGTCAATGATGCGCTTGAGAGACTCTCGGCAAACCATACCATCCCGTACGGCTTCGGGGAAGGCATCCGCAATCAGAGCAACAGCGGCCCCATCTCTTGAATACAGGCGATGAACAGCGGCATCCGCATCCCAGAGTGCGCATCCCGCCTCGGCAAACATGCGGGCGGTGGTGGATTTTCCCATCCCGATCGAGCCTGTCAGACCGAGACGAAATGTCATCGGAGGACTGCCTCCCGTGTCGCATTGTCCACCAGCGGGCGGGTCCCAAACCACCGCTCGAACCCCGGCACGCCCTGGTGCAAAAGCATGCCAAGCCCATCGACACACGTGCATCCCAACCGCCTTGCAGCCCGCAAAAACGGCGTCTCCAGAGGGGTATATACGATGTCGCTGACGACTGCCTCAGGGCGCAGCATGTCAAGCGGCACCGGCCAGGCCGCATCATCCGCCATGCCCAGCGATGTCGTGTTGACCACGGTGACCGCGTCCTCGAAGACATCCTTCGCCATGGTCCAGTCTATAACCTTGATACGATCTCCGAAATCCCGCTGCAGCGCATCTGCACGGGCGCGGGTTCGATTCGAGACGCGGATTTCAGGTGTTCCAGCATCCAGAAGTGCGACGATCACGGCCCGTGCGGCCCCGCCAGCGCCGAACAGGACAGCGGGACCGCTGCGCGGCTGCCAGTCCGGTACGGCCTGACGCAGGTTCTGATCAAATCCATACGCATCCGTATTGTCCGCGTGGATCGTTCCATCCGGTGAAAAGCTGAGCGTATTTACGGCTCCGATACGCCTTGCCCGGTCCGAGACGCAGTCAGCGAGCCAAAGGGCGCGTTCCTTGTGCGGCACCGTGACATTGACTCCGACAAAACCAAGCCTGGGGAGGGACCGCAATACGGTTTCGAGGTCGTCAACCTCGACATGCATGGGGATGTAATAACCGTTGATACCGAGCGTGGTCAGCCAGTGCCCATGGAGGTGCGGAGACCTGGAATGCGCCACGGGCAGGCCGAGAACACCGGCCAAGGGGATCTTGTCATGCGTCATCTTGGCAGATCTCCACGAAGCGTAAGGAACCCCAACAGGTCGAGCAGGGGCAAGCCAAGGATGGTGAAATAATCGCCCTCGATCCGCGAAAAAAGCCGAACCCCTTCGGCCTCGAGCCGGTATGCACCCACACTGTCTGCAATATTCGGCCAGTTGCGGGCGATGTATCCCTCAAGCCACTCGTCTGAAAAGTCACGTACAGTCAATCGCGCCGTCCCCACATGCCGCCAGATCGGAGCTCCATCTTCGCAGATAACAGCCGCGGACAGAAGATCGTGATGACGCCCGCGCATCGCAGACAGCTGTTTTTGGGCTTGTTCTGCCGTCTCCGGTTTGGATATCACGTCCCCCCCGAAATTCAGGACCTGATCGCAGCCAAGCACGAGGACACCGGGCCGTTTCTGACTGATCCGCGTTGCCTTTGCCTCGGCTAGCGCATCGGCGATGTCTCTGGGCGCGTAATGCTCGGCCAGCAGACTGGTACGGAGCATCGCTTCATCCACCCGGGGTTTTTCGACAGCGGGAGATAAACCGGCATTCTGCAAAAGATTCAGACGAGTGCGTGAAGTCGAGGCGAGGATCAGTGAGGACATCTTGTGTATAATTCCCGTACAGGCGGCGTATGATGTGGGTACAAGGTTCCGATAAAGCCCTTTCGCCGGAAATCCCAGCCGGGCGCAAACTTACGACACGTCTATTCGAGATTCTGTCCACGGTATATTTGTACAAATGAGACAGGTGGATAAAAAACACGTTGTTCGCAGATGTTCTGAAATCTGTTTGTGTAATCGCATGTAAGATATTGATTTATATCACTTAAAATAGCCGACTTTGCAAATCAGAGACATGGCTTCGTGCCTTGGCTGTGGATAACCCGGGGGATAAAGACTTATCCACACTTTGCGGAGATCCAACAACCAATACTATTTTCTCTACTCATACTTAATATTTGAAATTGGTTTGGTCCTGTCATCCTTTCCCCGACCGTCATCTTCGTGCTGGATTGACCTCTGTCGAGAAAAGGAATACTTCGACACTTGCCCGTTCGGGCGATAACTCCCCCATTGATTGAAGCCGAATATCGCTACACGCGATCACAGGAAACAAGATGCATAAAGAACGCCTGAATCTCTCTGATCTCAAGACCTTGTCCGCCAAGGAACTTTTGGGGATTGCCGAAGAACTTGATATCGAGAACGCATCCACCATGCGCAAGGGCGAGATCATGTTCTCAATCCTCAAGGAGCGGGCTGAAGAGGAATGGATCGTATTTGGTGATGGTGTTCTCGAGGTCCTTCAGGATGGATTCGGCTTCCTGCGCTCCACGGAAGCCAATTATCTGCCGGGTCCGGATGACATCTATGTATCCCCGGATATGATTCGGCAGCATTCCCTTCGGACCGGCGATACGATCGAAGGTGAGATGCGGCAGCCAGACGAGAACGAGCGATATTTTGCTCTGACATCCGTGACCAGGATCAACTATGAGGAACCTGAAAAGGCCCGTCACAAGATTGCGTTCGAGAACCTGACGCCTCTTTATCCCGATGAGCGATTGAGAATGGAAATCGAGGATCCGACGATCAAGGATCGCACGGCAAGGGTCATTGATCTCGTCGCGCCGATCGGGAAAGGTCAGCGGTCGCTGATCGTGGCTCCGCCAAGAACCGGTAAAACCGTTATTCTGCAAAATATCGCCAACAGCATCGAACACAACCATCCCGATTGCTATCTGATCGTGTTGCTGATCGACGAACGGCCCGAAGAAGTGACCGACATGCAAAGATCGGTGAAGGGCGAGGTCGTGAGCTCGACCTTTGACGAGCCTGCATCGCGGCACGTGGCGGTTTCCGAGATGGTGATGGAGAAAGCGAAACGTCTGGTTGAACACAAGCGGGATGTTGTCATCCTGCTCGATTCCATCACGCGGTTGGGTCGGGCGTTCAACACGGTTGTCCCGTCATCGGGGAAGGTTCTGACCGGCGGTGTTGATGCGAATGCCTTGCAACGTCCCAAACGCTTCTTCGGGGCGGCCCGGAATATTGAGGAAGGCGGCTCTCTGACCATCATATCGACGGCTCTGATCGAAACCGGCAGCCGGATGGACGAGGTTATCTTCGAAGAATTCAAGGGCACGGGTAATTCGGAATTGATCCTGGATCGCAAGGTCGCGGATAAGCGTGTGTTTCCTGCGATCGACATTCTCAAGTCCGGTACACGCAAGGAAGAGCTGCTGATCGACAAGGCTGATTTGCAGAAGACATTCGTGCTACGCCGTATCCTCAACCCGATGGGTACAACGGATGCTGTCGAATTCCTGCTGTCCAAGCTTAAGCAGACAAAGACAAATTCCGAATTCTTTGATTCGATGAATACCTGATCCGGGGGTCGTCAGGGGTGTAATGGACACGATTCATGCTTTGTCCACAGCCCAAGGCAAGGCCGGGGTTGCCGTTATCCGCGTATCAGGTATGCGCGTCCCCGATGTTGCGGCGGCAATTTGTGGAAAATTACCGACGCCGCGTCGCGCCACTTTTTGTATTCTGCGTGACCACGACGGTCAGAGGCTGGACGAGGCTCTCGTCCTCTATTTTCCGGACCAGGCAAGCTTTACCGGGGAACCGGTTCTGGAATTTCATGTACATGGGAGCCAAGCTGTTGTTCGGGCCGTGCTGGAGGCTGTTCAACGACTGCCCGGGTTGCGCCCCGCCGAAGCGGGGGAATTTACGCGTCGTGCCTTGTCGAATGGTCGTCTTGATCTGACGCAGGTCGAAGCGTTGTCGGATCTGATAGAGTCCGAGACGGAAACACAGCGGCAGCAGGCCATACGTGTTCTGGCCGGTGGTCTGAAGGACGCATGTGCGCAATGGCGCTTGGACCTCATACGGGCTGTCGCGCTACTCGAAGCGACGATAGATTTTGCCGACGAAGATATCCCAGAAATCATGCCCGAAGTCCGAGACTTGATTTCTGGGGTGAAAAAAGATCTCGACCGGCAGATCTCCGGCCATCATGCTGCCGAGAGGATACGCGAAGGGTTCGAGATCGCGATCATCGGAGCACCTAATGTCGGCAAGTCCACATTGTTGAACCGTCTGTCAGGCCGCGATGCCGCGATTACCTCGGAGGTCGCCGGCACGACTCGCGATGTTATCGAAGTTCGTATGGATATAAATGGGTTACCGGTCACATTTTTGGATACGGCAGGGTTGCGAAACACCGAAGATCACGTGGAGAATCTCGGAATCATGCGTGCTCGGGATCGCGCGCGACAGGCGGACTTGCGCATCTGTCTGGGAGAGACGGAGGCTGAGTTTACAGATTTGATGCAGGATGCAGACATACTCCTTTTGCCGAAAGCCGATCTGAGGAGCGATGAAAAGCCATCGGTTTCTGGAACAACCGGCGAGGGTGTTGATACGCTGATTGCACAGGTCGAAACTGTACTGTCCGGGCGTGCGAAAGAAGCGGGTGTCGCGATCCGCTTGCGGCATGAAGCGGCGATGCGCGCTGGCCTTGGCGCTTTGGATCGGGCTTTGTTGCATCTTGCAACGGAGGAGGAAGTAACAGACCTTGCGGCCGAGGATTTGCACAGTGCTATCAGGGCGCTGGATTCTCTGGTAGGGAAAGTCGATATCGAATCTGTCCTGGATGACATATTCTCGAGTTTCTGTATTGGAAAATGAGGATGTTTCACGTGAAACATTTTGACGTCATTGTCATAGGCGGAGGCCACGCAGGAGCCGAGGCAGCACATGTTGCGGCGCGTATGGGCGCGACGACGGCGTTGGTCACGCTATCCAGAGCGAAGGTGGGCGTGATGTCCTGCAACCCGGCCATTGGAGGGCTCGGGAAGGGACATCTGGTCCGGGAGATCGACGCCATGGACGGCTTGATGGGGCGCGTTGCTGACAAAGCAGGAATTCAATTCCGTCTGCTCAACCGCCGTAAGGGGCCAGCCGTGCAGGGGCCGAGAACTCAGGCGGATCGTCTGCTTTATCAGAGGGCGATGACCGAGGAGGTCAATCACCATCCGAATCTCACGCTAATCGAGGGTGAGGCCGCTGATTTTCAGGTCAAGGGCGGTTGTGTGACGGGGGTTGTACTCGGGGATGGCACACAGATCGGCGCGAAGGCGACCGTTCTGACAACCGGGACATTTCTGCGCGGCGTGATTCACATAGGCGACGAAGCGCGTCCCGGTGGGCGCATTGGGGAATCTCCGAGTGTGACTCTGGCGAACCGAATGGATGAGTTTAGACTGCCGCTCGGTCGCCTGAAGACTGGAACGCCACCCCGACTGGACGGGAAATCGATCGACTGGACAAAACTGCAAGTGCAGCCAGCGGACGACGAGCCCGTCATGTTGTCGTTTCTGTCGACCAGACCGAACGCACGGCAGATCGCATGCGGGATCACGCACACAAACGAGGCAACGCATGACATAATACGCGAAAACCTTATGAAATCAGCGATGTATGCGGGTAAGATTTCAGGATCCGGCCCGCGTTATTGTCCGTCGATTGAAGACAAGGTCGTCCGATTTGCTGATAAGACCGCGCACCAGATCTTTCTGGAACCAGAATCGCTGTCGGATGACGTGATATACCCCAACGGTATTTCGACGTCCTTGCCCGCAGCCGTTCAGCGTTGCCTTGTGCAGTCTATAGCGGGACTTGAAGCAGCGGAAATCATTCAGCCCGGGTATGCAATTGAGTATGATTATGTTGATCCCCGTGCTTTGTCTCGGGCGTTGGCAGTGAAGACCGTGCCCGGGTTGTTCCTCGCTGGCCAGATCAACGGCACAACGGGCTACGAAGAGGCTGCGGCCCAGGGACTCGTCGCCGGTATCAACGCGGTTCGCCATGCCCGAGTCGAGCCGCCGCTGAGTTTCAGCCGAACGGAAAGTTATATCGGTGTCATGATCGATGATCTCACCACGCGGGGTGTGTCGGAACCGTATCGCATGTTCACCTCCCGCGCAGAGTTCCGGCTGTCTTTGCGTGCAGACAATGCCGACCAACGCCTGACACCGCTGGGTCTGGATATTGGATGCGTGGGCGCGTCGCGACGTGACGTGTTTTTGCAAAAGATGGACAAACTAAGCGCGGTGCGCGAGATCCTGCGCGGGACCGCCTATACACCAACACAAATCGCGGGTGCCGGGATAAAGGTGAATCAGGATGGCGCCAGGCGGACCGCTTTCGAGATCCTTGCGTTTCCGGATGTACAGATGGGGGACCTTGTGGCGCTTGATGAAGATCTGTCGTGGGTTGAAAAGCCATTACAAAAGCAGATGAAGACCGAGGCGATCTACGCGAATTATCTCGAGCGGCAGGCAAAAGACGTGGATATGTTAAGGCGCGATGAGGCGCATGTGATACCTCGCGATTTCCAATACGAACGCGTGGACGGGCTTTCGAACGAGTTGAAATCGAAATTGTCCGCTGTCCGACCGCAGGACCTCGCCCAGGCGTCGCGGATCGAAGGCATGACGCCCGCCGCCCTGACACTTCTTTTGGTCAACCTGAAGCAGGCAGAGCGGTTGAAAACGGCGTGACCCGCTATCTACCCGGTTTCGATGTTTCACGTGAAACAATTGAGCGTCTGCAGATCTATGGCAGACTTTTGCGCGCCTGGAATCCGAAAATAAACCTTGTGGCACCGTCCACACTGGATGATCTGTGGTCCCGGCATTTCGCTGACTCGGCCCAGCTTTATGATCTGGCGCCGAGATCTTTCAGCCATTGGGCTGATCTGGGTTCGGGCGGGGGCTTTCCGGGCTTGGTGATCGCCATATTAGCTCAGGAAAAGATGCAGACTTCCGAAATTACATTGGTGGAAAGCGACGCGAGAAAATCCGCCTTTCTGCGTACGGTTCTGCGCGAAACCGGCGCGTCAGCCACCGTTCTGACAGAACGTGCGGAACGCGTCCAACCTCTCGCGGCCTCGGTCGTCTCGGCTCGGGCACTCGCACCTTTGCCACGACTTCTGGCATACGCATATCGGCATCTTGCGCCGGGTGGCGTCGCACTGTTGCCCAAGGGAGAAAATTGGGAAAAAGAACTTAGTGATGCTGAATCCGAATGGCATTTCAGTTATCTGTTGTCCAAAAGTATGGTACATCATAATTCGGTAATTCTCAGCGTCACAGGGGTAAGCCGTGTCTGACCTGCGCCATCCAACCAGTCCGAAAATCATCGCGATCGCCAATCAGAAAGGTGGAGTCGGCAAGACGACGACGACGATCAACCTTGGCGCGGCACTCGCGGCGGAGGGCTCTCGAGTACTCATCGTGGATCTAGATCCGCAAGGCAACGCGTCGACGGGTCTGGGTATCGACACGAGTGCGCGCGATCTGACGACATACGACCTGCTGCTGGATGGAGACATGCCTCTTGATCGGATCATCCAGTCCACCGGAGATGAGAATCTCTTGATCGTTCCAGCAAATGCCGACCTGTCTTCGGCGGATATCGAATTGATTGCAAACGAAAAAAAGCTTTTCCTTCTCAGGGATGCTCTACGCCAGCAGGCTGTGGATGCATACAGGTTCGACTATGTTCTCATAGACTGCCCACCGTCTCTGAACATGTTGACGATTAATGCAATGGTTGCGGCGAACTCTATTCTGGTGCCGCTGCAAAGTGAATTCTACGCGCTTGAAGGTCTTTCACAACTGTTGTTGACAGTGCGCGAAGTACGTCAGAGCGCGAACACGGATCTGCGGATCGAAGGGATTGTCCTGACAATGGTCGATTCGCGCAACAACCTGTCTGGCCAGGTCGAGAAGGACGCGCGTGATAATCTCGGTGATCTCGTATTCCGAACGCGCATCCCGCGCAATGTCCGGCTGAGCGAGGCCCCGTCCTATGCGCTCTCTGTCTTGCAATATGATCCGAATTCCAAAGGCGCCCGGGCGTACCGTGATCTCGCGACGGAACTTCTGGAAAGAACCGCGCCTGTGGCGGCCTGAGCCGAAAGGAGACCTCCATGTCTACCAGGAAAACCCAGAACCGCGGTCTCGGCCGGGGATTGTCGGCCCTTATGGCCGATGTGAACGACGACACGATGATCGAGGCCAACGACAAGCCACGTCAGCCGGACATGTCCGTGCCGATCGAAAAAGTACATCCCAATCCGGAGCAGCCGCGGCGCAGCTTCAATTCCGAAGCGCTGCACGAGTTGTCCTTATCCATAGCCGAGCATGGCATCATTCAGCCGCTCATCGTGCGCGCCAATCCGCAAAACGCCTCGGATTATGAAATTGTCGCAGGCGAACGCCGCTGGCGCGCCGCGCAGATGGCCAAGCTGCATGAGATTCCGGTAATCATTCGTGAGTTCAGCGATACCGAGGTTCTCGAGGTTGCGATCATCGAAAACATCCAGCGGGCCGATCTCAACCCCGTGGAAGAAGCCATGGGCTTCAACCAGCTCATGCTCAAGTTCGGGCATACCCAGGAAAAATTGGCAGAAGTTCTCGGCAAGAGCCGCAGTCACATTGCGAACGCGGTTCGCCTGTTGAACCTGCCGGACGAGGTTCTGACATACCTGCGCGAAGGGCGCCTGTCATCAGGTCATGCCCGTGCGATTCTGACGGCCGAGCAGCCTGTAACGATGGCCCGGCAGGTCATCGAAAAGGGTCTTTCCGTGCGAGAGACTGAAAAGCTTGTGAAAGCCAAGTCCGAGGGGTCTAGGGCCAGCCGCACGTCCCCGCGCAGGGATCGGGCCAAGGATGCGGACACAAAGGCGATCGAGGATGACCTGTCGGCGCATCTCACCATGTCGGTTACGATCGAGCATCGACCGGGCGCGGAAAACGGTCAGATCACGATCCGTTATGACAAGCTGGATCAGCTCGATCGCCTGATTGGTTTGCTAAGTGTCTGAAAATTAACTAAAATCAGGTAAGAGTTCGGAAATCACGGAGTTCAAAACCCGGCGGCCGGAATGCGTTGCGGCAAGGCGGGTTCCGTTCTGGTCGACCATGCCTATCTCCGTCAGATACCGGACCTTGGCGGCATCCAGCGGGTGTCCCGCCAGATGTAAGAACCTCGCCATGTCGATCCCGTCGGAAACACGCAAGCCCATCAACAGGTATTCGCCGGCCTGTTCGGCGCCGGACAAGGGCGTCCTTGTTGTCTCGCCGTCATTGATCTCGACGTCTCGCAGCCAGAGATCCGGCGAGAGCTGTGTCTCGGTGGCGTATTTCTGGCCGTCAATCGTCACTCTTCCATGCGCGCCGGGTCCAATGCCGACGTAATCGCCATAACGCCAGTAGATCATGTTATGCCGGGACTCGGCCCCAGGACGGGCATGGTTGGACACCTCGTAGGCGGTCAAGCCCGCAGATTCGCAAATGTCCTGGGTGGCGTCATACATATCGGCCGCGAGATCATCCGGGGGTAATCCGCGCAGCGTGCCGGCCCGATACCGGTCACCAAAGGCGGTGCCGGGCTCGATCGTCAGCTGATACAGCGACATGTGATCCACGGCCAGCTCCACGGCTTGGCCCAGTTCCTTGCGCCAGGACGAGAGGGTCTGGTCCTGACGCACGTAGATCAGGTCAAAGCTGACACGATTTACAGTTTTCTTTGCAATCTCATAGGCTTGCAATGCATCTGCAACTGAATGAAGACGTCCCAAGCGCCTGAGATCGAGATCGTTCAACGCCTGGACCCCGAGCGAGATCCGCGTGACCCCGGCCTGCGCAAATTCTGCAAAGCGACCTGTCTCGACTGACCCGGGATTTGCCTCCAGAGTCACCTCAAGGTCGTTGGCCACCGGCCAAACCTTGCGCACATGCCGAAGAATCTCGTGGACGGTGTCCGGCGCCATCAGGCTTGGCGTGCCGCCACCCAGAAACACGCTGTTGAGAACCCGTCCCGGGAGCAGATCTGCGTAGCGGTCAATCTCTCTCAGGTAGGCGTTGCACCAGCGGCGATGGTCGATGTCGCGTGCGACATGGCTGTTGAAGTCGCAATAGGGGCACTTTGCCGCGCAGAATGGCCAATGCAGATAAAGGCCGAATCCGCCTTGCTGCCAGTCTTCAGCCAAAACAACCCTCGACCAGCTTGCAAAACGCGTCAGCCCTGTGGCTGATCCGGTTCTTTTCCGCCGGGTCCATTTCGGCAAAGGTCAAGTCGTATCCCAGCGGTTGAAAGACCGGGTCGTACCCATGCCCTGCAGCCCCCCGCATCGGCCAGACGATCCATCCCTCTGCCGTTCCCTCGAAGACCTCGTCGTGCCCGTCCGGCCAGGCCAGAACCAGGGTGCAGCAAAAACGCGCGGTCCAGGGTTGTGCCGCATTTCGTGCGAGCAGCGCGTCATGTGCACGTGTCATCGCCAGGGTGAAATCACGCCCGTTCCCAGTTTCGGCCCAATCCGCGGTATAGACACCGGGTGCGCCGTCCAGCGCGTCGATCACGATGCCGGAATCGTCCGAAAGGGCCGGCAGTCCGGTCGCGGCAGCGCCGGCGTGCGCCTTGATCCGGGCATTTCCGACAAAGGTGCTCTCGGTTTCGTCCGGCACGGCCAGACCCTTGTCGCCGGCCCCCACGATTTGCACGCCATAAGGGGCCAAGAGTGCCCTCATCTCGTCGAGTTTGCCAGCGTTGTGCGTCGCGACCAGCAGCGTGTCGCCGACGAACTTACGCACCGGTTGCCTCTCGTTGGCGGGCGACAAGCGTTTCCACGCCATGTTCGGCAAGGTCCAGCAGCGTATCCATTTGCGCGCGGCTGTAGGTGGCGCCCTCGGCGCTCATCTGCACCTCGATCAGCCGCTTCGATCCGGTCATGATGAAGTTGCCGTCCACGCCGGCCTCGCTGTCCTCTGGATAGTCGAGGTCGAGAACCGGCTGCCCGGCATATATTCCGCAGGACACCGCGGCGACCGGATCGACCAGCGGATCGCTGACCACGTCGCCCGCTTTCATCAGCTTGGCGACGGCAAGCCGCAGGGCAACCCAGCCCCCGGTAATGGAGGCGCAGCGCGTACCACCGTCGGCCTGGATCACGTCGCAATCCACGGTGATCTGGCGCTCGCCAAGCGCGACACGATCCACGCCCGCCCTCAGGCACCGCCCGATCAGGCGCTGGATCTCGACGGTGCGCCCGCCCTGTTTTCCGGTGGTCGATTCGCGGCGCATCCGGCTGGTGGTGGAACGTGGCAACATGCCATATTCTGCGGTGACCCATCCCAACCCGGTACCTTTCACGAAGGGGGGGACGCGGTCCTCGATGGTTGCGGTGCACAGCACATGCGTGTCGCCGATCTTGATCATGCAAGACCCTTCTGCATGTTTCGTGACACCCGTTTCGATTGAAACCGGGCGCATTTCGTTTAACTCTCTGCCAGAGGGGCGCATGTCATATCCTTTTGGGTTTGCGCCCGGGCATACAGGCAGCGCGCCCGAAATGACAAGCCCGATTGACCTTTGCGACATCCCGTCCTTAATGGTGTGTCAGGCAGGAACATGGGCATATGACCGACGACGGCAAGCAAATTCTGGAGCAGATGAACGAACGGTCACGCGAAGTCTTTCGGCGCGTGGTCGAAGGGTATCTCGCCACCGGCGATCCCGTCGGGTCGCGCAGCCTGACGCGGGACTTCAGCGAAAAGGTCAGCGCCGCGACGATCCGCAACGTCATGCAGGATCTCGAATATTTCGGACTGCTCGACAGCCCGCATGTCAGCGCGGGGCGGGTGCCCACGCAAAGCGGGTTGCGCATGTTCGTGGACGGGCTGCTCGAAGTGTCCGATGTCGAGCTGTCGGATCGTCAGTTGATCGATGCGACCGTGGGCAGCAACTCGCAGGACGTGGCGGGGGTGCTGGACCGTATCGGATCGGCCTTGTCGGGCGTCACACGCGGGGCGTCGCTGGTGCTGACGCCCAAGCATGAGGCTCCGATAAAGCACATGGAATTCGTCAGCCTCGGGCATGACCGCGCGCTGGTCGTTCTTGTGTTTTCCGACGGCCACGTGGAAAACCGGATTTTCACGCCTCCACCCGGTCAGACACCAAGCTCGATGCGCGAGGCAGCGAATTTTCTCAATTCGCTGGTCGAGGGCAAGACGATGTCCGATGTCCAACAGTTGATCGCCACAGAGATCCGTGCACGCCGGCAGGAGATCGACGCGCTGTCGCAGGCCATGGTGGAAAGCGGTCTCGCGGTCTGGGAGGGCGAGGGCGAAAGCAATGAACGCCTGATCGTGCGGGGGCGCGCGAATCTTCTGGATGTCGATGCTGCCGAGGATGATCTGGAGCGGATCCGCGTGCTTTTCGACGATCTCGAACGCAAGCGCGACATCGCCGAATTCCTCGAATTGACCGATGAGGGCGAAGGTGTGCGCATCTTTATCGGTTCGGAAAACAAACTTTTCTCACTTTCGGGTTCCTCTTTGGTCGTCTCTCCATATATGAACGCTGATCGTAAGATCATCGGCGCCGTGGGTGTCATCGGCCCGACACGGCTGAATTATGGCCGTATCGTGCCGATCGTGGATTACACCGCGCAGCTGGTGGGCAAACTGATCTCCGACCGGAGTTAGAGGTGAAGAATGGCAGAGCCGAGAAAAGACGACTTTCTTGACGACATCGAAGAGGCCGCAGCCGAAGAGCAGGAGCATGCCGCCGACAATATCTCGACCGAGGCAGCGGAAATCGACGCGCTCCGGGCCGAGCGGGACGCGCTGCAGGACAAGTTCATGCGCGCCATCGCCGACGCGGAGAACGCCCGCAAACGATCCGACAAGGACCGGCGCGAAGCCGAGAATTACGGCGGCTCGAAGCTGGCGCGCGACCTTCTGCCCGTTCACGACAATCTCAAGCGCGCCCTCGACACCGTGACCGACGAACAGCGTGAGGGGTCCGAGGCTCTGATCGAGGGGGTCGAGCTGACATTGCGCGAATTGCGCAATGTTTTCTCGCGCCACGGAATCACCATCATCGAGCCGCAGGTCGGAGATCGCTTCGATCCGCAGCACCACGAGGCGATGTTCGAAGCACCGCTGCCCGAAACGAAAGCCGGCGAGATCATCCAGGTCTCGGCACCCGGGTTCATGCTTCATGACCGGATCTTGCGCCCCGCGCAGGTCGGCGTGTCATCCAATCGGGGCGAATGACGGCAGGGTGGAACCTCAGTCAGGCGTTTGCGACAAAGCTTTCAACTCATAAACCAGCGCAAGCGCATCGCGCGGGCTAAGAGTATCGGGAAAAACATCTGCAAGGCGCGACTCGACATGGGATACAGGCGCCGGGGCGGGGGGCGGTGTCGCCGCAAACAGCGGCAGATCGTCGATCAGCGCCGTTCGCGCCCCGCCGCCTTCGCGCTCGCCCCGTTCCAGCGCATCCAGCACCACGCGCGCACGGTCTACGACCGTCGGAGGCAGCCCGGCCAGCTTGGCCACCTGCACGCCATAGCTGCGATCGGCTGCCCCGCGCTGGACCTCGTGCAGGAAGATCACCTCGCCGTCATGTTCCTTCACGGCGACCGTGGCATTGTCCACACGCGCCAGCGTATCGCTGAGCCGCGTCAATTCATGGTAATGCGTTGCGAACAGCGCCCGGCACCCGTTGACATCGTGCAGATGCTCCAGTGTCGCCCAGGCGATGCTCAGCCCGTCATAGGTCGCGGTGCCGCGCCCGATCTCATCAAGGATCACGAGCGCCTGCGCGTCCGCCTGATTGAGTATCGCGGCGGTCTCGACCATTTCCACCATGAAGGTGGACCGTCCACGCGCCAGATCGTCCGACGCGCCCACACGGCTGAAAAGCTGGCTGACCAGACCCACGCGCGCGGCCTGTGCCGGCACGTAACCGCCCATCTGCGCCAGCAGCGCGATCAGCGCATTCTGCCGCAGGAAGGTCGATTTGCCGGCCATGTTCGGCCCGGTCAGCAGGCGGATGTCGCTTTGTTCATCCAGTGTGCAGTCATTTGCGATGAAAGGCGCGCCGCCCTGCGATCGCAAGGCCTGCTCGACCACCGGATGGCGCCCGCCCTCGATCCGCAGGACACGGCTTTCATCCACCGTCGGTCGGCACCAATCCTCGGCCCGCGCCAGATCGGCCAGCGCCGTGGCCAGATCCAGTTCGGCCAGGCTGCGCGATACCTGCGCGACCTCGCCTGATCTTTCCAGAATCGCTGCCTTCAGATCCTCATAAAGCCGTTTCTCGATCTCCAGCGCCCGCCCGCCGGCGTTGAGGATTCGCGTTTCCATTTCGCTCAACGCAACAGTCGTGAACCGCACCTGATTGGCTGTGGTCTGCCGATGCTTGAACGTCTCGTTCAGCGGCGCGGCCAGCATCTTCTCGGCATGGGTGGCCGTCACCTCGACGAAATAGCCCAGCACGTTGTTGTGCTTGATCTTGAGCGACTGGATGCCGGTTTGGCGACTGTACTCGCCCTGCATCTCGGCGATTACACCGCGCCCCTCGTCGCGCAGCGTGCGCGCTTCGTCGAGATCCGCGTCATGCCCCGCCGCGATGAAACCGCCATCGCGGACCATCAGCGGCGGCTCGGCCACCAGCGCCTGATCCAGCAGATCCAGCAGCGCCTCGTGTCCGCGCAAGTCCGCCACCGCCTCGGCCAGAGGGGTGGGCAGGTCGACCCCGTCGATGCGCCCGGCGATCTCGGCAGCCTGCGCAAGCCCGCTGCGCACAGCCGCCAGGTCGCGCGGCCCACCCCGATCGAGCCCCAGCCGCGACAGCGCCCTGTCGAGATCCGGCACGCGGCGCAAGCTGGCCCTGAGATCATCGGCCAACCGGCCCGCATTGACGGCAAAGCCCACGGCGTCGAGCCGCGCCTGCACAACCTCCAGCACACGGCTGGGGCTGGACAGCCGACGTTCCAGAAGACGCCCGCCACCGGCCGTCACGGTGCGGTCGATGGTGGCCAGCAGCGATCCCGAGCGCCGTCCGTCCGGGCCATGCGTCAGTTCCAAATTGCGGCGGGTTGCCGCGTCGATCTGCATGACCCGTCCTTGGGCCTCGCGCACCGGCGGGCGCAACAGCGGCAGCTTGCCTTTCTGGGTGATCTCCAGCCACTCGACGATCGCCGCCATCGCCGCGATCTCGGGCCGGGTAAAGGGGCCAAACGCCTCGAGCGTGCCGACCCCGAACAGCGCGCACAGCCGCTTTTCCCCGCCGGTGCTGTCAAAGGCCGATTGCCCTAATGCGGTCAGCGATGCGCCGTTCTCTGAGATGACCTCCCGCAGATCCGCCTCGTCGGTCTCGGACACGACGACCTCGCGCGGGGCGAGCCGCGCCAGTTCCGGCCCAAGCCGGGTCAGCGCCAGTGGCATCACGTGAAACGCGCCAGTCGAGATATCGACCCACGCGAGCGCATCCTCGCCGCGCACCCGCGCGACCGCGGCGAGGTAATTGTGCCGCCGCGCCTCCAGCAGGCTTTCCTCTGTCAGCGTGCCGGGAGTGACAAGCCGCACCACTTCGCGCCGCACGACCGATTTCGAGCCGCGTTTCCTCGCCTCGGCGGGGTCTTCCGTCTGTTCGCACACCGCAACACGAAAGCCCTTGCGGATGAGCGTCAGCAGGTAGCCTTCGGCGGAATGAACGGGCACCCCGCACATCGCGATATCCTCGCCCATATGCTTGCCGCGCTTGGTCAGCGCAATATCCAGCGCCTCGGCCGCCAGGCCCGCATCGTCGAAGAACAGCTCGTAGAAATCGCCCATCCGGTAGAACAGAAGCGCGCCCGGATACTGCGCCTTGATCTCCAGATATTGCGCCATCATCGGCGTCACGTTGGATGCCGCGTTCGTCACCTTGCCCCCTCGCACCGGTTTCGCGGGATCCTACAAACCCGCGCTCACCTGCGAAAGCGCAAAACCGACCGGACGTCCCGCGCGGATCACGACGGGGTCAGCAAAAGCGCCTTTTCCGTCGCCGGGACGACTCCCTTAAGCCCGCCCTCGACATCATGCTCCGACAGGACCGACACGGCATATCGCGCGCCGTAATGATCCCGCACCGCGGCCTCGCACAGCGAAAACGGCGGACCGTCCATCAGCGGCTGATCGTATTGAAATGTCACTATGAGCTGTGGCGCGGTGTCGGTGATCTGCGCCACATGCCGCGTATAGGCGCCGCGCATCTCGGCGGGCAGGGCAACGAGGGCGGCGCGGTCATAGACCGCGTCCACCGGGCCGAGCATCTCTGCGGTCAGTGCGAAAATATCGCCGACGAAGATATCCACACCCTCGGCCGCGTAGCGTTTCAGTGGCCCGGTTTGCGAAATTTCGGGCTCAACACCCATCTCTTCAAACAGTTCGCGCACCGCGATCTCGCTCAACTCGATGCCGGCGACGCGAAATCCGTTAGCGCGCAGCCAATGGATATCGAACGCCTTGCCGCAAAGCGGCAGGAACAGGCGCGTACCCTTCGCAAGCCCGAGCGCCCCAAGATGCGCGTCCAGCATCCGGTTCACGCGCCCCTCGTGAAATCCGATCTGCCCGGCCTGCCACCGGCTGTGCCAGAAGTCCGGGTCCATCGTGCCTTATCCTTTCAGCCGCCGGTCGCGCGCGGCCAGCAGTTTCAGCCGCAGCGCGTTCAATTGAATGAACCCCGCCGCGTCGGTCTGATCGTAAGCGCCGGCATCTTCCTCGAAGGTCACATGCGCCTCGGAGTATAGGCTGTGATCCGACCAGCGGCCGATCGTGGTGACCGACCCCTTGTAAAGCTTCAGCCGCACGGTGCCGGTGACATGCGCCTGCGAGCGGTCAATCGCGGCCTGCAACATCTCGCGCTCGGGGCTGAACCAGAAGCCGTTATAGATCAGTTCGGCATAGCGCGGCATCAGCGAATCCTTGAGATGCCCGGCACCGCTGTCCAGCGTGATCTGTTCGATCCCGCGATGCGCCTCCAGCAGGATCGTGCCGCCCGGGGTCTCGTAGATGCCGCGTGATTTCATGCCCACGAAGCGGTTCTCGACGAAATCGAGCCGCCCGATGCCGTGCTTGCCGCCCAGATTGTTCAGCTTCGTCAGGATCGTAGCGGGGCTCATGTCCGTGCCGTCGATGGCCACCGCGTCGCCCGCCTCAAAAGTGATCTCGACAATTTCGGGTGTGTCGGGCGCATCCTCGGGGGCCACCGTGCGCTGATAGACGTAATCGGGCGCGGCCTCGGCGGGGTCTTCCAGCACCTTGCCCTCCGACGACGTGTGCAGCAGGTTCGCATCGACCGAGAACGGTGCCTCGCCACGCTTGTCGGTGGCGATCGGGATCTGGTGCTTCTCGGCAAAGTCGATCAGCCGCGTGCGGCTGGTCAGATCCCATTCGCGCCAGGGTGCGATCACCCGGATATCGGGATTGAGCGCATAGGCCGCCAGCTCGAACCGCACCTGGTCGTTGCCCTTGCCAGTCGCGCCATGCGCCACGGCATCCGCGCCGGTTTCCGCCGCGATCTCGACCAGCCGCTTGGAAATCAGAGGCCGCGCGATCGATGTGCCCAGCAGGTACTGGCCCTCGTAAAGCGCGTTGGCGCGGAACATTGGAAACACGAAATCGCGCACGAATTCCTCGCGTAGATCTTCGATATAGATGTTTTCGGGCGCGATCCCCAGCAATTCCGCCTTCTTGCGCGCCGGGTCCAGTTCCTCGCCCTGGCCAAGGTCTGCGGTGAATGTCACGACCTCGCAGGCATATTCGGTCTGCAACCATTTCAGGATGATCGAGGTATCCAGACCCCCGGAATAGGCGAGAACGACTTTTTTGGGCGCCGACATGTCATTTCCCTCTTGCGGATATCGTGGCGCCTTTATCGGGATTTGTGGGTCGGGGCAAGCGGCAGCCCTTGCCAGGCCGGGCGGTTTGCGTCACTTCACTGGCATGACAGTGTTTCAGGACAACGCCCGTTTGGCCGAGGCGGCGATGCGCGCCGTGTTCGAGCCTTCGCCCTTGCAGCGCAATGACCACCTGTCCGACCGCTACGGGGCCGAGATCTATCTCAAGCGCGAGGATCTGACGCCGGTGCGCTCCTACAAGCTGCGCGGCGCGTTCAACGCGATGCGCAAGGCTTTGGCAGCGAAGCCTGAGATCACGCAATTCGTCTGCGCCAGCGCGGGCAACCACGCACAGGGCGTGGCCTTCATGTGCCGGCATTTCGGGGTGCGCGGCGTGATCTTCATGCCCGTGACGACGCCGCAGCAGAAGATCGGCAAGACCGAGAAATTCGGTGGCGACGCGGTCGAGATCCGGATGACCGGGGACTATTTCGACGACACGCTGCAGGCTGCACAGGCGCATTGCCAAGCCGTCGGCGGGCATTTCCTGTCGCCTTTCGACGACGATGACGTGATCGAAGGGCAGGCCAGCGTCGCGGTCGAGATCGAGGCGCAGCTTGGTCAGGCGCCCGATCATCTGATCCTGCCGGTGGGCGGAGGCGGGCTGTCGGCGGGCGCGCGGAGCTATCTCGGGGACAGCAGCGCCCTGACATTGGTTGAACCTGCCGGTGGTGCGTGTCTGGCCGCCGCTCTTGCGGCCGGTCGGCCTGTGCGCCTCGACGAGGTTCTGAATTTCGCCGATGGTGCGGCGGTGGCGCAAATCGGCGCGCGCACCTTCGCGCGTCTCGCGGATGTGGACGCGGCATGCGTGCGCACGGTGGACGAGGACCGACTGTGCACGACGATGCTTGAAATGCTCAACGTCGAGGGGATCGTGCTTGAACCTGCTGGCGCGCTGGCCATCGACGTGCTCAAGGACATGGGCGAGGCGATTCGCGACAAGACGGTGGTCTGCGTGACATCCGGCGGAAATTTCGATTTCGAACGTCTGCCCGAGGTCAAGGAACGTGCGCAGCGATACTCGGGCGTGAAGAAATATTTCATCCTGCGCTTGCCGCAGCGCCCGGGCGCCTTGCGCGACTTTCTTGACACGCTGGGACCCGAGGACGACATTGCGCGGTTCGAGTATCTCAAGAAATCGGCGCGCAATTTCGGCTCTGTCCTGATCGGGATCGAGACGGCCCGGCCCGAAAACTTCGATCACATTTTCGGCAAGCTGGAGGCGGCCGGATTCAACTACCGCGACATCACGCGTGACGAGGTTCTGGCAGAGTTCCTGATCTAGGCGCTTGCCACTTCCGCGCCGAGGCCGGCCAGAAAGGTGGCTTTCGATCGGTCGTAACACGCCATCAGCTCCGTCAGGTTCACGTTCGCGGTCAGTCCGTTGGATGCGGCGGCCTCATGCCTCTGGCACAGCGCGGCGAATTCGGCGAAGCCGAGATTAAGCGCGCTGCCCTTGATGAAATGCAGTTGGGCGGCGAGATGCCGTGTCCCCTGCGATGCGCGCAGTTTGGCGATTTCCGTCTCGACCTCGTCGAGAAACATCTCGACGACCTCCTCGAAGGCGTCCGCCCCGATCTCGTCCCGCAGCTTGCGCACGTGATCCCAATCGATCATGACAGCCCCCGTTTGCACGTGGAGCCTGCGCGCGAAGCGTTGGCAAATCCTTAATCCCGGTGACCGGAATACGACAAATTTTAGCATTCATCCTGTGTTAGGACGCCATGGTCTATCGCCTTGGCAGGATGTCAGGGACGATGAAATGCAGTCGCAAGTTATCGAGAACGGCGGGGAAGAGACGGGCGGTGACGTGATCCGCCGCGTCCTTGTCGTGGATGACAGCCGTCTGCAGCGTCGGATCCTGACCGCTTCGCTGCAGCGCTGGGGCTTTGAGGTGCGCGAGGCTGCATCGGGTGACGATGCGCTCGCGCTCTGCGCTGACTACGTGCCTGATCTGGTGATGAGCGACTGGATGATGCCGGGCCTTACCGGTCTGGACTTCTGCCGTGCGTTCCGGGACATGCCGCGCGACAGCTACGGCTATTTCATCCTGCTGACCTCGAAAAGCGACAAGACCGAAGTGGCGCTCGGCCTCGATGCCGGGGCCGATGATTTTCTGACCAAACCGGTCAATGCGGCGGAACTGCGCGCGCGGATCGCGGCGGGTGCGCGGATCCTCAGGATGGAGCGTGAGCTGACCGAAAAGAATCACCTGATCACATCGACGCTCGACGAGCTGCGGACGCTTTACGATTCGCTCGACAGCGACCTGATCGAGGCGAAGCGTCTTCAGCAATCGCTGGTCAGCGAGCGCCACCGGGATCTGGGGCCGGCCGACGTGTCTTTGACGCTGCAATCGGCGGGGCATGTCGGCGGGGACCTTGTGGGCATGTTCCCCATCTCCGAAGGGCGGATCGGCCTTTACGGGATCGACGTTTCGGGTCACGGCATCAGTTCCGCGCTGATGACCGCCCGGCTGGCGGGGTATCTTTCGGCCTCTGTGCCCGAGCAGAACCTCGCCCTTCAAAAGCTGCGTGATGGCCGCGTCATCGCCCGCCCGCCCGCCGAAGCGGTCGCACTGCTGAACCGGCTTTTCATGTCCGAGATGGAGACCGAGCACTATTTCACCATCGTTCTGGCCGATGTGGACCTCGCGACAGGTCGCGTAAGATTGGTGCAGGCCGGGCACCCGTGCCCCGCGGTGCAGCGCGCAGGGGGGCGGGTGGAGTTCATCGGCCATGGCGGTCTGCCGGTCGGATTGATCGACAACGCCACCTTCCACGAGGTCGAGGTGACGCTGGCGCCCGGTGATCGCCTTCTCATACATTCGGACGGGGTGACCGAATGCATGACGCGCGATGGCATGCTTCTCGACGATGACGGTCTGGCGCGGATCATGCGGGATCTTCGTCAGATACACGGTCAGGCCTTCCTGGACGCGCTGGTCCGGAAGGTTTCCGCCTTTGCCGGAAATGCCGAGCTTGCCGATGATCTTTCGGCCGTACTCCTGGAATTCAAGCCCGTTCCCATATCCGCCTGACGAAATGCCGGTCCCCGGCATTGCCAAGATCCAGGGCGGCCTGTCGGAGCGTGATCCAGACCGCGCGGTGTCCCGGCTCTGACGGGGGACCCAACGCGCGGATTGGCACCGCCCGGTAAATCACGCACATCTTCTCTGCCCAGATCCCGTATTCGGGCATGAAGGTGAACCGCCGGAACGCGCCAAGCCGCCGGGGCCGCGCGATCAGCCATCCGGTTTCCTCGAACACCTCGCGATGCAGCGCATGTGTGGGATGTTCGCCCGGGTCGATGCCGCCGCCCGGCAGTTGCAATTCGCGCACCGGCGCCGACTGGTGGGTCGCCAGAACGCGACCGCCGCGTGGAAGGATGGCATAGGCGCCGGGGCGCATCCGATAGGTCACATCGGTGCGCGGGGGCTCTCCGAATCGTCTGTTCATGCCGCGCCCTCTTGGTGCCCCGACTTGTCCCGCCTAGATACACCGGATATGCCGAAGACCCGCCGGGAAGGAAACCCCATGAGTTACGGACAAAAAATCGCTTGGGACGACACGATCCTGCCGTTCCAATTGGACAATGCGGATATCAGGGGCCGGGTCGCGCGGCTCGACGGGGTGCTGGACGGCATCCTTGCCCAGCACGACTACCCGCCGCAGGTCGAGGCGCTGGTCGCGGAAATGGCGCTTCTGACGGCGTTGATCGGCCAGACGATCAAGTTGCGCTGGAAGCTGTCGTTGCAGGTCCAGACCAAGGGCGCGGTGCGCATGATCGCCACCGATTATTTCGGCCCCAGCGACGAGGGCGAGCCCGCGTGGATGCGCGCCTATGCGAGTTTCGACCGCGACAAGCTCGACGGCAGCGCGCCCTTCGCGCAACTTGGCGAGGGGTATTTCGCCGTGCTCATCGATCAGGGCAAGGGCACGACGCCCTATCAGGGAATCACCCCGATCGCCGGCAGCGCCCTGCGCCATTGCGCCGAGGCGTATTTCGCACAGTCCGAGCAGCTGCCGACACGCTTTGCGCTCAGCTTCGGCCAGTCGCGGGAAAAAGGCGGCACCGAGCACTGGCGCGCGGGCGGCGTGATGCTGCAGCAACTGCCCAAGGCCTCGCCCTCTGTCGTGGGGGGCGGCTCTGGCGAAGGCGGGTTGCTCAAGCCCTCGGATATCGTCGAGGGCAACGATGCCGAGAACTGGAACCGCGCCAATCATCTGCTCGACACGGTCGAGGATATCGAACTGATCGGCCCCACGGTGGCGCCGACCGATCTGCTGGTACGGCTTTTTCACGAGGAGGCGCCGCGCGTCTTTTCCATGCAGCCGGTGCGCTTTGGCTGCACCTGTTCGGAGGATCGTGTGCGCAACAGCCTGTCGATCTACTCGTCCAAGGATATCGAGACGATGACCACAGACGAGGGCATCGTGACCGCCGATTGCCAGTTCTGCGGCGCGCATTACCGGCTCGATCCCGCGACCCTCGGTTTCGACGCGCCCGAAGGCAAGGGCGCGGGGAAAGGCCACAGTGCGTGATCCGTTCGCTCCGATCGTCGCTGAATTGGCCAGTCCGCGCGCGGGATCGTCGGATTACGACCTCAATCCGCAGGTGATCCTGCCGCCAGGCCGCCGGCTGCGTGCAGCCGGCGTGCTTGTGCCCGTCCTGTGTGCGGGCGGGGTGCCCCAAGTGATCCTGACGAAACGTGCCTCGGGGCTCAAGCATCACCCCGGACAGATCGCCTTTCCCGGCGGCAAGCAGGAGGACACGGATGCCGACATCACCGCCACCGCCCTGCGCGAGGCACGCGAGGAGATCGGGCTTGATCCCGCATCGGTCGAGATCCTCGGCTTTCTGCCCGGTCACGAGACCGTCACCGGCTTCGACGTGACCCCGGTGCTGGCCCGGATCGTGACACCCTTCACGCCTGTTCCCGAATCCGGTGAAGTCAGCGAGGTGTTCGAGGTGCCGCTGCCCCATCTGCTCGATCTCGAAAAATTCCGTATCGAGAAACGCCGCTGGCGCGGCGATTGGCGGCGGTATTACACCGTGCCTTACGGCCCCTATTACATCTGGGGCGCCACGGCACGCATCCTACGCGGCATGGCCGACATGGCGGGGCGGTCGTGAAACTGTCGGGCGACTGGATCGACAGCGGCGCGACGCAGGCCGTCTGCACCGCGCTGACCGGCGCGGGCCACCAGGTGTTTTTCGTCGGTGGCTGCGTGCGCAACGCGCTCATGGGCGTGCCGGTGGGCGATATCGACATCGCCACCGACGCGCCCCCCGGCGCGGTGATGCGACTGGCGCAGGAGGCGGGCCTGAAACCCGTGCCCACCGGCATCGATCATGGCACCGTCACGGTGATCTCGGACGGCAAACCGCACGAGGTCACGACCTTCCGCGAGGATGTGGACACGTTCGGGCGGCATGCCGAGGTGGCCTTCAGCGCCGATCTGGAGGCGGACGCGCGGCGGCGCGATTTCACCATGAACGCGCTTTACGCGGCCCCCGACGGCACGGTCATCGACCCACTGGGGGGCATGGACGATCTGCAAGCGCGTCGTGTTCGTTTCATCGGCGACGCCGGGGCGCGCATAGCCGAGGATTATCTGCGCATCCTGCGCTTCTTTCGGTTTCACGCGCAATATGGCGACCCGGCGGCGGGTCTGGACCGCGATGCGCTGGCTGCCTGTGCCGCCAATCTCGACGGGCTGTCGCAGCTCTCGCGCGAGCGGGTGGGTGCCGAGATGCGCAAGCTGCTTGCCGCGCCCGACCCTGCGCCTTCCGTTGCCGCGATGCAGGCGGCGGGCGTGCTGACGGCGATCCTGCCCGGCGCAGTTGCCGACGCGCTTGCCCCTCTGGTATATCTTGAAGCCGAGACCGCCACGGCACCTGCCTCCATGCGCCGCCTCGCGGCTCTTGGTGGCGAAGACGTGACCGAGCGTTTGCGCCTCTCTCGGGCCGAGGCAAAGCGGCTGTTGCACCTGCGCGACGCCTGCACCGGCGACATGGATGCGGGCGAGCTTGGCTATCGCTACGGGGCTGAGACCGCCCGCGACGTGCTGCTTCTGCGGGCCGCGCTGGCGGGACACAGGCTGGCGCTGGACGATCTCGCGGCGGTCGAACGGGGCGCCGAGGCGCATTTCCCCGTCAAGGCGAATGATCTGAAGCCCGATTATACCGGCCCGGCGCTTGGCCAGCGCCTGCGAGAGCTTGAGGCGCAATGGATCACCTCGGACTTCTCTCTGACCCGCGAGGACCTGCTGTGATCGCGCATCGGATCACCCGGCTGGGCCGTCATGGCGACGGGCTTGCCGAGGGTCCGGTCTTTGCTCCGCGCACCCTGCCGGGCGAATTGGTGAACGGAACGCTCGACGGGCAGATGCTGCGCGACATACGCATCATGGATCCCTCGCCCGATCGTGTCGCGCCGCCCTGTCGGCACTTCAAGTCCTGCGGCGGTTGCCAGCTCCAGCACGCCTCTGACGCCTATGTTGCGCGGTGGAAGGCGGGGGTGGTGAAAACGGCGCTCGCCGCGCATGACATTGCCGCGGAAATCAGCGCTATTCACACATCGCCGCCGCGCTCGCGCCGTCGCGCGACGCTGGCTGCGCGACGTACCAAGACGGGCGCGATGGTGGGGTTTCACGGGCGCGCCAGCGATACCATCATCGAAATGCCCGGATGCCAGCTTCTGCATCCCGAGTTGATGGAGGGTGTGCCGATGGCCCGGGATCTTGCGCGTATGGGGACCAGCCGCAAAGCGCCGCTTGCCGTGACGCTGACGCGCTCGCGCGGCGGACTTGACGTGGCGGTGCGGGGCGGCAAACCCGCCGATGGGCCGTTGCGTTCCGCGCTGGCCGGGCTGGCACAGACATATGGTGTCGCCCGTCTTGCATGGGATGGCGAAGTGATCGTTACCCGGCAACCGCCCGAACAGGTGTTCGGCTCTGCCCGCGTGGTGCCGCCGCCGGGTGCGTTTCTGCAAGCGACGGATCACGGCGAAGCGGCGTTGCTCGACGCGGCTGCAACGCGGCTCGACGGTGCGACAAGAATCGTCGATCTTTTCGCCGGATGCGGCACGTTCACACTGCCGCTGGCGCGTCATGCGACGCTTCATGCGGTCGAGGGCGACGCCGGGATGCTGGAGGCGCTGGACCAGGGCTGGCGGCACGCGCCGGGGCTGAAGACGGTGACCACCGAGGCGCGCGACCTATTCCGCCGCCCGCTGATGCCGGACGAGCTGGCGCGTTTCGATTCGGCACTGCTGGACCCGCCCCGCGCCGGGGCGGCGGCGCAGGTCGCGCAGATCGCCGCGGCCCGGCTGCCGCGGGTCGCCTATATATCGTGCAACCCGGTCACCTTTGCCCGCGATGCTGCGCACCTGATCGCCGGGGGTTACAAAATGGGCGCGGTGCAGGTTGTCGATCAGTTCCGTTGGTCCGCCCATGTCGAACTGATCGCGGACTTTACCCTGACATCCGGGTGACATGCGCAAAAATCGTTACCGTATTCAGATTGTTCTGGTGTATTCTGAACCTAATAAAAAAACGGGCAGTGATACGGTGACAGGCCATGACGATGACACGACGCGCCGCGCTTATGGGAGGCGCGGCAGTACTGGCGGGATGTGCCAGCAATACCAAGTTTCGCAGCTACAACGGCCCAGAGGTGACGCGCGTGATTGTCGACAAGGGCAATCGTGACATGTTCCTGGTGCACCACCGCAAGGTGCTTGAACGCTACAAGGTTCATCTGGGGTTCGCTCCTGCGGGTCACAAACGGACCGAGGGGGATGGGCGCACGCCTGAAGGGCATTACCGGATCGACCGGCGCAATCCCAACAGCGCCTTTCATCTCTCGATCGGAATCTCCTATCCGAATGAGCGCGATATCGCCCATGCGCGGGCCATGGGGCACCCACCCGGCGGCGACATCTTCATCCATGGCGAGCCGAACGACATGGCCGTTTCGCGTTCGGACTGGACGGCGGGATGCATTGCCGTCACCAGTCGAGAGATGGAAGACGTCTATGCCATGGTGCGCAACGGGACGCCGATCACGATCCTGGCGTGAGCGTGCCCTGCGTGACCCTTTGCGCCCGTCCGTCGCCCCCAAGGACCAGCGTCCACCAGATCTTGCCACCCGGTTCCTGCAGCCACGCAAAGCCCATGCGCGTGGCATCGGGGTTCAGGATCACGCGGCGTGTGGTGGTTTCATCCATCCATGCCGCGAGCGTTTCGAGCTCGCTTTCATAGGTCTCGGAAATTGCCTCGCCGATAAGGCGGCCGTCATAGCCGGCGCGCTCGATCCGATCCACCGGCGAGGATCCGTCGGATCCGAAATGCCATGGTCGGCCCTGACGCGACATGTCGCGCGCATGCGTTTCGGCCGCTGCGGTCAGCTTGTCGTCAAGCTCGATCTCGGATGCGTCATTCGCCTCGCGCAGCGAATTGACGGCATCCAGCATGCGGAACCGGATCTGCTGCGTCTCGCCCGACGAGATTCGGTAGACTTGCGGAAGCGGTCGCCCGTCTTCGCCCATCTGCGGAGAAGACGGTGGCGCAGCACAGGCACCAAGCGCCAGCACGGCAAAGAGACAAAGACTGATGAGACGCATGGTGCAAGCCATTCTTTTCTGGATCTCACTTGCTTTAGACTGGCACCGGGCGCATTTCAAACGTGCAAGTGCGCGTCGGCGGAACATGACAGTAGTTTGAATTGCGACTGCGACCTTTCCGCCATATATCCTGTACAAGACATGTGGAATAACCGGAGACGTTTGAAATGACCTCTGACATTCGGACCAAATGGCATCGGCGTGCTTTCCTCGCCGGCGGTGCCGCCTTGATCGGTGCGCCTGCTCTTGCACAGGACGACGACACGATCGGCACGATCGAGATCGAGGAAGACGTGGAAAAGGGTGTTCGTCGCAACATCTCGGCATTCCGTACACTCGACTGGGATCCCTATTTTTCCAATCTCGACAAGGGCGCGATCCTTGTGGATATCGATTCCCGCGCCGTCCATTACTGGAGCGAGGATGAAAGCATCTACAAGCTTTATCCCTCTTCGGTGCCGATGACCGACGATCTGACGAGGCGCGGCCGCACGCGGGTGGTCTTCAAGGATGACAATCCCGACTGGACGCCAACACCGTCGATGCGCGAACGCGATCCAGATCTGCCCGCCTATGTGCCGCCCGGCCCGGACAACCCGCTTGGGACCCGCGCGCTGCACCTTAGCTGGACCTATTACCGCATCCACGGAACCCATGATACGCGCAAGATCGGGCGCAGATCGTCCAGCGGCTGCGTCGGGCTCTACAACGAGCATATCGAGGAATTGTTCGGGCTGGCCCAGGTCGGGACGCAAGTGTTGCTTATTTGACAACACGTTCGGGCGTTTTGTGGTCCGACCTTCGGATATGTTTGTCAGCCTCACGGTTCGGTGGATACTGAATTACCTGACAATCTGGTCCAAACCGCTCTCACCAGCGGCAAACATATATGGAGGATAGTGATGAAGAAACTCGTTCTGGCCGCCGCGTTTTCCGCGGCTGCAACCACCGGGTTCGCCGGCAACACCGAAGAGCCGCAGATGGAAGCACCCGTGATCGCCGAGGAAACCAATGAAAGCTCGTCCAACGCGGCCGTCTGGGTTCCGCTGACCGTGCTGGCAATCATTGCGGCCGTGATCGCCGTGGAATCCTGATCGTGGTCGACGGATGCAAGACGGGAAAGGCAGCGCCATGCGCTGCCTTTTTGCATGCCGAGGCTGGCCGCTGACGTTTATGCGATCCAGCCTTTGAGGTTGTCGTCGACCACCGATGCAAGCGCCTTGATATGGGCATCATCGTCGTTGAGGCAGGGGATATAAATGAATTCCTCTCCGCCCGCCTCTTCGAAGCTTTCGCGAATTTCCTCGTTGATCTCTTCCAGCGTTTCGATGCAATCGGCGGAAAAGGCCGGCGCCATCACCGCGATGCGCTTGATCCCGTCCTCGCGGGCGAGGCGAGCGACCTCTTCGACCGTGTAGGGTTTCAGCCACTCTTCGGGGCCGAACACCGACTGGAACGTGGTCGTGATCTCGGTATCCTCCCAGCCCAGACGCTCCTTGAGAAGGCGCGTCGTCTTCTGGCACTGGCAATGATACGGATCGCCCTGCCTCAAGTAGCGTTGCGGCATGCCGTGATAGGACACGACCAGTTTTTCGGGCCGCGTCTCGGCGGCCGCATAGGCACGTTCGACCGACGCGGCAAGCGCATCTATATACTGGTCATTCTCGAAATATGGCTCGACGATGCGCGCGATCGGTTGCCACGTTTCTTCCATCAGCGCACGGAAGAACTGATCGACGGCCGTACCGGAAGTCGCCCCTGCGTAATGCGGGTAAAGCGGGAAGAACAGGATCCGCGTGCATCCTGCCTCGGTCAACGCGCGGACCTTGGACTTGGTCGAGGGATTGCCGTAGCGCATGCAGAAATCGACCATCACCTGATCGCCGAAGCGCGCCTGCAATTCCGCCCGCATCTTGTCGGTCTGATCGCGGGTAATGGTCATCAAAGGGCTTTCGCCCTTTTCCTCGTTCCAGATCGACTTGTAGGCGGCACCGCTGGTAAACGGCCGCTTGGACAGGATCACCAGTTGCAACAGCGGCTGCCATAGCCACGGGGAATAGTCGATCACGCGCCGGTCGGACAGGAACTCGTTGAGATAGCGCCGCATCGACCAGTAATCGTAGTTATCCGGCGTCCCGAGATTGGCCAGAAGTATACCGACCTTGCCGCGCGGCACCTTCGGGTGATCGGAGGGGGCGTTCGTCGGGCGCGTCGCGGTGCGGGTTGCATCCAGCATGGTTTGATCCGTTCTGACATTCGGGGTGTCATGTTAAATAAAGGTCCCGCGGCAGAGGTCAATCTTCAAGCGGCGTTTCCTCGGTTCCAAGCGCGTCCGCCAGCCGTGTTGTGGCGGATCCCGGGCGCAGGGGTTGCGGCTGGCTGTCATCCGGGGCCCAGCCCGTCAGGAAGATAAGCTCGAACGTGGCCGTGACTGCCCCGGACGCCGTGGCATAGGTGTCGCGGTAGATTTTGCAGGCGCGCTCCAGCACCGCGCGGCGCATCATCTGACGGGGCCGGTCGGCCATCGCGTTGGTCTCACCCATCGCGCGCAGCTCGTGCATCAGCTTCAGGGGCGTTGTGTATTCCACCGTCAGCGGCAGACGGTCGGCCACCGGCAGGGTAAACCCCGACCGTTGCAACAGTGCGCCCAGATCGCGGATTTCGCCCATCGGCAGCACGCGCGGCGACAGGCCACCGGTGACATCTGCCTCGGCCTGTGCCAGCGCGCTGCGCAACTCCTGCAAGGTGCCGCCACCCGCGAAGCCCGCCAGCATCAGACCGTCGGGGCGCAGCGCGCGCCGCATCTGGATCAGTTGCCCGACCGGGTCGCCCGCCCAGTGCAGGCACATGGCGTGGATCAGCAGGTCGTGCGCGCCGGGCTCCAGCGTCAGCGTATCGTCATCCGCGATCACCCGCGCGTGCGGAAACCGGCCCTGCCAGAAAGCCGGGTGTCCTGTCACGATGGCCGGCGCCGTAAAGCTTTTGTTAACCACCGACAGGCGATCCTCGAATTCCTCTGCGACGATCTCGTGCAGGAAAAGCGCCGTTTCGGCGGTGCCGCGCAGGCGTTGGCGCGCGAGGGCCGTGCGATCGGTCAGGCTGTGCTGGGTCATGGACGGGACAATAGAATGCGCGCTTCGGCTTTTCAAATGGCGGTTCGGCTATTCTATCCGCCGCGCTGCATGTCCTGCGGCACCATGGTCGAAAGCGATTTCGGCCTGTGCGGTGAATGCTGGCGCGACACGCCCTTTATCTCGGGGCTGGTCTGCGATGCTTGCGGCACGCAACTGCCCGGAACGGCAGGGGCGGGCCTTGAATATTGCGACGACTGTCTCGTCACCGCGCGGTCCTGGTCACGGGGTCGGGCAGCGTTGCGCTACCACGACAACGGGCGCCGGCTCGTTCTGGCGCTGAAGCATGGCGACCGGCAGGATCTGGCGCGGCCCGCCGCAGCCTGGATGGCGCGTGCCGCGCAGCCCATCCTGCACGCCGACACGCTGATCGTACCCGTGCCGCTGCACTGGCTGAGAATGCTGGCGCGCCGATTCAATCAGGCGGCGCTGCTGGCCCATGGCGTGGCGCGCGAAACCGGATGCGACTGGTGCCCGGACCTTCTGATCCGGCCTAAACGCACTCAAAGCCTTGGGGGGCTCGACCGGGATGCACGCCACGCGACGCTCGACCGGGCAATTCGCGTCAATCCCCGGCGGGCGGGGCGGGTCCGTGACCGTGCCATCCTGATCGTCGATGACGTGATGACCAGCGGGGCCACGCTTTCGGCGGCGACGCAGGCCTGCTATGCGGCAGGCGCGCGGGACGTATGCATCCTGACACTGGCACGGGTGGGCAAGGACGCTTAGGTTATCGTGGAACGATATCAGGAGTCCCGAAATGCAAACCGTCGAGATCTACACATCCCCGCTCTGCGGATTCTGCCACGCCGCCAAGCGGCTGTTGACCAAGAAGGGGATCGCGTATTCGGAAATCAACGTGATGACCCAGCCCGACCGCAAGCAGGAGATGATGCGCCGCGCCAATGGCGGCCATACCGTGCCGCAGATTTTCATCGGCGACACCCATGTGGGCGGCTGCGACGAGCTTTACGCGCTCGACCGCGCCGGAAAGCTTGACCCGTTGCTGAGCGCCTGAGCGATGCGCGCCGCCCTTCTGCAGATCACCGCCAGCGACCAGCCCGACGAGAACCGCGCGACGGTACAAGGCATGCTGGACCGGGCCGTGGCGGAGGGTGCCGAATTCGTCCTGACCCCTGAGGTCACGAATTGTGTCTCGACCAGCCGAACGCATCAGAAATCGGTCCTGCAGCCGGAAGCCACCGACCCGACGCTGGCCGACCTTTCGGAGGCGGCAGCGCAACATGGTATATGGCTGCTGATCGGCTCGCTTGCATTGCGCACCACTGATGCTGACGGCCGCTTTGCGAATCGGTCCTTTCTGATCGGCCCGGATGGCGGGATCCGGGCGCGCTATGACAAGATCCACATGTTCGACGTCGATGTCTCGCCCGAGGAGACCTACCGCGAATCAGATGGCTTCCGCCCAGGCGACCGCGCCGCGTTGGCCGAGACGCCGTGGGGCATGCTCGGCCTGACGGTCTGTTACGACATCCGCTTTCCCGCACTCTATCGCCGTCTGGCGCAGGCCGGGGCGGATATCCTGACCGTCCCGGCGGCGTTTTCGCCCGTCACGGGGGCCGCCCATTGGGAACCCCTTCTGCGCGCCCGCGCGATCGAGACGGGGTGCTTCGTGCTGGCGCCTGCGCAGACCGGCGCGCATGCGGCCAGCCGCGGTAAACCCCGCACGACCCACGGCCACAGC
>JAWLGF010000003.1:64476-106695 GCA_041685205.1 Roseovarius sp.
GCCCGCGCGATCGAGACGGGGTGCTTCGTGCTGGCGCCTGCGCAGACCGGCGCGCATGCGGCCAGCCGCGGTAAACCCCGCACGACCCACGGCCACAGCCTCGTGGTGGCCCCGTGGGGCGAGGTCCTGGCCGATGGCGGAACCGAGCCGGGCGTCGTCATGGTCCATCTCGACCTGTCCGAGGTGGAAAAGGCGCGGGCGCGCGTGCCGTCGCTGCGCCACGACCGTACCTTCGACGGCCCCTGATGGCCGAAAGCCCCGCTCATTCGCTCGCGGTGACGCTGTTCAGCGAGATCCTGACCAACGAGCAGCTGATCCGAAACCGGCTGAGCCGCGTTCTGCCGCGCGGAATGGAAATCTCGCATGTTTCGGTGCTCAACCATCTTGCGCGGGTGGGCGAGGAACGCCGCCCTGCGCAGCTTGCCAAAAGCTTTCACGTCACGCGCGGGGCGATCACCAACACGCTGCACAAGCTGGAAGCGGCGGGATATGTGCATATCCGCCCCGACTGGGACGATGCCCGCCGCAAGATGGTCGCGATCAGCCCGGCGGGTCGAATGGCGCGGGACGCGGCGATGGCGGCGATCACGCCGATGATATCCGAACTGATCGGCGATCTCGGCGAGGAGCGGGTGCGCGCCAGCCTGCCGGTGCTGCGAGAGTTGCGGATCCGGCTGGAGGGGTGAGGACAGCGCAGGCGCGGGATGGGATCAGACTTGTGGCTACAGCCCCTGGCGCGATACGCGGCCGCAGCGCCATCGCATGTCTGCCCCCCGGACAGGCGATTTGCCAAAGCCGGCGCGTCGATTGGAGCTTTCTCGGGGATGTCGACATAAAGTGTACTGAAAGACGGTCGGCTCGCCTGCCCGCGAACATGCGATGGCGCTGCGACCGCAACCACCCCATCATACCCGCTTCGCGCTCGTCGTCACGTAATTCACGCCCAGATCCCGCGCCGACAGCGACCACTGCCATGTCACCGGGTTGAACACGAACCCCTTGCGGTCCACCGGATCCAGCCCGGCCGTGTTCAGCAACGCGTAGAGCTCGTCCGGCGTCATGAACTTCGACCAGTCATGCGTGCCTTTCGGCAGCCAGCCCATGAGATATTCGGCCCCGACGATCGCCTTGGCAAAGCTTTGCGGCGTGCGGTTCAGTGTGGAGCAGATCAGAAGTCCGCCGGGACGCAGCATCGCTCGGCACGCGGCCAGAAGCATCGCGGGATCACTGACATGTTCCACCACCTCCATGGCCAGCACGACCTCGAACGTCTCGCCGTCAGCGGCCAGATCCTCGGCGGTCGCGTGGCGGTAGTCGATTTGCAATCCCGACTGCGCGGCGTGCACCGCGGCCACCGGGATGTTGCCGCCTGCGGCATCGACGCCCACCACATCCGCGCCCAGCCGCGTCAGCGGCTCGCTCAGCAACCCGCCGCCACAGCCGACATCCAGCATGCGCAGCCCCGCAAACGGCGCGCGCGTGTCGATATCCCGGTCGAATTCCGCCGCAATCTGGGCGTTTATGTAATCCAGCCGACAGGGGTTGAGCATGTGCAGCGGCTTGAACTTGCCGGCGGGATCCCACCACTCGGCGGCCATAGCCTCGAACTTGGCCACTTCTTCGGGATCGATCGTGCTTTGCGCGGCTTGCATTCCGGCCTCCATATGGCTCAATTGGAGAGATGATATACATAGGGAAATCATGAACAAGGTCGCGAGCCATAAAACTGCCGTGCAGTATCTTTATCCCCCTATCGAGCCCTTCGATCGGCAGATGCTGGACGTGGGCGAAGGCCACTCGATCTATGTCGAACAATCCGGCCGCGCCGACGGGCTGCCGGTGCTGGTGCTGCATGGCGGGCCGGGCGGTGGCTGTAGCCCGGCGATGCGGCGTTACTTCGATCCGAATGTCTACCGGATCATCCTGTTCGATCAACGCGGCTGCGGCCGGTCGCGCCCGCATGCCAGCGTCGAGGCCAACACGACGTGGCATCTGGTACGCGATATCGAGCAGATCCGCGAGACCCTCGGGATCGACGCCTGGGTGATCTTCGGCGGCAGTTGGGGGGCGACTCTGGCGCTGATCTATGGCCAGACCCATCCCGACCGCGCGCTGCATCTGGCGTTGCGCGGCGTCTTCACCATGACCGAGGCCGAGCTTGACTGGTTCTATGGCGGCGGCGCCGGCGCGTTCTGGCCCGAGACATGGGCGCGCTTCATCGCCCCCATCCCCGAGGCCGAGCGCGGCGACATGATCGCGGCCTATCACAAGCGGCTTTTTTCCGGCGATCTCGGGCAGGAGATCACCCATGCCAAGGCGTGGTCGGCGTGGGAAAACGCGCTCGCCACGGTGCAGTCCACGGGCGTCGGCGGCGACAGCCCTTCGGATTATGCGCGCGCCTTTGCCCGGCTGGAAAACCACTATTTCACCAATCGCGGCTTTCTCGACCATGACGGGCACATCCTTGCCCGGATGAAAGATCTGCGCGAGGTGCCCGGCACCATCGTGCAGGGCCGCTACGACATGATCTGCCCGCCGGTCACCGCGCACCGCATCGCCGAAGCCTGGCCGAAATCCGATCTGCGGATCATCCCCGTCGCCGGGCATGCCCTGTCGGAGCCGGGGATCAGCGCCGATCTGGTCGGAGTGATGCAAAAGGTCGCACAGCGGTATTGAGCCGGCGGGCCGCCCCGCGGTATCGGGGACCGCATGGAAACGCTGCAGGATCTGTACGAGCGCCGCGTCGCTGACGGAACGCTGACGCGGGACGCCGCGCAAGAGGCTCTGCTGCCAGAGTTCGAGCGCATCCGCGCCGCACTCGATGCCCCGAAGCCGCGCGGCTGGTTTCGCCGTGCGCCACCGCCGCCCAAGGGGCTGTATCTCTGGGGTGGGGTCGGGCGTGGCAAGTCCATGCTGATGGACATGTTCGTCGAGACGCTCGAGGTGCCCAATCGCCGGGTGCATTTCCATGCCTTCATGCAGGAAATCCATGCGGGTCTGCATGCCGCACGTGCCCGGGGCGAGGCCGATGCGCTCGCCCCGGTGGCCGCGGATGTGGCACACGCGGTACGGCTTCTTGCCTTTGACGAGATGCAGATCACCGACATCACCGATGCGATGATCGTGGCGCGGCTTTTCGATGCGCTGTTCGCCGCCGGCGTGGTGGTCGTCGCCACCTCAAACAGGGTCCCCGACGATCTGTACAAGGACGGGCTCAACAGGCAGCTTTTCCTGCCTTTCATCGGCCTGATCAAGGAAAGGATGGTCGTGCGCGAGATGGCGGGCCCGACCGATTACCGCCAGGACAGGCTGGCCGGCGCACAGGTCTATTTCACGCCTGCCACGCCCGACACCACCCAAAAGGTCGAACGGATCTGGCAGGATCTGACCGGGGGCGCGGGCGCGCGCCACGTCTTGCGGGTCAACAAGCGCGAGGTGGAAATCCCGGCCTATCACAATGGCGTCGCGCGCGCCTCGTTCTACGATCTCTGCGCGCAGCCGCTCGGGCCGGCGGATTACCTTGCGTTGGCCGAGGCGTCGCGCGTGCTGATCGTCGAAAACATTCCCCAGCTCGGGCGCAGCAACTTCAACGAGGCCAGGCGTTTCGTCACCCTGATCGACGCGCTTTACGAGGCGGGCGTTCAACTGATCTGCACGGCCGCGGCCGAACCGGAATATCTCTATGTCGAGGGCGAGGGCAGTTTCGAATTCGAGCGCACGGCAAGTCGGTTGCGCGAGATGCAGTCGGCGGATTGGGGCAAAAAGGCAGAGGCGATATGACGACCCTGCCCAGGTGCCGGGCACTGCGCTGCGTCAGAACTCGTCGCTGCGAAAGGTGAAGAGCTCGGCATCGGTGGTCGCGTCCCGCTCCACCAGGCTGACATCATACCCCCAGAGCCGCGCCAGATGGCGCAGCACGCGCCGCGCCTCCAGCGGGTCGAGCTGCTGGCCGTCCTCGACCCAGTGACAAAGGTACAGCCGCCGGTCGCCGCGCAGGTCCGCGTCGGTCACTTCGATCCGGGGCGACAGCACGGCGGGATCGTACTGATCGGCCAATGCCCGGCGGACGTTGCGATACCCGGCCTCGTCATGGATTGCACCCACGACATATTCGGGTGCCTCGCGGTCATCGACAAGCTGAAACAGGCGCCAGTCGCGGATCACCTTGGGTGACAGGTACTGCCGCACGAAGCTCTCGTCGCGGAACTCCGCCCAGGCGTGGCGCAGTGTCTGCATCGGTGCGTCATTGCCGGCGATATCGGGAAACCACGCGCGATCCTCGTCCGTGGGCTCGGTGCAGATCCGCACGATGTCGCGCATCATCGCGAACCCGAGGGCATAGGGGTTCAGCCCGGAATAGCCCTGATGATCGAATGTGGGCTGCGCCACCACCATGGAATGCAGATCGAGAAATTCCAGATACGCGCCGTCCTCGATCAGGCCCTTGTCGCGCAACCGGGTCATGATCTCGAAATGGGTCCATGTCGCGCAGCCCTCGTTCATCAGCTTGGTCTGGCGCTGCGGCTCGAAATAGGTCGAGAACCAGCGCACGATGCGCAGCAATTCGCGCTGCCACTCCGCCAGCAGCGGCGCGTGATGTTCGAGGAACATCAGGATGTTTTCCTCGGGCAGCCCGAGTGCCCGGCGTTCGTCGGCCTCGGGGTCCGGGGCGCCGCCTCCGGCCTGGTGTGGCACGGTGCGCAGCCAGAGCTCGTCGGCCTCATCGCGCGCCGCGCGGCGGCGTTCGGCCAGACGGGCGTGCACCTCAGCAGGGTCGGGGTGCTTGGCGTTGCGGTTTCGGTCCACCCCGTGCGCGAAAAGCGCGTGCGCGGCATCGAGTACTTCTTCGACCGCCGCGCGCCCGTGGCGTTCTTCGCACTCCATCACGAAGTTGCGGGCATGGCGCAATTCGTCGAGGACCGTATCGGCCTCTGTCCAGGCGCGGAACACCTCGTTATGGCGAAAGAAATGGTTATGGCCGACAGCGGCATGGGCGATCACGGTGGCCTGCGCGGCCATGGTGTTGTCTTCCATGATGTAGCACAGGCTCGGATCGGAATTGATGACGATCTCCAGCGCGAGCTGCTGAAAGCCCTTGCGATAGAGCATTTCCTGCTGTGCGAACCGCTTGCCAAACGACCAGTGCGGATAGTTCAGCGGCATGCCGGTCGAGGCATAGGCGTCGAGCATTTGTTCGGACGACACGATTTCCAGCCGGGTGGGGTACGGATCCATCCCCAGCTCGTCCCGGGCGATGCGTTCGATCGCGTCATGCGTGCGGCGCAGGGTGTCGAAGGTCCATGACGGCCCCCGAAACAGCGGCGTGCCGGTATCGTCCGCACTCATTCCATGGCTCCCTCGGTTCGAAAGAGATCTCGAAACACCGGGAAGATATCGCGCGCATCGGCGATCCGCCGCATCGCGAGGCCGGGATGTGTGTCCGCCACCGGCGCATAGCCTTTCCACAGATCGCTTTCGCGCCGGGGTGACAGGCTCAGGCGGTCGCGTTGCGGAAGGATCTCGACATAGGCCATGTATTGCGCAATGGGCAGGATCTGCTCGCTCAGCAGGCGTGTGCAGATTTCTACATCGCGCGTCAGGTTGTCGCCGTCCGAGGCCTGCGCGACATAGATGTTGTAATCTTCAACCGGATAGCGCTGCGCCACGATCTTCAGCATCTCGTCCAATGCGGTCGACACGATCGTGCCGCCGGTCTGGCGCCCTTCGAAGAAGGTCTGCTCGTCCACCTCCTCGGCGCGCTGCGTGTGGCGGATGAACACCACCTCGACCTGCTCGTAATGGCGCGCGAGAAACAGGTGCAGCAGCATGAAGAACCGCTTGGCCAGCCCCTTCATGTCCTCGTCCATCGACGCCGAGACATCCATGAGGCAGAACATCACCGCCTGCGCGATCGGTTCCGGCTGGGACTCCATCCGGTTGTAGCGCAGGTCGATCGGGTCAAGAAACGGCACCGTCGCGCGTTTTCGCCGCGCCCGATCGAGCGTCTCTCGAAGCTCGGCAATGCGTGTTTCGGGCGCGCGCCCGTCCGCCGGCACGATCTCGCCCGACTCCAGTCGTGCAAGCTCGTGTTCGAGTTCCTCGATCGCGGCGGCGCCGGGACGATCGAGCGCCGCGCGGCGCACCAGCGACCGGCGCAAAGATCGGATCATGTTCAGCCGCGTCGCCGGGCCCGATGTCGTGTAGCCGGCCCGCCGTGTGCGGGTTGTCTCCACGGATTTCAACTTTTTCGCCAGCATGTCCGGAAGCGCCAGATCCTCGAACAGCAGATCGAGAAACTCGTCGCGCGACAGGGTGAAGGCGAAACTGTCCTCGCCCTCGCCGTCCTCGCTCGCCTTGGATCCGCCGCCGCCGCCCTCGCCCGACGGGCGGGGAAGCCGGTCGCCGGACTGATATTCGCGGTTGCCCGGCAGCACGCCGCTGCGGCGCCCGGTGGCGGCATCGCGTTGGAACACCGGCTCCTGAATGTCGTCGGACGGGATAACGACCCGTTCGTCGGACGTGGTATCGGTGATGCTGCGCGCGCGGATGTTATCCTTGACCGCTTGCCGCAGACGGCTTTTTGCGCGGTCAAGAAATCTTTGTCGATTGCCGAGGTTGCGGCCGGACGGGTTCTGCCTGCGATCAACAATGCTCATGGACGCGATCCCCCCAAACCTTTCCCGCGGCGGCCGCTTCGCATGTTACCCTGCATCGCGCATCCGCATGTACCATTCCACCAGCCGGCGGACCTGCCGTTCGGTATAGCCGCGCTCCATCATGCGGTTGAGAAAGGCGCGGTGCTTGTCGGCGCTTTCCTCGTCCTGCTTGGATTCGAAGGTGATGACAGGCAAAAGCTCTTCGATCTGGCTGAACATCCGCTGCTCGATCACGTCGCGGATCTTTTCATACGAGGTCCAGCGCGGGTTCTTGCCTTCGCTGGATGCCCGCTGACGCAGCGCGTATTTCACCACCTCGTTGCGGAAATCGCGCGGGTTGCGGATGCCCGCCGCCCGCTCGGTCTTTTGCAATTCACGATCCAGCACGTCGAGATCGAAGATTTGGCCGGTATCTGGATCCTTGTAATCCTGGCCGTCCACCCAGGCATCCGCATAGGCGATGTAGCGATCGAACAGGTTCTGGCCGTATTCCTCGTAGGATTCCAGATACGCTTTCTGGATTTCCTTGCCGATATGGTCGGCGTAACGCGGCGCGAGTTCTTCCTTGATCAGCGTGACATAGCGCTGCTCCGTCTCGGGGTCCATCTGCTCGCGTCGCAGCGCCTGTTCCAGCACATACATCAGATGGACAGGATCGGCGGCCACCTCGGTGGTATCGAAATTGAATGTCTCCGACAGGATCTTGTAGGCAAAGCGCGTTGAGGTGCCGGACATGCCCTCGTCGATGCCGGCGGCATCGCGGTATTCCAGAACCGTGCGCGCCTGGGGGTCGGATCCTTTCAGATCCTGACCGTTGTAAACCTGCATCTTGGCGTACAGGCTGGAGTTCTCGTGCGGCTTCAACCGGGTCAGTACGGAAAATCGCGCCATCATTTCCAGCGTGTCGGGCGCGCAGGGCGCCTCGGACAATTCCGACTGGGCGAGAAGCTTGCGGTAGATCTTCGCCTCTTCGTCGACACGCAGGCAATAGGGCACGCGGATCAGGCTGATGCGGTCGAGAAACGCCTCGTTGTTGCGGTTCGACCGGAAACTGCGCCATTCCGATTCGTTGGAATGGGCCATGATGATGCCCTGGAACGGCATCGCGCCAAGGTTCTCCGATCCGACATAGTTGCGTTCCTGCGTGGCGGTCAGCAGCGGATGCAGCATCTTTTGCGGCGCCTTGAACATCTCGACGAATTCCAGCAGACCCTGCGTGGTGATGTTGAGCGCGCCGGAATAGCTGTAGGCGTCGGGGTCGTCCTGGCTGAAGAATTCGAGCATCCGGATGTCGGGCCGGCCCACCAGGGTCGAGATATCCTGATTGTTCTCGTCACCCGGTTCGGCCTTGGCGACGGCGATCTGGCGCAGGCGCGAGGGGTGTAGCTCGACCACGGTAAAGCGCGACACGTCGCCCTCGAACTCGTCCAGACGCTTGATCGCCCAAGCCGAGCACATGCCCGGAAGGCGCCGTTTCGGGATGCCGTAATCGCGCTCCAGCGCAGCGCCGTCCTGGTCGGGATCGAAGAGGCCGAGCGGGCTTTCGTAGATCGGGCTGATCTTGTCGCCGGCCTTCAGCACGTAGATCGGACGCTCTTCCATCAGCGCCTTCATGCGCTCGGCCAGTGACGATTTGCCCCCGCCGACGGGGCCGAGAAGATAAAGGATCTGCTTTTTCTCTTCGAGACCTTGGGCCGCATGGCGCAGGAAGGCGACGACACGCTCGATCGTCTCTTCCAGCCCGTAGAAATCGTCAAAGGCCGGATATCGCCGGATCGTGCGATTCTGGAAGATGCGCCCGAGACGGTCATCCTTGGACGTGTCGATGACCTCGGCCTCGCCGATCGCGTCCAGCAACCGTTCGGCGGCACTGGCGTAAAACGACGGGTTGTCGCGACAGCCGTCCAGATAGTCCTGAAGGCTCATCTCGCGCATGCGCCGCGCCGAAAAGCGGCTTTGAAAGTCATCGAGGATGTTTGGACTGCTCATGATTGGGTCGAAGCTCCTTCAGAAAAGGGATCCGTTGCCGGACTTCACACTGCTCCGAGCGGGGCATTTTCTACCGCTCCGCCCGTCCGAGGCGCTCCGGGCTTTTCGCGAACATCTACCGCCGATCTCTTGGCTCTCACGCGGCGGTATGGTCTGCGTTACTTCCGACCACCCCAATGTAATAGATTAGCGTGTTCGGGTTCTCACACAAGATGCCGTGCTGTCGCCGGGGTCACAACTGCGAAGGATTAGCGGGTCGAGGTCGCGGGTTGTGCAGCGGCGCGCCGCCGCAACCATAATTCTAGCGCAACGAGATAGGGCAGGTAGAAGGCGACATATTGTACCCGGTCGAACGGCCCATCGAGCGCCTCGTTGCTCCACAGGCCGCCTGTGACAAGATACCATAGCGTGTAATGCAAACGAAAGATCAGCGAGCCGAGGATCAGCACGACCAGCCGCAACGCCCATGCGCGGTGACGCGGCGTGTCCCCGGCACGCGCCAGTCGCACCACCTGCACCGCCGCCACGAGAAACAGTGCCCCGTAAAGTGCAAAGCCGGCATCCATCATCGGCCCCGCGATGGTCCCGCGCAGCGCGATATACGCCAGTCCGCCAAGGGCCGTGAGGATCGATCCGGCGACGATCACGCGCCCTGAGACCCGGTGCAGGCGTGGATACCGCACCCGCACGAACCCTACCAGTTGCAGCGGAACCAGCAGCATGACCAGACCGCCAAGGATCATGTGCGAGAACACGGCAAGGTTGGGCGGCACGCGGCCCGGTGTATAAAGGTAGGTTTCCGACGACAGATCGCGCCCGAGCCCGCGCAACCCGAATTCCATCGCGTAGGCTGCAAAAATCAGGCCCGCCAGCGCAAGCATGGCCACGCCGGTATATGCGGCGATCCTCGCCGGGCCTGGGATCCGTTGCATCATGTAACTCCGGAACGATCACCGTTCCGCAGGATAGAGTGTCGGCGCGCGATGCGACAAGCCGTTCGGCGGCCGCGCCATGAATGCATATCCTTTGACGCGCAAGATGGACGCGGTGTCGGCGCCCCGCTCATGCGGCGCGGGTGCCTGCGTTACTTTGCGGTGAACATGGTCGCATAGGTGTCGCGCAGCACGTTCTTCTGCACCTTGCCCATCGTGTTGCGCGGCAGGGCGTCCAGCACCACCAGCCGACGCGGATGCTTGAAGCGCGCAAGGCTCCGTCCCGCCGCCTCTGTGATCGCGTCGAGATCTGGAGTAGCGCCCGTCTGTGGCACGAGAAAGCCGACCACCGATTCGCCCAGATCGGGATGCGGCAGGCCGACCACTGCGCTTTCCGACACGCCGGGCTGGTCGTCGAGCATCGCCTCGACCTCCTTGGGATAGACGTTGTACCCCCCTGAGATGATGAGGTCCTTGGCCCGCCCGACGATCTGCACGTAGCCCTGCTCGTCGATCATCCCCAGATCGCCGGTGATGAAAAAGCCGTTTTCTCGCAGTTCTTCGGCGGTTTTCTCTGGCATGTTCCAGTAGCCCTTGAACACGTTCGGTCCGCGCACCTCGATCATGCCGGTCTCGCCCTGGGCCATCTCCGCGCCGGTCTCGGGATCGGTGACGATCACCTCGACCCCAGGCAGCGGAAAGCCCACCGTGCCCGCGCGCCGCGCGCCGTCGTAGGGGTTGGAGGTGTTCATGTTGGTCTCGGTCATGCCGTAGCGTTCCAGAATCCGGTGCCCGGTGCGCGCCTCGAACGCCGCGTGCGTCTCGGCCAGCAATGGCGCCGAACCGGACGTGAACAGCCGCATATGCGCCACCAGATCGCGGGTCAGGCGCGGATCGTCCAGCAGGCGCGTGTAGAAGGTCGGCACGCCCATCATTGTGGTCGCGCGCGGCAGCGCCCCGATCACCTGATCGATATCGAACTTCGGCAGGAATATCATCGACCCGCCGGCCAGCAGCATGATGTTTGTGGCCACGAACAGACCGTGCGTGTGAAAGATCGGCAGTGCGTGCAGCAGAACGTCGTCGTCGGTAAAGCGCCAGTAATCGACCAGCACCTCGGCATTCGACAGGAGGTTCTCCTGGGTCAGCATCGCCCCCTTCGAGCGCCCCGTCGTGCCGGAGGTATAAAGGAACGCGGCAAGATCGTCGGCCTCGCGCGGTGCGGTCGGAAAGGTTTCGGGCTGGCCCGCGGCGGCTTCGGGCAAGCTGCCCGTCCCATCCGCGTCGAGCGTCAGAAGGGCCGCGCCCGCATCCGTGGCGACGGGGCGCAGCGCGTCAGCCTTGCCGGTATCGCACAGCAGGCATTTCGCCCCGCTGTCGGTCACGAAATAGGACAGTTCCTCGCCGGTGTAGCCGGTGTTGAGCGGCAGGAATATGACCCCCGCCTGAACACAGGCGGCATACACGCCAAGTGCCTCGGGCGATTTCTCGATCTGCGCGGCTAGCCGGTCACCGGGCTGCAACCCCGCGGCCCGCACGGCATGCGCGTAGCGCGCCGCCCGCCGCAGAAACGCGTCGTAGCTCAGCGTCGTGCCATCCGCGAGATGCAGAAACGGGGTCGTCCGACCCGCATGGCGCCCGAACAGCGCGTCGTAAAGGCGGTTTGCCATGTCTATCGTCCCCTGATCTGTCATGTTTCGCACCGGCCCGTGCGCCACGGTGCGCCTTGCGCGCCCGGCCCATGGGCCATCGTGACCCTCGCCGCCAGCCGTTTTGCGAGATCTCGCGAAGATCGTAAAGGCGATTCACCCTCTACCGCGATAGCGGATTCGCCAGAACGTCAAGCGATGCTCGCCTGCGGCAGAAGATAGGGCATGTTGCCGGGCGGTGGCATGCTGACCCGAAGGTCACACTCATAGACCCGCGCCAGGGTCTCGGAGGTCAGAACGTCGTTTGGCGGACCCTCGGCCGCGATCCGGCCGGCCTGCAGCACAGTGACCGCATCGGCGAACATCGCGGTCAGGTTGAGGTCGTGCATCACCGCCACCACCCCGCCGCCGGTTTGGGCGAAATCCCGTGCGATCCGCATCACTGCAAGCTGCTGGCCGATGTCGAGGCTCGCGACCGGCTCGTCCAGAAACAGCCAGTTCGCCCCGTCACGCCCTGTCGGCTCCCATATCTGGGCCAGAACGCGGGCGAGGTGCACGCGTTGCTGCTCGCCGCCCGACAGGTCCTGATGGATGCGCCCGGCCATGTGTCGCAGTCCCACCCGGTCGAGCGCATGCGCCACGATCCCGGTCCGGTCAGCAAAGGGCCCGGCAAGCTGTCCCATGCGCACGACCTCTTCGACCGTGAACGGAAAGGCGAGGCGCGAGGATTGCGGCAGAACCCCGCGCCGCGCGGCGAGGGCCGTGGCGTTTTGCGGACCGATGGGGATGCCGTCGAGCGTGCATCTGCCCCCTGCTGCGATCTCTCCGGTCAGCGCGCGCAGAAGCGTCGTCTTGCCCGACCCGTTCGGCCCCACAATGGCTGTGACCTCGCCCGGCGCGGCGGTGAAATCCACGGCCTTCAGGACGGGCGTGCGCCCCAGCTCGACAGAAAGATCCCGTGCGCACAGCATCACATGTCCACCAGCCCGCGCCGGCGCAGCAGGATCCACAGGAAGACCGGTGCCCCGAGCACCGCCGTCACGATTCCGATGGGCAGTTCCGCCGGTGCGATGACCAGCCGGCTGATGACGTCGGCGGCCAGCAGCAGGCTTGCCCCCAGAAGTGCGCAGTTGATCAGCAGCGGCCCGTGATCCGGCCCGGTCGACAGCCGCAACAGATGCGGCACGACGATGCCGACAAAGCCGATCCCGCCCGATACCGCGACGGCCGCGCCGGTGGCGGCGGCGACGGCGAGAATGGCGGCGCGTTTGATGCGTTGCACCGGGATCCCGAGATGCAGCGCCGTCGCCTCGCCGAAGGCCAGCCCGTTGAGCCCGCGCCCCAGCAGCGCCGCGCCCCCGAGGGCCACGAGGATGATCGGGGCCGCCGTCGTGACCTTGGCCCATGTCGCCCCAGCGAGCGACCCCAGCCCCCAGAAGGTCAGGTCGCGCAATTGCTGGTCGTTGGCGGCATAGACCAGCAGCCCCGAAATCGCACCCGACAGCGCCCCGAGCGCGATGCCGGCCAGCAGCATGGTCGCCACCGAGGTCCGCCCGCCGCGCGTGGCGACCGCGTACAGCAGCAGGACCGAGGCCCACCCGCCGAGGAACGCCGCAAGCGGCACCGTGTAAATCCCGATGACCCCCTGTAGCGCCGGCGGCAGCAGCCCGCCCAGAACGATGGCTGTCACCGCGCCAAGGCCCGCGCCCGCGCTGACGCCGACGATGCCCGGATCGGCCAGCGGGTTGCGAAACAGCCCCTGCATCACCGCGCCCGACACCGCCAGCGCCGCCCCCACCAAAGCGCCAAGCGCCACACGGGGCAGGCGGATCTCCCACAGGATGATGGCGCTGCGCGCGTCGGCTTGCACCCTCCCGGTCACGAGATCGACAACCGAAACGCCCGAGGCGCCCGATTCGAGGCTGAGGGCGCAGACCGCCAGCAGCAAGATCCCCAGCCACAGATGCGCGCGACGCGCCACGGCCCGCCGATCGCGGGGGCGGGCGGGACCCGTGTCGGCGTGGGTCAGTGTCATTGCGGGCCTAGGCCTTGCCGTAGATCGCGGCGTTGAGATCGCGCGCGGCCTGTGCGGTGCGCGGCCCGAAGCCCAGCAGATAGAGCCCCTGCATGCGGATCACCGCTTCGGTCCTTGCGGCCGGCGTGGTGCGGATCGCGGGCATTGTCAGCAGCACCTCGTCCGTGACGGCGTGATCGCCGCCGCGATCCATCATCAGGAGCACGTCGGGGGCGGCCTTGCCGACGGCTTCGTCGGTCATCTGCTTGTAGCCGGAAAAGGCGTCGACCGCGTTGACGGCACCGGCCATCTCGATGATGCCTTCCGCTTGCGTCTCGTGCCCGCCGGCAAGGATGCGCCCGCCTTGCAGGCTGAGAATGAAAAGCACGCGCTTGCGGTCTTCGGGTGCGATGCGCGCGGTTTGGTCCGCCGTTGTCTCCAGCGCGGTACGCGTTTCGGATATCAGCGCCTCGGCCTTGCCGGGCACGCCGAGCGCGTCACCCGCGACCTCGATCTTGTCAAGGATACCCGGGCCATCGGTCGCCTCGGGCACCGAGCTGAAGGGAATGCCCGACGCCTTCAATACCTCGATGGCCTCCGATGGGCCGGCATCCTCGATGGCGAGGATGCGGTCGGGCGACACCGACATCACACCCTCGGGGCTGAGCGCGCGGGCATAGCCCACATCCGGCAGGTCGGTGACCTCTGGTGGGAAGGTCGAGGTGGTGTCGCGGGCGATCAGGCGGTGCCCCTGCCCGAGCGCGTGCACGATCTCGGTGACAGAGCCGCCGATGGACAGGACGCGCGCCGCGTCCTGTGCAAATGCGGGCAACGCCAGAACCGCCGCTCCCTGCGCCAGCACCGTGCGGCGCGAAAGCCGGCCTCGGGTCATTGCACCACCTCGGCTTCCGTCACGCCCGGCAGATCCGTCACGAGCCCGGCGAAGGCCGCGCGGTGATCGCCGGTGTCCTTGCGCAGGCCGAAGACCTGGCAAATCAGCCTGCCTTCGGCATCGAATGCCTCGACCGAGGTGGTCGGGCCGTCGCGCGTCTGTTTCTCGACCGCCCAGACCTCGGCGATCCGGTCGCGGCGCAGATGCAGGTTGAAGCCCGGATCCATCACGTTCTGCCAAGGCCCCATCGGGCGCAGCGTTTCGACCGGGCCGGAATGGATCTGGATGCAGCCGCGATTGCCGACGAAGATCATCACCGCGATCCCGGTTTCGGACAGACGGGTCAGCAGGGTATCCACCGCGCCCGTGTCCAGCGCGCGCACGAAAGGGGCCCCGGCGATGCGATAGGCACCGAGGCGGTTCATCTTCATCTTCGACACCAGCCGCAGGAACTGGTGCGTGTCGGTCATGCGCCGCCATTCGGCGCGCAACAGCTCCGCCTTTTCGGGGTTGGCTTTCGGGGCCTCTGCCGGCTGGCGCGGCGCCACGTCAAGGGTCTGGCGCTGATCGGCAAGCGCACCAGACAGGCGCAGCGCGTCCCATGCGGTCAGCGACGTCCCCTCGCGCAGGAAGATCTTGTGCACCGCGTCGCCCGCCGCGTCGAAGACTTGCAGGCTGCGGCGCAGGCCGCTGTCGGTCGCGGTCTCGATCATGACGGCATGGCACCAGTGCTGCGGAAAGATCCGCAGGTCGATCTCGGGGGTCAGGATCATCGCGGCATGCTTGCCGGGATGGTAGTTGGCGTAACGCCCGATCTTTTCATGCACGCAGGACTCGTTGCGCGTGAGCGCCATCACCTCGCCGAGTTTCTGCGCGGCCTCCATCACCCGATCGGGATGCGGATCGATTCGAGTCACCCCTGTGCCGCAGGACGCAGCAACAAGCTGCGCCTCGGAAATGCCGAGGGCGTCGGCCTGGTCGCGCGTGCGCATCTTCGGGTTTTTGGCCTGAAAGGCGCGGATGTCGTCGGGTGTCGGGCGTTTTGTCTGTGCCATGCCTGCCTCGGATGTTTGTTGTCGGGGCTGGCTGCATCCTTCGTCTGTGGATGTGGCTGCGACGGTCGATCAGCTGGTGCGGATCCCATACCCGACAAAATTACTCGTAAACCGCGGCGAAAAGCAAGAGCCTGACTTGCGCATGAAACATATTCTTGACAAAAATAGTCGGCAAATCTACGAGCAAGCATCGCCACCTCGCATGCCGGATCATCGGCAAGGGCAGCCTCCGGTCAGCGGGTCATCTGCATGGGGGTATCATGAACAGTTTCAAACTTTTTCGTCGCGGGATCGCCGCAAGTCTCTGGCTTGTCATCGTGTGTTACGCAGGCCTTGCCGCGGCACAGGAAAATGAAAACGCGGGAGATGACAGCGTTCAACTGCCGGAAATCCTGATCTTTGGGGCTGCCCGCGACGACCGCGCCCTGCTCGACACGCCGAACGCGGCTGATGTCGTGGGCGAGGATCAATTGCGCCGCCGCCAACCCTCGACCTACCAGGAACTGCTGGGTGACGTGCCGGGACTGACGATCGAAGGCGGACCGCGCGGCGTCAGCCAGGAGATCAACATCCGCGGCTTTCAGGACGAGCAGGTGGTGCTGCGCCTCGATGGCGGGCGGCAGAATTTCAACCTGGCGCATCGCGGCCGGTTCTTCACCGATCCGATGATCCTCAAGCAGGTCGAGGTGCTGCGCGGCGGGGCCTCGACGCTCTTCGGGTCGGGCGCGCTTGGCGGTGTGGTCTTCGTCGATACCAAGGATGCCAGTGACGTGATCGAACCGGGCCGGACCACCGGCGGCGAGGTGAAGCTTGGGTACAATTCCAACGGCAATGAATGGAATTACGGCGCGACGGGCGCGATGCAGGCCGGCGCGTTCGACGGGCTTTTCTTTGTCTCGGGGCGTGACCGGGGCGACGATCTGGAGGATGGCAGCGGCGCCGACATCATCGACAGCGAGATCGACAGCCAGAATTACCTGCTGAAATTCGGGCTGGAGCCGACGGATGATCTGCGCCTCGAGACCAGCTATCAGCGCTACGAGGACGAGGGCGTGACCCCGCCCAACACCAATGCACAAGGAAGCGCCACAACGAGTGTCGACCGCGATCTGACGCATGAGGCATTCCGCGCCGGGCTGGACTGGAACCCGGAGGGCAACCGGGCCGTCAATCTCAGCGGTCTGTTTTTCTACAACAAGACCGATGTGCGCGAGGACCGGATCTTTGACGGACGCCTCGACACCAGTGAATTCGAGACCTTCGGTTTCGAGCTGACCAACAGGTCCGAACTGGACATGGAACGGCCCGTGACGCTTTCCTACGGTGTGGAATATCACGAAGATCAGCAGATCGGCCGCCGCGACGGCGCGCCGCGCGCACAGACTCCCGATGCGACACAGGAATTTTACGCCGCTTTCGCGCAGGCCGAGGTCGAGGTCACGCCGGCCTTGACGGTTACCGGGGGGCTGCGATTCGATGCGTTCGAAACCCGGCCCGAGGGCGCTTTTGACACCCGCTCCGACGAGGAACTGTCGCCGAGGCTGGGCCTGTCGTGGCGCCCGTCCGAGGCCACGCAGGTCTACGCCTCGGTGTCCCGGTCGTTCCGCGCGCCGTCGATCACCGAGTTGTTCCCGCAGGGCGTGCATTTCATCGCCGGGCCGGGCTTTCCGGTCGGACCGCCGGGATCGCCGGTGTTCACCGGGGTGAACGAGTTCCGGCCAAATCCCGACCTGGCCCCTGAGACCGCCGACCAGATCGAGATCGGCGCGCGGCACCGGATGACAGGGGTGTTCACCACGGGCGACAGGCTCGATCTGTCGGGCAACATCTACTATGCACAGGTTGACGATTTCATCGACACTGTCGTGACCTTCATCGATTTCGACACCTTCGATCCGATGAGCAACACGCTCTCGGGCACGACCAGTTCGCGCAACGTCGATGCGACGCTCTACGGGCTGGAGGCGAGCGCGGATTACGATGCGCAATCGTGGTTCGGGCGCGTGTCGCTGAGCGTTCCGCGCGGCGAGGAACGTGGCGGCTCCGGCGAGCTTGGCTCGATCCCGCAGGACCGTCTGTCGCTGACCGGCGGGATTAGGCCCGTTCGCGGGCTGGAAATTGGCGCGCGCGCCACCTTCCTGCGAGATATGGACGCCAGTGACGTGCCTGAGGAAAGTGAGCCGACCGACAGCGCGCAAATCCTTGATGTCTTCGCCAATTGGCAGCCGCGGAATGGCCCGTTCCAGGACACCGTGATCAGCGCCGGAATCGACAACGTCTTTGACGAGACGTATCGCGTGCATCCCAACGGGCTCAACAATCCCGGGCTCACGGCCAAGGTATCTTTGTCGCGCCGGTTCTGAAGCAGAGGCCCGCTCAAAATCACAAAAAAGGGGCGGATGGTGTGCCCTGTCCGGCGCCTAATGCGCCGTGATGCGGGCATGCTCGGGGCACATCAGCCACGCGACGGGCACGCCTTGCTGATGCCGACCAAAGTCTGTTTTCCGCTCACAAAATAAGAGTTGGCGTTGCGAAGCGTTTCTGTCACCCTAAGTGAATTATGTATGACAGCAACGAGGAGGACTTTGTCATGGCATGGAGCAAACCCACCATCCGCGAGATCGAGTGCGGAATGGAAATCAACATGTACGGCCCCGACTTCGAAGACGACCGCGAAGTCCTGTTCTGATCAATCGCGCGCGGATGTGAGATGACGTTCCGCGCGCGGATACTCGGGGCGGCGGCAGGCGGGGGCTTGCCGCAGTGGAATTGCGGATGCGACACCTGCAATCTTGCCCGCGAGGGTGTCATAGCGTCGCAGACACAATCGTCGTTGGCGGTATCTGCGGATGGTGTCACATGGGCGATACTGAACGCATCGCCCGACATCAGGGATCAGTTGGCGCACACGCCCGAATTGCATCCGACCGGCTTGCGCTCGCTGCCTCTATCAGCGGTGCTTGTGACAAACGGGGATATCGATCACGTCGCGGGACTTTTGACGCTCCGCGAAATGCAGCCCTACACCCTTTTCGCGACGCCGGGCATTCACGAGGTTCTGGACGCCAATCCGATCTTCGAGGCGCTCAACCGCTCCGTCGTGACGCGGAAGCCTGTGGTTCTCGAAACGCCGTTCGAGTTGCTTCCGGGGCTGGAGGCCACGCTTTTCTCCGTGCCGGGAAAGGTGCCGCTTTACATGGAACAAGGCGAGGTAGAGACGAACCTCGTGGGCGAGCAGACCGTGGGGGTTGAATTGCAGGGCGACAAGGCGCGCATTTACTACATTCCGGGCTGCGCAATGATGACGGATGATTTGCGTGCCCGCCTCGACGGCGCAGATATGGTGTTTTTCGACGGCACGCTCTGGCGCGACGACGAGATGCGGCGCGCGGGGCTGGGGGACAAGACCGGCAAGCGCATGGGTCACATGTCGATGAGCGGCGCGGATGGCAGCATTGCCGCGTTCAAGCATATGCGTGTGGGACAAAAGGTTTTCGTGCATATGAACAACACGAACCCCGTGCATCGCCCCGACTCCGAAGAACGGGCACAGGCCGAGGCGGCGGGTTGGACGATCGGCCGCGACGGTATGGAGATTTCGTTATGACAATGTCGCAACAGCAATTCGAGGCCCGGCTGCGGCAAATCGGGGCCGAGCGGTACCATGACCGTCACCCGTTCCACGCACGGCTGCATGGCGGGGATTGCACGCCGGATCAGGTGCGGGCCTGGGTGATCAACCGCTACTATTACCAGCATTCGATCCCGATCAAGGACGCGGCTTTCATGAGCCGGGTCGAAGACCCCCATTTGCGCCGCATCTGGCGCGCGCGGATCGAGGATCACGACGGCACCGACACCAACGAGGGCGGCATTCGCCGCTGGCTGCGGCTGGCCGAGGCTGTGGGGCTCGACCCCGAGTACGTCGCCTCGCGCGAGGGCGTGCTGCCCGCAACGCGGTTCGCCGTCGATGCCTATGTGCGCTTCGTGCGCGACAAGTCGCTGCTGGAGGCGGTCGCGGCCTCGCTGACAGAGTTGTTCGCGCCCAAGATCCACGCGCAGCGGATCGAGGGGCTCTTGCAGAATTACGACTTCGCCGACGACGCCGCGCTGTCCTATTTTCGCAACCGCCTGCAAGAGGCGCCGCGCGATGTGGCCTTTGGGCTGCAATGGGTGCTCGATCACGCCGACACTACCGAAAAACAGGATGCCGCCGCTGCCGCGCTAAGCTTCAAGACCGACGTGCTCTGGGCACAGCTCGACGCGCTCCACGCGGCTTATGTCGAGCCCGCGCGCATTCCGCCGGGGGCGTGGCAGCCCGGCGAGGGCCTGATGATGCGGCAGGCGTCATGATGCGCGCCGGCGACGTGCCCGCCCTGCCGCGCGGCGTGCGGCTGCATTACGATCGGGTCCGAGAGGCATGGGTGTTGCTTGCCCCCGAGAGGGCGGTGACGCTGGATGCGATCGGTCACGCCATCCTGTCCGAGATCGACGGGCAGCGCAGCCTCGCAGAGATCACGCAGACGCTGGCCGAAAAATACGACGCGCCCTCCCAACAGATCGCCGAGGACAGCGCGGGGTTCCTGTCGGCGTTGCGCGACAGGCGGTTTCTGGATGTTGTCCGATGACGAAGGTCAATCCCCCGATTGCCATGCTGGCCGAGCTGACGCATCGCTGTCCGCTGTCCTGCCCCTACTGTTCCAACCCGTTGGAACTGGCGCGGCAGGAGACCGAGATCGACACCGAGATTTGGTGCGACGTGTTTCGGCAGGCCGCAGATCTGGGCGTGCTACAACTGCACCTGTCGGGGGGCGAGCCGGCGTCGCGCCGCGACTTGATCCCTCTCGTCGAAGCCGCGCGGGAGGCCGGACTTTATACCAATCTGATCACGTCCGGGATCGGGCTTACCGAAAAACGCCTGCACGCGCTGGACAAGGCCGGACTCGATCACGTGCAATTGTCGCTGCAGGGCACCGATCCGGCCATGGCCGACGAGATCGGTGGCTATCGCGGCGGCTTTGCGCGCAAGATGCAGGTGGCCGACTGGATCGGCGCGATCGGCTTTCCGCTGACGCTGAACGTGGTGCTGCACCGGCGCAATCTGCACCAGTTGCCGCGGGCAATCGAGATCGCGCAGGAGATGGGCGCGCGCCGGATCGAGATCGCGACCGTACAGTTCCACGGCTGGGCCATCGAGAACCGCGCGGCGCTGATGCCCACGCGTGAACAGGCGCGCGAGGCGTCAAGGCTGGTGGCTGAGGCGCGCGCAAGGCTGAAGGGCGAGCTGGTGATCGACTACGTGCCGGCCGATTACCACGAGGATCTGCCCAAGCGGTGCATGGGCGGCTGGGGCAGCAGCGGCCTGAACGTCACGCCCGACGGGCGGGTATTGCCCTGTCACGCGGCGGAAACCATCCCGCATCTGCAATTCGACAATGTCGCGGACCGCCCCTTGGCCGAGATCTGGTACGAGGGGGCGGCTTTCAACGCCTATCGCGGCACCGACTGGATGCAGGAGCCGTGCCGTAGCTGCGACCGCCGAGAGATCGATTTCGGCGGATGTCGTTGCCAGGCCATGGCGCTGTTGGGGGACCCGGCGGCGACCGATCCAGTCTGCGTGAAGTCACCGCATCACGGCATGTTGCAAGAAGCTGCGGGCGCCTATGCAACACAGGACGACGCACCGCTCGTCTACCGGGAATTCTCGGAGACGCCGCGTAAGGCGCGTACAAGCTGAGGCGGCGTTCGCCCTGTCCCGGGCAGCGGTCCTGACACGGACTTGCGGCCCGATCAGACCGGCCGGTCCTGCATCTCTGCCCGGATCTGCTGGCGCAGAACGTCGATCGGCACTGTCTTGCCCTCGCGCCGGAAACACCAATAGGTCCAGCCATTGCACGAAGGCGCCCCTTCGAGATGGGCTCCGACCTGGTGGATCGACCCCTTGACGTCGCCGCCGATCAGCGTGCCGTCTGCGCGGACCTTGGCCTTGTGACGCTTGTTCATCGAATAGAGCTGCTCGCCGGGGCGCAGCATGCCGCGCTCGATGAGCTGGCCGAAGGGCACCCGCGGCTCGGCCCGCTTGGAGGTCGAGACGTGCAGCGCGTCGCGGTCGTATCTGCGGATCCCGGCGAGGCGTTCTTCCGCAATCTCGCGATAGCCCGCGTCCCGTTCGATCCCGATGAAATCGCGGCCCAGCATCTTGGCCACGGCCCCTGTCGTGCCGGTGCCGAAGAACGGATCCAGTACAACGTCGCCGGGATTGGTGGACCCCACCAGCACGCGGTGCAGCAAGCCTTCGGGCTTTTGTGTCGGATGCGCCTTTTCGCCGGCATCGTTCTTGAGCCGCTCATGCCCGGTGCACAGCGGCAACACCCAGTCCGAGCGCATCTGCACCCCGTCATTGAGCGATTTGAGCGCCTCGTAATTGAAGGTGTAGCGCGCGCCCTGCTCCTTGCTGGCCCAGATCATCGTCTCATGCGCGTTGGTGAAGCGTTTGCCGCGGAAATTCGGCATTGGATTGGATTTGCGCCAGACCACGTCATTGAGGATCCAGAAGCCGGCATCCTGCAACGCGGCTCCGACGCGGAAGATGTTGTGATAGGATCCGATGACCCAGATCGCGCCGGTCGGTTTGAGGATCCGGCGCGCGGCCGCCAGCCACGCGCGCGTGAAGCGGTCGTAGGCCTCGAAGCTTGCGAACCGGTCCCATGCGTCGTCGACCCCGTCCACCTGGCTGTTGTCGGGACGGTGCAGATCGCCGCGCAGTTGCAGGTTGTAGGGGGGATCGGCGAAGATCAGGTCGACACTGGCTTCGGGCAGCGCGTCCATCGCCTCGATGCAGTCGCCAGCAAGAATCGTGTTGCGTGGAAGCGCCGGCGCGCATTTCGGTCGTGTCATTGATGTCATCTCTGCCTCTGGTCCGGCGCTCATGCGCTCTGCTTTTTCCGAGGCAAGGATGAGTCAAACCCGATTCGCCGTCAATTTCTTTTTTGAATCAGTGGGTTAGTTATTTTCTTGATACAATATATTGTGGACCGGTCGGAAGGAACGTCTATGATGAGGGGTAACGCCGAGATCTAGAAGGGCCGCCTTGTGCTGTGGGGTCGGATAGCCCATGTTCCGGTCCCATGCGTACCCCGGAAACTGTTGCGCCAAATCCCGCATCAGACTGTCGCGGTAGCACTTGGCCACGATCGACGCTGCCGCGATCGACAAAGAGGCCGCGTCGCCTCGGACAATGGGCCATGCCGGCAGCGAAAGCCCGCGCGGCAGCAGGATACCGTCGACGAGCGCGATATCGGGTCCGGGATCGAGCCGCGCAATCGCGCGATCCATCGCGAGATGCGCGGCCCGCAGGATGTTGAGGCGGTCGATCTCGGCCACCGAGGCATGCGCGACCGAAACCTGCGCCGAGGCGCAAAGCGCCTTGCACAGGTTATCGCGCCGCCGAGCGCCCAGTTTCTTCGAATCGTTCAACCCCGCCGGGATGCAGCGCTCGTCCAGGATCACGGCGGCTGCCGTCACCGGCCCGGCGATCGGGCCGCGCCCGACCTCGTCCACGCCCGCAACACGGCAAAACCCCGCGGCGCGGGCTTGCGCTTCGTGCAAGAGATCGGGGCTGGTCATGGATGCGTCGGATGCCACGGAGGCGTGAAAAAGGCAAAGGTTTACCCGAGCGACCCGGCCCGGTCGTCAGACATCCCTGGCCCCGTTCGTCGGGAAATTTGTCCCGTCTCGGCGATTCTCACATCCGCCCGGCCGCGGCGGGACTACCGGTAGTCGCCTGCAAGATCTCTGTGGTCCCGCGGTCGCGGTGACGCCCGTTCGGGATCCTGATGTGTCGCGAGCACGGGTCCGTCACCTTGTCGATCAGGTCCGGTCCGGTCGGACATGTCTTCGCGGTTCTGCTTCGCGACGGCCGCGGCCAGAAACACGAGGAAAGCGGTCGCGGCGCTTTCGCCCCGGTCGTGCGCCGCGACGGGGGTCGCGTCGAGCGTCGCGACTGTCATGGCCGATCCGAGGATGAGCACGATGATCTTGCGGTGCATGAACGTTCCTTTCAGCAGGCATGGGTGGCCTTGCCCCGCTTTCGGCCAACCTGGTCGAACCGGGTACATGAAAGATGGACGGGGCTGACTGAGACATGCAAAATCCGTACCATGATATTGGATAACAGCAGCTTTACGACCGAGCGCACCTCGACGGTTATTGAACAACCGGCCGATCGAGCGCATCTTTCCTTCATGACACGCATCGCACATATCCTGGCAGCCGCCGTTGGGGCATGCCTTTTCACGGGGGCTGCGCAGGCTGCCTGCCAAGTGGAATACAAGGCCAAACAGGACAATCCGTTGAAGCTTTTCCACGACGTCACGACGGTCGATGCGCCCTGTGATTCGGTCGAACGCGCGCTGCGCTCGCAGCTTTCCGAACGGGGTCTGACCCTGCTCAAGGTTTTGTCGAAAAGGGAAACGTGAGAGTGCGAGCAGCCTGGAAAGTGCCATGCGGGGCATAACGACCTCGGCGGCGGAGGTGCGCCGCTCGGGCAACCGGGTGGTGCTGTTCGGCGTGGTCGCGATCGTCGCGATCCTTGCGCTTGCGGCGGTGTTCCTGTTTCTGAACCTGCCGGATGCGGGTGCCTTCAACGCGCGGGTCGAACGGATCTTCGTCGAGAACGATGCGCTGACCGGCGAGGGCGAGATCAAGCTTCTGGAGATTCTCGCGCTGTCGGGCACAGCATTTTCAGAAACCCTCGTCAGTTACCGCATGGTGATATTCGTTCTGCTGGTCTTTGCCACCGCGCTTCTGGTGGCGGCGCTTGTGTTTCTGGTGATGCTGGTGTCGCTGAACCGTCGGATGGCGCAGATTGAACGCGCGGGGATCCAGGTCAGTTCCTTGCTGATCAGCCGGGATGAACGGACGGTCTACCTCAACAACATGGGGTTCAAGCTGACCGATGCCGCGATGGAAACGCTTGGCGTTCTGGCCGAGGCGCGGCTCGACGATGACGTGCTGACCGGAGCCGAACTGGAGGCGATGATTTCCGGCCGCGCGGTCGAGGATTGCGACGAAGCCGCCGGTGCGACACGGATCAAGCGTTTGCGGGACACTCTGGGCAACCAGTTGGTCAGCGAGCTTCTGGTCAAGAACATCGCGCGGCACGGGTACATGCTGGCCATCGACAAGAACGTGATCCGGATGCTGTGAGCCGCACGCGTTGGCAATTTTCCTTGATTCCCGCAGAGGCGGCCATTACGTTACAACTGTCCACAAGGGCTATGGATGTAGACGGAATAGACGCGGCTATACAGGACCCCGGGGCGGTACCGGGCGGGTCCACCACAAGCATAAGGGGGTTATGCTTCTGCTGGGCCCGAAATAGGATCGACTGGTGGTCAAATCTGTTCTTGCATCTCGGCTGTCTGCCACCGTTATCGGCGAAAACAGTACAATTGCAAACGACAATCGTGCTCCGGTGGCCGTTGCTGCGTAAGCAGTAACCAAACCGAAAATTAAGTCCTGATCGTTAGCACGGTCAGGCGGGGCCGCAGGGGGCCTGGCAACAGAACCCCTGCACTTTCCACAAAATTCCAGACGACCAAGCCGAATGGCATGCGGTCAGGGACCCGTGTCTGCCAAGCGCAGGGTAACGTCGATCGCGGCAATGCTGCACCGTACAAGATCGTCCCGCAGGGCTGGACAACGCGAAAGGGATATTGTCAATCTGGCAGATGTACTTTGGGCCCTGCCAAATCATGCATGCGTGTTCGTAGTCATGGCAGCATGGCCCCAGACAAAAGCGTCCTGCACACGCATCCATTAGGGAGATCCACAATGTCCAAGTACCTAAGTTATACCGCCGCGACGGCGATCAGCCTTGCCTTCGCCGGGGACGCCCTCGCAACCGAGTGGAACGTCTCGCTCTGGGGGCAGCGGCGTGCCTTTACCGAAAACGTGGAAAAGCTGGCAGAGCTCGTCGAGGAAAAGACCGATGGCGCGTTCACGATGAACATCAGCTACGGAGGTCTTTCGAACAACCGCGAGAACCTGGACGGCATTTCCATCGGCGCGTTCGAGATGGCACAGTTCTGCGCCGGCTATCATCGCGACAAGAACCCGACCATAACCGTACTGGAGCTGCCGTTTCTCGGGGTCGAGACACTGGAACAAGAGCGCGACCTGTCGATGGCGCTTTACGATCATCCGGCGGTCAAGGAAGATCTCGCCCGTTGGAACGCGACGCTGCTGATGCCCACGCCGATGCCGCAATACAACCTCGTCGGCATGGGCGACGCGCCAAGCAGTCTTGATGATTTCGAAGGTATGAGCGTGCGCGCCACCGGCGGGATCGGGGCCGCGATGGAAACCCTGGGCGCTGTGCCGACCTCGATGTCGGCGACCGAGGTGCGGCAGGCGATGGATAGCGGTGTGGTCAAGGCGGTGTCCTTTGCACCGCACGCGCACATGTCCTTCGGCACCATCGAGAATGGCGATTGGTGGACGGAGAACCTCAACCCCGGCACGGTGAACTGCCCTGTCGTGGCCAATACCGATGCGCTCGACATGCTGCCCGACGACCACAGCGAGGCCTTGCTGGGCTCCATCGAAGAGGCGCTCGACTACTACATCGAGAATTACGAGAACAACACGCTCGAAGCATGGGGTCCGGCGCTCGAAGAGCGCGACATCGAGGTGATCAGTTTCGACGATGAGTCGCTTGAGAATTTCGAAGAGGCCGTGGCCGGCCCTGCCGCCGAGGAGTGGATCGAGAATATGAGCGATCGCGGCATCCCGGCGCAAGAGCTTTACGATTTCGCCACCGAAACGCTGGCGGATCTCAAGAGTGGATCCTGAGCGACGCGTCGCACCTGCCGCGGGCGATCTGCGGCAGGTCTTTCCGGCATAACGGTAACGGGAGAGCGGGATGTCAGGGGCGACCTCCGTGCTGTCGGATGACAGCGTCCTGAGCAGACTGGATCGCGGCCTCTACCGCGTGGAGGGCTGGCTTGCGCTGATCAGCGGTCTGGCCGTTTTCTCGCTCATGCTGCTGGCCGTGGTGTCGGTTGGCGGGCGCAATTTCGCGGGCCGGCCGCTGCCCGGCTATGTGGACTGGATCGAACAGATCATGCCCCTTATCGCCTTCATGGGTGTGGCCTACACGCAGCGTCTGGGCGGTCATATCCGCATGGACATCTTCGTCGGGCTGTTTCGCGCGCGCGCTTTGTGGCTTATCGAACTGATCACGACATTGCTTGTCCTGCTGTTGATGGTCCTGCTGGTCTGGGGAAGCTGGGCGCATTTCCAGCGCAGCTTCGACTGGAACGCGTCCATGTGGAGCCGCGACAGCTCCATCGATATATCGCTGCCGATCTGGCCTGCCAAGCTTCTGGCACCCGTCGCCTTCAGCGTGCTTTGCCTGCGGCTGACGCTTCAGGCGTGGGGCTTCGGGCGTGCGTTCGTCGAAGGCGCCGAGCGCCCCGTCGCCGTGCCGCTGATCGAGGATGCCTCGGCCCAGGCGGCGCGCGAGGCCGCGCAGCTCGACGGTCGCAGGTATTGAGAGGATTGCCCTGATGGAGCCGATCGAGATCGGGATTGTCGTCACCGGCGGGATGTTCGTGGCCGTCGTGCTGGGCATGCGCGTGGGCTTTGCCGCCGCCGCGGCCGGGCTTTTCGGCCTCATCTGGATCTTCTGGTCGCGAAAGGGATATGCGGGAGACGAGTTCGTCTGGGCCCTCACCATCGCGGTCAAGACCGCGGGTCAGGTGCCGCATTCCAAGGTCAGTTCGCAAGCGCTCAGCCTGATCCCGACCTTCATCATGATCGGCTATCTTGCCTATTATGCGGGCCTGACCAAGGCCCTTTTCGAGGCCGCGAAGCGCTGGATCGCCTGGGTGCCGGGCGGGCTTGCGGTCTCGACCGTGTTCGCCACGGCCGGGTTTGCCGCCGTGTCGGGTGCGAGCGTGGCGACGGCGGCCGTGTTCGCGCGGATCGCGATCCCGGAAATGCTCAAGATCGGCTATGACAAGCGGTTCGCGGCCGGCGTGGTGGCGGCGGGCGGCACATTGGCAAGCCTCATCCCCCCTTCGGCGCTTCTGGTGATCTACGCCATCATCGTCGAACAGGATGTCGGCAAGCTCCTGCTGGCAGGCTTCGTGCCCGGCGTCTTCTCGGCATTCGTCTATGCCGCGCTGATCATCGGGTTGGCCCTGAGCATCAAGGGCTTCGGCCCGCCGGTGGGCGGCTTCAGCTGGCGCGAGCGTTTCGTCGCGCTGCCACCGGCCCTGCCCATCGTCTTCGTCGTGATGACGATCATATTCTTTGTCTACAACCCGTTCGGGGGCGATGCGTGGGGGACCCCGACCGAAGGCGGTGCGATCGGGGCATTCGTCGTCTTTCTGATGGCGGTCTGGCGCGGCATGCGCTGGACCGAACTGAAAAGCGCGCTTTTGGAAACCGCCAAGCTGTCGGTGATGATCTTCACGATCATCTGGGGCGTGTTGATCTATGTGCGCTTTCTCGGTTTTGCCGACCTTCCTTCGGCCTTCGCCGACTGGATCACGTCCCTGACAGTGTCGCCGATGCTGATCCTGATCTGCATCCTGCTGGCCTACGCGGTGCTGGGCATGTTCATGGACGCGATCGGCATGCTGCTCTTGACGCTTCCGGTGGTCTACCCGGCGGTCATGGCGCTCAATGGCGGGGCGATGGTCAGCGCCGCCGACAGCACCTTCGGCATGTCCGGGCCGATGTGCGCGGTCTGGTTCGGCATCCTCGTCGTGAAAATGGCCGAGTTCTGTCTGATCACGCCGCCCATCGGGCTCAACTGTTTTGTCGTGGCCGGTGTGCGCGACGACATTAACGTGCAGGACGTGTTTCGGGGCGTGATGCCGTTCTTCATCGCGGATGGAATCACCATCAGCCTGCTGGTCGCCTTCCCGGCCATCGTCCTCTGGCTTCCTGGCCAGATCTGACCGTCGAATTCCTTAAAAGTCTCGGCATTAACAGACCGGTAAGCGCGCACATGGTACCCCCGTTTCCGGGTGAGACATAGGTGGTGAACATGGACGTGCGCAGAAATGTGCCGCCGGTCATCATCAAACGGAAAAGGGTTACGGTCGAGGGCGGTCATCATGGCGGCGCCTGGAAGGTGGCTTATGCCGACTTCGTGACCGCGATGATGGCGTTTTTCCTTTTGATGTGGCTGTTGGGGGCGACGACAGAACAACAACGCAAGGGCATAGCCGATTACTTCAATCCGACCCTTCCGCTGACCCGGGTTTCCGGAGGCGGCAGCGGCGCCTTTGGCGGTGACAGCGTGTTTTCCGAAGAAACCATGGCGCAAAAAGGCATCGGGGCATCGGAGAAATACGTGACGGAAAGCCGGCAGGGCCGGGGCGCCGTGGGCCTTTTGCCCGAGGGGATCAGCGGCGCCGAGGTTTCGGCGGACGACCAAGCCTTCGAACGCATCGAGCAACGTCTGCGGGACCGGATTGGCGAAAATGCAGCCGCCGACGATCTCGGTCAGCACATCATCACGCGGCTGACCGATGAAGGCCTTGTGATCGAACTTTTCGACCTTGAAGGCCGACCGTTGTTTGTTGACCAGCGTGAGGCGACCCGTCTGCTCGCGGATCTTTCGGCCCTAGTGGCAGAGGTGACGGGCCTCGTCGAGAACGATATGGCCGTCACGTCCCATTCCAAGGCGGGTCCGGTCACTCTTGCCAAAAATCCGGTCTGGGATGTCACGATCGACCGGGCGAACCTCGTGCGGAAGATGCTCGAGACCGATGGCGTCGACGGCCGGCGCATGAAGCGCAGCACCGGACATGCTGACCGGTCGCCTGTGGTGGCGGATCCAATGGCCGTGCGCAACAACCGGCTGGAAATCATACTCCTGCGGTCCGATCTTGGGTGAAACACGAAAGATTTTACGCGTTAGCGGCCTGTTAAATCTACGCGCTTATGACTCTGCAAAGGCTCTGGTCGATACAGCAGAAAGGCGTGTTCATGACGATCTCCTCTTCCCTCAATGCCGGTGTCGCGGGGCTGAACGCAAACGCGTCTCGCCTCGCGACCATATCCGACAACATCGCGAATTCCTCGACCTTCGGATATCGCCGGGTGGAATCGAACTTTGAATCGATGGTGATGGCTCAGAACGGGGGGATCTATTCCGCCGGGGGCGTGCGCGCGACGACACAACGCTTGATCGATCAGGGGGGATCCCTGATCTCGACATCGAATCCGACGGATCTGGCGGTCAGCGGTCGCGGTTTCCTGCCCGTCGCCGAGTTGAGCCAGGTTGCCGCCGGTAACGACGATCCGGAGATGTTACTGACCTCGACCGGCTCGTTCCGTGCGGATGCAAACGGGCGGCTCGTGACCGAATCTGGGCAGGTTCTGCTTGGATGGCCGGCCGACGCCGATGGAACGATCCCCAATTTTCCGCGTGATACCAGCAACCGGCTGGAGCCGGTGCAGATCAACGTCAACCAACTGACGGGCGAGCCCACGACGGGAATCGACCTTGGCGTGAACCTGCCGGCGACGGCCACCGATCCAGATCAACCGATCGTTCCGGAGCAGCTTTCGATAGAGTATTTTGACAATCTGGGCCGGTCCGAGACGATCAGTGTCGAATTCACGCCCACGGTGCCTGCGACCCCCGGCGATCCGAGCTCCAACGAGTGGACGGTGACATTCACGGATTCGGCGACCGGCGGCCAGATCGGGGAGATCATTGCAGAGTTTGACGATGCGCGCACGTCCGGCGGCGAGCTTTTGGACGTGACGGGCCCGGACAGCGCCGATTACGACGGGGCGACCGGTCGACTGACCCTCAACGTGGATGGGGGTCCGATGGAAATAAACATCGGGCGATTGAACAGTGGTGAGGGGCTGACGCAGTTGTCCGATCGCTTTGCCCCGCTCTCGATTTCCAAGGATGGCACGCCCGTGGGCAGCATGACCTCGGCCGAGGTGGACGAAAACGGCTTCGTGCGGGCGTTCTTCGATACCGGTGCGACACGAGTCATTGCCCAGGTGCCGCTGGTTGACGTCCCGAACCCCAACGGCATGATGTCCCTCGATTCCCAGACCTTCCGTCCGACCCTCGACAGCGGACCGTTCTACCTGTGGGATGCAGGCGACGGACCCACGGGAGAGATCGCCGGCTTCTCGCGACAGGAATCCGCCACGGATGTCGCCGGAGAGCTGACCGGCATGATCCAGACGCAGCGCGCCTATTCCTCGAACGCCAAGGTCATCCAGACCGTCAGCGAGATGCTGCAGGAAACCACCAACATCATCCGCTGAAGCCGTTGAGCCGCAGTGAGACGTGAAAGGCATAGAAGATGACCATCTCAGGGGCCCTGTCGAACGCGCTAACCGGATTGACCGCGAATTCGCGAATGGCCGATACCGTGTCGGCCAATATCGCGAATGTCCTGACCGAAGGCTACGCGCCGCGCGACGTTGCCCTGCAATCGCAAAGGGACGGGCGCGGCGTCTCCGTTACGGGTATCACACGACAGGTCGACACCGCGCTACTGGGTGATCTGAGACTTGCGGATAGCGCACTCACCGCATCCGAAACGCGGGCCGGGTTCGCACGCGCGATCGAACGCGCGGTTGGCATGCCGGGCACGCCTGGCGGGCTTTCCGAAAGGCTGACGGCGCTGGAGAGCAGTCTGGTCAGCGCCGCGGCGCGGCCCGAGGAAACGACGCGGCTGCAAACCGTCATTCGCGATGCCGATGCGCTCGCAGGCACCCTCAATACGGCCTCGGACCGCATCCAGACCTTGCGAAGTGACGCGGACGCGGACATCGCCCGCACAGTGAAGCAGTTGAACGACGATCTCCAAAGTGTCGCGAAGCTGAACAAACAGATCGCGGCAGCCAAAGCCAATGGACGCAACAGCAGCGGCCTCGAGGATCAGCGCCAGCGTGTCGTGGACAATCTGGCGCAAGTCGTGCCGATCAGGCAGGTTCCCCGTGACAATGATCAGGTTGCGCTTGTCTCGACCGGCGGTGCCATTCTGCTCGACGGGCGTGCCGCGAAGATCGATTTTGATGCGACGCCCATCATAACGGCGGACATGGGTCAGCCCGGGACCCCGTTGCCGGGTATTCGAATAGACGGCCTCGACATCCGTGCCAATGACACCGGACCGCTCGGAGGCGGGAAACTTGCCGCGCTCTTCGATAATCGCGACCGCGTCGGCGTTGACGCCCAGTCTTCAATGGACGCGATTGCAAGGGACCTTATCGAGCGCGTATCGAATGCCGGCGTTGATCCGAACCCTCCGGCGGACGGAACGCATCTATTCACGGATGCGCAGATGCCTTTGAACCCCGCGGACGACATCGGCCTCGCAGGACGCATAAGCCTGAACAACAGAATCGATCCCGAAAGCGATGCAGACGCATATCGTATCCGCGACGGCCTTGGTGCAGCGGTTCCGGGCCCGGTCGGCAACGATGCGTTCCTGAAGAACCTGAGCGATGCCCTGAGCGAATTCTCTACTTTGGACGTTGGAAGTGCCAAGCGTAGCCTGGCCGGTCATATCACCGACGCAGCGGGCAGGATCGCGAGTGATCGCCTTTCAGCCGACCAGCACGTCAGTTTCGCCACCGCGCAAGCTGCGGAACTTCAATCCCTGCAACTGGAGAACGGTGTCGATACCGATGCAGAGCTTCAGCGTCTGCTGCTCGTCGAGCAGGCGTTTGCCGCAAACGCGCGAATGGTCAAGACCGTAGACGAAATGATAGACACATTGTTGAGGATCTGATCATGCCTGTACAATCCATTGGTGACATGGCCCAAACCTTTGCGTTGCGCCGCCAGAGCGTCGATCTCAACCGACAGATGGATCGCTTGACCGAGGAACTTTCCAGCGGCGTCACCTCGGACGTTCCGCGACACTTGTCCGGAAATCTTTTGCAATTGGCGGATGTCGAGCGCGATCTGAGTGTTCTGGATGCCCGAAGGGACGCGGTTCGCATTGCCGCGACAGATTCCGGCATCATGCAGACAGCGCTTGAGAGTGTGCAAGCCACGGCCAGCGACCTTGCGACGGATGCGCTGACCGCAGGATTCACGGCCGGGGGTTTACAAATCGCGACTGTGGCAACGCAAGCCCGAGCCGCCCTTGAAACGATCATCGGAGCGCTCAACAGCAGCGTGGCGGGCCGCGCGCTCTTCTCTGGAAATGAAACCGACATATCGCCGCTTGCCGATGCTGATGCGATCGTGGGCGAGGTCAAAAACGCGCTGACCGACACCTCCGATGTCACCGCAATCCTCTCCGACCTCGATGCGTTTTTTTCCGATTCGGCTGGGGGATTCGGCACGCTGGCCTATCGAGGCGGCGTCGACGGCCTGACCCCGCGCGATCTGGGGGCCGGCGAGTCGGTCGGTCTCGACATCAGGGCCGACGATCCGGCCTTGCGGGATGTCATGAAGCAGACGGCGCTTGTTGCCATTCTCGACGACGCCTCTCTTGGCCTGTCCGAGCAAGACCGCCGCGACCTGATCGGACAGGCGGGCGAGATGCTCTTGGCTGGACAAAGCAATCTTACGGAATTGCGGGCCAATCTCGGCTTTGCGGAAGAGCGTATCGCCAAAGCCGAAAGTCGTATCAAGGCAGGGCTGACAACGCTGAACCTCGCCCGAAGCGACCTTCTGTCCGTGGATATGGCGTCGACCGCCGTCGATCTCGAACAGGTTCAGACACAGATGGAAACCCTTTACACGCTGACCGCGCGATCCGCACGCCTGAGCCTGGTGAACTTCCTGTGATGATCAAACCGTTGATGACGCTGCGTGTACTGGTTTTGGTCCTTACCGCCTTTGCGGTCGCCTGGCCCGCGGCCGCCAGCCCGGTTCGGTTGAAGGATCTGGTGGAATTCGACGGGGTAAGAGGAAACGACCTTGTCGGGTACGGTCTGGTCGTGGGGCTCAACGGGAGCGGCGACGGCTTGCGAAACTCGCCGTTTACCGAAGAGATCATGTCCAATATCCTGGAGCGTCTCGGTGTCAACGTTTCAGGCGAACAGTTTCGTCCCAAGAATGTCGCAGCCGTTTTCGTCACCGCGGCCATTCCGCCCTTTGCCCGGGCGGGTGCCCAGATCGATGTGACCGTATCTGCGGTGGGCGACGCAAAGAGCCTGCTGGGCGGTACATTGATCATGACACCGCTGAATGCGGCCGATGGCCAGATTTACGCCGTCGCGCAGGGCACCATCGTCGCGGGAGGTGTCGCGGCCGAAGGCGAGGCGGGCGGGGTGATCGAGGGCGTACCGACCTCTGGCACGATCCCGTCGGGGGCCCGCGTGGAGCGCGAGATCGAGTTCGATCTGACGGATCTGGACGTGATCCGGCTGGCGTTGCGTGAGCCGGATTTCACGACGGCCGTGCGGATCGAAACCGTGATTAATGGAGCAGCCGGGCGCGGCGTGGCGGCGATGCTCGACTCCGGCACGGTGCGGCTCGACATCGCGGGCATGCGCGCGCCGTCACCGGCCCATGCCTTGGCTCAGGTCGAGAACCTTCTTGTCGAGCCCGAGCGCAAGGCGCGCGTCGTTGTGGACCAGAGATCGGGCACGATCGTGATGGGCGAGGATGTGCGCATTTCGCGCGTCGCGGTCTCACAAGGAAATTTGACGCTGCGCATTCAGGAACGACCGCTGGCGATCCAACCTAATCCCTTCGCGCGTGGCGAGACCGTGGTCGTTCCGCGCACAGAGGCACAGATCGAGGAAGAACCGGGCATCGGGCTTGCCGAAGTCCCAGAGGGCACGTCGCTTTCGGAGGTGATCGCGGGGCTCAACGCCTTGGGCGTTGCGCCGCGGGACATGATCGACATCCTGAAAAGCATCAAGGCCGCTGGCGCGCTGCATGCCGAATTCGTCGTGCGCTGACGGCGGCGCATCGCCGTCTAGACGATCACGTCCATCTCGTCCTGCTGGCCAACGCCGAAGATACGCCGATATCTTTCTATTTCCTGGGGCGGCCCCATGGCCTTGCGCGGATTGTCCGACAATTTAACCGTCGCGTTTCCATTGGCCGAAACTGCCTTGCAAACGAGCGAAAATGGCGCGAGCGCGTCATTCTTCGTCAGTCCCCGAAAATCGTTCGTGAGCAAGGTGCCCCAGCCGAAGGAGGTACGCACCCGACCCGCGAAACGCGCATGCAGGTCGATGATCTTGTCGACATCCAGCCCGTCGGAAAAGATCAGGATCTTTTCGCGCGGGTCCTCGCCGCGCTCTTTCCACCACCGGATCGCGGCCTCGCCAGCCGCCTCGGGCGCGCCGGAGTCAACGCGCATGCCGGTCCATTTCGCCAGCCAGTCCGGCGCGCTTTCGAGGAAACTCTTGGTGCCGAAGGTGTCTGGCAGGATGATCCTGAGGTTGCCCTCGTGTTCATCGTGCCAATCCGACAGCACGTCATACGGGGCCCGGGCGAGCGCCGCGTCATCCGGGGCAAGCGCGGCATAGACCATCGGCAATTCATGCGCGTTAGTCCCGATCGCTTCGAGATCCCGGTTCTTCGCGATAAGGCAGTTGGACGTGCCGACAAAGCGATCGCCGAGCCCTTCTCGCATGGCCTGCACGCACCAGTCCTGCCAGAGAAAGGAATGCCGCCGCCGCGTACCGAAATCGGCGATGCGCAGGCCTTCAACCGGGCGCAAGCGCTCGACCTTTTCCCACAGCTTGGTCATGGCGCGGGCGTACAGGACCTGAAGTTCGAATTTCTTCATGTCCCCGAGAACCGCGCGGGCCCGAAGCTCCATCAGGACCGCGAGCGCCGGAATCTCCCAAAGCATCACCTCGGGCCATTTGCCTTCGAATGTCAGCTCGTACTGCCCATCGACGATCTCGAGATGATAGGGGGGCAGGCGCAACGCCTCGAACCACCGCATGAAGCCCGGCGTGAACATCTGGCGCTTGCCGTAGAACGTGTTGCCGCGCAGCCATGTGCTCTCGCCGCGCGACAGGGAAAGAGAGCGGATATGATCGAGTTGTTCGCGCAACTCGCCTTCATCCACAAGGTCGGCCAGTCGTATCGACCTGGTGCGATTGATCAGCGAGAAGGTCACGTTCGTGTCCGGACGGTTGCGATAGACCGATTGGCACATCAACAGCTTGTAGAAATCGGTATCGATCAGGGACCGCACGATCGGATCCATTTTCCAGCGATGGTTATAGACGCGGGTTGCGATATCGACCACGGGGCGACCTCCGATTGTGCATCGACGGGCTTAAAGCAAACCGGTGTGGGCTGCGCAAGGCGGAAGCCATGGCGTGGTATCCCACTGCGCAGATTGTTGCACGCCCGGTGATATTGACAGTGGATCCGGCTGGTGGCCCAACATAGGCTGTTCGAATATAACCACAGGGAGACCATCATGCATCTTTCTCGCTACCCTCGCCACTTTCTGGCGCATCTTCCCACCCCGCTGGAGCGGCTGGATCGCCTGAGTGCGGAACTGAACGGACCTGAAATCTGGATCAAGCGGGATGATTGCACCGGGCTGAGCACGGGCGGCAACAAGACCCGCAAGCTGGAATTCCTGATGGCCGAGGCCGAACTTCAGGGCGCCGATCTGGTGATGACCCAGGGCGCCACGCAATCCAACCATGCAAGGCAGACCGCGGCCTTCGCGGCGAAGATGGGTATGGCCTGTCATCTTCTGCTGGAGGACAGGACCGGATCGAACAACGCGAATTACAATCACAACGGCAACGTTCTCCTGGACCACCTGCACGGCGCCACCACCGAAAAACGGCCGGGCGGCACCGACATGAACGCCGAGATGGAAAAGGTGGCCGACGCGTTTCGCGCCGAGGGTCGCCGGGTCTACATGATCCCCGGGGGCGGGTCGAACCCCACCGGCGCGCTTGGCTATGTCAATTGCGCCTTCGAGATGTTGGCGCAGGTCAATGACCGCGCCCTGGAGGTGGACCATATCGTGCATGCCACGGGCAGCGCCGGCACGCAGGCGGGATTGATCACCGGACTGAAGGCGATGAACGCGCAGATCCCGCTTCTGGGCATCGGCGTTCGCGCGCCGAAGGCCAAGCAGGAGGAAAACGTCTACGCGCTTGCGCGTGCGACCGCCGACAAATTGGGCTGTCCGGATGTGGTTGCGCGCGAGGATGTGGTGGCCAATACCGATTACGTCGGAGACGGCTATGGCATCCCGACAGAGGGCGGGCTCGAGGCGATCCGGATGTTCGCGGAACTCGAGGCGATCCTGCTCGACCCGGTCTATTCGGCCAAGGGGGCGGCCGGGCTCATCGATCTTGTGCGAAAAGGACATTTCAGCAAAGGACAGCGGGTCGTATTCCTGCATACCGGCGGCGCGGTGGCATTGTTCGGTTATGACGCTGCGTTCGATTTTTCAGGCAACTGGACCGGCTGACCGACGCCAACCCTGCGCGGCCTGCGGCCCGAAGGCAGGGCGGGGTTTTCCACCGTCTTGATATCCTTTATGGGATCCAGGATACCCGAGATGGACAGGCAGAAGAGCGCGCATGAAATTCACACTTTCCTGGCTGAAGGATCACCTCGATACCGCGGCCACGGTCGACGAGATCGCCGAGACGCTGACCGATCTGGGTCTGGAGGTCGAAGACGTATACGATCCGGCAGCGCGGCTTGGGGCCTTTACCATCGGCAAGGTCCTGAGCGCCGAGGCCCATCCGGATGCCGACCGTCTGCGTGTCTGCCAGGTCGCCACCGCGGAGGGCGACACGCAGATCATCTGCGGCGCACCGAACGCGCGCGAGGGGATCACCGTGGTGATCGCGAAACCCGGCGTCTACGTGCCCGGCATCGACACGACCATCGGGGTGGGCAAGATCCGCGGCGTCCAAAGCCACGGCATGATGTGCTCGGAACGCGAGATGGAGCTGTCGGACGCGCATGAGGGTATCATCGAGCTGCCCTCGGGCGAGGTGGGCGAGCGGTTCGTGGACTGGCTGGCGGCGCATGATCCCGCCAAGATCGACCCGGTGGTCGAGATCGCGATCACGCCGAACCGCCCCGATGCGCTCGGGGTGCGGGGCATCGCGCTGGATCTGGCAGCCCGCGGTCTGGGGATCATGAAACCGGCGGCGACGGCGGATATCGAGGGTCAGTTTCCCTGCCCGCTGGGAATTTCGATTGATGCGGACACCCGAGAAGGCGGCTGCCACGTTTTTGCCGGGCGGCTCATTCGCGGGGTGCGCAACGGGCCGTCGCCCGCCTGGCTTCAGGACCGGTTGCGCGCCATCGGTCTGCGTCCGATTTCGGCGCTGGTGGATATCACGAATTTCTTCACCTATGACCGCAACCGGCCGCTTCACGTGTTCGATGCCGACAAGCTGTCGGGGGATCTGCGCGTGCACCGCGCCGCGGGCGGAGAGACCATGACAGGGCTCGACGAGAAGGACTACACCTTCGGTCGCGGCCAGGTGGTGATCTCCGATGATGCCGGCATCCAGAGCATCGGCGGGATCATGGGGGGGCTTGCCGCAGGCTGCACCGAAGAGACGCAGAACGTGGTGCTCGAAGCCGCCGTCTGGGATCACATCCAGATCGCCGCGACCGGTCGCGCGCTCAAGATCAATTCCGACGCGCGCTATCGCAACGAGCGTGGCATCGACCCCGAGTTCAACATGGAGGCGCTCGAGCTTGCCACGCAGATGATCCTCGATCTGTGCGGCGGCGCGCCATCGAACCGCGCGGTCGCGGGCAAGGTCCCGGATGTCGCTCGCGCGTACCGGCTCGATCCTGCGCGGGTGCAGTCGCTTGTCGGCATGGATATTCCGGAAAGCGAACAACGCCAGACACTCACCGCGCTCGGCTTCAAGCTCGAAGGCAACACGGCGCATGTGCCAAGCTGGCGGCCCGACATTCAGGGCGAGGCCGATCTGGTGGAGGAGGTGGCGCGCATCGCGTCGCTGACCAAGCTCGAAGGGCGCCCCATGGCGCGCAGGGAACCGGGCGTGCCCAAGCCGATCCTCAACCCGATGCAGACGCGCGAGCGGATCGCGCGACGGACGGGCGCGGCGCTTGGGTATAACGAATGCGTCACCTACAGCTTCATCGATCAGGCCGCCGCGCGTCTTTTCGGGGGTGGCGCAGATGCCACGATGCTGGCCAATCCGATCAGTTCGGAAATGAGCCACATGCGCCCTGATCTTCTGCCCGGCCTGCTGCAGGCGGCGGCGCGAAACCAGGCGCGCGGGATCATGGATCTGGCCCTGTTCGAGGTGGGGCACGCCTTTCAGGGCGGTGAGCCGGGCGAACAAAATCTTCAAATCGCCGGGATTCTGGTCGGGCGCACCGGTCCGAAGGATGTGCATGGCGCCTCGCGCGCGATCGATCTGTACGACGCCAAGGCCGATGCCGAGGCAATCCTGAACGCGATCGGTGCGCCGGCCAAGATGCAGATCCTGCGGGACGGGCCCGGCTGGTTCCATCCCGGGCGCCACGGGCGGATCTGTCTCGGGGCGAAAACGACGCTTGGTCTCTTCGGAGAACTGCATCCCCGCGTTTTGCAGGCGCTTGATGTCAAGGGGCCTGCGGTGGCCTTTACCATCTTCCCGGCGAGTATCCCGGTGCCACGTCAATCCGCGGCGTCACGCGCGGCGCTGGAGATCAGTGACCTTCAGGCGGTGGAGCGCGATTTTGCCTTTGTCATCAACGCCGATGTCGAGGCGTCGACGCTGGTGAACGCGGCGCTGGGGGCTGATAAATCCCTGATCAAGGATGTGCGGGTGTTTGACGAGTTCACGGGCGGCAGTCTTGGGGAGGGCAAGAAATCCCTTGCGATCGCGGTCCGCTTGCAGCCGCGCGAGTCAACGCTGACCGAGACGGATATCGAGGCGGTCTCCGCGCGGATTGTCGAAAAGGTTCAGAAGGCCACGGGCGGCACGCTGCGGGGCTGAACACAGGAGGACAAAATGTTGAACATCTATCTATCGGGCGAGATTCATACGGACTGGCGGGACCAGATCATCGAAGGATCCCGAGGGCTCGACGTGGAATTCACCGGCCCGGTCACGGACCACGCGGCGAGTGACGATTGCGGCGTGACGATCCTCGGGGCGGAGCCGGACAAGTACTGGCATGACCACAAGGGTGCGATGGTCAACGCGATCCGCACCCGCAAGGGGCTGGCTGACGCGGACATCGTGGTGGTCCGGTTCGGTGATCGCTACAAGCAGTGGAACGCGGCCTTCGATGCCGGATATGCGTCGGCACTTGGCAAATCCCTGATCATTCTCCAGCCACCCGAGCATGATCATGCCCTCAAAGAGGTCGATGCCGCGGCTCTTGCCGTGGCGCGCGAGCCGAAGGAAGTCGTCGACATAATTCGTTACGTCATCTCGGGAACGCTGCCCGAGTAGGCCAGGACGCGCGCAGGAGGATCGTTCACGCATCGCATGTGTTAAGGCCTGCATCCTACGCGACCCGGCGTGACCAAGGTCGGCAAGCTTGATCGGTGTCAACGACGCCCTCGGGCGATGGGGTCATCCTGATCCGATCTGGCAGGAGGCATTCATGGGCGACAATATCCAGACCAAGATCAAGGCGTTTCTGGAAAATCCGGCGACCCATGGCGCGGACGAGGCGATAGAGCGGATCGACACGCATATCTCGCATCTGGTCCTGACCAGAACGCGGGTGTTCAAGCTCAAGCGGGCGCTGCATCTGCCATATCTGGACTTCTCGACACCGGAGTTGCGGCTGGCTGCCTGTGAAAAGGAACTGGGTCTCAATCGTCGCACCGCACCGGAACTCTATCTCGGCGTGCGCCGTATCACCGAAGGCGCACGCGGCCCAGAGTTCGACGGGGCAGGGCCGCTTCTGGATGCCGTTGTCGAGATGCGACGCTTTGATCAGGAGGCCGTGTTCGACGCGATGGCACAGCGCGGCGCGCTGACCTCGGCGCATCTCGATGCGCTCGCCCGCGAAATCACCGCCTTTCACGCGGACGCCCCGGTGGATGCCGACGCCGGAGGGGCCGACAACATCGCGGCGGTGCTGCACATCAACGCCGAGGCGTTCCGCGAGAGCACGGTTTTCGCCGAATCCGAAATCGCCCGCCTTTATGCGGCCTTCGAGACCGCGCTCGATGCGCATGCCGCGCGGCTCGATGATCGGGCGCGGGCGGGCCATGTGCGGCGCTGCCACGGCGATCTCCACCTGCGCAATATCTGTCTCTACGAAGGGCGGGTGCGGCTCTTCGATTGCCTGGAGTTCAACGACGCGCTCGCCACCGTGGATGTGCTCTATGATCTTGCGTTTCTGGCCATGGATCTTCGGCACCGCGGTTTGCCGCAGGCCGCATGGCAGGTTGTGAACCGCTATTGCGACACGTCGGCGCAGGAAGATGGCTATGGGCTGATGCCGCTGTTCATGGCCTTGCGCGCCGCGGTGCGCGCGCATGTCACCGCGACCGAGGCTGGTCGCGTCGGGGAGGGCAGGACGGATCTGGTCACCGAGGCGCGGGCCTATTTCGATCTGGCCGAGCGGCTACTGGCCCGTCCGCCCGCGCGGCTGGTGGCCGTCGGCGGTCTGAGCGGGTCGGGCAAATCGACACTTGCCGCGACGCTGGCCCCGCATCTTGGCCATGCGCCCGGCGCCCGGGTGATCAGCAGCGACCGCACGCGCAAGGCGATGTTCCGTACCGCCCCCGATGAGGCGCTACCGTCAGACGCGTACACCCCGGAGGTCTCGGCCCGCGTCTATGCCGAGATCGCCCGCCGGGCCAGGGCGTTGCTGGACGACGGGGTGACGGTGATCGCAGACGCGGTGCACGACCGTGTCGAGGACCGCGCGCGGATAGGGTCCGTGGCCGCTACTGCGGGCGTGCCATTCCACGGTTTCTGGCTGAAGGCCGAAACCGACGCCCTGCACGCGCGGCTTGAAACCCGCGATCCCGGTGCCTCGGATGCCGATGCCGACGTGCTGGCGCAGCAACTCGCCCGTGCCCCGCAAAGGACCGAATGGCAGACGGTTTCAACGGGTGGACCCCTATCCGATAGCCTGAACGAGATCCTCGGGACACTGACAGATGTCAAGGACAGGCCACCGCGTCGCGACTGACCACTGCTCGACCGGGTGGTGTTCCGGGCGTCACTTCGAACAGTGCGTGGTCGCGCCTTGGCAAGACTCGAGGATTGACCCGCGGCAAGATGCGCTGGTCGCCATTCCGCTCACCGCCGCTTGCGGCAGCTCGTCGTTCGACCGCGCGGCAATGGATATCGGGCGCAAAACATCATTTCGCTTTTCATTGGTGAACTGCGCCACTGGTCAAGCCCCGCGCTCGGGCTCACCGATCTTCGATGACGCCCCTCTGCCTCGCGGGGGTTCGCCGTAAGCGGCGGCGGTCTGGGTGCACAAGGTCATCCATTCCTGCAGATCCTCCGTGAGGCGATGAATGGAGCCGCGCTGCCAGTTGGTGAGCGCGCGCATTGCTTTGGCAGGATCGGCGCCTTCGGCCCCGCTGATTTCGCGCAAGGCATCGACGCCCGTTTCCAGCGCCTCCTGCCGGCGCTCGAGCCAGTGTCGCGCGAAGGTTTCCGTTTGTTGGGATACCTCTCGCTGAAGGGTCAAGATCTGCTCCAAGCCGGTCGCCGCCATCCCATCGGGATCGAGAAGCGCCTCAATGCGTTGCGTCGTCGCGGTTGCATCCTGCTGCGTCTGATCCTTTGCCATATCCGCACTCCTTGGTTCGCCCATCCGAGTCAGGCCACGGGCACTTGACCACAGGCGTACGCGGTCCGGCATTAACCCGCGTCAACGGCCCGGACGAGGAGCGTTCCCGATCGCATGGATCGCTCGGTGGCGATCGTTCATCCACTGTTGGAAGTTAGCTCACACGGTGACAAAGGAGGAGGCCGAATTGGTTCTTGACCCCGTGTGTCATCCTGTTTTCGGGAAAGATGGTGAGCCGTGCAGGATTCGAACCTGCGACCCACTGATTAAAAGTCAGTTGCTCTACCAACTGAGCTAACGGCCCATCTATCTTCCAGAC
>JAWLGF010000060.1:0-13498 GCA_041685205.1 Roseovarius sp.
CCGGTGTCTGATCGCGCGGTATTGCCATCTCCCCGAATGGCGCGGCGGGCATGTGCCCGCGCCGCTGGAATATCCCGAGACGGGGCTTTACCACCCCGAGCTGGAGGGCCGGATCACCGAGGACCCCGCCGATCTTCCCGGACCGGACGGAGCGCTCGGCACGGTCGGCGTGCTGTTGATGCGCAGCTATGTTCTGTCGGGCGACACTGCGCATTACGACGCGGTCATTCGGGCGCTCGAAGCGCGCGGCTTGCGGGTCTTCGCTGGCTTTTCATCGGGGCTCGACGGGCGTCCCGCCATAGAGACCTTCTTCCGCGACACCAACGGCGCAAAAATCGACACGCTGCTGTCGCTGACCGGGTTCAGCCTCGTGGGCGGCCCGGCCTACAATGACAGCGACGCGGCGGTCAAGGTCCTGAAGGGCCTCGACGTGCCCTATGTCGCGGCGCATCCGCTGGAGTTCCAGACGCTGGCGCAATGGGCCGAGTCCCCGCAGGGGCTGGGTCCGATCGAGACCACGATGCTGATCGCCCTGCCCGAACTCGACGGCGCGACCAACCCGACGATCTTCGCCGGACGTCATGGCGCGTCGGGCTGCAACGGCTGCAGTCACAACTGCGCGGCGAAAAGCGACGTCAAGGCGATGGCGCCCTGCCCAGAACGCGTGGGAAAACTGGGCGAACGCGTCGGGCGTCTGGTCGCGCTGCGCCGCAGCCGAGTGGCCGAACGCAAGCTCGCCATCGTGCTCTTCGGCTTTCCGCCCAATGCCGGCGCGGCCGGAACAGCAGCCTATCTGGACGTGTTCCGCTCACTCTACAACACGCTGCACGCGATGGCCGCGCGTGGTTACGCGCTGACCCCGCCCGAAAGCGTCGAGGCGCTGCGCGCCACGGTGCTGGAAGGCACCGCCCAGCAATACGGGCAGGAAGCCAATATCGCCGCCCATGTCGGCGCCGACGACATGGTGGCCAATACGCCCTGGCTCGACGAGATCGAGGCGCAATGGGGCGCGGCCCCGGGCAAGGTGCAATCGGATGGGCGCGGCGTCTATATCCTGGGCGCGCAGTTCGGCAACATCTTCGTGGGTCTGCAGCCGACCTTCGGCTACGAGGGCGATCCGATGCGCCTGCTGTTCGAGCGCGGCTTTGCCCCCACCCATGCCTTCACCCAGTTCTATCTCTGGCTGCGCAACAGCTTCAAGGCGGATGCGGTGCTGCATTTCGGCATGCATGGCGCGTTGGAATTCATGCCCGGCAAGCAATCGGCCCCCGGCGGCGCGGACTGGCCCGACCGGCTGATCGGCGACATGCCGAATGTCTATCTTTACGCGTCGAACAACCCCTCGGAGGCGACCCTGGCCAAGCGCCGGTCGGGGGCGGTGACAATCACCCATCTGACGCCACCGCTGGCCGCCTCGGGGCTTTACAAGGGGCTGTCGGAACTGAAGGACAGCCTGACCCGCTGGCGCGGCATGGATCCCTCCGCCCCTGAGCGTGACGAGCTCGAATCGCTTATCTCCGAACAGGCCGAGGCGGTCGACATGAACGGGCAGGACCCACACGCGCTGTGGCTGCGGCTTCTGGAAACCGAGGATGCGCTGATCCCTGAAGGACTCCACGTGCTGGGCCAGCCGATGAGCGACACCGCCCGCGCCGATTATCTCAACCTGATGACCGATGCCGATGCCGAGACGCTGGCGCGGGTCGATCGTCTGTTGCAGGGCGATTTCGAGATCCCGGGCATTCTGAACGCGCTCTCGGGCGGGTTCACCCCGCCGGTGCCCGGCGGCGACCTGATCCGGTCTGCCAACATCCTGCCCACCGGGCGCAACATCCACGCCTTCGATCCGTTCCGGATGCCGTCGGAGTTTGCCTGCCGCGAGGGCGCGAAACAGGCGCAGGTCCTTCTGGACACCCACAAGAGCCTGCCGCGCAGCGTGGCGCTGGTGCTGTGGGGGTCCGACAACATCAAGTCCGATGGCAGCCCGATCGCACAGGCGCTGGCGCTGATCGGGGCGGTGCCGCGGTTCGACGGGTTCGGCCGGCTGTGCGGCGCGGATCTGATCCCGCTGGAGACGCTGGGGCGTCCGCGCATCGACGTCATCATGACGCTGTCGGGCATCTTCCGCGATCTTCTGCCGCTGCAGACCAAGCTGCTCGCCGAAGCAGCACTCAAGGCCGCCACCGCCGACGAGCCGGTCGAGCAGAACTTCATCCGCGCGCATGCGCTGAGCTATGCCGAGAAGATCGGCTGCGACATGGAAACCGCCGCTCTGCGGGTGTTCTCGAATGCGGAAGGAACCTACGGGTCGAACGTCAACCAGCTTGTTGACAGTTCGGCCTTCGGTGAAGAGGACGAGTTGGCCGACGCCTACGAGACCCGCAAGAGCTTTGCCTACGGGGTCAACGGCAAGGCGCAGCAGAACGCGCCCCTGCTGCAGGCGGCGCTGCGCGACGTGGACGTGGCCTATCAGAACCTCGAATCCGTGGAGCTGGGGATCACCTCGGTCGATCACTATTTCGACACGCTTGGCGGGATCGCGCGGGCGGTCAAGCGCGCCCGCGGCGGTCAGGAAGCATCCGTCTATATCAGCGACACCACCCGCGGCGCGGGCAAGGTGCGCACGCTGGCCGATCAGGTCTCGCTCGAGACGCGGTCGCGCGCGCTCAACCCCAAATTCCACGAGGCCCTTCTCAGCCACGGAGCAGAGGGCGTCCGCCAGATCGAAAGCACCGTGACCAACACGATGGGCTGGTCGGCGACCACCGGCCAGGTGGAGCCGTGGGTCTATCAGCGCCTGTCGGAGACGTTTGTGCTGGACGAGGCGATGCGCAAGCGGATGACCGATCTCAACCCCGCGGCCTCGTCGCGGATGGCCAACCGGTTGCTGGAGGCGCATGACCGCGCCTACTGGTCCACCGATGACGCAACCCTGTCGGCGTTGCGCGATGCGGCCGACGCCATCGAGGACCAACTGGAAGGGATCGCGGCAGAATGACCCATCCACGCACAGCGCAAACAGGCCCGGACGAAGGGCACACCACCCCAATAGGGAGGAAACACTCATGAGCCCACTGGATAACAGACAACAACCCCCCGCGGCGCGGGCCAACATGCGCGAGGCCGCCGGTCTCGAGGCCCGCCGCAAGGTCGAGAGCCCGCCCGTGCTCAAGGGGCAGGACGGCGACGGCTCGGTGCAGGTGCATCAGGACGATTCGATGAAGATCGAGGGCGCCAAGGTCTTTGCAGTCTATGGCAAGGGCGGGATTGGCAAATCGACGACCAGTTCGAACCTGTCGGCCGCCTTTGCGAAAATGGGCAAGAAAGTGTTGCAGATCGGCTGCGATCCCAAGCATGACAGCACCTTCACCCTGACCGGGCAGCTTCAGCCTACGGTGATCGACATCCTCAAGGGGGTCGATTTCCATGCCGAGGAACTGCGCCCCGAGGATTTCGTGACCGTCGGGTATGGCGGCGTGCAATGCGTCGAGGCGGGCGGTCCGCCGGCCGGCACCGGCTGCGGCGGTTATGTCGTCGGCCAGACCGTCAAGCTGTTGAAACAGCACCACATGCTGGAAGAAACCGACGTGGTGATCTTCGATGTGCTGGGCGACGTGGTCTGCGGCGGCTTTGCGGCCCCTCTGCAACATGCCGACCGGGCGCTGATCGTGACGGCGAACGATTTCGATTCGATCTACGCGATGAACCGGATCATCGCCGCGGTGCAGGCCAAGGCCGGCAATTACAAGGTGCGGCTTGCCGGGTGTGTCGCGAACCGCTCCAAGAATACCGACGAGGTGGACCGTTATTGCGAGCGCGTCGGCTTCGACCGGATCTCGCACATGCCGGACGTGGATGCGATCCGCCGCTCGCGCCTGAAGAAGAAGACGCTGTTCGAGATGGATGACGAGCAAGACATCGTGTCTTGCCGTGCCGAGTACATGCGGCTTGCGGAACGGCTTTTTAATGGCACCGATCCGCTGGCGCCGGCCCCGATGGAGGATCGTGACATCTTCGAGATGCTTGGGTTTGACTGATGGCCTATGACCGCACCCTTGCCCGTGTCGAAACCTATTTCGACAAGACGGCCACCCGCGCCTGGGAGAGGCTGACCAGTGACGCGCCGGTCAGCCGAATCCGCGAGACGGTGCGGGCCGGCCGTGACCGGATGCGCGCACATATGCTGTCGCGCCTTCCCGCCGATCTGACCGGACTGCGGGTTCTGGATGCCGGGTGCGGTGCCGGTCAGATGACCGCGGAACTTGCCACCCGCGGGGCGGATGTCGTCGCGGTCGACATCTCGCCCGCGCTGGTCGAGATCGCGCGGGCGCGGCTGCCGCGCAGCTTGCAGGGCCGCGTCAGCTTTCATTCGGGCGACATGCTGGATGCGCGGCTTGGCCCCGTCGATCACGTCGTTGCGATGGACAGTCTGATCTACTACGCGCAGCCCGATATCATCTGCGCGCTGACGACGCTTGCGGCCCGGACGCGCGGCAAGGTCGTTTTCACCGTCGCACCGCGCACGCCGATTTTGATGGCGATGTGGCAGGTGGGCAAGCTTTTCCCGCGCGCCGACCGCTCGCCGATCATGGTGCCGCACGCCCCCGCCGCGCTCGCGCACGCGCTGCGCGACACGCCCGTCAAGGCGCGGCTCGTGTCGCTCGATCGTGTCACGTCGGGCTTCTACATTTCACAGGCTCTGGAGTTGGCCAGATGAACATGCGCCGTCCCTCGCCCCTGATGCAGCTCACCACCCGCATCCTGCCCTTTTCGGATGCGGCCAGCGAAGGGCTGCCGATGGGGCAGCTCCTGCGGCTGTCGCTGTTTCAGGTGTCTGTGGGGATGGCGACGGTGATGCTGCTCGGCACGCTGAACCGGGTGATGATCGTCGAGCTTTCGGTGCCCGCCACCATCGTCGCGGTGATGATCGCCCTGCCCGTCCTGATCGCGCCCTTCCGCACGCTTCTGGGGTTCCGGTCGGACACCCATCGCAGCGCCATCGGATGGAAGCGCATCCCCTATCTGTGGTTCGGCTCGCTGTGGCAGATGGGCGGGCTTGCAGTGATGCCGTTCGCGCTTCTGGTGCTGTCCGGTCAGCAGGTCACCGGGCCGGACTGGGCCGGCGAGGTGCTTGCGGCGCTCGCATTCCTGATGACCGGCCTTGGCCTGCACATGACGCAAACGGCCGGGCTGGCGCTGGCCAGTGACCGCGCCGACGATGCAACCCGGCCGCGCGTCGTGGCCCTGCTTTACGTCATGTTCCTTCTGGGCATGGGCGTGTCATCTGTCGTCATCGGCTGGCTCTTGCGCGACTTTGCCCCCTTCACGCTGATCCGGGTGGTTCAGGGCGCGGCCGTTGTCGGCATCCTGCTCAACCTCGTGGCGCTCTGGCGGCAGGAGAACGTCAAACCCATGAGCCGTGAAGAGCGCGCGGCCCCGCGCCCGCGCTTCCGCGAGGCCTGGGCCGACCTGCTGGCCGGAGGCCAGGCGGGGCGGCTGCTGGCTGTCGTGTTCCTCGGGACCATGGCCTTCAACATGCAAGATGTGCTGCTGGAGCCTTATGGCGGTGAGATCCTAGGGCTGTCGGTGTCGGCGACGACGCTGCTGACGGCGGTCTGGGCGTCCGGCGCGCTTCTGGGCTTTGTGCTCGCCGGGCGGATGCTCGCGCAAGGGGCCAATACCTACAGGATGGGCGCGTTCGGTATCCTGGTCGGCATCGCGGCCTTTTCGACGGTGATCTTCGCAGCCCCCCTCGATTCGGACGTCATGTTCTTCAGCGGCGCCGGGCTGATCGGGTTCGGCAACGGGCTTTTTGCCGTGGCCACGCTGACGGCCGCCATGACAATGCCGGTGACCGGAACCGCCGGTCACGGGCTGGCGCTTGGCGCGTGGGGGGCCGCGCAGGCCACCGGGGCGGGGCTGTCGATCGCCATGGGCGGGGCGTTGCGCGACTGGATCGATGCCATCGCCACATCCGGCAGGCTCGGCGAGGCGTTGAACACGCCCGCGACCGGTTATTCGTTCGTCTACCACATCGAGATCGGCCTGCTTTTCGTCACGCTGGCCGCGCTCGGACCTTTGGTCCGGATCGCGCGTGTCGGCCCCCGCACCATCCAACAGGGATCGGCCCGAATCGGCCTGGCCGATTTTCCAACATGACCTGCCGTTCCCTCGAAAGGAAATCGAAATGACCGCAACATTCTTCGGAGAAGTCGATCTGGCCAGCGTGGCCCTGTGGCTTTTCTACATCTTCTTTGCTGCATTGATCATCTACATCCAGCGCGAGAACATGCGCGAGGGCTACCCGCTAGAAGACGATGACGGCAACCCGTCCGCGAACCAGGGGTTCTTTCCGCTGCCCAGTGACAAGACGTTTCGGCTGCCGCATGGCCGCGGCGACGTGACCGTGCCCTCGGGCCAGAGCCCCGAGCGCAGCAGCATCGCGATGGAGAAATCCTCGGTGGCCAACGGTTTCCCGTTCGAGCCGACCGGCGATCCGATGATCGACGGGGTCGGGCCCGCGTCCTGGGCGCCGCGCCGCGACATGCCCGAGCTTGACGGCAAGGGCCATCCCAAGATCGTCCCGATGGCTGCGACCGATAGTTTCGCCGTCTCGGCCGGGCGCGACCCGCGCGGACTGCCGGTCAAGGCCGGCGATGACGAAATCGTCGGCACGATCACCGACATGTGGCTCGACGAGCCCGAGCAGATGGTCCGCTATCTGGAATTCGAACTTGACGCCGCACATGGCGGCGGCAAGCGGCTGGTGCCGCTGACCATGGCCAGGATCAAGAAGGATTGTGTCAAGGTCCGCTCGATCTTCGGCAAGCATTTCAAGAATGTGCCGAAGCATGCCTCGCCGAACCAGGTGACCATGCTGGAGGAAGACAAGATTTCCGGCTATTATGCTGGCGGTACGCTCTACGCATCCGAGGCGCGGCAAGAGCCGCAACTGGGCTGAGCCGTCAGAGCAAGAGGAGGGACCGAGATGAGCCACGATCACGACGATTTCGCAGTCGAGCCGGTCAAGGGACTGCCCGAGCGACCGCCAGAGGGGGAACACGTTCTCTGGCAGGGGCGGCCCGATTGGTGGGCGCTGACCCGCGACGCGCTCAGCCTGTACTGGGTCGCGGGGTATTTCGTGGCGCTTTTCGCCTGGCGCTTCTTCACGCTGATCGATCAGGTCACGCTGGCCAGTGCGTTCCGCGCGTCCTTTCCGTTCATCATTCTCGGGGCCGTCGTCTGCGCGATCCTGCTGATCGTCGGTGTCGTGCAGGCCCGTGCGACGGTCTACACGATCACCAACCGCCGCGTCGCCATGCGCATCGGGGCGGCCCTTACGGTGACGCTGAACCTGCCCTTCACCCAGATCCGCAACGCCGATCTCAACCTTCGGCGCGACGGCACCGGGACCGTGGCACTTGACCTTCTGGAGGCGAAGACGCGTCTGAGCTACCTCGTCTGCTGGCCGCATGTGCGCCCTTGGGTGATGCGCCGCACGCAGCCCGCGCTGCGCTGCATCCCCGAGGCCGAAAAAGTGGCCGGCCTGCTGGCCGAGGCCGCCGAGGCGCGTGTCGAGACCCCGCAAGTGGCGCGGATCCCCGACCGCGCCCCAATCGCCGCCGAATAACCCCCGAGGCATCGCCATGACCCAGACCGACACACATCCCGCCAAGCACCCGACCATGAAGCATCCCCGCGACAAGGAGCTGATCCCGCGCATCATGATGCGCATGGTGCTGGTGCTGATGCTGTCGGTCCTGGCGATCGTCAGCTATGCACGCCTGACCGATCGCCCCTTGATCGCGACCCCGCCCGAGGCCGAGACGGTCAACAGCCGCGAGGTCCTTTTGTCCGGCGACATGTCCGGCACCGCCACGATCCGTGAACTCGACGGCACAGTGATCGCCGATCTGACGCCGGACGAGGGCGGGTTCATCTCTGGCGTCTGGCGCGTGATCCAGCGCGAGCGGACCAAGAATCGCGTGCCGCTCGACGGTCCGGTCACGCTGATCCGCAAGGACAACGGACGCGTGTCAATTCTGGACCCGAGCACCGGATGGAGCGCCGACCTGATGGGCTTCGGCGCCGATAACGCCAGGGCCTTTGCACGGCTGCTGGCACAATAGGAGAGGAGGCCACACATGGGATGGCTGACCAAGGAAATAGAACACGCGCCCTGCACTGTAGAGATCAGTCACAAGTTCGAATCCCTGCATGCGCATGTGCGCTTCAATAACGGCGCCACGGTCTATCCGGGCGACGAGGTCAAGGTGCAGGGCCCCGAGATCATGGCGCCCTTCGGCGAAGTGGTCTGCGAGGAGCGCGACGCGACGATCATCCGCGCCAGCGGACTGGAACGCCTCTGGACGCGCCTGACCGGAGATTTCGAAGTGATGGAACTTTGCGAATTTTCCTTTTCAGAGGAGGCCAAGCTATGAATGTCCAGGCAAAGCATACCGCCGACGCGACCACTGCCGAGGAAAGCATCGCAATCCAGGAAGAGCAGGCGAAGTTCGACAGCAAGGATGCCACCGATGTGGCGATGCAGAACACCCTGCTGACCCCGCGCTTCTACACCACCGATTTCGACGAGCTCGACGCGATCGATGTCAGCCCGGTGCGCGAGGATTGGGACAAGCTGATCGCGCGGATGGAGTCCGACCCCAACAAGGGCCATTTCAAAAAGACCGAGGACTGGGATCACGTCGACTGGGAGGGGATGGATCCAGGCTTGAAGAAAGAGCTGATCGATTTCCTGATCTCCAGCTGCACGGCCGAGTTTTCGGGCTGCGTCCTTTACAAGGAGATGAAGCGCCGCGGCACCAACAAGGACATCACGCAGCTCTTCCAGCTGATGGCGCGCGACGAGGCCCGGCATGCCGGCTTCATCAACGACGCGCTGCGCGAAGCGGGCGTGGCCGTTAACCTGGGTTTCCTGACGCAGAAGAAGAAATACACCTATTTCCGGCCCAAGTTCATCTACTACGCCACCTACCTGTCGGAAAAGATCGGCTACGCGCGCTACATCACAATCTTCCGGCATCTAGAGGCGAACCCGGAATACCGGTTCCACCCGATCTTCAAGTGGTTCCATGAATGGTGCAACGACGAGTTCAGCCATGGCGAGGCCTTCGCCCTGCTGATGAAGACCGACCCCAAGCTCACCTCTGGCAAGAACGTCCTGTGGATCAAGTTCTTCCTGACGGCGGTCTATGCCACGATGTACGTCCGCGACCATCAGCGCCCGGCCTTTCACAAGGCCCTCGGCGTCGATCCCGACTGGTACGGGCGCGAGGTCTTCACCAAGACATCCGAGATGACCAAGCAGATCTTTCCGATCACGCTGGATATCGACAACCCGCGTTGGCAGGCGGGGCTCGTGAAGCTACAGCGGGCCAATGCCGATCTGGCACAGGCCAAGGCCGAAACCGGGCTCGGGGCCTGGGCTCGCCGCATGGGGGCACAGGCGCGCGCCGCGGCGGCCTTCGTCGGGCTTTACACGATCCCGGCAAAGAAACACGAGGTGCCGGCCTCGACCCGGCTGGAGCCGGCCTATTGAACCGGGTTTCGGTGCCGGTGGCACCGACCCAGGTGGGGGGGCAGCCCCCCACACAACATCACCCGGTGGGGGGGGCAGCCCCCCACACCCCCCGGAGTATTTCCGGAAAGATGAAGGAATAACCGTGCACAGCCCCTGGATCGCAGCCTTGATGGCCCTGTTTCTCTGGTGGTTCGCCACTGGGGCGATATTGCTGGTCGTGCGGCTGTGCGAACGGCGCGCGGATGGCACGGGACGCCGCGTCGTGCTGCTGGCGCTGCCCGTTCTCGGGATCGGCCTCTGGGGGTATCAGGCGACGCTAGGGATAACCAGCACTGGCGCGGCCTACAGCGCGTTTCTCGCGGCTCTCGCGATCTGGGGCTGGATCGAGCTGAGCTTTCTGACGGGTGTGATCACCGGGCCGAACCGGACGCCCTGCCCGCCAGCCCTGCCCGAGTGGGAACGGTTCATCCGGGCCTGGGGGACAGTCGCCTATCACGAGATGCTCCTGACGGCGATGCTGGGGATCGTGTGGATCGTGGGGCATGATGCCGCCAACCAGGTCGGGCTGTGGACTTTCACGGTGCTCTATTTCGCGCGCGTCACCGCCAAGCTCAATCTCTATTTCGGGGTGCCGCGCATCAATATCGAATTCATCCCGCGGGCACTGACGCATCTGGCCAGCTATTTCCGGATGGCGCCGGTGGGCTGGTTCTTTCCGTTCTCGGTTACGGCGCTGAGCCTTGCCGTGGCCTGCTGGCTGGAGCGGATCTATTCCGCCGGAACACCCGCCGAGATCGTCGGCTTTGCCCTGCTTGGCGCCATCACCGCGCTGGCGCTTCTGGAACACTGGCTGATGGTTCTGCCATTGCCGGATGCGAAACTCTGGCGCTGGATGCTGCCCGCGCCCAAGACACTCACCAAAAAAGACATCACGGGAGAGACATCATGAACTTTGACGTCATGTTCGACGCACAGCTTGAGGCGCTGCGCGACGAGGGAAACTATCGCATCTTCGCGGAACTTGAACGCCGGTGCGGCGACTTTCCCAAGGCGCAAAGCCATTGCGGCGAATCCCCCGGCGAAGTGACCGTCTGGTGTTCCAACGACTATCTTGGCATGGGACAGCATCCCGTGGTCCGGGAGGCCATGAAGGACGCGGTGGATCAATGCGGCACCGGCGCCGGTGGCACGCGCAATATCTCCGGCACCAATTGTCATCACCTGTCGCTGGAGCGCGAGCTGGCCGATCTGCACGGCAAGGACGCGGCGCTGCTCTTTACCTCTGGCTATGTCTCCAACTGGGCCGCGCTGTCGACGCTTGGTAGCCGGTTGCCGGACGCGGTGATCCTGTCGGACGAGTTGAACCATGCCAGCATGATCGAAGGCATCCGTCATTCGCGCGCCAAGAAGGTGATCTGGAAGCACAACGATGCCGCGGATCTCGACCGCAAGCTTGCGGCCCTGCCGGTCAACGCCCCCAAGATCGTCGCCTTCGAGAGCGTCTATTCCATGGATGGCGATATATGCCCGATGCGCGAGATCATCGAGGTCGCCGAGAAACACGGTGCGATGACCTATCTCGACGAGGTGCATGCCGTGGGCCTCTACGGCCCGCGCGGCGGCGGTGTGTCCGAGGAACTGGGCCTCGCACATCGGATCACGCTGATCGAGGGCACTCTCGGCAAGGCTTACGGCTGCATGGGTGGCTACGTGACCGGCTCGGCGAGCCTGTGCGACTTCATCCGCTCGTTCGCCAGCGGGTTCATCTTCACCACTGCCCTGCCCCCGGCCGTGGCGGCCGCCGCCACGGCAAGCGTGCGGCACCTCAAAGACTCGCAGACCGAGCGCGCCGCACAGCGGGCGCAGGTCGCCACGCTGCGCCGCAAGCTCGACATGCACGGCATCCCCCATATGGGCAATACCAGCCACATCATCCCGGTGATGATCAAGGACCCGGTCAAATGCCGGGTGCTGGCCGACATCCTGATGAGCGACTGGGGTATCTACGTCCAGCCGATCAATTACCCGACTGTGCCAAAGGGCACCGAGCGGCTGCGCTTCACCCCGGGGCCGTTGCACAGCGACTCGGATATCGACCATCTTGTCGCCGCGCTCAACACCTTGTGGAAGCAATGCGCCATCGCGCATGCCGTCGCCTGAGCCCCCTGGCGCGCGATGCCGTGAACGCGCGTCAAGCCGACTTGATTTCCTGCTGGATACGCTAGCTCATAAGGAGCTATCACGTGACTGGCTAGGCAATCCCACCCATGCCGACGTTCTGACAGGGTCGCCCGGATGGCGACCTTTCATATCGAGGAGGAAACGATGAAACTGACACGACGCACGACCATAAGCCTCATGGGGGCCACGGCCGCGACCGTCCTGCTTCCCGCCGCCGCCCGCGCGAACGGCGAGGTGCACGAGGTCGAGATGCTCAACCGTCATCCCGACGAGAACGAGAACATGGTGTTTTATCCCGACATCATCGAGGCCCAGCCGGGCGACACGATCCGTTTCGTGTCCACCGACAAGGGGCACAATGCCGTCAGCTATGAAGACATGCTTCCCGAGGACGCCGAAGAGTTCAAGACCAAGGTGAACCAGGACGAAGAAATCGTCGTCGAGGCCGAGGGGGCCTATGGTTTCTACTGCCAGCCGCACAAGGCGCTCGGCATGGTTGGCCTGATTCTCGTGGGAGATGCCTCAAGCAATTACGAAAGCCTGAAGGACGCCGATCTGGGTGCGCCGAACGAGCAGAAGCGGTGGGAAGACATCTTTGCCCGCGCCGACGAGATCGTGGGCGGATCCGCCTGATCCGAACCGACACGCCCAGGTTCGACACCCAAAGGCCGGCCCGCAAGACGGGCCGGCCTTTTTCAGTTCCGGTGCAGCGCGACCACCTGCGAGTCGCGGGGCGCGACGGCATCGCGGATCATCGCTGCGATGTCTGCGGCGGTCATCTGGGCATCGGCGTACATTTCCGCCGGGCTGGCCTGATCGATGAACCGGTCCGGCAGGCAGATGTTGCGCATCACAAGTCCGCGGTCGAAGGCCCCGCGCCGCGCCAGTTCGTGCATGACGATGGATCCGAACCCGCCCTGCGCGCCCTGCTCGACGGTGACGAGCGCACGGTGATGGCGCACGAGCTGCATCAGCAGATCGGTGTCCAGCGGCTTGGCAAAGCGCGCATCGGCCACCGTGAGGGTGATGCCGTCCTCGGCCAGCATCGCGGCGGCGGTCCGGCATTCATCGAGATGCGCCCCGAAGCTCAGGATCGCGACATCGCTGCCCTCCGCGACGACCCGGCCGCGGCCGATCTCGAGCGGCGTACCGCGCTCTGGCAGCGCAACCCCTGTCCCGGCCCCGCGCGGGTAGCGGAACGCGATCGGACCCGCGTCATGACCCGCGGCGGTGGCAACCATGTGCACAAGCTCTGCCTCGTCGGCGGCGGCCATGACGGTGAACCCGGGCAGGTTGCCGAGATAGCCGATATCGAAGGCGCCGGCATGGGTGGCGCCGTCCGCGCCGACCAGCCCTGCGCGGTCGATGGCAAAGCGCACTGGCAGGCTCTGCAGCGCCACGTCATGCACCACCTGGTCATAGGCACGTTGCAGGAAGGTGGAATAGATCGCACAAAAGGGCCGCAGCCCGCTGGCCGCCATTCCGGCGGCGAAGGTCACGCCATGCTGCTCGGCAATGCCCACGTCGAACACGCGCGACGGGAACCGATCGGCCATTTTCGTCAGCCCGGTGCCGTCGGGCATCGCCGCCGTGACCGCGATGATCCGGTCGTCACGCGCGGCCTCACAGGCCAAGGCATCCCCAAAAACGGCAGTGTAGGACGGTGCGGCGGGGTTCGACTTGGCCTGCGTGCCGGTCGCGGGGTCGAATTTCGCCACTCCGTGGCCCTTGTCGGCGGCGTCTTCTGCGGGCGCATAGCCCTTGCCCTTGACG
>JAWLGF010000061.1:0-13272 GCA_041685205.1 Roseovarius sp.
ATCTCGGGGATGGTGAAGCCGCTGACCGGACAGGCGAAACGCTCGGAAAAGGTCACGCGTTCGGGCTCGCCCTCGCGCGGGGCGGTCTCCAGCACGGCGATCCCGTCGGCGAGATCGAGCGCCGTGCGGAAACTGTCGGCCAGCCGTGTCTCCAACCCGTCCTTCACCACGATCCGGTCAACCACCACGTCGATATCGTGGCGGAATTTCTTGTCGAGTTTCGGCGGATCGTCCAGTTCGTGAAAGTCTCCATCGACCTTGACGCGCTGGAACCCGGCCTTGCGCAGTTCAAGGAATTCCTTGCGATATTCGCCCTTGCGATCGCGCACGATGGGGGCCAGCAGGTAGCCGCGCGTGCCCTCTTCCATCGCCATGACACGGTCCACCATGTCCTGCACTTGCTGCGCCTCGATGGGCAGACCGGTCGTCGGTGAATAGGGCGTTCCCGCGCGGGCGAACAGAAGGCGCATGTAATCGTAGATCTCGGTCACCGTGCCGACGGTCGAGCGCGGGTTCTTCGACGTGGTCTTCTGTTCGATGGAAATCGCCGGCGACAGGCCGCTGATGTGATCGACATCGGGTTTCTGCATCATGTCGAGAAATTGCCGGGCATAAGCCGAAAGCGATTCGACATAGCGCCGCTGCCCCTCGGCATAGATTGTGTCGAAGGCCAGCGAAGATTTGCCCGACCCCGAAAGCCCGGTGATCACGACCACCTGATCGCGCGGGATATCCACATCGATATTCTTGAGGTTGTGCTCGCGCGCGCCGCGGACCTCTATACTCTTGAGTTCGGCCATTCTGCCCCCCACGGGTCTGATCCTCGACAAATAGGCGAGACGCGGCCCTCGTCCAAGGCAATTCTGGACGGGGGCCAATGCCTATCTGTCCCGGGCATCTGTTTCTGTGCCGGATGGCGCGGTCCGCTTCGGCATCATCGCGTATCCGCGAGACAGGCGTCACCGTCTGGATTAAGGGCAGAAGATGTCGTTGAACACCGCAAACAGCATCAGCGACAGGATCAGCGTCAGACCCACCGTCATCAGGAACCGCAAGGCGCGATCGCTCGGCGGGCGGCCGGTCACGGCTTCGTAGGCGTAGAACATCAGATGCCCGCCATCCAGCACCGGCACCGGAAAGAGGTTGAGCAACCCGACGGCGGTCGATAAGACCGCGATGAACCATATGAAGTTTTGCGCACCCTGATTGGCCATCTCGCCCGACACTTCGGCGATGCCGATCGGGCCCGACATGTTGCAACTGCTGATCGCGCCGGTGATCATCGCGTAAAGACCCGAGATCGAACTCTCCATGATCTCCCATGTCTGCGCCACGGCCGCCCCGATTGCACCGATCGGGCCAAGTGCCTCGGTCTCGGGCTCGAACGCCATGGCCGCGGAAATCCCGATACGCCACTGTGTCGCGAACCCGCCATCCGCCTGCGGTTCATCCACGCGGCGCGGTGTCAGCGTAGTGGCGTAAGCCCCGCTGTCGGGACGCCACATGTCCAGGTCCAGCGACGCGCCATCCGAACCTTCGACGATCTCGCGCAGGTCCGAGAAGGCATGGATCGGTTCGTCATTCACGGCGGTGATCACGTCACCCGCCTTCAGACCTGCGTCACTAGCCGCAGATCTTGGCGACACCCCCCCGATCACGGGCGGCATGGGATGCGGACCCTGCGCCGTCGTGCGCCTGTCGTCGCGCCGCACCTCGTAATCAAGCAGCGGCTGCGAAGGCAATTCCTCCAGGAACGCGCCGTCGAGGCCGCCAGCCCCCGTATCAGGCAGCGGAACCCCGTCAATCGACAGGATCTCGTCGCCGCGTTGCAGCGTCACACCGTCGACCGGTAGCGGTTTGAGGCCACCAACCGTGAGCGGGTCCGCGGTCTTGCCACCGGCCATGATGACGGCGGTGAAAATCAGGATCGAAAAGACGAAGTTGAACATCGGACCCGCCGCCACCGTCGCGGTCCGTGCCCAAAGCGGCGCGCCATGCATCGTCTGGCGCAGCCTTTCGGGCGGCGTCTGCGCCATCGCGGCGCTGTCCTTGCCACTGGCCGCGTCGGAATCGCCGAGGAACTTCACATACCCACCAAAGGGCAGTGCCGCGACTTGCCAGCGGGTGCCGTGACGGTCCATGCGCGAAAGAAGGACGGGCCCGAAGCCGATGGAGAACACCTCGGCCTTGATCCCCGACCAGCGCCCGACGATGTAATGGCCGTATTCATGAATGGCGACGATCACCGAAAGCGCGACGATGAACGCCACGATCGTGACCAGACCGCTTCCGAATTGCGGCAGGAATGTTTGAAGGTCCACGGGCTGTCCTTAAAGTGTTCGCTTGTCTGTCGCCACGTCTGCGCGGTGCCTTGCCAAATGGTCCATATGGGCCACCAGATCAAGGGTCGGGGCATCATTGCGGGCCTCGGGCCTGGTGACGAGCGCAGAGAGCACCTCGTCGACGATGGCGCTCATGTCGGTGAACCGGATGCGCCCGGCGATGAAGTGATCCAGCGCGCGCTCTTTCGCGGCGTTGAAGATCGCACCGGCCAGCCCGCCTTCGGCCATGACCTCGCGCGCCAGCCGCAGCGCCGGGTAGCGCATCTCGTCCGGGGCGCGAAATTCCAATTGGCCGACTGAGGCCAGGTCCAGCACATCGACCGGCAGCGGGTTCCGCTGCGGCCAGTTGAGCGCATAGCCGATGGCGTGGCGCATGTCCGGCGGGCCGACATGCGCCATCAGCGCGCCATCGCGGAACCCCACCAGCGCATGCACCAACGATTGCGGATGCACCAGAACCTCGATCTGCGCTGGCGTGAAATCGAAGAATTCGCGGGCTTCGATCATCTCCATCGCCTTGTTGAACATCGAGGCCGAATCGATGGTGATCCGCTGACCCATGTCCCAGTTGGGATGCATGGAGGCTTCTGCGACCGTAGCCGCCGCCAGCCGCGCCAGCGGCCAGTCGCGAAAGGCTCCGCCCGACGCGGTGATGATCACCCGATTGACCGCCGCGCGGTCCTCGCCCACGAGCGCCTGGAAGATCGCCGAATGCTCGCTGTCCACCGGCAGGATGCGCGCGCCATGGGTGCGGGCCGTGCGCAGCAGAAGCGGCCCCGCCGTGACCAGAGATTCCTTGTTGGCCAGGGCCAGCGTCGTGCCCTGCTCCAGCGCCGCGAGACCGGGCGCCAGACCCGCCACGCCGACGATGGCCGACATCACCCAATCGGCCGGCCGGCGCGCGGCCTCGATCAGCGCATCGCGCCCCGCCGCGGAGTCGATGCCGGATCCCTCGAGCGCGGCGCGCAGCTCGGACAGCAGATCCTCATGCGCGGTGACCGCAACATCCGCGCCCAAACGACGGGCATCCGCGGCCAGTTGCGCGATGTTGCGCCCGCCGGTCAGCGCCACGACATCATAAGCGGCCGGGTCCCGCCGGATCAGGTCGATCGTGCTTTGCCCGACCGATCCGGTCGCCCCGAGTATGGTCACCTGTTTCATGCCATCCCCGGCATGAGACCGACCGCCCAGAGGATCAGCGTCACAGGAGCCGCCCCAAGCATCGCGTCGAACCGGTCCAGCACCCCGCCATGACCGGGGATGAGGTCCGAGCTGTCCTTGACCTCGCGGAACCGCTTGATCGCGCTTTCGGCGATGTCACCCATCTGCCCCGCGAATCCCACGAGGATCGAAACCGGCACCAGCGCCAGCCCCGCCCCGGTTGGCCCCGCAAAGATCGCACCGATCACTCCGGCCCCGATCCAGCCCGCGACGGTGCCGGACCAGGTCTTTTTCGGGCTGACGCGCGGCCAGAGCCTGGGACCGCCAAGGCTGCGACCGGCGAAATATCCCGCCAGATCGGACACGATCACGACCGAGACAAGCCAGAAGATCCAGACCATGCCCGCCTCTTGCCTCAAGACCGCAGCGGCGTAGCATCCGAACAAGACCCAGAAGATCATCACCGCGAGCAGCGGCGCGCGGCCCCGGGGCGACGTGGCGCGCGGAAAAAGCGCCGCAGCCAAAAGCAGCGGCGGCACGAAAATGCCAGGCAGCCAGAGCGCGAGACCGACACCACCAGTCGCGACGCACCCTGCGAGAACGGCGTGCGGGGCGTCGAACATCCGGGCTGCTTCCCAGACCATCAGCCCGGCGAGACCGCAAACGAGCGCTGCGAAGATCACACCGCCGGCCCAGATGGCGCCAATCCCGACCGCCGCCATGATCACCGCGGAGACCGCGCGTGGCGCGAGATCGGCCCATCGCGCCTGCACGGTCATGCCGAAACGGCACCGAACCGGCGGTCGCGCGCACCGTACTGCGCCAGGACATCCGCGAAGATCTCACGGGTGAAATCGGGCCAGAGCGTGTCGATGAATTCATATTCCGCGTAGGCTGACTGCCACAGCAGGAAATTGGAAATCCGCGCCTCGCCGGAGGTGCGGATCACAAGATCCGGGTCCGGAACGACACATGTGTCAAGATAACGCGGCAGCGTTTCCTCGTCGACATCCTCAGGCTGCAACCGCCCCGAAGCGACATCGCGCGCGATCCGCTGCGTGGCACGCGACACCTCGTCACGTCCACCGTAATTCAGCGCGATGGTCAGGTTCATGCCGGTGCAATGCGCCGTGACGGCCTCGGCCTCGTCCATCAGGCGCTGCAGCTTGCCATCGAGCCGCGGCCGGTCACCGATGAACCGGACGCAGACATTGTAGTCCACCAGCGATTGCATCTCCTGCATGATATAGCGTCGGAACAGGGTCATCAGCCCAGCGACCTCGGTCTGCGTGCGCTTCCAGTTTTCCGTCGAGAAGGCGAACATCGTCAGGTATTCGACACCCAGGTCGGGGCACGCCTCGACAATCTCGCGCACCCGTCGTGCCCCGGCATGGTGTCCGTAAAGACGCGGCCGCCCACGCGCGCGCGCCCAGCGCCCGTTGCCATCCATGATGATCGCCACATGGCGCGGTCCGGCCGCACAGGACTTGGTGTTCGCCATGGGCGCGCCTTTCGTCATCAGACCTGCATGATCTCGGCTTGCTTGTGCTCGAGCGCCTCGTCCACGTTCTTGATATACGTGTCGGTCAATTCCTGTACCGCATCTTCCCAGAATTTCTGGTCATCCTCGGACATCCCGTCGGCCTTGGCCTTCTTGATCTTGTCCATACCGTCGCGTCGAACATTTCGGATCGCCACACGGGCATGTTCGGCATATTGCGACGCCACCTTCGTCAGATCCTTGCGGCGTTCCTCGTTCAACTCGGGGATGGGCAACATGATGATGGTGCCGTTCATCTGGGGATTGATCCCGAGGCCACTTTGCCGGATCGCCTTTTCCACCTTGTTCACCAGACCCTTGTCCCAGACATTGATCGTGACCATGCGCGGCTCGGGCACGTTGATGGTGCCCACCTGGTTGATCGGGGTCATCTGGCCGTAGGCTTCGACCTGCACAGGTTCCAGCATCGACGACGACGCGCGGCCCGTGCGCAGCGACGCGAACTCCGTCCTGAGCGAATTCATCGCCCCGTCCATGCGACGCTCGAGGTCGCTCAAGTCGATTTCGATTTCGTCGGCCATGTCGTTGTCGTCCTTCTTGCGCGCCGGGTTTATGACGCCTGTGTAGTCTCAACCATGCACGGTTGTATAGGTGCCCTCGCCGGCGAGGATGCCCTTGAAACCGCCGGGCTCGTCCAGCGAAAAGACGATGATCGGCAGGTTGTTGTCGCGTGCGAGCGCGATGGCCGAGGCGTCCATCACGTCGAGATGCTGCGTCAGCACCTCGTCGAAGGTCACGGTGTCGAACCGCTTGGCATCCGCGTGTTTCATCGGGTCCTTGTCGTAGACCCCGTCGACCTTCGTGCCCTTGAAGATCGCCTCGCAGGCCATCTCGTTGGCGCGCAGGGTCGCCGCGGTGTCGGTGGTGAAATACGGATTGCCTGTCCCCGCAGCGAAGATGCAGATGCGCTTTTTCTCCAGGTGCCGGACCGCACGGCGCCGAATGTAGGGTTCTGCCACCTCGTCCATGCGGATCGCCGTGATCACGCGGCAATGTGCGCCCAGTTTTTCCAACGCCGATTGCATCGCCAGCGCATTCATCACGGTGGCCAGCATGCCCATGTAATCCGCGGTCGTCCGCTCCATGCCTTGCGCGGATCCCTGCAGGCCACGAAACACGTTGCCGCCGCCGATCACCATGCAGATCTCGACCCCGAGATCGTGAACGGTCTTCACCTCTCGCGCGATCCGCTCCACCGTCGGGGGGTGCAGACCATAAGAGGTGTCGCCCATCAGTGCCTCGCCAGAGATCTTGAGCATGACGCGTTTGAACCGCGGCCTTTGGGTGTCGACGGGCGTCATCAGCCTCTCCGCATTGGTCAGGTTGGCTGCAAAATGTCGCAAATGCCGCCAAGGTGCAATCGCAGAAACAATCGCGGGGCGGTAAACTGCGGCAGCACGTCTCGCCACGCGCCCTCAACTCGGCTATGCCGGACGCCATGGACATCCTGCGCGAAGTGGACCCACAGCGCCCGGTTCTCATCGCCGGGCCGACCGCGACCGGCAAATCCACCCTCGCACTGGCGATTGCGCGGGCGCAAGGCGGGACCATCGTGAATGCCGATGCGCTGCAGGTCTATGAAAACTGGCGCATCCTCTCGGCGCGTCCCGATGCGGCGGAGATGCGGCAGATCCCGCACAGGCTGTACGGGCATGTCGGGGCGTATCAGGATTACTCAGTGGGGCATTGGCTGCGCGAAGTATCCGAGATCTCGCGCCATACGGACCGGCTGATCGTCACCGGGGGCACGGGGCTGTATTTCGCTGCGCTAACCGAGGGGCTGGCGAATATTCCGGCCACGCCGCCCGCGATCCGGCAGGACGCCGACCGGCGGCGCGAAGCCGGTGGGATCGCCGCGATGCTGAAGGCGCTCGACCCCGAAACGCGCGCGCGGATCGATACGCGGAATCCGATGCGCGTTCAGCGCGCCTGGGAGGTCCAGCAGGCCACCGGGCGCGGGCTGGCCGCGTGGCAGGACACGACCCCTGCCCCGGTCATGCCCCTGCACCAGTGCCAGCCGCTTTTGCTGGTCGCCGATACCGGCTGGCTGAACGCCCGGATCGCGCGGCGCTTCGACAGCATGCTCGCAGCGGGTGCGCTTTACGAGGTGCGCGCCAACCTCGCCGGCTGGGAGCCCAAGCGCCCGTCGTCGCGGGCCATCGGCGCCAAGGAGCTAGTGGCGCATCTGCGAGGCGAGACGACGCTGGATGAGGCGCGAGAGGCCGCCATCATCGCCACCCGGCAATTCGCCAAACGACAGCGGACGTGGTTTCGCGCGCGCATGCGCGACTGGCGGCGACTCGCCGCCGACGCGTTTTAGAAATCTCGGTATCCTGCCCTGACAAAACCTCGGAATCGTGCGAATACTGGTCCAAAGTCGATATTTCAAAGGTGAATGCCCGATGAAACACGCGCAGGTCATGACCCTTGTGCAATGGGCACGCGGCGCGACATGGCGCATCGGTCTGCAGCATTCCTGCCAGAGACACGCGCTCGTCTGGATCACCCGCGGACAGGGGATCGCTGTGATCGGCGGCGTGCGGCGAGGGCTTGGCGTGCACAACGCGCTGCTGATACCCGCGGGCACGATGTTCTCGCTGGACATGGGAAAGGCCGGTTTCGGGCATGTGTGCGAAATCTCGCCTGACGGCATTGTGACGATCCCGGACAGGATCCAGCACCTTCGCATCCGCGACACCGCCGGGCAAACCGAACTGACGAACATCTTCGAGGCCATGCAGCGCGAGCAGTCCGGCGGGCGCCCGTTCCTCGACGAGGCCCTGACCGCTCAGGCCCAGCGTCTCAGCGTCTGGCTGCGGCGTGCGATTGTAGAGCATCGCGTGGATGTCAAACCCGCAGCCGGTGAACGGCTTGTCGCGGCCTATGTCGCGCTGATCGAGCGCGATTTCATGAACGGGCGCGCGATGGCTGTCTATGCACGGGCGCTTGGCGTCACGCCCACGCATCTGACGCGGGTCTGCAAGCAGCTTTCGGGGCGCAGCGCCGCCGAATTGCTGACAGAACGCAGCCTGCATGCCGCGCGCGAGATGCTGGAGGACACCGAACTGCCTGTCGGTCGGATCGCCTCCAGTCTCGGCTTCGGCAGTGCCGCCTATTTTTCGCGCTTCATCCTTCATCATACCGGCCAGAGCCCATCGGCCCTGCGCAACAAGGCCGCCACGCGCCCGACCGTTGCACGTGCTCTGTAATCTGCGCGAGACGGGTTGTGTTGCGCCTTCGGGGGATGTCTACTCGACACGTGACAGTCAATGACCGGGGGCGTCGGACAGCGCCAAGGGCCTTTCATGACACAGCATCTGCCGCCAAAGCATCCCGCGACCGACGGTCTCGTCTCGGATCTGCGGACCGGGCGTATCGGGCGACGCGAGTTTCTCACCCGTGCCACGATTCTTGGGGTCGGTGTCTCGGGCGCGTATCTGCTGGGCGGCCTCGCCCGGCCTGCGATGGCCGCGCCATCCATCGTCAGCGGGGGGACCCTGCGTATTCAGCAAACCGTCCGGGCCCTCGGCGATCCGCGCAGTTTCGACTGGACGGGGCAAGCCAACCTGACACGCGGGTTCCTCGAATATCTTGTCGAATATCAGGCGGACGGCACGTTGCGCGGAATGCTTCTGCGTGACTGGGAGGTCAACGCGGATGCGACGCGATACATTCTGCATGTCCGTCCCGGCATCCGCTGGCAAAACGGTGACCCCTTCACCGCCCGAGACGTGGCGCATAATATCGAACGCTGGTGCGACACGGCTGCGCCGGTGAATTCCATGGCGAACCGGTTCACCACACTTGTCGATATCACCACGGGCCAGGCCCGTGAGGGGGCAATCGTGGTCGATGACGATCTGACCGTCACATTGCACCTGACACGCCCGGATATCACGGTCATCACCAACATGGCCGATTTCCCCGCGGCCGTCGTGCACCAAAGCTATCAGGGCGACGACCCGTTCGTGCATGGCCTCGGCACCGGCCCGTTCCGTCCGGTCAGCCTCGATCCGGGCGCAAGCTGCGTTCTCGAACACGCGACGGATCATGACTGGTGGGGCAGCGAGGTGTTCGGCGGGCCATGGCTCGATCGGGTGGAGTTTCTCGATTACGGTACGAACCCGTCCGGCTGGCTCGCGGCTGCCGAGGCCGGCGAGATCGACCTGCTTTACGAAAGCGTGGGCGATTTCATCGACGCGATGGATGACATCGGCTGGACCGCCACTCGCGTCGATACTGCCGACACGATAGTGATCCGCGCCTCGCAAATTGCCGAGACGACCGCGCGAAACCCGTATCGCAGCACGCGTCTGCGCCGCGCCCTCGCGCTGGCCGTGGACAACGCGATCTGCCTCGAGCTCGGCTATGGCGGGCGCGGACGCGAGGCCCATAACGATCACGTCAGCCCGATCCATCCCGCCCATGCCGATATCGGTCCGGTTCCGCACGATCCCGTTCGCGCACGGCAGGAAATCCTGGCTGACGGGTTCATCGATTACACGCACGAGCTGGTGACGATCGACGACGAATGGCAGCGGGCCACCGGCGATGCGGTCGCGGCGCAACTTCGCGACGCGGGGCTGCGGGTCGATCGCCGGATCGTGTCCAGTGATGTGTTCTGGGACAACTGGCTGGACTTTCCGTTTTCCGGCACGCAATGGAACCATCGCCCCCTCGATGTCCAGGTGCTGGGGCTGGCCTATCGCAGCGGCGCGGTCTGGAACGAGACGGGCTTTGCCGACCCGGAGTTCGATCGGCTTCTCGACGAGGCCAACCAGCTTTCGGACGCGGATACACGGCGCGAGGTGATGGCACGTCTGCAGACCATCCTGCGCGACAACGGCGTGATCATACAGCCCTACTGGCGCGCGCTCTACAATCATCACAACGGGCGCCTCGTGAACGCCGACAAGCATCCGGCCCACGAGATCCACCTCTACGAGATCGGATTCAGCGAAGCCCCGGTTACAGACCCAGAATGACCTTCACGTAATTGCGGGTTTCACGGAAGGGCGGGATGCCGCCGTGTTTCTCGACCGCGCCCGGCCCGGCATTGTAGGCGGCCAGCGCCAGACGCCATGACCCGAAAAGACGGTATTGCGCGGCCAGATAGCGCGCGCCGCCATCGAGGTTCTGGTGCGGGTCATGCGGGTCGACGCCGAGCACCCGCGCGGTCTGCGGCATCAGCTGCGCCAACCCGATTGCCCCCTTGTGCGACCGCGCATCGTCACGCCAACCCGACTCCTGCTGCACGAGGCGTAAAAACAGGTCCTCGGGCACGCGATGGCGCTGCGCCGCCTGTTTCGCGACCGCCAGATACGGGCCGCGATAGCTTCCGCGAAAGGCAGGCGACTGGTCGTCCCCGATGGTCGGGGCCTTGAACCGTTTCGGCTGGAGCCTGACGGAGCCGTTGTATTGCTGGCTCGCGCGGGTATCCAGCACGCTCGTCCGTGCACTGAAGGTGTCAAGCCGCCCCTTGGTCGAAAGAGTTTCCGCCCCGGCCGCGCACGGGCCCCAAAGCATGCCCAGCACGGCTGCGCCAATCGCTCCGCGCATTGTCGCGTGTTCCTTCCACTGTCCCGCCCTCACTATACCCGAGACGGTCAGGAATTCGAGCCGTTTTCACGTGACCGGTCGGGCGAGCTGTCCGATCCGCCCAATTCGATCCGATTTTTACCTTTCCTTCATTCCGATGCGATGGTGTAAGCATGGCAACGCATGAACCGCGACAGCCAAGGAGGGCGCTATGGCCGGATCTGTAAACAAGGTGATCCTGATCGGAAATCTGGGCCGCGATCCCGAGGTCCGAACCTTCCAGAATGGCGGCAAGGTCTGCAACCTGCGCATCGCCACATCCGAGAACTGGAAAGACAAGAACACGGGCGAGAGGCGCGAAAAGACCGAGTGGCACTCGGTCGCGATCTTTTCAGAACCGCTGGCGCGTGTCGCGGAACAGTATCTGCGCAAGGGATCGAAGGTCTATATTGAGGGTCAGCTGGAAACCCGCAAATGGCAGGACCAGTCCGGTCAGGACCGCTACTCGACCGAGGTCGTGCTGCGCCCCTACCGGTCCGAGTTGACGATGCTCGACGGGCGCGGCGAAGGCGGCGGTAGCGGTAGCGGCGGCAGCTATAGCGGCGGACAGGATCAGGGCTACGGTGGCGATTACGGCGGCGGCCCGAGTGACCCGCAGGGCGGCGGACGCCCGTCGCGCGACATGGACGACGAGATCCCGTTCTGAGCGACGCCCCTCGACAGCTCACCGGGCAGTTCGACCTATCACACCATCCGGCATCATGGCGAAGTGGTCCTTTGCCTCTGGTCTTTCCGCGCCGCGGCATATAGGGCGCGGGACATCACGCTAGAGGACTCCGCAAATGGATCTGCGAAACATCGCCATCATCGCCCATGTCGACCACGGCAAGACGACGCTCGTGGACGAGTTGCTCAAACAGTCGGGGGCCTTCCGCGCCAATCAGGCGGTCGATGAACGGGCCATGGACAGCAACGATCTGGAACGTGAACGCGGCATCACAATCACGGCCAAACCCACCAGCCTCATGTGGAAATCGACCCGCATCAATATCGTCGACACACCCGGCCATGCCGATTTCGGCGGCGAGGTCGAACGTATCCTGTCGATGGTCGATGGTGTGGTGCTGCTGGTGGATGCCGCCGAAGGGCCGATGCCCCAGACCAAGTTCGTCACCTCCAAGGCACTCGCGCTCGGGCTGCGCCCGATCGTCGTGCTCAACAAGGCCGACAAGCCTGCGGCCGAACCCGACCGCGTGCTCAACGAGGTGTTCGACCTCTTCGCCAATATCGAGGCCGATGACGACCAGCTCGACTTTCCACACATGTATGCCTCTGGCCTCAATGGATGGGCCGATCACGATATCGACGGGCCGCGCAAGGATCTCGGTGCGCTGTTCGAGTTAATCGTGAACCATGTCCCCGCACCAAGACAGATCGCGCGCGCGGATGACGATTTCCGCATGCTCGCCACCACACTCGGCGCCGACCCGTTCGTCGGCCGGCTGCTCACGGGCCGCGTGGAATCGGGTCGGTTGAAGGTCGGCCAGACCGTTCAGGCCCTCTCGCGCATCGGCCAGAAGATCGAGCAGTTCCGCATCAGCCGCATCCAGGCCTTTCGCGGCCTGCAGACCCAGGAGGTCGACGAGGCGCTCGCCGGTGATATCGTCAGCATCGCCGGCATGTCCAAGGCGACCGTCGCCGACACGATCTGCGCGCTCGCCGTGGAAGAGCCGATCGCGGCCCAGCCCATCGATCCGCCCACCATCACCGTGACCTTCGGCATCAACGACAGCCCGCTTGCGGGGCGCGACGGCAAGAAGGTTCAAAGCCGGGTGATCCGCGAGCGCCTGATGAAAGAGGCCGAATCCAATGTCGCGATCCGGGTCGATGACACGCCGGGCGGCGAAGCCTTCGAGGTGTCGGGGCGCGGCGAATTGCAGATGGGCGTGCTGATCGAGAACATGCGGCGCGAGGGGTTCGAGCTTGGGATCTCCCGCCCCCGGGTGGTTCTGCGCGAGGGCGAGAATGGCGAGCAGCTCGAACCCGTCGAGGAAGTGACCATCGATGTCGATGACGAGTATTCCGGCGCGGTGATCGAAAAGCTGACCGGACCCCGAAAGGGCGAGTTGACCGAGATGAAGCCCGCCGATGCCGGCAAGACGCGGATCATCGCGCATGTCCCGTCGCGCGGACTGATCGGCTATCACGGCGAGTTCCTGACCGACACACGTGGAACAGGCGTGCTCAACCGTCAGTTTCACGACTGGGTGCCGCATCGCGGCCCGATCCCCGGACGGCGCGCGGGCGTGCTCATTTCCATGGAAGACGGCGAAGCGGTCGCCTTCGCGCTGTGGAACCTCGAAGAGCGCGGGCGCATGTTCATCGGTGCGCAGGCCAAGGTCTACCAGGGCATGATCATCGGAGAGCACAATCGCGAGAACGATCTCGAGGTGAACCCGCTGAAGGGCAAGAAACTGACCAACGTGCGCGCTTCTGGCACCGACGAGGCAGTGCGCCTGACCACGCCAGTCACGCTGAGCCTGGAAGAGGCGATCGCCTATATCGACGACGACGAGCTTGTCGAAGTCACCCCGAACGCGATCCGCCTGCGCAAACGGCTTCTGGATCCGACCGACCGCAAGCGCATGGCCAAGAAGGGCTGATCTAGAG
>JAWLGF010000011.1:0-45761 GCA_041685205.1 Roseovarius sp.
TTCCTCGACCTTGTTTCCGTCAACCACCACGACGCGGGTTTCCTCCGCGTGGGTGGCATCGATGAGCATTTTCTTGGCCATGTTTTCCGTTCGCATCGCACCGGCACACGCGGCCCCGGTGGGGCGGCGCAATGGGGTGGATGTCTGGTAGGGGCGACGGTCGCGCGTGCGGGCGGCCCGGATGGGGCCCTGTCCCGTGTGACACTGTTATGTCTCGCGCGGTTCATCGCGGTTTTTATTCTCCGGCCCCGGCGGGGCCAATTCAACGCCGTGTCACCCTCGTTCGGGGCTCAAAGGCAGGTGTCCGGTCCCGTGAGGGTCCAATCGGTCTGTCTCGCCACGCGGCAGGGGAATGGCCCGCCATGCGGACGCGACAGCGAATTTTCTGGCGGCAGGTGCGGATCTTTGCGCGCGACTGCCACACAGCAACCCTAATGCCTTGCGAACGCAAATTACAATGACGAAAACGCGTTGCGCCGCCGGCGCGGCTGGTTTCAGATGTAGTCCGAGCGTTGCAGGCCGTATTTTGCCATCTTTTCATTCAGCGTGCGGCGCGGCAGGCAAAGCTCGTCCATCACCGCCGCGATCGACCCCTTGTGGCGGCGCATGGTGTTGTCGATCAGCATGCGTTCAAAGGTCTCGACATATTCCTTGAGCGGCTTGCCTTCGGTGGTCATCACCGGCTGCATCTCGTCGTGATCCGCCATCAGGATCGAGGTCAACGTACCCGACCCGCGTCGCGACTGAAGCACCGCGCGCTCGGCCACGTTGAAAAGCTGGCGCACGTTGCCGGGCCAGGGCGCCTGTAGAAGCTGTGTCGCCTCCTGCGCCGAGACCTGCGGGGCGGCGCAGCCGTAATCCTCGGCAAACTGGTCGCTGAACGCGGAAAACAGCGTCAGGATATCCTCGCCCCGCTGGCGCAGGGGCGGCACGGTGATGCGCAGATTGGCGAGCCGGTAGAACAGGTCCGTGCGCAGCGCGTCCTCGCAGGTGCGGCCCTCGTCCTGCATGTTGGAGATCGCGATGACCCGGGTTTCGGGCGGCGTGCCCTCCTCATTGACGAAGGTCAACAGCCGCGCCTGCGCGGTCTCGGGCAGCGCGTCAATATCTTCGAGCACCAGCGTGCCGCCCCGCGCTTCCTCCACCGCCGGCAGGCGCGGATCGTCCGGCGAGATCGGGCCGAAGAGGCGCGCGATCAGCGCATCTTCGTCAAGCGACGCGCAAGCGACCGAGACGAACTTGCGTCCCGCCCGCGCGCCGACGGCATGAAGCGCATGTGCGACCAGCGTCTTGCCGGTGCCCGTCTCGCCCTCGATCAGCACATGGCCGTCGGCCTGCCCGAGATCGAGAATATCCTCGCGCAGACGCTCCATCGCGGCGGAGGTGCCGATAAGCTTCTTCATCAGCTGACCGCCATCCGACAGATCACGGCGCAGCGCACGCGCATCCAGCACCATGCGGCGGGCATTGGTGGCCTTCTTGGCCAGTTGCGTCATACGGTCCGGGTTGAACGGCTTTTCGAGGAAATCGAAGGCACCGATGCGCATCGCCTCGACCGCCATGGGCACGTCGCCATGCCCGGTTATCATGATCACCGGCAGCGAGCTGTCGACACTCATCAGCTTTTTCAGAAAGGCCATGCCGCCCATGCCGGGCATCTTGATGTCGGTGACGACAATGCCGGGATAATCCGCCCCGAGCGTCTTGAGCGCATCCTCGGCCGACGCGAACGCCTCGGTATCGTACCCCGACAGCGCCAGCCATTGACTGATCGACTGGCGCATGTCGCGCTCGTCATCGATGATGGCGATCTTCATGGCAGTCGGCATGTCGTATCACTCCGCAACTCGGGTTTCCTGTCGGCTCTCTTCCGGCAATATGGGTAGTTGCACCTCGAATACAGCCCCCCCGTCGGGGGCATTTCGCGCCAGCAATCGGCCGCCGAGGTCGTTGACGATTCCCGACGAAATGGCAAGCCCCAGCCCGACCCCCTCACCGGGTGCCTTGGTGGTGTAGAACGGCTCGAACAGCGTCTCGAAATTGTCGATGCCGTGGCCGTTGTCGCGCACCGACAGCACGGCCGTTTCCCCGGCGACCAGCAGGATGTCGATATGGCCGTCCGGCTCGTTCTGGATGGCGTCGATGGCGTTGCGCAACAGGTTGATGATCACCTGCTCGACGCGCACCCGGTCGCCCATGATCATCACCGGCTCGTTGGGCAGGGTGCGGGTGATGGTGATCTTGCGGCTGCGCAACTGCGGCTCCATCATCGCCAGCGCCGACGCCACCGCATCGGCCATGTTGACGGGCGAAAACACGTCGCCGGACTGACGTGCATAGGATTTGAGTTGCCGGGTGATCGCGCCCATTCGCTCGATCAGGTCGTCGATCCGCTGGAACGAGGTCAACGCCTCGTCGGGGCGGTTGCGCGTCATCAGCATGCGCGCCCCCGCGAGATAGGTCTTCATCGCCGCGAGCGGCTGGTTGAGCTCGTGGCTCACCGCGGCCGACATCTCACCCAGCACGGCGAGCTTGGAGCTTTGCTGAAGCGTCTGCTCGGCCTGCGCAAGGTTTTCCTGCACGCGGCGACGCTCGGCGATCTCGCGCTGGAGGCGGGCGTTGAGGGCGCGCAGCTCGGCCGATTCGCGCTGGAAGATCGCCAGACGCAGCGCCGCCTTTCGATTGAGGAAATAGAAGGCGAGCGCCAGAAGGATGGCAAACGCCATGATCTCGAGCGCGATATAGCCCAGCACCCGGTCCCGCACTGCCGCATAGGCGGTGAAACTGGCGATGCGCCAGCCGCGAAAGGCGACGCGTCCCTCAACGCGCATCACCGCCTCGCCGCTCAGATAGGCGTCGGCGGGCAACGCCGTCCAGTCGGACGTGGCCTGGATGGCACGCTCTATGGCGCTGTCCGCGGGTTCCCGCGCAAGCGCCTCTTCCTCGGTCAGACCGCGCCAGCGCGGCTCTGTCGCGAGGATGATCCGGCCAGTGCTGTCGGTGACCATGACCGCATCCGATATGCCCGCCCATGCGCGTTCATACTTGCGCAGATCGACCTCGACGACGATAACGCCCCGCACGTCGCCGCCATCCTCGATCCGCCGCGAATAGGTGAAGTTGTAGGATCCGGCCTCTTCCTGCAAAACCTTGAAAACCGTGTCGCCCGACCGCAGCGCATCGACGAAATACGGCGCCTGCGCGCGGTTCTCGCCAAGCCTGTTGCGCTCCGTGGTAGCGACCGCACGCCCGTCCATGTCCAGCAATGTCAGTGAGGCCGCGCCGATCTCTTCGACAAACGACAACAGCCGCTGTGTCGATTGCGCGTAATCCTCGCTGTTGAGCGCCGAAATCAGCGTTGGATCGCGCGCCAGAAGCTGCGGAATACTGGCGTTCTGCCGCAATTCCGCCAGCAGATTCCCGGAATAGAGCACTAGCCGCAATTCGGCCCGGTTGCGCGTCGTCTCGGTGAAGCGGTCGGTCAGCAGCCGATGCGTCGTGACCACCACCGCCACCGCCACGAGCACGAACCCCAGCAGCAGCAGCCGCGCGCGCCAGGATATGGCCCGCGCCCGCGGTGCGCCGGATTTGGTGCTGTCGGTCATGGCTTTAGGTTACGCGGCCACGCATGCGCGCTCAAGCGCCGTCGATCAGGCGGGCGCAAACTGTTGCACCAGACCCGCGAACATCACCGTGCCGTCACAGCCGCCATGCATGGGCTCTGCCATGCGCTCGGGATGCGGCATCATGCCCAGCACGCGGCGGTTTTCTGACAGGATCCCGGCGATGTCGCACCGCGAGCCGTTCGGATTGTCCGCATAGGTCAAGGCGATGCGATCCTCGGCCGCCAGCCGGTCCAGCGTCGCCGCATCGGCGTAATAATTGCCATCGTGATGCGCCACGGGCAGAGTGATGGTGCTGTCCGCCCCGTAGCCTTGAGTGAAGTCGCTGTCAGCGGTGGCAACCGTCAGATCCACCGGCTTGCAGATGTATTTCAACCCCGCATTGCGCAGCAGCGCGCCGGGCAGGATCCCGGTCTCGGTGAGGATCTGGAAGCCGTTGCAGATCCCCAGTACATAACCACCACGATCCGCATGCGCGACGACCGCCCGGCAGATCGGCGAATTGGCGGCGATCGCCCCGCAGCGCAGGTAGTCGCCATAGGAAAAGCCCCCCGGCACCCCGACGATATCGACCCCCTCGGGCAGGGCCGTGTCCTTGTGCCAGACCATCGAGACACGCGCGCCCGCGTTCCGGAACGCCACCGCGAGATCGCGATCACAGTTGGACCCGGGAAAGACGAGGATGGCGGCATGCATGACGCGGACCTTTTGCTGGTGCTGTGCGGGCGGTCTAGCGCGGGGACGCGGGGTTGTCCATCATGGCCGGGTCTTGGCTTCGAGAGGACGGTGGACTGAGCCGCGCCATCGCATGTCCGCGGGCAGGCGATCCGAGGGTATTTCAGGGCACTTTATCCCTGCCAAACCGAAAAAGCCCCAATCGACGCGCCGGCTTTGACAAATCGCCTGTCCGGGGGGCGGACATGCGATGGCTCTGCGACCTGCGGTCGCGTATCGCGCCGGGGCTGTAGCCTCAATGTCCGCTCGAGGCCACAACCAGGCCCGCGCGCCGTCGCGTCAGCCCACCTCCACCGCGTAGCTTTCGATCACCGTGTTGGCGAGCAGTTTCTCGCACATCTCGGTGACGGTGGCGCGGGCCGTCTCGGCATCGGTTTCGGCCAGATCGATCTCGATCATCTTGCCCTGCCGCACGCCCTCGACGCCCTTGAACCCGAGCGAGCCGAGCGCGTGGCGCACCGCCTCGCCCTGAGGGTCGAGCACGCCGTCCTTCAGCATGACATGCACGCGTGCCTTCATCGGATGGATCCTTTCTTCAGTTGATCAGCGTCGGGCGCGTCACGGGCATGTTGGTCTTGGGCATCACGCCGAGCCGCGTCGCGACTTCCGTGTAGGCATCCGTCAGGCTGCCCAGATCGCGACGGAACACGTCCTTGTCGAGCTTCTGGCCCGTTTCGATATCCCACAGCCGACAGCTGTCGGGGCTGATCTCGTCGGCCACGATAAGGCGCTGGAAATCGCCGTCGAAGACGCGGCCCACCTCGATCTTGAAATCCACCAGCCGGATGCCGACGCCGAACATCACGCCGGACAGGAAATCGTTGACCCGCAGCGCGAGGCTGAGAATGTCGTCCATGTCCTGGCTCGTGGCCCAGCCGAAGGCCGCGATATGCTCTTCGGTGACCAACGGGTCGCCCAGCTTGTCGTCCTTCAGGCAGTATTCGACGATCGGCCGCGGCAGCTGCGTGCCCTCTTCGATCCCCAGCCGCGTGGACAGCGACCCGGCGGCATAGTTGCGCACGATCACTTCCAGCGGCACGATCTCGCAGGCGCGCACGAGCTGTTCGCGCATGTTCACGCGGCGGATGAAATGCGTCGGCACCCCGACGGCATTCAGCCCGGTCATGAAATATTCCGACAGCATGTTATTCAGCACGCCCTTGCCCTCGATGGTGGCCTTCTTCTCGGCGTTGAAGGCGGTGGCATCGTCCTTGAAATACTGGATGATCGTGCCCGGCTCCGGTCCTTCGTAAAGGGTCTTCGCCTTGCCCTCGTATATCTTCTTGCGCCGCGCCATGGAACCTCCGTCGCTGCGGATGGGGCTGGGTGGATATGCGCGCCCCGAACCGATGTGTTTTCATAGGGCAAGCCCCGCACCGTCGCAAGGTGTCTGCAGCGATCCTGCCCTTGCTCTTTCACGGCTCAGACCGCATATCGATGGGGTGATTGCAACGCACTGCGAAGGGACTGGCCCGATGAGCACCTTTGACGAGCGCGAAAGCGCATTCGAGAACAAGTTTGCCCATGACGAGGAAATGAAATTTCGCGCCGAGGCCCGGCGCAACAAGCTTCTGGGCCTCTGGGCGGCAGAGTTGATGGGCAAGACTGGCGACGACGCCAATACCTATGCCCTCGAAGTGGTCAAGGCCGATTTCGAAGAGGCGGGGCACGAGGACGTGGTGCGCAAGGTGGCCGGTGACCTGGGCGACATCGCAGATGCCGACACGGTCCGCGCCAAGATGGACGAACTTCTGAAGGTCGCCAAGGCGCAGCTCGTCAAGGAAGCCTGACCCGACGGCGCCCCGCTCTGGGGCAGGCGGCAAAACCCGTAGGATCGGACCACGACCAATGACCAATGCCCTCAGTCGGCTCATGGCCCGCCGCGACTGGATCCTCGCGGACGGGGCCACGGGCACCAACCTGTTCAACATGGGTCTGCAATCGGGGGATGCGCCCGAGCTTTGGAACGACACCCACCCGGAGCGGATCACGCGGCTTTACCGGTCGGCGGTGGATGCGGGCAGTGACCTTTTCCTGACCAATTCCTTCGGCAGCAACGCGGCAAGGCTCAAGCTGCATGGCGCGCAGAGGCGCGCGATGGAGCTGTCGCGCATTGCCGCCGAGCTTGGCCGCGAGGTGGCCGACCGCTATGACCGGCTGGTCGTTGTCGCCGGATCGGTCGGCCCGACGGGCGAGATCATGGCGCCGATGGGTGCGCTGACCCATGCGCTTGCCGTCGAGATTCTCCACGAACAGGCCGAGGGGCTGAAAGAGGGCGGCGCGGATGTGCTGTGGCTCGAGACGATCAGTTCATCCGAGGAATATCAGGCCGCCGCAGAGGCGTTCGCGCTGGCCGGCATGCCGTGGTGCGGCACGATGAGCTTTGACACCGCCGGGCGCACTATGATGGGGCTGACCTCGGCGGACATGGCCGCGATGGTGGAAAAGCTGCCCAACCCGCCGCTGGCCTTCGGGGCCAATTGCGGGGTCGGCGCGTCGGACCTTCTGCGCACGGTGCTCGGGTTCGTCGCGCAAGGCACCGAACGCCCGATCATCGCCAAGGGCAATGCGGGCATCCCGAAATACGTGGACGGGCATATCCATTACGACGGCACGCCCGATCTGATGGCCGATTACGCGGTCCTGGCGCGAGATGCCGGGGCGACCATCATCGGCGGCTGCTGCGGCACCATGCCCGAGCATCTGAGCCGCATGCGCGCCGCTCTCGAGGAGCGTCCAACAGGCCCGCGCCCGACGCTCGATCAGATCACCGAAACGCTCGGGCCGTTTTCCTCGGACGTGGATGGTACCGGCGAAGACGCCCCCGCGCCGCGTCGCAACCGCAGGCGGGGCTAACCCGCGCCTGCAGCGTCAAAGCTCGATGAATTTTTCCTCGAGATAATCCAGCAGCGGGCCCGCGGCGGGGTCCGCGCCGCCACAGGCACGCGCGATCACCTCCGAAGGGGTGTAGCGGCCCCCATGGCACTGCACCTTTGCGCGCAACCAGTCGGTCGCCCCGCGCAGATCGCCGCGCGACAGGCTGACCTCCAGATCGGGCACAGCACCCCGCATCGCCCGGTAAAGACATCCGGCATAGACATTGCCAAGCGCATAGGTCGGGAAATACCCGAACAGCCCCACCGACCAGTGCACATCCTGCAACACCCCGTTCGACGCGCGATCGACCGGATACCCGAAATCGGCAGCAAAGCGATCGTTCCACGCTGCTTCCAGATCGTCGGTGTCCAGATCGCCCGCGATCAGCGCCTTTTCCAGATCGAATCGCAGCATGACATGCAGGTTGTACTGCACCTCGTCGGACTCGGTGCGGATAAACCCGGGATGCACGCGGTTGACGGCACGGTGAAAGCTGTCCATATCCTCGATACCGAAATCGCCGAAGGTCTTTTGCATCCGCCCGAACAGCCAGCCGGTGAAGGCACGGCTGCGGCCCAGCTGATTTTCGTAGATCCGGCTCTGGCTTTCATGCACGCCCATCGACACGCCCTGCCCGACCGGCGTCAGGCGATATGCCGGGTCGATGCCCTGCTCGTAACAGGCATGCCCAACCTCGTGGATCGTCGAATAGAGGCAGTTGAACGGATCGCTTTCGCTGACCCGCGTGGTGATGCGCACATCGTCGCCCGATCCCGAACTGAATGGATGCACCGCCAGATCGATGCGCCCGCGCGCAAAATCATATCCGAAATTCCGCGCTAGTTCGCGCGACAGGCGCAGCTGCGCGTCGGTGTCGAACTGTGCCTCCAGCACCGGCCAGTCGCGATTCAGAGCCCGGGCGCGCAGATCGACCAGCCGGGGGCGCATCTCGGCAAAGAGTGTCTCCAGCTTTGTTGCGGTCATGCCCGGTTCGAAATCATCCAGCAGCGCATCGTAAAGATCCCCGCCGCGGGCCACCGCCGCGGCCTCTTCGCGCTTCAGCCGGACCACCTCGGCCAGCACCGGGGCAAAGGCGGCGAACTCATCAGCCGCGCGCGCCTCGGCCCATTGGCCTTGGGCACGGCTGGTCAGCCGCGCAAGCGCCACCGCCAGATCGCCGGGCACGCGCGTTGCCCGGTCGTAATCGCGTCGGATGTGGCGCAGCTGTGCAGCTGCCAGATCATCCGTCACCTCGGCCTCGGCGGCGGCCAGCAGATCACCGCGGCGCGCCTCGGTGCGGCGTGCATGCAGGACGGCCTGCATCGCGCCGGTTTCCTCGGATCGCTGATCGACGGCGCCGCGCGGCATCATTGTCTCCTGATCCCAGCCAAGGCGCCCGGCCACCTGCGCCAGCGCCTGCGTCTTGCGCTCGTGGATCATCAGATCGTCATAGGCCGTCATGCATGAACCCCCCGGATGGATGTGGTGCGCGGATAGCGGCAAAGGAACCGGGCGCGCAGGATCAGCACCCAGAGCACGACCGCAAGGAACTGATGCGCGATGGCCAGTTGCCACGGCGCCGCGTAGATCACCGTCATGATCCCCAGCACGATCTGCAGGCCCAGCACCGCGAAAAACGCGTTGAAGGCGCCGCGCGTCAGCACATGCGCGCTGCGCCGCGCCCTCAACCAGACCACCACACCAAATGTCAGCAGCAGATACCCGCTGATCCGGTGGATGAACTGCACGGTGCCGGCATTCTCGAAGAAATTGCGCCACCAGGGGTCGAGATCCATCATCGTGGGCGGCAGAAACCCACCCGCCATCAGCGGCCATTCGGTATAGCTGCGCCCGGCATCTATGCCCGCCACAAGCGCGCCAAGGATGATCTGCACGAAGGCCAGATGCATCAGCCCGGTGGACATCCCGAAGAGCCGCGTTTCCTGCGCGCGCTGCGCCTGCCGCAACTCGCGGTCTTCTCGGCCAAGGGCAAAGACATACCACGCGATCAGCCCGAGGATCACGAACGCCAGCCCCAGATGCGTGGCCAGCCGGTAGGAGGCCACAGCCACCATGCCCTCGCCCAGCCCCGAGGATACCATCCACCAGCCGATCGCGCCCTGCGTGCCGCCAAGCGCGCCAAGGATCAGCAGGCGCCCGGTCCAGCCCTTCGGGATCTGCCGCGCGACGAGGAACCCCAGAAAGCCGAGCGCCCAGACCAGCCCGATCACCCGGCCCAGTTGCCGGTGTCCCCATTCCCACCAGTAGATCACCTTGAACTCGGACAGCGTCATGCCCTGGTTCATCAGCTCGTATTGCGGGATCAGTCGGTATTTTTCGAATTCCGCCTGCCAGTCGGCGGCGTTCATCGGTGGCAAGGCCCCCGAGACCGGGGCCCATTCGGTGATCGACAGCCCGCTGCCCGTCAGCCGGGTCAGACCGCCCACGGCGATCATCACCACCACCAGCGCGAAGAGCGCCATCAACCAGATGCGGATGCCGCGCCGCGCGCCGCGTCGCGTCGCGTCGATCATGCCGCCCTTGGGCGCCGCAGCGCCTGCGCGCCCGGCGCTGTCCACCTCTTCGAAAATGCTGCGCTTGCCGCTCATCACCCGCCTTCCCGATCCCTGACGCGCCACAGTCTAGGCCGCGTGCACATGCGCTTCAACCGCGCTCCTTCCAGCGGACCATCTGCCGCAACACGCCGTGCAGCACCTGCACATCCGCGCGGGTCAGCGGCATGCGGCTCCAGAGGTTGCGCAGGGTGGTCTTCATGGGCGCGGCCTTGTGGTCAGGGAAAAAGAACCCCGCCTCGTCAAGCCGCGCCTCGTAATGCGCGGCCAGTTTCTCGACCTCGACCTGCGTGGCCCAGTCCGCGCGCGCCATCTCCATCCGCTCGTGCACGACCGCGCCCGCGGCGCGCTGCCATTCATAGGCGGTTAGCAGCACGCATTGCGCCAGGTTGAGCGAGGGAAATTCCGGGTTCACCGGCACGTTGATGATGGCGTTGGCGCGCGCGATGTCGTCATTTTCCAGCCCGGCGCGTTCGGGGCCGAAGAGCACCGCCACTTTTTCGCCGACCGCGATGCGCTCTGCCGAAAGCGCCATTGCGCGTTCGGGGCTGAAGACGGGCTTGGTCAGATCGCGCGGGCGGGCGGTGGTGGCGAAGACAAAGGCGCAGTCGGCGACCCCCTCGGCGGTGTCCGCCACGACCCGCGCCTCGTCCAGAAGCCGCCCCGCGCCGCTCGCCATCGCCGCGGCCTTGGGGTTGGGCCAGCCATCGCGCGGGGCCACGACGTGCATCCGGTCAAGGCCGAAATTCCACATCGCGCGCGCAGCGGCGCCGATATTTTCGCCCATCTGCGGGCGCACGAGCACGAAGGCGGGTTGCGGTCGGTCAGTGGGCATCGGCTTTTCTCGAACGCGGATGAGGCGCGCAAGATGCGGCAGCCGGATGCACATTCATCTCGCCGCAAATACTCACGATCCTGACACCGCAACATGGGTCATGGCTCTCGGATCCCGGCGTGACGTCGGCTCAGCCCGTGGCCTTGCTCTGACCGTTATCGGAGGCGCTGTCGCCGGCCCCCTCGCCCGCGGTCTGGTCCTGCCCCCCCTCGGCCGCGGCCGGCTTGCGTGCGCGCGGCTTGCGCGTGCGTTTGGGCTGCGGCGGCGGGGTGTCCTTCGTTTCGGGCGTCTCGACAAGGCCGCTGCCGGATTCGGAGCCGTTGCCGGCGTCAAGCACCTCGGGCTGCGTGGACTGGACCGGATCTTCGGACGGCTCGCGCTCGCGGGCTGCCGGACGCTCGGACTTGTCGCGGTCGGCCTTGTCCCGTTCGGCCTGCCGATCGCGGTTCTGGCGCTCCTGCTCGTCGCGGCGCTGGTCCTGCTCGCGCTGCGCCTCGCCCAGCATGCGCAGGTAGTGCTCGGCATGTTGCTGGAAGTTCTCGGTCGCCACCCGATCGCCGGAAAGCTGCGCGTCACGCGCCAGCTGATTGTACTTCTCGATGATCTGCTGAGGCGTGCCGCGCACCTTGCCCTCGGGTCCGGAACTGTCGAACACGCGGTTGACGATATTCCCGACGGACCGATTGCGGTTCGGCTTGTTCCGCGAACGTGACTTGGATGATCTCATGTTTTATGCAGTCCAGCCTTGATGGTCTGTGCGTCGCTTGATCCGACTGACGCTGGTCTGCGTCTATAATATGTCAGATCTGACATGTATTGGCTTGGTACCAGGGGGAGCGTCGTAGCTGCTTCCACAGCCTGATGTTTGCGACTAAACATGCCAGACCGCGCCGCACAAGAGAAATCGGCCGATTTTCTCCGATTCAGGCGATTTCCAGCGGAGTTCAGGGGGATTTCTGGCCCCGAACCGCGCTGACAACCCGGTCGCGGCCATCGAAATCAGGCAGGATCCGCACCGACGCAAAGCCGGCCGCGCCCAGAAGATCACAAACGGCATGCCCCTGTGCAGGGCCGATTTCCAGCAGGATGCGCCCTCCGGGCCGCAGATGCGGCATCGCACCGGCGGCGATCGCGCGATAGGCTGTCAGCCCGTCGGCCCCGTCGGTCAGGGCGGTGTGCGGGTCGTGCAGGCGCACCTCGGGGGCAAGCCCGGCCATCTCGTCCGCCGCGATATAGGGCGGGTTCGAGACGATCAGGTCGAACGCGCCTGAGACCCCCGCAAACCAGTCCGCGCAGCGCATCTTTAGGCGCGCCGCCACGCCATGACGTCTCGCGTTGCGCGTCGCCACTTCAAGCGCCGCAGCGCTGGTATCGGTCGCAACTCCTTGTGTTGCGGGCCACTCGGCCAACAGCGTCACCGCGATGATCCCGGACCCCGTGCCGAGATCCAGCAGGCGGGCGGGCGGCAGCCCCTCCAGCGCCGTCGCGATCAGGCATTCGGTTTCCGGGCGCGGGTCCAGGACATCTGTCCTCACCTCGAACGCGCGCCCCCAGAAGATCCGTTCGCCCAGGATCTTTGCCACGGGTTCATGCGCCGCACGCTGCGCAACCATAGCCGCATACTGCGCACGCGCAGCCTTATCGAGGAGATCACCCAGATGCAGGGTCAGCCGGTCGCGCGGCACGCCCATGGCGGCTGCCAGCAGTGCGCGCGCGTCCCCTCCGGCCCCGTCGATCCCCGCCGCCGCCAGCCGCCGCGTCGCCGCGACCAGCGCCTCCCGGGCGGTCACGACATCTCGGCCAGCAGCGTGGCCTGCGCGTCGGCGGTCAGCGCGTCGATCACCTCGTCGAGATCGCCCTGCATCACCTGATCGAGCTTGTAGAGCGTGAGGTTGATCCGGTGATCGGTCATCCGGCCTTGCGGGAAATTGTAGGTGCGGATGCGCTCGGACCGGTCGCCCGATCCGACCATCGCGGCACGGCTGGCCGAGCGTTCGCTCTCGACCCGGCTGCGTTCGATATCGAACAGCCGCGATTTCAGCACGTCGAGCGCAATCTCGCGGTTGCGGTGCTGGGATTTCTGGCTGCTGGTCACGACAAGGCCGGTGGGCAGATGCGTGATACGCACCGCTGAATCGGTGGTGTTTACATGCTGGCCGCCCGATCCGGAGGCGCGCATCGTGTCGATGCGCAGGTCATTGGGATCGATCCGGACATCGACATCCTGCGCCTCGGGCAACACCGCGACGGTCGCCGCCGAGGTGTGGATGCGACCGCCGCTTTCGGTCTCGGGGACGCGTTGTACCCGGTGGACGCCCGATTCGTATTTCAGACGGGCGAACACCCCCTGCCCGCCGATCCGCGCCACAAGCTCGCGCAGACCGCCCAGTTCGCTATGCTGTTCCTCGATGACATCGAAGAACCAGCCGCGCGTCTCGGCGTAACGCTGATACATGCGCATGAGGTCGGCGGCGAAAAGTGCGGCCTCCTCACCGCCCGTACCGGGGCGGATTTCGAGGATCGCGGGCCGGGCATCTGCCGCATCGCGTGGCAGAAGCGCCTTTCTCAAGGACTCTTCCATCACCGCCAGACGATCCTCAAGGTCGTCGATCTCGGCGCGGGCCAGGTCGCGCACTTCGGGGTCGTCAAGCATGGCTTTCGCCGATTCGATATCGTCGAGCGTCTCGCGGTAGGCGCGGATCTCGTCGACCACGGGGCGCAATTCGGCGTATTCGCGCCCGAGCTGCGCGATGTCGCCGCCGCCTTCGGTCATGCGCGCCTCGATATACTCGAAGCGCTGCGTGATCTCGTTAAGTTTGTCGAGCGGCACCATGGCGGTTATCCTGTGTCCCAGTCACGAGGCTTGGTCAAGAGCGCTCGGATGTGCCAAGTCTCTATTCTGCGGTCCTTGTTGTCCTTCCTGCTCGCAGGCATGCACGCGCTGTTGCAATCCACCGGCAGCTGCGCCACGCACGACTGTTATAGCACGGATCAAAACGGTGCCCGGGTCGAGATGGGCGAGACGATCTGCCTGAACGGGGACGGACAGGTAGTCATGGCGCAGTACCTGATGTCGCTCGACAATCCCACATGGCGCAAAGTGTCCGACGGGTGTTTGTCACCCGGCGTCAAGCTGCCGCAGCCAGCCGTCGATGCGGTCGGCGTTGACGCCCATATCTGATCGGCCAAAGCGCAGCCGCCCGTAGATATCCAGCCTGTCGTCATCCTGCCGGACGGTCGTGTAATCGGGAAAACCGAAGACACGGCTTCGGGTGACATAGGTGACTATGCCCTCATCGACGCTGCCCGCCAGCACCTCGGTGCGCGGCGTGTCGCGTATGATGCGATCGAGCACGGCCAGATCGCCCTCGACGCTGCGCATCGCGCCCCCGTCGAGATCACGGTCCGCCACGTTCTCTGGCATCTCGTGCCAGCGATCGGGATCCGAAGGCATCACGCGAATGACCACCAGAAGGGCCACAAAGGCCGCGGCCAGAACAGCGAGAATGATGGCGGACAGCTTCATCTTGACCTCCCGTGACGCGCCCGCCTAGCCCGCACGGCTGCCGTCAACGGTTTCAGCCAGCGCCTCGGTGCGGGCAGCGATCTCGGCGAGGGTGTCGGTGACAGATTGCGGCACGACCGGCACCTCGACGCGCTCGGGCGCGGGCGCCGGGGCGTTGCGAAGCGCGTCAAGCTCGGCCTCGGTCCTGGCCAGCCGTTCCTCGACCGCCTGCAGCTTGTCGTGCAAGCCGACCGTCTTGTCGGCCAGCATCAACCCCGCCATCAGCAGCATGCGCGCCTCGGGGATACGGCCGATCTGTGCGGCCAGCACCCTGGCCTCTTCATCCAGCATCCGCGCCGCGGCATGCAGGTAATCCTCTTCTCCGGCATTGCACGCGACCTCGAACGCGCGTTCGCCGATCTCGACCGTCACCTCTGGCATCAGACCTTCTCCGTCATGTTATGCGCTGCGCCATCCGAGGCGTCGATCACGCGGGCAAGCTCGGACAGCACCGCCTCGACCTCGGCGCGGTCGACGGCGCGGCTGGCTTGCAGACCTTCGATCTCGGCCTCGAGCGAGCGGTTGATCAATGTCGGATCGGCCACGCCCGCCGCGTGCGCCTCTCGCAGGGCCTTGTTGGTGTCGCGCAATTGCTGGTTGGCGGCGCGCAGCGCTTGCAGATCGGTGTCGAGCTGGCGCAGGTTCTCGCCATTGGTCTGCTCGGCCACGGCAAGGGCCGCGTCGCGCGCCTGGACGGTCTCGCTGAGCACGGTCACCTCCTGCTCCAACCGGGCATTGATGTCGGTTGCCGCGTCGAGCTTGCGGCGCAGCTGCGCGAGTTCCTCGGGATCGGGGGCATCGGCACGGGCCTCCAGACCCTTGGTGATCCGGTCCAGTGCCGCCGTGATCCGTGCCTGCAACTCGTCTACCTGACTCATGTCCACGACCTTTCACGCGTCGTTCTCCATATCTTCTCACGAATCGCATATCGGGCCGGCTTTGGCAAACCCTAGCCAAAGCGCGTGAAAAATGCGCGGTTCACGGCGGATACGGGCCGGCGCGGGCCGGGCGCGCGCTTGATCTTCGCGGTCGGGCTGGTATGCACCTCACAACACTGCCCCATGCAAAGGATACACGCCCCGTGGATATCGCCGCCCTGCGCTCTGCCGACCCCGATCACTGGATGAAGGCCGCCGCGATCCGCGCGCTGGCCCTTGATGCCGTCGCCGCCGCCAATTCCGGCCATTCCGGCATGCCGATGGGCATGGCCGACGTGGCGACCGTGCTGTTCGAGAAGCACCTGAAATTCGACGCCGCCAACCCCGACTGGCCGGATCGCGACCGGTTCATCCTGTCGGCGGGCCACGGCTCGATGCTGCTTTACGCGGTGCTGCATCTGACCGGGTACGAGGACATGACGATCGATCAGATCCGTGCGTTCCGGCAATGGGGATCGCGCACGGCGGGCCATCCCGAATACGGTCACGCCAAGGGGATCGAGACGACGACCGGCCCCTTGGGTCAGGGCATCGCCAACGCCGTCGGGTTTGCCATCGCCGAGGAAAGCCTGCGCGCGCGCTACGGCAAGAAGCTGGTGGATCACCACACCTACGTGATGGCCGGCGATGGCTGCCTGATGGAGGGTGTGAGCCACGAGGCGATCGGTCTGGCCGGGCGTCAGGGTCTGGGCAAGCTGATCGTGCTGTGGGACAACAACAACATCACCATCGACGGCAGCGTCGATCTGGCCGACCGCACCGATCAGGTCAAACGCTTCCGCGCGGCGGGCTGGCACGTGCAGGAGATCGACGGTCATGACCCCGCGGCGATCGACGCGGCCCTGACCGAAGCCAAGCGCACGCGCAAGCCCTCTATGATTGCCTGCAAGACGCATATCGCGCTTGGTCACGCCGCGCAGGACACCTCCAAGGGGCATGGCGCGCTGACCGATGACGATCAGAACGCCGCCGCCAAGGCCGCCTATGGCTGGACATATCCGCCCTTCGTGATCCCCGACGAGATCAAGACCGCGTGGGCGGCGATCGGCGCGCGCGGGGCCGAGGACCACGCCGCGTGGCAGGACCGGCTGAAGGCCGCCTCGCCGCAGCGTCAGGCCGAGATTGCCCGCGTCTTTGCCCGCGATGTGCCGGCCAAGCTGTCGGCGCGGATCAAGGCACTGAAGAAGCAGGTCAGCGAAGAGGCGCCCAAGGTCGCCACCCGCAAGGCCAGCGAAATGGTGCTGGAGGTCGTCAACCCCGTGATGCCCGAGACCATCGGCGGCTCGGCGGATCTGTCGGGGTCCAACAACACCCGGTCGGGCGACATGACGGTCTTCGACGAAGGCAACCGCCGCGGCCGCTACATCCATTACGGCATCCGCGAGCATGGCATGGCTGCGGCAATGAACGGCATGCTGCTGCATGGCGGGGTGCGCCCCTATGGCGGCACCTTCATGTGTTTCACCGATTACGCCCGGCCCGCGATGCGGCTGGCCGCATTGATGAAGATCCCCACGGTCTTCGTGATGACGCATGACAGCATCGGTCTGGGCGAGGACGGCCCCACCCACCAGCCGGTCGAGCATCTGGCGATGTCGCGCGCGACGCCCAACACATGGGTGTTCCGCCCCTGTGACACGGTCGAGACGGCCGAATCGTGGGAACTCGCACTGCAATCGAAAGAGACGCCGTCGGTGCTGTCGCTGACCCGCCAAGGCCTGCCGACGCTGCGCCACGAGCACAAGACCAAGAACCTGACCGCGCAAGGGGCCTATGTGCTGGCCGATGCGGAGGGCAAGCGGCAGGCGATCCTGCTGGCCACCGGATCAGAGGTGGCGATCGCCATGGCGGCGCGCGATCTGCTGCAGGAGGCCGGGATCGGCACACGGGTGGTGTCGATGCCCTGCTGGGAGCTGTTCGAGGAACAGGAGGACAGCTATCGCCGCCGCGTGCTCCCCGCCGGCCCGGTGCGCGTCGCGGTTGAGGCGGCAATCCGCTTTGGCTGGGACCGCTGGCTGTATGGCGAGCGCGGGCGCCGCGAGAAGGGCGGCTTTGTCGGGATGCACGATTTCGGCGCCTCGGCGCCGGCGGATGTGCTCTACGAAAAGCTCGGCATCACGCCAGAGGCCGTGGCCGAAAAGGTGAAGTCTCTGTTGTGAGCAATGGGCCGCAACGCCCGAAAATCGCCGTTGCGGCCTTTTGCACGTGTCCCGGCTACAGCCCCGGCGCGGTACGCGGCGCAAAGCGCCGCAGCGCCATCGCATGTCCTCCCCCGGACAGGCGATTTGTCGAAGTATGCACATTGCTTGGGGCTTTTTCGATTTGGCGAGGATAAAGTTCCTTGCCCATATGTCGGGTCGCCTGCCCGCGGACATGCGATGCCACTGCTTCGTCAGACGCGCTGACGATCCGGCGACGCCCCTCACGCCGCATCATCGTCCTTCTCGCTCGACTGGTCGCGAAAGAGCGCGCCTTGCGCCATGAAGAACAAAAAGATCGCCGCGGTCAGCCCGAAGGTCTTGAAATAGACCCAGATCTCCTCGGTCTGGGTGCGCCACACGAGCTCGTTCAGCACGGCCAGCCCGAAGAAGAACAGCATCAAGCGCCGCGTCAGCGTCATCCAGCCCAGATCTGTCAGCGGAATCACGCTGTCCATCACGAATTGCAGGTAGGACCGCCCGCGCAGCAGCCCCACCCCGAGGATGCCGCCGAACAGCAGGTAGATGATCGTCGGCTTCATCTTGAAGAATTTCGGGTCGTTGAACCACACCGACAGCCCGCCGAAAACGACGATCAGCACTGCCGTCACCGCCTGCATCCGCGACAGATGCCCGGTCAGACGCCACAGCAACGCCATCGAGATCAGGAACACCGGCACGAACCCGGCCGTGACGACGATGAATCCGTCATACTCGGTCCCGCCGATGGTGTAGACCCGATCCTTGAGCCAGAGATACGCCGCGAAAAAGGCCAGCACTGGGCCAATTTCCAGAACCGGCTTGGCCCAGCCGGGCGAGGAGGTGTCGCTCATGTCGTCTGCCTCATGTGTGTCCGGGGTCATCGTCCAAGTTCAACTATCACCGCACCCGCCGCGATCAAACCCATCAGCGCGATGCGGCGCGGCCCCACTGTTTCCTTCAGCACGAGCCAGCCGATCAGCGCGGCGAACACCGTCGAGGTCTCGCGCAGGACTGCCGCCTCGCCCACCTTGTCAAGGCGCGTGGCCAGCATCACCGACCCGAAGGAAAAGAACGCCACCAGCCCGCCCGACACGCCGCGCAGCGCAAGCGGCCCGAGCGTGGGGCGCACGGCCATGTTCCGCCAGCGCAGCCCCGCAATGGGCAGGATGCTCAGCCCGTCGAGAAAGAAGAACCACGCAAGGAAGGTGAACGGATCGGCGGCGGCGCGGATGCCGTACGCGTCATAGGTGGTGTAGAGCGCCACGAACAGCCCCGTCGCCACCGCGAGGCCAAGCGCCAGCGGCATCGTCTCGCGGTCCAGGGTGAGAGTGCGCAGGTTGTAGACCGCCAGCCCGAAAATCCCCGACAGAAGCACCGCGAGGCCAAGCCACTGCACCGCATTGAACACCTCGCCAAAGATCAGCCACGCGCCCACCACGGCGAAAAGCGGCCCGGTGCCCCGCACCACCGGGTACACCACGGTGTAGGCCCCGCGCGTGTAGGCCATCGCCTGCAACACCTTGTAGCCGATATGGATCACCACGGCACCGGCGAAGATCGGCCACATATGCGCCTCGGGCCAGGGCACGACAAACAGCGCAAAGGGGGCGGCCATCGCCGAATAGCTCGCATCAATCGCGCCACGGCTGAGCCATGGGTCGTGGCGGCCTTTCTGCAAGGCGCCGAAGACGGCATGCAGGAAGGCCGCCGAGAGCGCGAGGATCATCGCAAGACGCTGGCCGGCCTCGGTACCTTCTAGGGAAATCAGGTATTCGCTCATGTGGCGGTCCTCGCGTTGCCACGCATTCTCGTGCTACGCGCGGATCGGCAAGCGTGAAAGAGAGGCATGGGACGCGGGATGTGGGATGTCATCATCGAGGAACTGACCGGCACGTTCAGCGCCGTGCCCGCGATCGTCGCCGCCACCCGGCTTGTCGCGGCGCTAGTCCTGGGCGCGATGATCGGGGCCGAGCGCGAATACAAGCACAAGCCGGCGGGTCTGCGCACGCATATGCTCGTGTCGATGGCCGCCTGCCTGTTCATCCTGATCAGCCAACAGCTCGCCGCCCTGCCCTTCGGCGCCGAGGAGGCGTTGCGCGTCGATCCCCTGCGCCTGGTCGAGGCGGTGACCGCAGGGGTCGCGTTTCTCGCCGCCGGGATCATCTTTTCGTCGGGCGGGGTGGTGCACAACATCACCACCGGCGCGTCGATGTGGCTGGCCGGGGCGATCGGGCTGGCCTGCGGGGCGGGCCAGATGCCGCTGGCGGCGATGGCGACCGGCATCGTGCTGGTGGTGCTGTACCTGATACGGCTGATCGAACGGTAACATAGCGCGCCGGAGCGGCCCGCAAAAGGCGGATGGATCATTCGACATCGAGCCCGGTAAGGGCGGCGGCGAACTCTTCGGGATCGAAAGGTACGAGATCGTCGATCTGCTCGCCCACGCCGATAGCATGGATAGGCAAGCCGAACCTGTCTGCCAGCGCCACCAGCACACCGCCGCGCGCGGTCCCGTCCAGCTTGGTCATCACAAGACCCGTCACATTGGCCAGTTTCTGGAATATCTCCACCTGGCTGAGCGCGTTCTGACCCGTGGTCGCATCGAGCACCAGAAGCGTGTTATGCGGCGCGTCGGGGTCCTTCTTGCGGATGACGCGGACGATCTTCGACAATTCTTCCATCAGGTCGGCGCGGTTCTGAAGCCGTCCGGCCGTGTCGATCATCAGAAGGTCGGCGCCATCGGCCTCGGCCTTGGTCATGGCTTCATGCGCAAGGCTCGCCGGGTCGGAGCCCTCGGGCGCGGTCAGCACCGGCACACCCGCGCGGTCACCCCAGACCTGCAACTGCTCCACGGCCGCAGCGCGGAAGGTATCGCCCGCAGCGATGACCACCGTTTTGCCCGCCGCCTTGAACTGCGAGGCTAGCTTGCCGATCGTCGTGGTCTTGCCCGAGCCATTGACCCCCACCACGAGCACCACCTGCGGTCGCTTGGCGTAAAGCGGCATGGGGCGCGCCACGGGCTCCATGATTCGGGCGATCTCGCCGGCCAGAAGCGCCTTGATCTCGTCGCTCGACAGGCGCTTGCCCATGCGTCCCTCGGCCATGTTGGCGGTCACGCGCATCGCCGTCTCGACCCCCATGTCGGCGGTGATCAGCAAATCCTCCAGCCGTTCGACCATGTCGTCGTCAAGCGCGCGCCGCGTCACGTGGCGGCCTGCGTCGCGGCCCAGAAGCCGGCCGAGCACACCGCGGCTCGGCGCGGATGCAGACGCATCGTCGGGAATGTCCAGCGGTGCCGGCGCAGCAGTGGCGGCCTCGGCGGGGGATGGCACCTCCACGGGTGGCGGCGGCAGAGGATCGTCGAATTGCGGCGCATCGACCGGCGGCTCTGGGTCCGCCTGATGCTCGGGGCTCTGTGCCTCGGCGCTGCCGCCCTCGTCGACGATCGCGTCCAGCCCCTCGTCGAGCTTGGACGAGGATTTGAACAGCCGCTCCTTGAGTTTCGAGAAAAACGCCATGTGTCACCTTTCGCCGGCTGTCTAGCAACACTCCGCCCATTGTGGAAGGGTCGCAACCGAAAGGACACGGCAAAACGGAAAACAGCGCCGGAACGGCGCTGTTTCGTGATGTGTCGCAAGTTGCCGGAGCGTCGGCTCAGGCGTTTTTCTTCTTGCGGCGACCGTAGGCCGCGCCGCCCGCGATGGCGCTCAGCAGAAGCACACCTGCGGCCGGAACCGGGATCGGTGCGGGGGCGTTGGTGTCGAATGAAAGGGTAAGGCTCACATCGTCCTGGTTGCCGTCCGTGAAGAAGAAGCTGAACGTGTCACCGACCTCGAACATCGCCCCACAACGAAATTGGTCGCCGCAGAAACGTCGCTTTCGGTTTCGATGTTCTCGAACTGGTCTTGCGGCGGATTCATCAACCCGAACCTGATATTGCCCAGATCCTGAGGGCTTGAGGGGCCTGTCCCCGAGACTGCGAATTGCGAGATGACCAGATCCTCGGTCACGAAAAAATTGTACTCTCGCGTGTCGCCGGGTTCCATGTTGAACCCCTCCGAAAACGTCTCGTTTGCCGCCAGATCGGCGTTGATTGTCGCCGCGGTCGCGCTTAGCGGTGCTGTCATCGCGATCATCGCAACGGCTACTCCGGCACCGGACAGTCGTCTTTTCATTACCTGTCTCCAGAACAAGGTTTCAACTGAGCCACCCCAGAGGAACAGCGCAAAACCAACGGCGGGGACTGCCGATTGTTCCGGTCAGGCGGTCTTGACCGGGTAACAACTCGGGGGACATGGCGTGTCTTGACGCATGCAGGCACCCTGACGGTTTTATCTGGCGGGACATGGGGCGCTCTGGCATACCAATTGGCATGAAACCTCTTGTCCTGATCGCCGCGCTCTGCGCCCATACCCATGCCGCGCAGGCGCAGATGAGCGCCGAGGAATTCGATGACTATACCCGCGGGCACACGTTCTATTACGGTGCGGGGGGCGCGCCCTATGGCGGCGAGGAATATCTCGACGATCGCCGCGTGCGCTGGTCGTTCTTGGATGGCGAATGTCAGGATGGCTTCTGGTACGAGGATGACAGTCTGATCTGTTTTGTCTACGAGAACACTCCTGATCCGCAGTGCTGGACGTTTGAGCGGTCAGACGACGGGCTGGTCGCGCGCTTTGCCGGGGATCCGCCCATGTCCGAGCTTTACGAGGTCGAGAAATCCAGCGAACCTCTGATGTGCCTGGGGCCGACGCCGGGCGTGTGACAGGGGCGGTTGCGACAGGCAGTGCGTTGCGCTTGCCCCACGCGGTTTGCAAACCTATGCTGCAAAGGTGCGAATGTGCAAATGGCCGGGATGCGACGCATGGCGATCCAGAAACTCTATGCCGGGGTCAAGCTGCGCGAGACGCGCACGCGTCTGGGGCTGACCCAAAAGGAGTTCGCCGCCAAGCTCGGCGTGTCCCTGCCCTATCTCAACCAGATGGAAAACAACAATCGCCCGGTCTCGACCACGGTGGTGCTGGCGCTGGCGCAGGAGTTCGGGTTCGATGTCACCGAGCTGTCGACCGGCGATGCCGAGCGGCTGGTCACCGACATGCGCGAGGCCTTCGCCGATCCCCTGTTCGGGGCCGAGCCCCCGCTCGCGGATCTGCGGCTGACCGCGTCCAATGCGCCGGCGCTTGCGCGCGCGTTTCTGGAGTTGCACAGCACCTATCGGCAGGCGCATGAGAGGCTGGCCTCGCTGGACGCGGCCCTTGGCCGGGACGATGCGGGCGGGCAAGCCAGCCCGTGGGACGAGGTGCGCGACTTCTTTCACTATTGCGACAATTACATCGATACGGTTGATCGCGCCGCCGAGCGGTTTGCCGAAAGCAACCCGACCCGAGACGCCGAGGCGCAGGCCCTGCGGCGACTTGGCGATCTGGGCGTGCGCGTGGTCGAGGCCGACAGTGCCACCTTGCGCCATTACGACCGCGAAACTCAGGTGCTGACGCTGTCGACGCGGGTGGCGCGCGAGACACGGCGCTTTCAGCTTCTGCTGCAACTGGCGCTGCTGACGCAGGACCAGTTGATCGAAGCGACGCTCGATTTCGCGCGGTTCCAGTCCGGGCAGGCGCGCGACATCGCCAAGATCGGGCTGGCCAATTACTTTGCGGGTGCCGCGCTGATGCCCTACGGGCGCTTTCTGGCCGCCGCGCAGGAGGTGCGGCACGACGTCGAAATCCTCGCCATGCGCTTCGGTGCCTCGGTCGAGCAGGTGTGCCACCGGCTGTCGACGCTGCAACGCCCCGGCGCCAAGGGCATTCCGTTCTTCTTCGTGCGCGTCGATCAGGCCGGCACGATCACCAAGCGGCATTCGGCGACGCGGCTGCAATTCGCGCGGTTCGGCGGGGCCTGTCCCTTGTGGAACGTGCACCGCGCCTTCGAGACGCCGGGGCGCTTCCTGCGGCAACTGGCCGAGACGCCCGACGGCGTGCGCTATCTCAGCCTGGCCTGCGATGTCAGCAAGCCCGGGGGCAGTTTCGGCGCGCCGGTGCGCCGCTTTGCCATCGCGCTTGGCTGCGAGGTCAAGCATGCCGATGATCTGGTCTATGCCGACGATCTCGATGTGACCAATGCCCGCGCGTTCGAGCCGATCGGGATTTCCTGCCGGATCTGCGAGCGCACGGATTGTCACCAGCGGGCTGTGCCGCCGCTGGAACGCCGGTTGCACGTGATGCCGGACGAGCGCGGGGTGCTGCCCTACCGCGTCGGGTAAAGGTTCAGATCGTGTCGGGCAAGGCGGGCACCGTCAGGGGCAGTCGCCATGTGTCGGGCGGCGTACGCTCACCCTCGGGGCGGGCCAGAAGCACCTGCGCATGGAACTGCCCCTTGGTCTCGACGCGGTCGGTGACGTGACCTGCGGCGCGGGCATTGTCGATGGCGCGGGCCTGTTCGTCGGCGCTTTCGAACCGGCGATGGACGAAGGGCGGAATGTCCAGCCGCTCTTGCACCAGCCCATGGGCGCGCAGCACCTCGTCTGCCGCTACCCGCTCATTGCCCCGGATGGGCGAGGTCATCAGCCACGGTTTTTGCTGCCCGCAGGCCGCCAGCATCCGGTCGAGCGCGCGCGGCATGAGCTGCGCCACGGACCCGCATTCGACGATCATGTCCACCTGCGCCAGATCCGCCGCAAGCGCCTCGGAGGGTGCAGCGGTCTCCAGATCCTCGGCAAAGCCCGCCGCAAAAAGGCCCACGTTGCCGGCATAGGCCACGGCATTCGGCATCACGTCGAGACCGGAAAACCGGATGTCCACATCGTCGCGCCGCAGCCCCGCCAGCCAGTCGCGATCCCAGGCCATGACCTCTTGCGGGGTGGCCTCGTCGAAACGCGCCTCGCGGTAGCGCCGGAACACAGCGTCCAGCGTCGCCTCATGGCCCATCAGCAGGCTGACGATCCCGTAGCTGCTGGCGAAATCGAAGACGCGCGGCGCAGTCAGGCCACGCAGACGCATCAGCTCGTCCAATCCGGCGCGGAACGCCGCCACGGCGTGGTGCTGGTTGCGATATCCCAAAGCATCCATCATCCGGAAATAGGCGCGGCAATCGGGACGGTCGTAAGTCTCGTCGAAGATCGTGACGAAATCCGTCGACGGCATCTCGGGTTGTGGGGGCATCGGGGGTCTCCGTGGCTGCGAACATGGTCCACGCAGCTTGCCTTTGCGCCCGGTCATTACAACCGCAAACACGCAAGACCACGCGCCCGTGATCGCTTCGCGGCGTCTTGCAACACTGTGACAGACCGCTTTCGGCAATGTGATTGTCCGTGCCCGGCAACGCGGTTGCAGATGACGTGCGCAAAACGCACTCTTGGATGGCACCACGTCCTGCAGTGCCGGGAAACGCAGATGAGCCAGACATCCACGCCGACCCAGACCTTGGCTGACAGCCCGCGCGTGCGTCTTGGCGCGGGTCTGGCCTGGGTCGCGGTGCTGATCTATGCCGCGTCAAATTCCATCGTGTCGCTGCTGGCCGAGATCGGCGCGGCCAATCAGGTGATGGGACGCAACGTCATCACCTATTGCAACCTGCTGTTCGTCGGTTCGCTGATGTCGCTGGTGCCAATGATCGCGATGTTCTGGCGCGACTGGACGCTGGAAAACCTGCGCAAGCTGACACGCGGTCACTGGGCCATCCTGACCGTATCGGCGCTGCTCTCCTCGGCTGTGACACCCGGGCTTTTCTTCTACGCGCTGGAGCACACCACGGTCACCAATGTCGTGCTGGTGGGCCGGATCGAGCCGCCGCTTTTCCTGCTGGCGGCATGGCTGATCCTGCGAGAGAAATTCGAGCCGTGGGCGTTTGCCGCCGGTCTCGTGGCGCTCGGCGGGGCGGTTCTGATGATCGCGATGAACAACACGCGTGGCGGGTTCGAGATGGGAAAGGGCGAGATGGGCGCGCTGCTGGCGACGCTTTCGTATATCGCCTCGACACTGGTGGCCCGCACCGGGCTGCGAGGCATTCCGATGGGGATCTTCGCGATCTACCGCACGGTGGTGGGCACGGTGTTCTACTTCTTCCTTGCCATCTACCTCTTCGGGCCGCTGCATTTCCAGGACGTGTTTCACCCGCTGGTCTGGCAATGGGTCTGGATCTACGCGCTGATCGTTGTGATCTGCGGGCAGTTCGCCTGGGCGCTCGCGCTGAAAAACGCGCGGTCGGGCGACGTGTCGCTGGCCACGTCCTTTTCGCCTTTGGCCGCGATCCTGATCGCCATGGTGCTACTGGGCGAGGATCCCGGACCCGGCCTGATCCCCGGCGGCGCGATCATCCTGCTGGCGATCGGGCTTGGCCAGTACGGGCGCATGCGGTCACAGCGCCAGACCGCTGCGCCCGCCCGAATCCGCGCGCTCGAGCATGAGGGCGAGGTGAATTTCAAAGGCGCGTGAAGGGCGCCTGAGGCAGCCTTACATGTGAATCACCCGCCCGTAGGCGTCGAGCACACTCTCATGCATCATCTCGCTGAGCGTGGGATGCGGGAAGATGGCCTGCATCAGATCCTCTTCGGTCGTCTCCAGCTGTCGGCCCACCACGTAGCCCTGGATGAGCTCGGTCACCTCGGCCCCGATCATGTGCGCGCCCAAAAGCGCGCCGGATTTGGCGTCGAACACTGTCTTGATCAGGCCTTCCGTCTCGCCCAGGGCAATCGCCTTGCCATTGCCGATGAACGGGAAACGGCCGACCTTGATGTCATGGCCAGCCTCTTTCGCCTGCGCCTCGGTCAGCCCGACGCTGGCGATCTGCGGCTGGCAGTAGGTGCAGCCGGCGATGCTGTCGGGATCGACGGCGTGCGGTTTGCCGCCGGCGATCATCTCGGCCACCATTACGCCCTCGTGGCTGGCCTTGTGCGCAAGCCACGGCCCGTTCGTGGCATCGCCGATCACGTAAAGGCCGTCCACGCCGCTGCGGCAATGGGCATCCGTCACCACGAAGGTGCGGTCGAGTTTCGCGCCCAGATCCTCCAGCCCGAGACCTTTGGTATTGGCAACGATCCCCACGGCAGAAATCACCGTGTCGAAATCGTGTTTCTCCACCTTGCCGCCGGTCTCAATATGCGCGGTGACCCGGCCCTTGCCACGATCGAGCCGCTTGACAGATGCGCCCGTCTTGATGGTCATCTTCTGCGCCTCGAAGGATTTCTTCGCGAAGGCGGAAATCTCGGCATCCTCGACCGGCAGGATGCGGTCCTGCACCTCGACCACGGTGGTCTCGGCCCCGAGCGTGTTGTAGAAGCTGGCAAATTCGATCCCGATGGCGCCCGATCCGATCACCAGCAGCTTTTTCGGCATGCGTGGCGGCCGCAGCGCGTGCTTGTAGGTCCAGACGAGATCGCCATCGGCCTCCAGCCCCGGCAACTCGCGCGCGCGGGCGCCAGTGGCGACGACGATGTTTTTCGCGGTCAGATCCTCAGTTCCGGTGTCGGTCTTGACGCGGACGGTGCCCTTGGCGGGCAGCGTGGCCTCGCCCATGATCACCGTCACCTTGTTCTTCTTCATCAGATGCGAGACGCCGGAGCTGAGCTGTCCGGCCACCTTGCGCGAGCGCGTGATCACCGCGTCGAGATCGAAATCGATGCCCGTCGCGCTCAGTCCGAACTCGTCCGCGCGGTGCATCAGTTGGAACAGTTCGGCCGAACGCAGCATCGTCTTGGTCGGAATGCAGCCCCAGTTCAGGCAGATGCCGCCCATATGCTCGCGCTCGACGATCGCCACGTTCAGCCCAAGCTGTGCGCCGCGTATGGCCGCGACATAGCCGCCCGGCCCGGCCCCGATGACGATCATGTCAAAAGTCTTCACCGCCCTGTCCTCCCCGTTTGCAAGGTCACGGGGACGCTAGACCAAGTCGGTCTGCACCACAACGCGCAGTCGGGGTCACGCGGCTTCCATCACCTCGCGCAGAACCGCGCCATAGCCACCTTCGGATTCGAAGGCGCGCTCCTGCTCGGTCGAGCTGCGGGAGAGCGCCGCGTTGCGATAGGGAAAACGGCCAAAGCGGCGGATCACCTCACGATGCGCGCGGGCATGATGCATGTTCCCGGCCCCGTGATCCGGCATGCGTTCGCAGATCAGCCGGACACAGCGATCCTGATCCGATAGATTCTCGGAATGCATGAGCGGCAGGTAGAACAACTGCCGCGCGGGCTCGTCTATGCGCAGATCCCAGCCCCGGCTGATCGCCACCTTGGCGGCCGCCAGCGCCGCGGCGTCCGTCGCGAACGCTCGCGCCTCGCCGCGGAACATGTTGCGCGGGAACTGATCGGTCAGGATGACATAAGCCAGCGTACCGTTGGGATATGTCAGCCAGAGACTGCAGGCCCCGGCGCGCGCGTTGTCCCAGGCCGACGCGAACCGGTCGCGTACCGTCTGGTCGAGCTCTTCGGACGACGTGTACCAGTTCTTGGCACCGACCTCATCCAACCAGAATTCGAGAACCTCCTCCGGCGATACCATGGGATACTCCTCATCTCCCGTATGTCGATGCTGTCACGCTAACCCGGCTGCACGGATCTGTCATAGTAAAATAATGCGTCAATGTCGTCATAAACGCTTAAAATCATGCCGGTTTCTCGTTTTGTGCCGCCTCGATGGCGGTTTCTTGCGCAAATTGCGGCGCCATGGGCGACGCCGAGGGCATCACTTGGGCAAACCCGTCCGAGGACGAGGCCTGCGGCGACGCGCGCTGTGTCATGCGATAGATCGCGTAGAGCACCATCGCGAACATCAGGATCGCGATGTAGAAGAAGAAGCCCGCCGGCCCCATGAGAGACATCATCCAGCCCAGCATAAGGGGCCCCGCGATCGCGCCGAGCCCGTTGATGAACAGCATTCCGCCGGAGGCGGCCGCCATGTCGTCGGGCTCCAGAAAGTCGTTGGTATAGGCGATGAGCAACGCGTAAAGCGGGTTCGACGCCCCCCCGATCAGGACCGCCGCCACCAGCAGCCACCAGAACGTGTCGCCCAGAAGCATGCCGATGACCGCACCGATCCCGGTGGCCAGCGCGACGATCGCGATCAGCACGCGGCGGTCCATGCGGTCCGACAGCCACCCGAGGGGGAATTGCGCCACCAGCGCCGCGACGTAGAAGGACGCGACGAAGATCGAGATCTGCCCGACGCTCAGCCCGGCCTCGGATCCGTAGACCGCGGCCATGCCGAATTGCGCCGCGAACACGCCGCCGGTCAGCAGCATGCCGACGCAGCCCAATGGCGAGATCCGAAGGATCTGCACCAGCGACAGCGGCTTGGTGGTCGCGAAGGCCGGGGTCGGGCTGACCGACAGCAGGATCGGCGCGAACGAAAGCGAGACCAGTACGCACGGGATCACGAAGAGAACATACCCCGCCGGATCCGCCAGCACGATCAGCGCCTGCGCCGATACCAGCCCTACCATCTGCACGATCATGTAAAGCGAAAGCGCCTGCCCGCGCGTGCCGTTCGTGGCGGCATTGTTGAGCCAGCTCTCGGCGGTCACGAACACCCCCGAGAAGCAGAACCCGATCACCACCCGGCCCACAAGCCAGGCCCACGGTTCGGTCACGGTCGGGTAAAGGATCATCACCGCCGAGATCATCGAGCCGAGGGCCGCGAAGACCCGCACATGCCCGACCCGGCGGATCATGTGCGGGGCGATGCGCGACCCGAACAGAAAGCCAAGGAAATAGCCCGACATGATGATCGACAGTTCGAGCGTCGAGAACCCTTCGATCACCCCGCGAATACCCAGCAACGTGCCCTGCATGCCGTTTCCGACCTGCAGAAGCATCATGCCCAGAAACAGCGCCCATGCGCCCGTCAAAACCCGAAACATCGATCCTCTCCACGCGACTGCCCGGGACACTGATCCGGTCGGGCAAACCTGTCTGAGCCAATCGCGACCTACTCTGTCGCGCGATGCCCGGGGATGTCATTCGCCGCAGGCGGGAGCAACAAGGAAGCATCCCCGTAAGAGAAAAACCGGTACCGTTGTGCCACCGCATGGGCATAGATGCGCCTGATCCGTTCCGTTCCCATGAGCGCCGAGACCAGCATCATCAAGGTCGATCTCGGCAGGTGGAAATTGGTCATCAGCGCATCGGTGATCCGGAACTCGAAACCGGGATAGATGAAGATGTCGGTGTCGCCCGTCCAGGCCGCGATGTCGCCGGTCTCGCGCGCCGCCGTCTCGATCAGGCGCAGCGCCGTGGTGCCGACGGGGATGATCCGCCCGCCCGCGCGGCGCGTCGCGTCGATCTCGGCGGCCGCCTGCCCGCTGACCTCGCCCCATTCGGCATGCATGCGGTGCGCGGTCACGTCCTCGACCTTGACCGGCAGGAAGGTGCCCGCGCCGACATGCAACGTCACGTAGCTGAGGGTCACGCCCATCCCGGTCAGCTCGCGCAACAGCGCGTCATCGAAATGCAGCGATGCCGTGGGGGCGGCCACCGCGCCCGCGACCCGCGCCCAGACGGTCTGGTAATCCTCGCGGTCGCGCGCGTCGGCGGCGCGGCGCGCGGCGATATAGGGCGGCAGGGGCATCGCGCCCGCCGCGTCAAGGGCGGCGTCGAAATCATCGCCCGACAGGTTGAAACGCAGTCGCGCCTGACCCGCCGCCTTGGCCTCGAGCACCGCCGACAGCATGTCGGAAAAGACAATGGTTTCGCCCTGCGAGACCTTCTTGAGCGGCTTGACCAGCGCCGCCCACGTGCCGTCCGCCTGCGGCTCCAGCAGGGTGACCTCGATCCGTGCGGCGGTCGCGCCCTGCGCCCCCGCGCGGTGGCGGTGCCCGGTCAGACGGGCTGGGATGACCTTCGTGTCGTTCAGCACCAGCCGGTCGCCGGGGCGCAGCCAATGCCCCAGATCGGCCACGGTCGCGTCGGTGACCCGATCACCCTCGGCCACCAGCAGGCGGGCGGCGCGCCGGGGCCGCGCGGGGCGCGTGGCGATCAGCGTCTCGGGCAGGTCGAAATCGAAATCGCTGAGCTTCATCTCGCCCTTCAGTTGGTTGGTCGCGTCTGATCCTGCGATGGCTCCGGGGCCCTGTCGCGCAACACCACCGGCGGGCCGTCCCCCTCGACCCGCGGCACGGGTCTGCGGAAGATCTCGCGCAGGAAACCCGGCGTCAGGCCCGAGACCGGATTGACCCCCACACGCGGATCCGAGGCCGGTCCCTTGAGCGTGTAATTGAACCCGATAAGCCCCTCGCCCCGCCGGGTAAAGACCTGACCGATGGCATTGAGGACATAGACCGGAGAGATCACACCCTGCATGTCCATCTGCTGGCGCGCGATGTCGTAATACCCGTCCATCGAGATCCCGACAGAGGCACCGACCGCGCTGCTTTCCAGCAAGGTCAGCCGCGCGGGCGTCAGGCGGAACCGCGCGGCGATATCACTGAAATACAGGCCCTGACCGTCGAACTGTTCCAGCAGGCCGACCACGCTGATCGTGTTGAGAAGCGCGGCCAGCGCCGGGGCCTCCTTGACCCGCAGATCGGTGATTTCGAGCACCCCGTCATAGCTGCCGGGCTCCGATGCGGGGGTCAGGCTGAGGTCCAGTTGACCGTCACGCGACTGCCGCAGCACGCCCGCCGCGGCAAGCAGCCGGCCCGCGTCATCGCTGCGGATGCGAAATGCGGCGCGGCCATCCATCGGCACGACATCCCCACGGATCGGCGTGGCGCCGTTCAGACGGCCGGTGACCTCGCCCCGCACACCATCCGCGAGATCGAGATCCGCGGCGAAGGGCGCGATTTCCATGCCGTCCGACACCCGCAGCGCATCGAGACGCAAGGTCACGGGCCCGCCGCCCGCGGCGGCGGCCCCGTCGCTTCCGGCGCCCCCGCCCCCACCGAACGGCGAGCCCCCGCGCAGATCGATCGTGCCGCCCGACACCTCTACGCGCGGCGGCACGCCTGCACCACGGCCGATCAGCGTGACAGGGGCGCGCAGCCAGTCACCGATCTCGACACGGTCGAACTCGGCCCGCTCCAGCCCCCCGCCGGCATCGAGCGTCACCGAACCCCGCGCCCGCAACCCCGGCGCATCGAGATCGAGCGCATCGATACGCGGCACCTCTCCCAGACGGCCCGTCACTTCGATCTGCCCGGTCTGCGCCTCGCTCAGGCGCCAACCGAGCTGCGGCACGCGCAATCCAAGCCCCGCCAGATCGGAGGTCAGCATAAGGCGCGCGGGCGTGTCGCGGGCAAAGTCGATCGTCACCTTTCCGCGGGCGGCGCCCGACAGGCTGCCCGAGGGCAGGCCGAGGCCCAAGGCGTCGGCGGCCTCGGACGAAATCTCGGTCTCTGCGTCCACCCGGCTGACCCCGCCGGCCTCGGGGCCGAGCGGCATCGCCCATGTGCCGCGCAGCGGCAAGTCATCGACCCGGATCGCGCCACCGATCTCGATTCCGCCGTTGGACGCATCAAGGCGCAAGCGCTGCGCGCTGAGCACCCGGTCCTCGACCAGCGTCTCCGAGCGCAGATCGCGCAAGGCCCCTTCGACCTCGAAGGCGACCTCTTCGGGCGTGAGCCGTTGCTTCAGCGGAAAATCGAGCCGCCCGTTCAGCCGGGCCCGTCCGTCGGCCAGCGTGACCGGTTGCCCGGCCTTTGTCAGAAAACGAAACGGCGGCGCATCGAGCAGCGAAAGCGCCGCAGTGATCCTGCTGTCGGTCGCGAGTCTTACCTCCGCGGGGCCGCGCGGTATGCGGATGTCGGGTATCGCGAAACTGCTGCCCGACAGGTCGACGCGGCCGCCTTCGGCCGCATCGACATGGCCATCTTCAAGAAACAGCACGAAGCGATTATCGTCGATCGACGCATGGCCCGACGCCCCCTCGATCCGGGGCATATCCCGCATGAAGGCGGCATCGAGACGCTCGAACGCAAAGCCGAGAAAGACATCGGGCGCCGCACCATCTCTGGCGCGCACCGCAAGCTGGATGTCGCGCAACCCGCCCCCCTGCACATTTTCGTAGATCCAGTCGCGCGTGCGCGGCTTGATCTGACGAGGCCAGAGCGCGAGCAGACGGTCCGGCGCAAGCGCGTCCATGCCGCCTTCAAGCGACAGCGCCCAGCCCTCGGACCCTGCGCGGATGTCGCCGGCCAGGCGCAGCATCCGATCCTGATCGGCCAGATGCGCCGCGCCGATCGACAGATGGAACGGATCGAGGCGCAAGGACATGTCCATCGACGCCCCCTCGAAGCTGACCGGCTCGGGGTAGAGATCGGCGGGATCGGCCACGATCTCATCTACAACGATCTGCGCCTGAAACTGCTGTGGCCAACCATCCTCGACCCCGACAAGCCGCGCGATGCCCTCGGCACGCGCGCGCCCCCAGCTGCTGTCGACGGAAAATTCGCTGAAACGAATCTCCTGCGCGTCGGGCTCATAGGTAAAATAGCTGCGGGCCGAATCGAACGGGATCGCCGTCGTCTCGGGGTTGGGCTGCAGGGCGCCTGCACCGATCTGCAGTGTCGCGTCGACCGGCCCAAGCGTCCCCGTCCCGTCCACCGAGGCCCGCATCGCCCCCGAGATCGGAGCATCGACCGCCGAGAGCCAGGCAAGCGCCGGCGATTGCCCGGCAATGTCTTGCGCGGGCATGTCCTCGAACCGGAATCCGAACTCGGCCCTCGCGCTGCCAACTTCGCCCTCGTAATTCACCTCGATCGCCGTGGCGTAATCGCGCGCGCCAAGGACCGTCACGTTGCCGCGCAGGGTCACCACATCACCCTTGCGTTCCAGTGTCGCCTGCCCGCCATCGGCGGACCACGCGCGCCCCGCGCGCGCATCCTCGTAGCGCAGGCGCAGGTCCTGGGCCGTCATCTCCCGCAGGGACGAGAATTGCGGGCGCGACAAAAGCGCGCCGATCTGCTCGGGCACCGTTCCCTGCACATCCGTCATGCCCTGAGCGGCGATTGACAATGCGCCGGATGGCTGCCGCCGCAAGACCAGCTGCGCCCCGTCGAGCCGCACACGTGCAGGCCGCACCGCGCCCTGCAGCAACGCCCCGCGCGACAGCGCGATATCGAGGCCCGACAGATCCATCAGCGGCTGCCCGGACCCGTCCTGAAGGGACACCTCGCGCAAGGTCACGCGCGGCGTCATGGTCCGGTCGAGCCGGAGCCCGATGTCCTGAAAGCGCAGCACTTGCCCCGCAAGGTCGCGATTGATCCGCTGCGCAAGATCCGCCGCGATCCAGCCCGGCGCATTCACACCCGAGGCCAGCACCGCGACGCCGGTAATCGCAACGGCAAGGACCAGAACCACACAACCGAAACACAGTTGCCCAAGGTGGTGCACGGCGCGGCGCGGTCGCGACACCCGACGCGGCCGACGCTCGCGCGCAGCCGTTTCGCCCGCCGTGCCTTGCACTGGTGTCCGGCGCTCGCTCATGCCATCCGTTCCGGCGCCATGCGCGCCCTGTCTCCGTAACTGATCTTTATTATCGACTCTCTACCGTTAAGATGAAACTCCGTTTTCAGCCACAAGAGGACCGACAATGCCCGAGACATCCGATATCGCCCCCGATTTCACGCTGCCGCGCGACGGTGGCGCACATGTGACCCTGTCAGAGCTGCGCCCGGCGCCGGTGGTGCTTTTCTTCTATCCGCGCGACGACACGTCGGGCTGCACCAAGGAAGCGGTGGCCTTTTCCGGGCTGCAATCCGAATTCGAGGCGGCTGGCGCGACGGTGCTCGGCATATCGAAGGACAGCATCGCCAGCCACGACAAGTTCCGCGACAAGCATGGCCTGACCGTTCCGCTCCTGTCGGATGCCGAGACCGAGACCTGCGAGGCGTATGGCGTCTGGACCGAAAAGAACATGTACGGCAAGAAATTCATGGGGATCGAACGCTCGACCTTCCTCATCGATGGCAGCGGACGGATTGCCCGGGCCTGGCGCAAGGTCAAGGTGCCCGGTCATGCCGAAGAGGTTCTAGAGGCGGTGCGCAACCTCTAGACGGTCCCGCCGTGCCGCATCTCGCGACGCACGGAACAAATCCTTGCGTCGCGCGTTTTCGATGCAGAAAACGCGATTTCGGGTGGTCTGCCCATGCGAATGTAAGCGAAAATCCGCCAATCAGGCGGAAAACGGCCCGATTGGACAGGAGTTCGGGGCGAATTTCTTGCTGTTCAAATGGTCTCTGGCTAAGCGTTGATCACGATCACATCGCGGTGAAGGCAACACCGACGCGGGGCAGGAAAACAAGAGGCAAGAGACAGCGTGATAAAACGACTGCGCACTTCATTGAACAACATACTTGAGCGTCGCATGCCCGAGAGACGGGTATTCCTGAGGTCGGACACCGACACGCGGTTCATCCGGGTCAGCCCGCTCGCACAACTTGTCGCAGGCGGCGGCGCTATCGCCATCGTCGCCTGGGCCATCATCGCGACTTCGATCCTCGTCATGGATTCGATTGGCGCGGGCAATTTCCGCGATCAGGCCCAACGCGATCTTCAGACCTACGAGGCCCGCCTGGACGATCTGGCAAGCGAGCGAGACGCGCGCGCGAGAGAGGCCCGCACCGCGCAAGACCGCTTCAGTTCTGCGCTCGAACGGATCTCCGCGATGCAGTCGGACCTTCTGGAATCCGAGGCCCGGCGGCGCGAACTCGAAACCGGGATCGAGGTAATCCAGTCGACATTGCGCCGCACCATGGTCGAGCGCGAGACCGCGACACGCGAGATCGAACGTCTTGCGGGCAAGCTTGATGCGGGCTCCGGCCCGGCGGAAGGTCCGGGCGACGACACGCGCGACGCGACGGTCGATTTCCTGGCAGCGGCGCTGGAGGATACGGCCGAAAAGCGCGACCAGCACAGCGCCGACGCGCAGGACGCCATCGGCCGGGCCGATGACATCGCTCACGAACTGCGTCTCGTGCGCGAACGCAATGACGAGATTTTCCGGCAACTCGAAGAGGCGGTCGCCATCTCGGTCGAGCCGCTTGACGAGATGTTCCGCAATGCCGGTCTTGACACCGACCGGCTTCTCGACAGCGTTCGGGGGGCGTATTCCGGGCAGGGCGGCCCGTCGATGCCCGCGTCTTTCTCCACCCGCGGAGAAGCCACGCTCGCGCCCGAGGCCGCGCGCGCCAATCGCATTCTCGATCGGCTCGACGAGTTGAACGTGTACCGCATGGCCGCCGAAAAGGCCCCATTCGCGATGCCGGTCAAGGACGGCGTGCGCCTGACATCCGGTTTCGGTCAGCGATGGGGGCGCATGCACAAGGGCACCGATTTCGCGGGTCCCCACGGCACGCCTATCCTGAGCACCGCCGATGGCGTAGTCAGCCATGCCGGCTGGCAGGGGGCCTATGGGCGTCTCGTGAAGATAGAGCATGCCGCAGGCATCGAGACGCGCTACGCGCACATGTCGCGAATCCACGTCAAGCCTGGACAAAGAGTCTCGCGCGGGGACAGGATTGGTGATATGGGAAATACCGGACGGTCGACCGGCACCCACCTGCATTACGAGGTGCGCGTGAACCGGGACGCCATCAACCCAATGAACTACATCGAGGCGGCGAAGAATGTTTTCTAAGAGCAAGATTAACGAACCCGCGCAAAAGACCGCCGAGACGGGCCCCGCGACGGATTACCGTCAGGGTCAGACGCAGTCCGACAGCGGCGCTGGCGAGGTCAAGACGCAGGCGCCCAAGGCCAAGCCGCCCGCGTCGGTTCTTTCTTCCGATCTCAACGTGACCGGCAACCTCAAGACCACCGGCGACATTCAGGTCGAAGGCACGATCGAAGGCGACATTCGCGCGCATCTTCTGACCATCGGCGAAGGCGCCACCGTCAAGGGCGAGGTGATCGCCGATGACGTGGTGATCAACGGCCGCATCGTGGGTCGCGTGCGCGGGTTGAAAGTGCGCCTGACGTCCACCGCCCGGGTCGAGGGCGATATCATCCACAAGACCATCGCCATCGAAAGCGGCGCGCATTTCGAAGGCTCGGTGCAACGCCAGGACGATCCTCTGTCGACGAGAAAATCCTCCGACGGCAAGCCCGCGCAGCCACAGCAAGCGGCGGCGCAGCAGACAGAGACCAAGCAGCCGGAGGCCCGGCCCGCCGCCCAACCCAAGCCCGCAGGCAGCACTCAGGCCTGAGTCCGACGGTACGCGGGATAAGGCAATTTTGGCGCGGCGATAGGTGCCGTTTGCGATCAGCATCCGCGACTCGCACCGTCGAAGAGGCCGCCTCACGCTTCCAATTCGGCGTCCCAGTAAAGGAAATCCAGCCAGCTTTCATGCAGATGGTTCGGCGGGAACTTGCGGCCCAGGTTGCGCAATTGCTCGGCCCCGGGGGCCGAGGGCGCCTTCAGAAGGCTCATCCCGGCCTTGCGCAGGCTGCGCGACCCCTTGCGCAGATTGCACGGGCTGCAAGCGGCCACCACGTTTTCCCAACTGGTGACGCCACCCCGTGCGCGCGGCACCACGTGATCGAAGGTTAGATCACGTCTCGATCCGCAATACTGACAGCTGAATTCGTCCCTCAGAAATAAATTAAAGCGCGTGAAGGCCACGCGCTTTTGAGGTTTGACGTAATCTCTGAGAACGATCACCGAAGGTATTCGTATCTCGGTACTCGGGCTGTGCACCCAGGTGTCATATTCGGCGACGATATCCACCCGGTTGGACCACGCGGCCTTCACGGCCTCCTGCCATGTCCAGAGCGACAGGGGATAATAGGACAGCGGCCTGTAATCCGCGTTCAGCACCAGAGCCGGGAAGTGCCGCAGCGCGGCAGGCTCTCTCACGAAGTCGGTTCTGAAATCACCATCCATACTCCACGATGCCTTTCTCACGGCCCCGGCACAAGAGATCGAGGCCAAATTCACCCAAGCTGATAATCACTATATCTCGTGTCATGCGGCTGGCAAGCCCGAGATACCGCGACATATGGCCAGATATAGAAGGTAAACGTAACCGTCGGGTGACACGCGCTCATGCCACCGCCTCGTCGAGCCCCGACATCTGGCGCTGCCACAGCCCTGCATACCGTCCCTGCCGTGCCAGCAGATCCTCGTGCGTGCCTTCCTCGATCACGCGTCCCTGGTCCAGCACCGCGATCCTGTCGGCCCCGGCCACCGTCGACAGGCGATGCGCGATCATGATCACCGTCCGCCCCTTGGCGGCGCGCGCAAGCGCGTCCTGGATCTCGCCTTCGGTCTGGGTGTCGAGCGCGCTGGTGGCCTCGTCCAGAAGAAGGATGGGCGGATCCTTCAGCAACGTGCGCGCGATCCCGACGCGCTGTTTCTCGCCGCCCGACAGTTTCAGCCCGCGCTCGCCCACCTGCGTGTCGTAGCCGTCGGGCAGAGCCTCGATGAAGTCATGGATCTGCGCGTCGCGCGCCGCGTCCTCGATTTCGGCCTGGCTGACGCCCGCGCGTCCGTATGCGATGTTGTAGCCGATCGTGTCGTTGAACAGTACCGTGTCCTGCGGCACCACGCCGATGGCGTCATGCAGGCTGTCCAGCGTCACGTCGCGCAGATCCTGCCCGTCGATACGGATCGCCCCCGACTGCACGTCGTAGAAGCGGAACAACAGCCGGCTGAGCGTCGACTTGCCGGCCCCCGATGGACCCACGACGGCTAGGGTCTGCCCCGGCCGCACCTCGAGGGTCACGTTCTTCAGAACGGGCTGGCGCGCATCATAAGCGAAGGATATGTCATCCATCCGGATCGCGGCCTCGGTCACGACCAGATCCTGCGCATCGGGCTTTTCGACCACGTCCGGCGCGCGTTCGAGCAGCTCGAACATCTCGCCCATGTCCACGAGCGCCTGCCGGATCTCGCGATAGACCGTGCCCAGAAAGTTGAGCGGCATGGTGATCTGGATCATGTAGGAATTGACCATGACGAAATCGCCCACGGTCATGCTGCCGTCCTGCACGCCCATGGCCGCCATCACCATCACGATGACCAGCCCGCCGGTGATCAGCAACGACTGCCCGAAATTCAGGAAGGCCAGCGAATGCGCGGTTTTCAACGCCGCTGTCTCGTAACCGGCCATGGCGGAATCGTAGCGCTCGGCCTCGCGCGATTCCGCGCCGAAATACTTGACCGTCTCGTAGTTCAGAAGGCTGTCGATCGCCTTCTGGTTGGCGTCGGTGTCCTGGTCGTTCATCTGTCGGCGCAGGCGTACGCGCCATTCCGTCACCTTGAAGGTGAACCAGGTATAGGCGGCGATCACACCGGCCACGACGACTAGATACCAGATATCGAAAAGCGCCCACAGGACGATGCCGACCAGAACAAGCTCCAGCACCAGCGGCCCGATCGAGAACAGCAGAAACCGCAGAAGAAAGTCGACGCCCTTGACGCCGCGCTCGATGATCCGGCTGAGCCCGCCGGTCTTGCGCGACATGTGATAGCGCATCGACATGGCGTGGATATGGCGGAACGTCTGCAGCGCGAGGGCGCGCAGCGCGCGCTGCGCCACCCGCGCGAACACCGCGTCGCGCAATTGCTGGAACCCGGTATTCATCAACCGGGCCATGCCGTAGGCCACGGTCAGCCCGACGGCCCCGGCCCCCAGCATCCAGGCGGCATCCATGTCCTCGCCCGACAGGGTATCGACCGCCGCCTTGTAGAAAAACGGCGTGCCGACCGCGATGAGCTTGGCCGCGACCAGAAGCAGGACGGCAAACACCACGCGGCGCCGAACCCAGGGCTGATCCGACGGCCACAGATAAGGCGCCACATGCCTTATCGTGAGCCATCCGTTGCGCGGCGACTGCGGCAAGGTGTCGGTGGTGTCGGTCATGTCTGGCAGGGTCTTTCGCTTGACTGCCCAATGAAATAGCCCCCGCATCACCGAATGACCAGCCCGCCGCCCCGCGGCGTCCGCGTGCCCGGGTCATTGTTCGCAGCATGGAAGCCGGATATCACCGGCGCAAACACCCCGCGTCCTGTGATGGAGAGCCTAATGACACACCGCTCCGTCTGCGTCTTTTGCGGCGCCCGCCCCGGCAATCGCCCCGCATACATGCAAGCCGCGACCGATACCGGCCGGATGATGGCCGAAGACGGCTGGCGGCTGGTCTACGGCGCTGGTGATGTCGGACTGATGGGGGCGGTCGCGCGGGCGGCGCAGTCCGCGGGCGGCGAGACATTCGGCGTGATCCCCGCGCATCTTGTGAGCATGGAGGTCGGCAAGCGCGATCTGACGCAATACGTGGTGACCGAGACCATGCATGAACGCAAGAAGGTGATGTTCATGAACTCGCAGGCGATCCTCGTGCTACCCGGCGGTGCCGGATCGCTCGACGAGTTCTTCGAGGTCCTGACATGGCGCCAGCTCGGCCTGCACGAAAAACCGGTGTTCCTGCTGAACACCGACGGGTACTGGAACCCGCTTCTGGAGATGATCGGCCATGTGATCGCCGAAGGGTTCGCCGATGACAGCCTTCGATCGTTCGTCCAACCCGTCGACACGGTTCAGGATTTGAGGATCGCCCTGCGCGCGGCCCTGTCCTGACGCAGGCTGGACGTGGTGTAGATCGCCAGAGCCGTCCAGATCATTGCGAAGGCGATGGCGTGCCAGAAACTGAAGACCTCCTGAAAGATCAATGTCGCCACGAGAAATTGCAGGGACGGGTTGAGGTACTGCACCAGTCCGACCGTGGCCAGCGTGACACGCCTTGTGGCATAGCTGAACAGGATCAGCGGCGTACCCGTCAGGACGCCCGAGACCATCAGCAGCAGGCTGTCCTGCCAGTTCCGGCCGAACGCGCCGCCGTCGCCGGTGTGAAAATACCACAGAACCACCAGGGCGATCGGCGACAGCAGCAGGACCTCGGCCGTCACCGACACCACCGGCCCGACCGACAGCCCCTTCTTGACAAGCCCGTACATCCCGAACGTCGTTGCCAGAACCAGCGCGATCCAGGGCGGCACGCCGAGGCCCGCGGTCAGGGTGACGACCGCGCAGAGCGCCAGCGCGACGGCGAAAAGCTGTGCGCGGCCTAGCCGTTCGCGAAAGGCGATCGCCCCCAGAAGAACCGCCACCAGCGGAAAGATGTAATAGCCAAGCGACGCCTCCATGGCGCGGCCCGTGTGAATCGAGGTGATGAACATGAACCAGTTCGTCGAGATCATCAGCGCCGCAAGCGCTATCGAGAAAACCGACTGGCGTGCGCCAACGGCCTGGCCCAGAACCGAAATGCGCCCCTGAAGAAGCAGCACGAAGGCAAAGAATGCACAGGACCACAGCGTCCGATGCGCGAGGACCTCGATGGGCTGGATATGATCCAGCAGCTTGTAATAGATCCCCGACAGCCCCCAGACCGTGCAGGCGGCGATCATCGCGATGACACCCTTGGCTTCCTCGCGCATCGCTGTTCTCCCGCGTGACCCTTTCGGTCCGTGCTGCCCTGTCCGATCGGGAAGGGCAAGGCGAAAGGGGGGTGTCTTGCGGGCACGCATCGCAAGCGCAAGGTTCCGGGGTCGCCCGCAAGACCCCATCCGCGTCAGAGCTTCGGGTCGAGCTCGGCCTTGAGCAGGCTCTCGACCTTGTCGAGCGGATGGTTGGACAGATCCTTGTCGATTTCGGCAACCACCTTTTCCCGGACAGTCTTGTGAAGCTTCTGCCGCAGATCGCCGAGAACCCGCGGCGGGGCAACGAGGACGATGCGGTCGAAATCCCCGCGATGCGCGTATTTGTAGAGGATATCGGCCAGCTCGTGGGCGAAGCGTTCCTTGGCCAGTTCGTGCCAGTCGGTGTCCTCCATCGCGGATCGCTGGCCGGTGGCCTTGTCCGCCTTGCGGCCGGGCCGGTTCGCCGACTGCTCGTAGTCCGAGGGGTTCTCCTGCTCGTCCTTCAGCACCACGTCCAGCGTGGGCGACATGGCATCGACCCTGTTGCGCAGGAAAAGCGCCTTTTCGCCATCTGCCAGGAGCACCCACGTTCCGTTGGTCAATACAGCCATGATGTTATCCCTCCGTTTGTCATCCGACTTGAGGCTGGCGGTTTCGCGAGGCCGCCAAAACAAAGGCCCCGTCGGACGATGCCGGCGGGGCCCTTCGGTCAATCGTCCGGCATGGGCGTTACATGCGCGACGCGACGTTTTCCCAGTTCACCAGATTGTCGAGGAAATTCTGGAGATAGGCGGGACGTTTGTTGCGGAAGTCGATGTAATAGGAATGCTCCCACACGTCGCAGCCCAGAAGCGCCGTCTGCCCGAAACACAGCGGGTTCACGCCATTCTCGGTCTTGGTGATCTTCAGGCTGCCATCGGTGTCCTTGACAAGCCACGCCCAGCCCGAGCCGAACTGACCCGCTCCAGCCGCCGCGAACTCTTCCTTGAACTTGTCGAAGCCACCGAAGGCGTCGTTGATCGCCTTTTCCAGCTCGCCTGGCATCTTGGTGCCGCCGGGCGCCATCATCTCCCAGAACTGGTTGTGGTTCCAGTATTGCGAGGCGTTGTTGAAAATCCCCGATTGCGCGACCGATTTGGGATCATAGGTGCCCTTGATGATCTCCTCGACGGGCTTGTTTTCCCACTCCGTTCCGGAAATCGCCTTGTTGCCATTGTCGACATAGGCCTTGTGGTGAATGTCGTGGTGGTATTCCAGCGTCTCGCGGCTCATGCCATGGTCGGCAAGCGCGTCATGCGAATACGGAAGATCGGGAAGTTCGAAAGCCATGGGTGTCCCCTGTTCGTTGATGTTTAAAACCTGTGCGGCTTACATGGTGGCCGGATCGGCGAAAGGTCAACCCCCACCGCCCGGAGTTTTTCCGTCAGGCTTTCAGGACGCCGATCACCGGGGCGGTCAGGCGTAGACGCCGACGGCACCCCCGGGGCTGGCGGCGGTTTTCAGCAGGTTGAAGGCATAGTCAGAGACCGACCGAAAGCAGATCACGTGGAACGTGCCGCCCGGGTCCAGCCAGAACGCCGCCGCGATCTGCGCCATGCGGGTGCGGCGCAGCATGCCGGGGGTGAAGGCGTCGGGCGCCAGATCGACCGGGCAAAGCTTGGACAGCAACTCGCGCGCGCCCTCGCCTGAGACATGCAGATGGCAGCGCGCATCCGAGACGTTGACGGCAAGGAAATGCTGCCCGGCAAGCGCCGCCTCGAGGCTGGCGAGCCTGCCCGGGGCCTCCGCGTAGGGGCAGATCAGCAGCAATTCGTCCGGCGCCATCCAGAGCGCGGCGGTCCCCTCGCCCATCAGGGCCTGACGCTGATCGGGCGCATCCAGCCCCGTGGCACGGCTTACGGCATCGCGCAGCGCGTCCGAGGTCAGATCGCCCCGCAGGGTGATCATGCCGGTCGGACCGGCATCGGCGATAGTGGCGAGGCCATCATAGCGAGCGCCCCGAAGGCCGGTGACGGGATCAGGCATTGAGTTTGGTCCCTTCCTTGTCGAAGACCACCGGATCGACGATGCGCGCCTTGATGATGCCGCCATCGACGCGCGGAAACTCCAGCACCTCGCTCATGCGGTCGGGGCCGCGATGCACCAGCCCCATGGCGATGCCGCGCCCCAGCGTCGGCGAATGGTAGGTCGAGGTGACGCGGCCCTGCACGCGGCGCTGGCCATTGGCGTTGTGGCCCTCGGCCGTGGCATAGGCGCCGTCGGGCAGCACCACGCCATCCAGCGTTTCCAGCCCCACGAGTTTCCAGCGCTCGGGATCGGCCATGTGCGACCGCGCCTGCGCGCGTTTGCCGAGGTAGTCGTCCTTTTTCTTCGAGATCGCCCAGTCGAGCCCAAGATCCTGCGGGATGATGGTGCCGTCGGTCTCGTCGCCGATCATGATGAAGCCCTTCTCGGCGCGCATCACGTGCATCGCCTCGGTGCCGTAGGGGCAGACATCATACTCTGCGCCCGCCTCCATCAGCGCGTCCCACAAGGCGCGGCCGTGACTGGCCGGTACCGCCAGTTCGAACGACAGCTCGCCGGCAAACGAGATGCGGAAGACGCGGGCGGGAATGCCGGCGACGGTGATGTCCGTCCAGCCCATGAAGGTGAGCGCGTCGGCAGAGATATCGTCACCCGTCAGCTTCTCCAACACCTTGCGAGAGTTCGGCCCGGCAACGCCGATCTGCGCATATTGCTCGGTCACGTTGGCGGTGTAGACCTGCCAGTCCCACCAGTCGCATTGCAGCCAGTCCTCCATATGGGCATGTACGCGCTCGGCCCCGCCTGTGGTGGTGTGGCAAAGGAATGTCTGATCGTCGAGGCGCGCGACGACGCCGTCATCCATGAGAAAGCCGTTCTCGTTGCACATCAGGCCATAGCGGCAGCGGCCCGGCTTCAGCGTGGACATCATGTTGGTGTAGAGCATATCCATGAAGCGCCCCGCATCCGGCCCCTTGACGATGATCTTGCCGAGCGTCGAGGCGTCGATCAGCGCAAGGCTGGCCCGCGTCTGGCGGATCTCGCGGTTGACGGCATCGCGGCGCGGCTCCTCGCCCTTGGGAAAGCAATAGGGGCGACGCCAATGGCCGACGGGTTCGAAATCGGCGCCATGGGCCTCGTGCCAATCATGGAGCGGCGTCTTGCGGATCGGCTGGAAGTTCGCGCCCGTCGCCTCGCCCGCGATCACCGACAGCGAGATCGGCGTGTAGGGCGGGCGGAAGGTCGTCGTGCCGGTCTGCGGGATCGGCTGGCCCAACGCATCCGACAGGATCGCCAGCCCGTTGATATTGCTGAGCTTGCCCTGGTCGGTCGCCATCCCGAGCGTGGTGTAGCGCTTGGCGTGCTCGACGCTCTCGAAGCCCTCCTGCGCGGCCAGCTGGACGTCGGAGACCTTCACGTCGTTCTGGAAATCGAGCCACGCCTTCATCCGCAACTCGATCTTCGCGCCCTGCGGCATCAGCCACACCGGCTCCATCATCGCCTCGTTGGACTGGCTGGCGGTTGGGGCTGTGCCTTGCGCATCAAAACCCATGGCCTGTGCTGCGGCCTGCCCGGCGGCCTGCGCGTCGGCCAGCACGGAGGCCAGATCAAAGGCGCCGTTGGCCGCACCGGATGCAATCACGAACGCCTCGCCGCCAGCACCGCGCGGGGGCGCGTCGGGATCGGGGCGGAAATGCGCGCGCGCCTCGTCCCAGATCAGCTTGCCGCCGCAATGCGACCACAGATGCACGACCGGCGACCAGCCGCCCGACATGGCGACCGCGTCGCAGGCGATCTCATCCAGCACCGCGCCCTCGCCGGCCTGCGCGCAGATGCCGACGCCGGTGACGCTTTTGCCGCCCTTGACCTTCGCGATGCCCTTGCCGTTTTCCACGCGGATGCCAAGGCTGCGCGCCTCGTCTGCCAGCGCGCCGCCGCCGGCTTGCCGCGCGTCCAGGATCGCGGGGATGTCGAGGCCGAGCCTTTTCAGGGTGAGGGCCGTGCGGTAGGCGTCGTCATTGTTGGTAACGATTACCGTGCGGTCGCCGGCCGAGACACCGTAATCGACGGCATAATCGCGGATCGCCGAGGCGAGCATCACGCCGGGAATGTCGTTGCCGGCAAAGCTGATGGGGCGCTCGATGGCCCCCGTCGCGGTGATGATCTGCCCCGCGCGGATCCGCCAGAGGCGGTGGCGCGGGCCATCCGCGCCGGGGGCGTGATCGCTGAGGCGCTCGTAGCCCAGCAGGTAGCCGTGATCGTAGATCCCCGCGCCCATGCAGCGGGTGCGCAGGGTGACATTGGGCATGGCGCGCAACGCGTCGACCGTGGCGCGGGTCCAGTCCGCGGCAGGCTGGCCGTCGATCTCGCCGCCCTCGACCGGCGTGCGGCCGCCCCAATGCGCGGTCTGCTCCATCAGCAGGACCTTCGCGCCGGCCTCGGCGGCGGCGCGCGCCGATTGCAGCCCTGCGACTCCGCCGCCAATGACGGCCACGTCGCAGAAGAAATAGAAATGCTCGTAGCGGTCGGGGTCGCCCGCTTCGGGCGGCTTTCCGAGACCCGCCGAGCGGCGGATGAACGGCTCGTAGACATGTTTCCAGAAGGCGCGCGGGTAGAGGAAGGTCTTGTAATAAAACCCCGCCGGCAGGAAGCGCGACAGGTGGCTGTTGACCGCGCCCACGTCGAAATCGAGGCTGGGCCAATGGTTCTGGCTGGTGCACGCCAGCCCGTCGAAAAGTTCCGTGGTGGTGACGCGCTGATTGGGTTCCATCCGCGCGCCCTGCCCCAGATGCACCAGTGCATTGGGCTCCTCGGCCCCCGAGGCGACGAGACCGCGCGGGCGGTGGTACTTGAACGACCGCCCCAGCAGCATCTGGCCATTGGCCAGCAGCGCCGAGGCGAGCGTGTCGCCGGGATGGCCCTTGAAGCGCTTGCCGTTGAAGGTGAACTCCAGCGTGCGGCTGCGGTCGAGATGGCGGCCGGATGTTGCGAGGCGTGTGCTCATGTCGCGGACCTTCTGCCCGTGGCGGGCGTGGTTCTTTGGGTATTTTTGCCAAGAAGAAACATCATGCGAA
>JAWLGF010000134.1:0-3103 GCA_041685205.1 Roseovarius sp.
CGCGCATTGGAGCGGCGATCTGGTGGCGCTTGCGGTCTCGGCCTGCATGGCCGCTGCGCTGTCGGCGGCACGACAGCTCCGGCAGGTCTCGATGATCCCCGCGATCCCGGTGGCGATGCTCGGCGCGTCGCTGCTGATCTGGCCGCTGGCCAGCCCGCTGCCGGTCTGGGCGGGGAACTGGCCGCTGATCGTCGCACATGGCGCGTTCATCAGCGTGTCGACCTGCCTGCTGACGCTTGGCCCGCGCTACATTTCTTCTGCCGAGGTGTCGCTGCTGATCCTGCTGGAATCGGTGCTGGCGCCGCTTCTGGTCTGGGCCGTCGTGGGCGAGGATCCGGGCCGGTGGGCCATCCTCGGCGGGGCCGTGGTGATCGGCGCACTTTTCGTGTCGAACCTCTGGGCGCTGCGGATGAAACGCCGCCCGCGCGCGGGCGCGCAGCCGCGCACCGGCCCGCCGGTCTGATCCGTCAGAAAGTCACCGTCACGCCGGGCAGGTTCAGCGCCTTGACTAGATCGCGCAGCTCCTGCCGTGCGGCGATGTTCGACATGCTCAGGCCCTTCACCCCTGTATCCTTGAGATCCAGCAGCGTCAGCCCACGCGGGAACAATTCGCGAAAGATCACGCGTTCGTTGAAGCCCGGCACGACGCGGAACCCGATCCGCTTGGCCAGCGCCTCGATCGCGACGCGCATCTTTTCCTTGTTGACCATCTGTTGAGATCCGACACGGTTGCGCAGCACCACCCAGTCGATCGCCCGCTGCCCGGCCTTGGCGCGCGCCTGCCGCGCAGTCCAGACCATTTCGGAATAGATCGACGGGCCGCGGATCTTCTGTGCGTCCCCGTCGATATTGGCCAGCAGGTCGAAATCGATGAAACTGTCGTTGAGCGGCGTGATCAGCGTGTCGGCGAGGCTGTGCGCGGCCTGGCTGAGCCGGGTATGCGCGCCCGGGCAATCGATCACGATGAAGTCGCTTGCCGTCTCCAGCGTCTCCAACGCGTCTGAAAGGCGCTGCTCTTCCGGCGTGTCGGAGACCAGGGGCAAGGGGTGATACCGGGCCGAGGGCAGATCGAGCCCCTCCTGCTCCATGAACAATCTGCGGTTCTCGGCGTAGCGGCCAAAGCTGCGCTGACGCAGGTCTAGGTCGAGCGCGCTTGCGCGGTGGCCCATGCGGGCCAGTGCCGTGGCCACGTGCATCGACACGGTGGATTTGCCCGCGCCACCCTTTTCGTTGCCGACGACGATGATATGCGCCATGTTCCCTGTCCTCCCTTCGCGGGCGGTCCGCCATTGGCAACCCCCGTTGTTTTTCGCAGGCAATACCTTGCCGAACGGGGATAGAAAAGGGTGCACCTTACACCCTCAGGCGATATCGGGGCGGGCCGTGTTTCGCTGGCACCCGGCCGGCTGCGGCGCTAGGGTCGGGCGCATGACCGAGGCCGCCCTGACATATTCCCCCGACCAGGCCGAGGCGCATGACCGCATCGCCGAGGCGCTGCGCGGCGTGGGCGTGGACCTTGACGCGGGCACGCTAACCCCCCCGCGCGAGGGGGCGCAGACGGCACTTGCGGTGATCGGCAAGGCCGGATCGGGCAAGACGCTGTTGCTGGCAGCACTCTACCGCGCGCTCAAGGAGGCCGGGGTCGAGATCGTGTCGGGCGACTACGAGGGGCGCAAGCGCCGCGACCGGCGCACGCTTGCGATTCTTGCACCCACCAACAAGGCGGCGAGTGTGCTGCGCATGCGCGGGGTGCCGGCGACGACGATCCACCGCATCCTCTACACCCCGGTCTATCATCCAGAATACGAGAAGATCGCGGAATGGCTGGCCGGGCAGGGCGACCGCCCCGAGATCGAGGGGCTGACCGATCTTGCGCTCGACCGCGCGCTTGCCTTTTACCAGAACAATTCGTCGATCCCCGGCGCGCTCGCGGCGGCGGGTCTGCGCGGATCGGATTTCATCACCGGCTGGAAGCGCCGGGACGAGCCGCTCGATATCGGTCTCGTCGACGAGGCCAGCATGCTGGATGCGCAGCAATTCGAGGACCTGCAGGAGATCTTTCCGACGCTTCTGCTCTTCGGTGATCCGGCGCAGTTGCCACCCGTCAAGTCCGCGGGCGGCGGCATGGTGTTCGAGACGCTGCCCGCCCCTGCGCGGCTAGAGCTCAGCCGCGTGCACCGTCAGGATGCCGATAACCCGATTCTCGATCTGGCGCATGCGCTCGCTGATCCGGGCCTTGCGTTCCACGATTTCGAACGGATGATCGCCGAGGCCGCGCGCCGCGACGACCGGGTCAGATGGACGGAACGCGTTGAGGTCGACCTGATGGCCCGTTCGCCGGTTCTGGTGTGGCGCAATGCCACGCGCATTCGCCTGATCCATGCCTTTCGCGCCGTGCACGAGGCCCCCGAGGCAGCACTTCTGGCCGGTGAGCCGCTGATCTGCGACGGCATCGAACTGCCCCTCAAACATCGCCGCAAGCGTCTGGATCTCGAGGCGCGCGGTCTGATCAAGGGCGCGCAGGTGGTCTATCTCGGGCCGGGCAAGCGGCCCGGGTTTTCCCGGCTGCATGTCATCGGGGCCGAAAGCCCGCAGATCTCGGCCGCGTCCATCGTCAAGATCGAAAAGCCGGGCGAGGAAGAGCCGTTCATTCCGTTCGCGGCCAACATGGGGGCCACGTTCCTGCACGGGGCGGCGGTGACGATCCACAAGGCCCAAGGCAGCCAGTGGCGCGATGTGCAGGTGTTCGCGCCCGACATCGAGGTTGCGGCGCGCATGGGCCGGTCAGAGGCCGGACAGCCGCTGTGGAAACGGCTGGCCTATGTCGCGATCACCCGCGCCGAGGAACGCTTGCACTGGGTGGTGCGAAACCGGCTGTCGAAACCGGGAACAGCGCTCGGGGTGGAGGATCTGGGTGCCACGCCGGTGCCGCTGGAACTGACAGGCGGGGATGGCGCGTAGCCAGTCGGTGCGACCTTGAGGGCTCAAACGAAAAAGGGCGCCTGACTACAGGCGCCCTCCTTGATGTGATGTGCCTGACAGGTAGGCCCTGCGGTTACACCTTGCTGCTTCTGAACCGGCGGAACGCGAAAAGCGATCCAAG
>JAWLGF010000062.1:0-12668 GCA_041685205.1 Roseovarius sp.
AAAGGATCACGTCGCGCCATGGACATCGGTCTACAAGATCCATCACCTGACCGATGCCGACATCACCTTCGTGCTGACCAATGGCGGGCATAATGCCGGTATCATTTCCGAGCCGGGCCACAAGCGCCGGCATTACCGCATGGCGACGACGCCGCATGCCGGACGCCACCTCGATCACGAGGTTTGGCGCGCGGAAACCCCCGTGCAGGACGGATCGTGGTGGCAAGGCTGGGAAGCGTGGCTGCAGGCCCGCTCGGGCGCGCGCGGGGCACCGCCGCCGATGGGCCGGCCGGGGGCAGGCTACGAGCCGCTGTGCGACGCGCCCGGCAACTATGTCTTTCAGACGTGAGGGTCCGCCATGATGCTGCAAAACCGGATCGGTCTCGTGGTCGGCGTCGCCAATGAACACTCCATCGCGACGGGCTGCGCCAGGGCGTTCGCCCGCGAAGGGGCCACCCTCGCCCTGACCTACATGAACGACCGCGCGCTGCCGCATGTGCGCCCGGTGGCCGAGGCTGTGGGCGCATCGGAACTGATGCCGCTCGACCTTGCGGTTCCGTCGCAGATCGACGCGGTGTTCGATACCATCGCCACCCGCTGGGACCGGCTGGACTTCCTGCTGCATTCGGTGGCCTACTGCCCGAAGGAAGATCTGCATGGCCGCGTCGTCGACTGCTCTGCCGAGGGCTTCGCGCAGGCCATGGACATCTCGTGCCATTCCTTCCTGCGCCTCGCGCGCCGCGCCGAGCCGTTGATGCGGGATGGCGGCAGCCTGCTGACGGTCAGCTATTACGGGGCGGAGAAGGTCGTGGACAATTACAAAATCATGGGGCCGGTCAAGGCCGCGCTCGAAGCGGTCACCCGCGAAGTCGCGACCGAACTGGGCCCGCAGGGGATCCGTGCCAATGTCCTGTCGCCCGGCCCCATCGCCACGCGCGCGGCCTCGGGGATCGAGCATTTCGACGAACTCATGCAGGATGCCCGCCAGCACGCGGCGCAAAAGCGGCTGGTCACCATCGACGAGGTCGGCGATGTCGCGGCGCATCTGGCCTCGGACCGATCATCCGGTGTCACCGGAACCATTGCCTATATCGACGGAGGACGTCATGTCCGAATGTAACGACACCACCCCCGAACGGATCGAGAACCGCACGCTGGACGAGCTGCGCATCGGCGACAGCGCCGAAATGGTCCGCGTTCTGGCGCAGGAGGATATCGAGCTTTTCGCGGTGATGTCGGGGGATGTGAACCCCGCGCATCTCGATGCCGCCTATGCCGACCAGACGCAGTTTCACCATGTCGTGGCGCATGGCATGTGGGGCGGCGCGCTGATTTCGGCGGTGCTGGGAACGCGCCTGCCGGGGCCGGGCACGATCTATACCGATCAGTCGCTGCATTTCAAACGCCCCGTGGCAATCGGCGACAGCATCACCGTGCGCGTCACCGTGGCCGAAATCGACCTCGACAGCGGGCATGTCACGCTCGATTGCCAGTGCCGCAACCAGCATGGCGCGGTGGTGATCGAAGGACAGGCCGAGGTGCTTGCACCGCGCCACAAGATCAGCCGTGCGGTCACCACCCTTCCCACGGTGCGCATGCACAAGCCCGGCGCGCGGTTCAACGCGCTGGTCGAACGGGCACACGAGCATCCCCCGATGCCCACGGCGGTGGTGCATCCCTGCGACAGCCTCAGCCTGCTGGGCGCGATCCAGGCCGAACAGGCGGGGCTGATCACGCCCTTCTGGGTCGGCCCGCGCGCCAAGATCGAGGCGACGGCCTCCGACGCTGGCGTAACCATCGACGCGGATCGCATCATCGACGCGGCCCACAGCCACGCCGCCGCCGAGGCTTCGGTGACGCTGGTGCGCGAGGGGCGCGCCGAGGCGCTGATGAAGGGCAAGCTGCACACCGACGAATTGCTCGAGGCCGTGCTCGACCGCGACGCGGGCCTGCGCACCGAACGGCGGCTCAGCCATGTCTTCGCGCTCGATGTGCCGGATCACGAACGCCTGCTCTTCATCACCGATGCCGCGATCAACATCGCGCCGGATCTTCCCACGCTGGCCGATATCGTGCAGAATGCGCTGGATCTGGCCATCGCCCTTGGGGTCGAGACGCCGCGCGCCGCGATCCTGTCGGCGGTCGAGACGGTGACATCTAAGCTACCCTCGACGCTGCTTGCGGCCTCGATCTGCAAGATGCATGATCGGGGACAGATCACCGGCGGGCTGGTCGACGGGCCGCTGGCGTTTGACAACGCCATCTCGCCCGAGGCCGTGGCGGCCAAGGGCATCAAATCGGACGTGGCGGGGCTTGCCGATATCCTGGTCGCGCCGAACCTTGAAAGCGGCAACATGATCGCCAAGCAACTCATCCATCTGGCTGATGCGGAGGCGGCGGGCGTGGCGCTTGGCGCGCGCGTGCCGATCATGCTGACCAGCCGCTCCGACAGCGCCGCGGCGCGCCTCGCCTCGGCAGCGCTTGCACGGCTCCTGGCGGCCTCGCAGGCGAAGGTTTTGCCCTGATGTCGGGGGGTCTGCTGATCCTCAACACCGGGTCGTCCAGCGTGAAATTCGCGCTGCATGACGCGGCCAATCAAAGACGCATCGCCCACGGCGCGATCGAGGGGGTGGGGCGCACGCCCGTCCTGACGCTGCACGAGGGCGACACGAAGCGGACGCTGCACCCCGATCCCGGCACGGGTCCCGATATGGGCGCGTTGATCGACTGGCTGCTTGCCGCGCTCGAAGCGGACCTGGGCCCGCTCGATCTCGTGGGGGCCGGGCACCGCGTCGTGCATGGCGGGCAGGATTTCGACGCGCCCGCGCAGATTACCGGCGACGTCCTCGCGCGGCTCGACGCCCTGCGCCCGCTCGCGCCGGGGCACCAGCCCTACAACCTCATGGGCATCCGGGCGGTCGCCGCGCGTTGGCCGGATTGCCCGCAGATCGCCTGTTTCGACACCGCGTTCCACCGCACCCGCCCGCGCCACGCGCAGCTTTTCGCCCTGCCCCGCGCATTATCGGACGAGGGGATCCTGCGCTACGGGTTTCACGGGCTGTCCTACGATCACATCGCCGCGTGCCTGCCCGACGTTCTGGGGCCGACCACGGCGAAAGGCCGCGTGATCGTCGCGCATCTGGGCAGTGGCGCCAGCCTGTGCGCCATGCGCGACGGGCGATCCGTCGACACCACGATGGGGTTCACTGCGCTTGACGGGCTGATGATGGGCACGCGCTGCGGGCAGATCGACCCCGGCGTGCTGATCCACCTGATGCGCGAGAAAAGAATGGATGCGGATGCGCTAGAGCGGCTGCTCGGCAAGGAAAGCGGCCTTTTGGGCGTGTCGGGGATCAGTTCGGACATGCGCGATCTGCTGGGCAGCGCCGTCCCCGAGGCCGAAGCGGCCGTGGCGCTGTTCGTGCACATGATCCAGCGCCATATCGGCGCGCTGACCGCATCGCTCGGGGGGCTCGACGCGCTGATCTTCACCGCCGGGATCGGCGAACGGTCCCCGGTGATCCGCTCACGGGTCATGGCCGGGCTGCACTGGCTGGGTCTGCAGCCCGACGAGGACGCGAACGCGGCGAACGAGACATTGATCTCCACACGCGAAAGCCGCGTCGCCGCCGCGATGATCCCCACCGATGAAGAGGGCGTGATCCTGAGCACGCTGCTGGAGATGAGGGGCTGATTGCCCTCATCCCCCGGTGATCACAGAACGTAGCGGCTGAGATCGGTGGATTTCATCAACTCGCCAAGATTGGCGTCCACGAATTCGGCATCCACCGTCACCGTCTCGCCGGTGCGGTCGGGCGCGGTAAAGCTCAGCTCCTCGAACACCCGCTCCATCACAGTATAAAGCCGGCGCGCGCCGATATTTTCGACCGACTGGTTCACCTCGGCCGCGATCCGCGCGAGCGCGGCGATGCCGTCCTCGGTGAAATCCACCGTGACCTCCTCGGTGCCCATCAGCGCGGTATATTGCCGGGTCAGGGCATTGTCCGTCTCGGTCAGGATGCGCACGAAATCGGCTTCGGTCAGCGCGCGCAGCTCGACCCGGATGGGCAGACGCCCCTGCAATTCCGGCAACAGATCCGATGGCTTGGCGATGTGGAACGCGCCCGACGCGATGAAAAGGATATGGTCGGTCTTGACCGCGCCATGCTTGGTGCTGACGGTCGTGCCCTCGATCAGCGGCAACAGGTCGCGCTGCACGCCCTCGCGCGACACGTCGCCGCCGCGCGCGTCGGACTTGGCGCAGACCTTGTCGATCTCGTCGAGAAACACGATGCCGTTCTGTTCCACCGCCTCCAGCGCGGCGCGACCCACGGCCTCGTCATCCAGCAGCTTGTCGGCCTCTTCCCCGATCAGAAGATCGTGGCTGTCAGCGACGCTGACGCGCTTGGTGATTGTGCGCTGCCCGAACGCCTTGCCGAACAACTCGCCGATATTCATCATCTGGCCGCCCTGCTGGCCGGGGATCTCCATCCCGCCCAAGGGGTTGGACGTGTCGCTGACTTCGATATCGATCATCGTGTCATCCAGCAGCCCGTCGCGCAGCTTCTTGCGGAACATCTCGCGCGTGCCTTCGCGGGCGTCCTCTCCGGCGATGGCGGTGATCACGCGGTCTTCCGCGGCGGCCTCGGCGCGGGCCTTGACGTCTTCGCGCATCCACTCGCGGGTCTGGGTGATCGCGCCATCCACCAGATCGCGGATGATCTGCTCGACATCGCGGCCGACATAGCCCACCTCGGTGAACTTGGTGGCCTCGACCTTGATGAAGGGCGCACGCGCCAGCTTGGCCAGCCGGCGGCTGATCTCGGTCTTGCCGACGCCGGTGGGGCCGATCATCAGGATGTTCTTGGGATAGACCTCGTCACGCAGATCGTCCGAAAGTTGCTTGCGCCGCCAGCGGTTGCGCAAGGCGACGGCCGTGGCGCGCTTGGCCTCTTTCTGGCCGATGATGAAGCGGTCAAGCTCCGAGACTATCTCGCGCGGGGTCAAGTCGGTCATTGAGGAATCCTTTACCGGTTTCGGGACAGATACTCATGGCGAAGGAGGAATTGAAGGGGTTGAAATATGTATCAACATTTTGTATCTACAATAATGAATTGTAAAAAGTCAAAGCGACGAAAATCAGGAGACGGCAGATGAGACAGATCTTTATTCAAGAAATACAAAGGATCACGTCTGATGTTCGAATGGGACGAGGACAAACGCCGTCTCTCTCTGAAAAAACACGGTCTGGATTTTCGTGACGCTGCAGAGATTTTCGACACCGAGTATCTCCGCCTGCCCGGTCGAAACGATATCGAAATACGCGAAATCGCGGTCGGCTATCTAAACGGAACCTATATGGCCGTCGTATTCACCATGCGCGACGAGGTGATCCGGATCATCACAGTTCGAAGGCAAGACGCGATGAGCGAGAAGCATATGACGCGTATGTCGCTCGACGAGATACGCAAGACGAAGAGTCAGACTGACTGGGACCGCGTGAAAGCCGCGCCCGATCACGAGGGCGAACAGGAAATCGACGTGGACTGGAGCAAAGCCAGCTTGGTCGAACCGGAACCCAAGAAGCTGATATCGCTTCGGATTGACGCGGATATTGTCGAATTCTTTCGCAGCCAGGGCAAAGGATATCAGACTCGCATGAACGCGGTGTTGCGCGCCTACAAGGAGGCCATGCAGAAGTCGGACTAGGCCTTGCCGATCGTCTCCACGGTGAGATTGCCGTTGGTGTAGATGCAGATATCGGCGGCGATGGCCATGGCCTTGCGCGCGATCTCCTCGGCCGAGAGGTCGGTCTTGTCCGACAGCCCGCGCGCGGCGGCGAGTGCGAAATTGCCACCCGATCCGATCGCGGCAACGTCATGCTCGGGCTCAAGCACGTCGCCTGCCCCGGTGATCACGTAAAGCTGATCGCCGTCGGTGACGATCAGCATCGCCTCAAGCTTTTGCAGGTACTTGTCGGTGCGCCAGTCCTTGGCCAGATCGACGCAGGCGCGTTGCAACTGTCCCGGCGTCGCCTCGAGCTTGGCCTCCAGCCGTTCCAGCAGGGTGAAGGCATCGGCCGTCGATCCGGCGAACCCGGCCACCACGTCATGCCCGCCGGGGCTGAGCCTGCGGACCTTGCGCGCGCCGCCCTTGATCACCGTGTCGCCAAGGCTGACCTGTCCGTCCCCGGCGACGACAACTTCGCCACCGCGGCGCACACCGATGATCGTGGTGCCGTGCCAGCCGGGAAAATCGCTCATGATCGGGCTCCGTTCGGGTTCGGGACTGTGCGGCACGAGAGTGATGCAAAAAGGGGGCCGCGCAGAGTACGGCCCCCCTCTGGACAAGTCTCGCGAGTCAGATGCTTTCTTCGATCCAGCTTTGCAGGGCGGCCTTGGGCGCCGCGCCTGTCTTGTTCGACACGACCTCGCCGTTCTTGAAGATGAACAGCGCCGGAATGCCGCGAATGCCCATCGCCGCGGCGGCGTTCGGGTTGCTGTCGACATCGACCTTGGCGACCTTGATCCGGCCGTTCATCTCGTTGGCCAGCTCTTCGAGCGCGGGGCCGATCTGTTTGCACGGGCCGCACCATTCGGCCCAGAAATCCACCACGACGGGGACATCTGAGTTTTTCACTTCGGCGTCGAATGTGGCGTCGGTTACGGCAACGGTGGCCATGTCGGTTCTCCTTGCGATCAGGGTTTACCTGTAAGTATGGAGCCGGGCGCAGTGCGTCAAGCGATCCCCGCGGATAACAGCGCCCGAGTCACGGTGTCGTGCGGCAGGCGCATCAGCGTGGCGGTGCGGGTCCAGAGGATCGCCGTCTCGATCCGGCGGTCGGGGTATATCGCGCCAAGCGCATGCGCATAGGCCCCCATCTGGCGCAACAGGCCATCGGGGCAGTCGCGCACGACATCGGGCACCACGGCGTTGGTCTTGAAATCCACCGCGAGCACATGATCCGGGGCGACGCGCAGCCGGTCGATGGTCCCGTGCAGCCGCGCCGACCCGAGATCAGCGGTGATCGACACCTCGGTCAGCGCGTCGGCGGCGAAAAGCGGGGTGAGGCCGGGCCGGGTCAGCACCTTTTCGGCCTCGGCCAGCAACAGCGCCAGTTCGGCGCCGGTGGCCGCATCGGCGCCATTGGCCAGCAGCCGCGCGGCGGTTTCGGGCCAGTCGGCGCGCGGCACCTGCGGCAGGAATTCCAGCAGCCGGTGCACCTGCCGCCCGCGGCGTTTCGCGGCGTCCTCGTCCAGCCCCTCCTCGCCCGGCAGCGCCTTGGTGCCGCCAAGATCGGACGGGCTGAGCGTCTTGGCGCGCGCCGGGGCAGGCGGCGCGGGCCGCGCAAAGATGTCGGATAACGCCGGCGGCGCGGTCGCCTCGATCTTCTCGGATGGCGTTTGCGGCCCGGCCCAGTCCCCATGCTGCAAGCGCAGGCCCGCGCCCCCGGCGAAGTCATGCGCCACGGCGCCCGCAGCGTCCATCCCGCGCCGGATCTTGTCGTACCACGTCGACACCAGCTTGTCCGGATCACCGTGCGCGGCAACGATCAGCCAGGTCTCGGCGCGGGTCATGGCGACGTAAAGCAGGCGGTCGCGCTCGGCCTGCTGCGCGTGCTGCGCGGCATCCACGGCGTTCCGGATCGCGTCGGGCCTGTCGGTCGCGGGACCGGTCCAGAGCGGCACATCCTCCGCCGTGACGATCTGCGGCGCCGGCGGCGCGCGCCATGTGCCGGTTTCGGGCAGGATCACCACCGGCGATTGCAGACCCTTGGCCCCGTGCACCGTCATCACGCGGATGCGGTCGCCGGCGCTGTCCATCTGGCGCTTGATCTCCAGATCGTCGGTTTCCATCCAGACCAGAAAGCCGGTCAGGCTGTCGACCGAGCGGGCCTCATAAGCCATGGCCTGTGAAAGCAGCGCGTCGATCCCGTCCTCGGCCTCGCGTCCTAGCCGCGCGAGCAGGCGGCGGCGTCCGTCATGGCGGGTCAGGATCCGCTCGATCAACTCGTAGGGGCGCAGGTAATCGACATGGTCGAACAAATCGTCGATCACCGCCATCTCGGCGGGGAATTCCGCGCGCCGCTCGCGCAGCGCCTGCCACAGATAGCGCTGCTCGCGGCGATGCGCGAGGTCGTAAAGCTGCGCCTCGGACCAGCCGAAAAGCGGTGATTTGAGCGCGGTGGCCAGTGCCAGATCATCCTCGGGCGTCGAAAGGAAGGCCAGAAGTGCGCCGAGGTCGCGCACCGCCAGTTCGGCGCCGACCTTGAGGCGATCCGCCCCGGCAATGGGCAAGCCTTCGGCCTTGCAGGCGCGGATGATCTCGTGAAAGAGCGCCGATCGGCGGCGCACGAGGATCAGGAAATCGCCCGCCCGCACGGGGCGAAATCCCGATGGCGCGTCCTTGTCGGGGATCATTTCGCCGCGGTCGAGCATCGCGCGCATCTCGGACGCCACGCCTCGCGCCAGCAGGATCGCGGGATCGCCGGCGCCGCGGATGTCGACGGGCTGATGCCATGCGGGGGGTTCTTCGGCCTCCGGTTTTTCCACGAACGGCCACAGATCGACCCGGCCGGGCAGCGCCTCGAAGAACGCCTTGTGATCTTCCTCGGGGGCAAAGCCGCTATCGGCGCTGTCGTCGAAACAGCAATCGACGCATGTCAGGATCGCGGTCGAGGATCGAAAGGACCACGCCAGCACCCGCGATTGCAACGGTGTGCCGGTGGCCGAAAGCCGTTCGGCGAAATCACCCTGCATCCGGTCGAATTCACGCGGATCGGCGCCCTGGAAGGAATAGATCGACTGTTTCTTGTCGCCCACCACGAAGATCGTGCGCGCGATATCGCTGCGCGCGCCCTGCCCGGCCGTGAATTCCTGCGCCAGACGCTCGATCACCTGCCATTGCACGGGGCTGGTATCCTGCGCCTCGTCGACAAGAATGTGATCGATCCCGCCATCCAGCCGGTAAAGCACCCAGGCCGCGACGCGCGGGTCGGTCAGCAGATCGCGCGCGCGCAGGATCAGATCATCGAAATCCAGCCAGCCGCGCAGCTGCTTGGCCCGCGCATAGGCCGGCAGGAAGGCCTGCGCGAAATCATGCAGCGCGCGGGTCTTCTGCATCGCGGCGAGCGCGAGGCGTGCGGCGCGAGCCTCCGCGACGCGCTGCATCCAATCATCCAGCACATCCCAGGGGCCACGCACCTTCTTGCGCAAACCCTGTGTCGGGAAAGGCTGCTTCGTGATCGACGGCAACTTGGGCGAAAACGCGTTCTCACCCGTCTTCAAAAGGAAAACATCTTCGAGAACCGGAAGGGCCGACGAATCGAGCTGCTCGATCCCGTCGAGTTTCCGAGCCGCGGACTGGTCGTTGCTGCCGCTTTGACGCAGCAAGGGCAGGATCTCGTCGAGAAGACGGGCCTCGTTTCCCAGAAACACACGCGCCTCGATATCGCCCATGCTCAGGCCCGCGGGCTGATCGAACAGCGCGGCAAGGTCGGCATCGCTGACCCCTTGGGCGAACCCGGCGCGGTGGCGGGCGATCTCGGCGCTGAGATCCTCAAGGCTCTCGCCCGAATACTGGCGCGCAATCGCATGGACCACCCCGGCCTGCGGACCGCTCGCCAGTTCCTCGACGATCTCGGTGCGCAGCAGGCGTTCGGTGCGATCCTCCATCTCCGCGAATTGCGGCGTCACACCGGCCTCGAGCGGAAAGCGGCGCAAAAGCGCGGCGCAGAAGGAATGGATCGTCTGGATGCGCAACCCGCCCGGCGTCTCGATCGCCTGCGCGAACAGGCGGCGGGCGCGGCGCAGGGTGCCTGCGTCAATCTCGCCATCGTGCCCGAGCGTTTGCAAGGCGGCCCGCAGATCGGCATCCGCCAGCATCGCCCACCCCCCGAGCCGCGCGAACAGCCGGTTCTGCATCTCGCTGGCGGCGGCCTTGGTGTAGGTCAGGCACAGGATGTGCTGCGGGTTCACCCCGTCCAGCAGCAGCCGCGCCACACGGTCGGTCAGCACGCGGGTCTTGCCCGATCCGGCATTGGCCGACAGCCATGTCGACAGGTCCGGGCGCGCGGCCTCGACCTGCGCCTCGCTGGCGGCATCGCGCGCGGTCACTGGCCCACCTCCGTCTCGTCGGGCGGATCGGTCATGTCCCATTCACGGAACCGCGCAAGCTGGTCGTAATCGCCGCGCTCGTCGGAGGCGTGCGGCGCACGGCGCGCGACATAGCCCTTTCCGGGCACCTGATAGGCCGCGATCAGCTCCTTGAACTGCGCCCAGACACGGTCGGGCGGCTCGTCTTCGAGCGGCGCGTCGACCTCTTTCGGCGTGCCGCCCAGCCCGATGAACGCGGCCCTGAGGACCCGAACGGGGCCAAGCCCGTCGAACGCGCCGCGCTCGGCCATCGCGGCCTCAAGCAGCAATTGCTTGTCAAAGCTTGTCTGCTCTTTGGCCGTGGGCGGCGCGCCGGTCTTGTAATCGTAGATGCAGAGCCGCCCGTGGGCGTCGAGATCCAGCCGGTCTGCCTTGGCCGACAGCGCAAAACCCAGCTCGGGGATCTCGGCGCGGCCGCGCAGTTCGAACCCGTACGGCTCGGCAAGCTTCCGGCGGTCGGCTTCGGTTTCGATGAACCAGTCCGCCACCCGGTCCAGCCGCGCCAGCCACAGCGCGCGCGCCTCGGCCCAGGGCACATGCTGCGCCAGCACGTCCTCGGCCACCGCCAGCAGGGCGGCGCGCGTGCCCTGCGCGGGGTCATCGCGCGACGCCTTCACGAACCGCTCCAGCACCTCGTGCAGCACGGTGCCGCGCAGCAGCGCATCGGGCACCTTCATCAACGGATCGAGCGGGCGCAGCCGCAGCACGTGACGCGCGTAGATCGCGTAAGGGTCGCGGATCAGCCGCTTGATTTCCGTGACGCTCAGGTGATCGGGACGCGCGGCGACTGGCGGCGCAGGCGCAGGCCGCAGGGCGCGCGGCACCTCTGCGGGGCTTTCCAGTGCCGTCACCTGATCGAGCCAGGCCTGCCCGCGGTCGCGCATCGCCTTGAGCGCGGCCGCGCCGCCCTGATCCGGCAGCCCGTCCATCAGGTTCTGCACGCGATTAAGCCAGCGCGAGACCACGGTTTCGGCATCGTCCGACCGGACCGACCGGGTCAGCCACACCTCTTTCGCCGCGACCGCCTGCTGGAAATCATGCGCGGACAGCCCGATGCGCCGCTCGGGCAGCAAAAGCCCCGCCTGATGGCGCAGCGACCGGTTGAGCCACGGATCGGGCGCCGGCGCCTCCGGCCAGCTGCCTTCGTTGAGCCCCGCGAGAATCAGCAGATCGGCACCCTGCACGCGCGCCTCAAGCGTACCCCAGATCAGGATATGCGGATGCGGTTCGGTCGGGGTGCGCACCTCCTCGCTCGCAAGGATGCCGTGAAAGAGGCTGGCGTAATCGGCGGCATTCAGCGCGCCGGCCTGTCCCGCCTCGGTCTGCAAGCTGTCGACAACCTTGCGCGCGTCCTGCCCGGCCTCCTTCTGCCAGAGCGTGCCGGACCCCTCGCCGCGACAGCCCTGCGCGATCCGCTCGGCCAGGTCGAGGTGATCGGCAACCCGCGTGCCGAGCGCGATCTCGCCGGGCTGCGCCTGATCGGTGAAACAGGCACAAATCCAGTCCACCCACTCCGCGATCAGCGGGTCAGACGCCTTCTTCAGCGCCCATGCACGCAGGCTTTCGCCGTTGGGATAGGGCGGGCCGAACCGCCGCAGGTGAAGTTCCAGATCGCGGGTGAGGCGCAGGTGATCGCCCCGCGCCGCGCCCTGATGGGTCAGCGGATGCTTGAGCAGCGTCAGCAGCGCCTCGGCGCTCAGCGGCTGGCGGAACAGATCGGCGACGTGCCGCAGCAACCGCCCCGGCGGCGACAGGTGCAGCGGCTCGCCCGCGCTGTCATCGGGCCGGATGTGCCAGCGGTCGAGCGCGGCGGTCACCTGACGGCTGAGCGTGCGATCGGGCGTGATGAGCGCGGCGGTTTGCCCGTCCTCGGCCGCCTGCCGCAGGCGCATCGCGATCGCCAGCGCCTCGGCTCGGGTCGATTGCGCCTCGATCAGCGTCACATCCGCCATCGCCGCCCCGATCTGCCGCAGCGCAGGGCCATCGCGCAGCCATTGATCGGTAACCGGCGCGGGCCGAAGCGCCAGCGAGATCAGCGCGTTGCGCGCGGGGCTCGTCGGCGCGTCATCGGACCATCGCCGCACATCCTGCGCGGTGATCCCGGCCCTTTCAGCGAACCGCACGAAACGGTATTGCGGATGATCCTCCGACGTCATCGGATCGCCGAGCGCCTCCCAGACATGGGCGGGCGCGTCGAAGTCGAAGCCGGGCAGCACCACCGCCCCCTGCGGCAGCCGTGCCACCGCCTGCATCAGGATCTGCGTCGCCCCCCGCGACCCGGTGGAACCGGCGACAATGATCGGGGATTGCGGCGGGGTTTCCGCCCACAGCCCCGTCAGCCGTTCGATCACCAGCCGCTGCCGCGTCTCCACATCCGGATTATCGGGATCGGCCTCGAAATACTGCCGGATGATGCCCAGAAACGCCTTGATCCGCGCCCAGTGGCCGGACTGATCGGTGATGTCGAGATCCTCGATGACCTCGGGCGCGACGCCCTCTCCGTGCATCTCGTCC
>JAWLGF010000063.1:0-12644 GCA_041685205.1 Roseovarius sp.
TCACGCTGTCACCCCGCTCGACCGCCACCCCGGTGACGTTGGAATAGACCGTCAGAAGATTTCCGGAATGCTTGATCACGATGATCGGCACGCCGTTCGTGTCCTCGGTGATGGCCGCGACGGTGCCCGCATCGGCGGCATTCACGGCGGCTCCGGGCTCGGCGGAGATGTCGATCCCGTCATTGCTGCCGCGCTCGTAGTCGCGCACGATGTCGCCTGACACGGGTCTTGCCATGCGCGCGTCACCTGCATCGCTCTGGCCAGTGCCGAGATCGGGGGCCGCGACAGTCTCGGTCGGCGCCGAGGCGGGTTCGGTTTCTTCTTCGGGCAGTGGGGTTGAGGCGCTTGGTGGCGTGGGCGAGGGCGAACCGCTGCCCGGCGGCGTCACGTCGTCATCCTCGGACGCCCTGCGCGCGCTGTCCTGCTGCGCGACCGGGATCAAGAGATATTGTCCCTCGCGCACGGTGAAATCGCTGTCGAGACTGTTCCAGTCCGCCAGGGCCCGGACCGACACATCGTAGAGCCGCGCGATGCTGAAGGCCGTCTCGCCGCGTTCGACCTTGTGGCGCACGGGCTCTTCGCCGGTGTCTTCTCGCGCCCGCTCTGCGGGTTCGAGCGATGATGTCTCGATCGACTGGTCATCGGCCCGGCGGATCGCCTCTCCGGCAAGGCTGTCGATGTCCACGTCACCGGGTGACCGGATCGGGCCGCCTTCGGGTTCGGCGACACGGTCCGGCAGGGCGATGATCTCGCCGTCGCGCAGGGGATCTCCGGTCTGGATGCCGTTATAGCGCGCGATCGCCTCGGCATCCGCGCCGATCCGTGTCGCGAGTTTGGCCAGCGTGTCACCGCGTTGCGCAACGGCCACCTGGTAGCCGGGATAGGAGATGATTCCGCGGTCGTCCGGTTCGGGCCGCTCGGCCTCGGCGCCGCGCGCGGCTTCGGTCGTGCTGGGGGCGTTCCCGAACGCGCCTCGCAGATCCGAGTCCACGGGACGGTCGCATGCCGCCAGTAGAAGGCCAAGCCCCGCACCAAGTGCCAGATGTCTCGGAAGGTCGCGCATCTCGATCATCTTCTGTCCCGCCCTGTTGTTGCTGCTCAGACCCTTCGTGATGTGGCCTTCGCGTCGTCTGCCGTTACCCGTCGCGCCCCAGTCCTTCGACCAGCGGGACGAAGCGCACGGGGCGCATCTCGTCATAGTCGAACCCCGTCTCGGTCCGTGTCACGCGGATGAGGTGCTGCACGGCATCCGACTGACCCACGGGAAGCACCATGATACCGCCGATTTTCAGTTGCGCCAAGAGCGGGCCGGGCGGATCCTCGGCCGCTGCCGTGACGAGAATCCGGTCGAACGGCGCCTGGTCGGGCAACCCGAAGCTACCATCGGCGGTGATGGCGGTGATGTTCGTCAGGTCGAGATCGCGGAAGACCTTCGAGGCTTCGCCCACCAGCCGCCGGTGACGATCCACGGTGTAGACGCGCCGCGCAAGCTGGCTGAGGATCGCGGCCTGGTACCCGGAACCGGTCCCCACCTCGAGCACCTTGTCGCGGCTGCTGATCTTCAGCGCCTGCGTCATCAGCCCCACCACCGAGGGCTGGCTGATCGTCTGACCGCAGGCGATCGGCAGCGGCATGTCCTCGTAGGCGCGGCCGGTGAAATATCCGCGGATGAACGGCGCCCGGTCGATCTTTTCCATCGCCGTCAGCACGCGCGCGTCCGTCACCCCCTTGGAGCGGAGCGCGAACAGGAACTGCATCTTGCGTTCGGCGTTATCGGTCTCGTCATTGCTCATTCGATGGCTTTCAGCGCCTCCAGCGCGTCATGCGCGGTCAGGTCCGCCCGCATGGGTGTGACAGAGATATAGCCCTGCAGGTTGACATCGGCATCCGACCCGGGGCTGGTCGGTTCGTGCTGCGGCGCGCCAGTGACCCACAGAAACCGCCGCCCCGAGGGCGCGACATGGGGCTGCACACCGAACCCCATGTCACGACGAAACCCTTGGCGCGCGGCGCGCAAGCCCTTGACGCCCGACGCGGGAACGGGCGGGAAGTTGATATTGTAGAAGATGCCGTAGTCGTCATGGCTCCAGACACCCTTGTCGAGCAGGCGCTGCAAGGTGGCCAGCCCGTGCACCCGCGCGGCCTCGAACGTGTCGTCGAGATCACGGTTTTCCGGCCCGTAGAACTGGCTGAGGGCCACCGCCGGGACGCCCTGAAGGGCGGCTTCCATCGCGGCCCCTACTGTGCCGGAATAGACAGCATTTTCAGCGGCGTTGTTGCCGCGATTGACGCCCGACAGGACCAGATCTGGGCGCGCGTCCTTCATCACGTCATGCAGGCCCGCGAGCACGCAATCGGCGGGGCTGCCTTCGGCGGCATAGCGGCGCTCGGCCATCTTCGAGATCATCATGGGACGTGTGTAGGAGATGCAATGCCCGACGCCCGACTGCTCGAAGGCCGGGGCCACGGTCCAGACCTCGCCTGCCTCACCGGCCAGCGCGTTGGCGATCTCGTCCAGAACGGCAAGGCCCGGCGCATTGATGCCGTCATCATTGGTGATCAGAATGCGCATGCCCGTGCCCCGTCAGTTGATTTTTCGGCCCTTGTGTAGCGGCGCGCCCGGCGCGGGGCAAGGTACGCAACGTCAGAGCAGCGCCAGCAGGCGCGCCGCCTCGTCGCGCGGATGGCGCAAGCTCTCGCGATCCTCTCCGGGATAGAAACGCGCCCGCGTCGCCGTCGACATCGGCTGCGGCGTCAGGATATGCACGCGCGGCCCGAGCCGGACGGTTTCGGCCTGCCAACTGCGCGCGAGTGCGATCTGCGCGGCCTTCGTCGCGCCGTAGGTGCCGAAGAACGATTTGCCCACGTTCGGGTCGTCGAAGAACAGCGCCTTGCCTGTGCTCCCCAGAAGCGGCGCGACAAAGGGGATAAGCGTGCCCATGGCCGTGACGTTGCAGGCGACCGATCTGGCCCAGTCCTTTTCCGAAAGATGCGCGGCAGGCGTCAGCGGGGCCGCATGGATCGCTGCGTGAACCCAGATCGCGAGCCCGCCCCAACGGTCGTGGATTGCGCGGCAGAGCTGCGCGAGTTTCCCGCGCTCGGTTATGCTCATCGGCGCTAGCGTGGCTTGCCCGCCTCTGGCCTGAATGCGGTCGTCAAGCTCTTCGAGCGCGCCGGTGGTGCGCGCCACTGCGATGATGTGATGGGTCGGGGCCAGCGCCTCGGCCATGGCGGCGCCAAGACCGCGCGAGGCGCCGGTCACCAGCGCGAGGGGAAGGGCGTCATCCTGTTTCATGTCCTGCAAATCCCATTCGGCGCCCGCGTATTCAAGGACAATCGCTTGACTTTCGTCGCAGCGCAGCGAAAAACTGATGCCTGATCCCTGCATATAAGAAAGGACATGACATGACCCATGAAAGAGTTCTGGCACGGGCCGTGCCGGGCCATGACAGCCTAGTTCGCAAGGCGGGGCTCGTCCTCGGCGGATCGCTCCTGATCGCGCTCGCTGCGCAGGTCAGCGTGCCGTTCTTTCCGGTGCCGATGACGCTTTCGACGCTGGCGGTGTTGCTGGTCGGGCTGACGCTCGGCGCACGGCTCGGGGCAGCGGCGGTTCTGGCCTATCTCGCCGAAGGGGCCATGGGTTTGCCGGTCTTTGCCGGCGGCATGAGCAGCGCCTCGCTGGTGGGGCCGACCGCAGGGTTCCTCTACGGCTATGTCGGCATGGCGTGGCTGGCGGGTCTGGCGGTGGAAAAGGGCCTTGCCCGTGGCATTGTGTCGACGGCCACGTGCGGCATTGCGGTGTCGGCGCTGCTCTACCTGCCAGGGCTTGCATGGCCTGCGGCGGTTCTGGGCACGACCGCGTCGGATCTCTGGACCCACTGGATGGCGCCGTTCCTGATCGGCGATGCAGTCAAGGCCGTTATCGCGGCGATGGTCGTTTGGGGTGGCTGGAAGGCGCTGAAGACGCGCCGAGGCTGATCTTTGCGCAACCGTGGGCAAGAGGCCGTGCCGGTTACATCGGCACGGCCTTTTTCATTTTGAATCGTCGTTTAGCTGCTTGGAAGGTGCAGCCGTTCCGTACGACCGCGCCGGTCAAGGGTGACCACCCCTTCGCCGACCGCCGTCACGGTCGCGCCGCCAAGCGTTTCGCCGACCTCCAGTACGTGCACCTTGCCGTCATGCCGCAACAGCGCCCGGCCGGTCGAAGGGCCATGCATCGTGCCCACAAGGTGCAGGTCACCGCTCGACCGCGCGTTTGCTTGCGTACCTGCCGCCTTGGCCACGGTCGGGTCTGTTTGATCTTTCATGAAACTTTCTTGCCTTTTCGCAGCTTCACCGCGCATTTACGCGACCTATCCCTCTGCGAAAAGCCCGGATTTTTCAAGTTCACGAAAAAATCGCAAACCGTCCACGACTGCCCATGATGCACGCGCAATGCCGAGCTATTCGGCAGCTTCGACTTTCATCTGGAAGCCATTTTCGATCTGGTCCGACGGCACCACCGGATAATCGCCGGAAAAGCAGGCGTCACAATACTGCGGGCAGGCGTTGTCGCGCCCGCCCGGCACGCCGACCGCGCGGTAGAGCCCGTCGAGCGAGATGAAACGCAGGCTGTCGACGTTGAGATGCGCGCGCATCTCGTCCTCGGACATGTTGGCGGCGAGAAGTTTGTCGCGTTGCGGCGTGTCCACACCGTAGAAACATGGCCAGGAGGTCGGCGGCGAGGCGATGCGGAAATGCACCTCGGCGGCACCGGCATCAAGGATCATTTCCTTGATCTTGCGACTGGTTGTGCCGCGCACGACGCTGTCATCGACGAGGATGACGCGCTTGCCCTCGATCAGGGCGCGGTTGACGTTGAGCTTCAGGCGCACGCCCATGTTGCGGATCTGCTCGGTCGGCTCGATGAAGGTGCGGCCGACATACTGGTTGCGGATGATTCCCATGGCGAACGGAATTCCCGATTCGTGGCTGTAGCCGATCGCGGCGGGTGTGCCGCTGTCGGGGACGGGACAGACGAGATCGGCCTCGACGGGGGCCTCGCGCGCCAGTTCCACGCCGATCTGGTGGCGCGTCTCGTAGACCGAGCGCCCCCCGATGATCGAATCGGGGCGCGAGAAATAGACATGTTCAAAGATGCAGAATCGCGGCGGGCGGGGACGGAACGGGAAGTGGCTTTCCACACCGGCCTTTTCCGAAATCACGACCATCTCGCCCGGTGCCACCTCGCGCACATAGCGCGCGCCGAGGATGTCAAGCGCGCAGGTCTCCGACGACAGGACCCACCCTTCGCCCAATTGTCCCAGAACCAGCGGGCGCACGCCCAACGGGTCCCGTACGCCGATCAGCTTGCTGCGCGTCATCGCGACGATCGAGAACGCGCCCTCGACCCGGCGCAGCGCGTCCTCCATCCGTTCGGGGATGTTGCGCTGCAGCGACCGCGCCATCAGGTGGATGATGCATTCGCTGTCGGACCCGGACTGAAAGATCGAGCCGCGGTCAATCAATTCCCGGCGCAGCGCGTCGGCATTGGTGATATTGCCGTTATGTGCGATCGCCGCGCCGCCCATCGAGAACTCGCCGAAGAAGGGCTGAACGTCGCGCATCTGCGTGGGCCCTTTCGCACCCGAGGTCGAATAGCGCACATGCCCGATGGCCAGAGGCCCGGGCAGCGTTTCCATCAGGCTCTGGCGGGTGAAGTTGTCGCGCACGTAGCCAAAGCGGCGGGCGCTGTTGAAGCCCAGCTCGGGGTCATGGCTGACGATGCCGCCGGCTTCCTGTCCGCGATGTTGCAGGGCGTGCAGCCCGAGGGCCACGAAATTCGCGGCATCCGTGAGGCCGATGACGCCGTAAACGCCGCATTCCTCCCGCAGCGCGTCATCGTCGAACGGGTGGGCGGGGGGCATGTGCGTGGACAAGAGTGGCAGCTCCGAATCCTGTGGATTTCACGTAGTGCCTACATAAGACGTCGGGCACGACATGTCACGAAACTATCATGAAGACAGGACCGGCCCGGGGCGCGACGTCAGGTTTGCGGCGCCTCGCAGGCCCCGATCAACGCTTCGTATTGGCGGGTGATCCAGCCAAGCGCCTCTTCGGGGTTGCGATCCTCGATGTTGCCGGTGAGCTGCGAGAACACCTGCGCGGACCGGCTGTCTTCGATCATCGCCACCGATTGCGATCCGATGACGATGTCGTAGACGAAATAGGCAATCGCGATCAGCAGGACGCCGCGCGCCGCGCCGAACACGAACCCCAGTCCCTGATCGACCCCGCCGAGCACCGAGCGTTGCACGAGCGATGAAAAGAGCGGCGTGATCAGCGACGCCACGATCAGCGCAACCGCGAACACCGCCGCGAAAGCCGACAGCATGGACAGTTCGCAACTTCCGGCAACGAAGTCGCCCAGGACAGGCACTTCCTTGACCAGCGGCTCGACCGTCGGGGCAAAGACGAAAGCCACGATCCCCGCCACGACCCAGCCGGCGATGGCCAGCGTTTCGCGTACGAGCCCGCGCGAATAGGCCAGCAGAGCCGAAACGATGATGAACAGCGCCACGGCACCGTCGATGATGGTGAAACCCTGCATGTACTTTCGTCCTGTCCCCTTGGGCGCGCCTAGCCTGCGCCGAAAATGTCACCCACGAACGCGGTCAGATCCCCGATGCGGGTGAGGGTCAGCCCGCTTTCCTCGCCGGTTTTTCCGCCCGAGGGAATGATCGCCGAGGTGAAACCAAGTTTTTGCGCCTCTTTCAACCGGTTTTCCGTTTGCCCTACGGGCCGCAGCGCCCCGGACAGGCTGATTTCGCCGAAAATCACCGTCTCGGCGGGCAGGGCGGTGTCTTCGCGCGCGCTGAGAAGGGCTGCGGCGACCGCGAGATCGGCGGCAGGTTCGGAAATCCGCAGGCCCCCGGCTACGTTGAGATAGACATCAAGCCCGGCAAACGGGATGCCGCAGCGTGCTTCGAGCACCGCGAGGATCATCGCCAGCCGCGCCCCGTCCCAGCCGACGACCGCACGGCGGGGCTGCGCGTGCGGGGTGGGGGCGACCAGCGCCTGCATTTCAACCAGCACCGGCCGTGTGCCCTCGATGCCGGAAAACACCACCGAGCCTGGCGACGGTGCGCCGCGACCCGACAGGAAAAGCTCGGACGGGTTGGCGACCTCGGCCAGCCCGGACCCTGTCATCTCGAACACGCCGATCTCGTCGGCGGGACCGAAGCGGTTCTTGACCGAGCGCAGGATACGGAACTGATGCCCGCGCTCGCCCTCGAAATAGAGCACGCAATCGACCATGTGCTCGACCACGCGCGGGCCTGCGATCTGGCCGTCCTTGGTGACGTGGCCCACGAGGATGACGCAGGTGCCGAACCGCTTGGCAAAGCGCGTCAGTTCATGCGCCGCCGCACGGACCTGGGACACGCTTCCGGGTGCGGCCTCAACCGTGTCGGACCAGATGGTCTGGATCGAATCGATGATCACGAGATCGGGTTTCTCGGTCTCCAGCGTGGTCAGGATGTCGCGCAGCGCGGTGGCCGCGGCCAGCTTGACCGGCGCGTCCTCCAGCCCCAGGCGCTGCGCGCGCATCCGCACTTGCGCACTTGCTTCCTCGCCCGAGACATAAAAGGTCCGCAGACCCGCGCCGGCGAACTTTGCTGCCGCCTGCAACAACAAGGTGGATTTGCCAATGCCGGGATCGCCGCCCACGAGAATCGCGCTCGACGGCACGAGACCGCCGCCAAGAACGCGGTCAAGCTCGCCGATGCCCGAGTTGGTGCGCGGCGGCGGGGCCTCCTGGGTCGAAAGGTCTGTCAGGGCCAGTTGCGCGCCGCGCTTGCCGCCGAGGGTCTTGCCCTTTGGGCCTGTCGACAGCGGCACCTCCTCCTGGATGGTGTTCCATGCGCCGCACGCGTCGCAGCGGCCCGACCAGCGCGTGTGCACCGCACCACAGGCCGTGCAGGAAAAGGATCCGGGTTTCGCCATGGCGCGGTCATGCCCCATGGCATCCGGGCGGTCAAACCCCAAATGGGTCAGGATCACCTGATCCCGTCCGGACCGGATGGGATGTTCGTATCGCCTTGAAGGCGGGTCACCCATGGGGCACATCTGTAGGGTTAGCCATTGCTCTGCAGGTCCGAACGCCGCAAAGGAGCCACGAGATGCAACTGACCGAGATCACCTTTCAGGGTGCCACCCCCATCGACGGCTACGGTCCGGGGTTCTTCCGCGTCGCCGGAGAGGTTGTCGAAGGGCCGATCCTCGTAACCGTCACCTCGGCGCGCAACTGGGGCGGATATGACGACAGCGCGCGCCTGCTGGATCTGGCCGAGGACGTGGACGTCATCTTCATCGGCACCGGCCCCGAGACGGCGCATATTCCCGCGTCGTTGCGCCGCATTCTGGAAAACGCGGAGATCGGTGTCGAGGTCATGAGTTCGCCTGCCGCTTGTCGCACCTACAACGTGCTTCTGTCTGAAGGACGGCGGGTCGCGGTTGCCGCGCTGCCCGTCTGATCGAGGCGGGTTTCGTGCTTTTCCGTGCCCGGGTGCCTGGGGTAGAGCGACGCGCATGACACTGACCGTCACGGATCTCAGGGTTGCGCGCGGCGGGATACCCGTGCTGGAAGGGCTGAGCTTTACGCTCGGGGCCGGGCAGGCGCTTGTCCTGCGCGGTCCCAATGGCAGCGGCAAGACGACCTTGCTGCGCACCGTCGCGGGGTTGCAGCCGCCGCTTGCGGGGCAGATCACGGTTCCGGACGAGAGCCTTGTCTACGCCGGCCACGCCGACGGGATCAAGCCGACGCTGACGGTCGAAGAAAATCTGCGCTTCTGGGCCGAGGCCTTTGGTCATCGCGATATTTCCTCCGCCCTCGCCGCATATCAACTCGCGCCGCTGGCGCCGCGTCCAGCGGGGGCGCTGTCGGCCGGGCAGAAACGCAGGCTTGGGCTTGCGCGCCTGCTCGTGACGGGCCGGATGATCTGGATCCTCGATGAACCGACCGTGTCGCTCGACACCGATGCCGTGGGCATGTTCGCCGCGGCGGTGCGCGCCCATCTGGCCCGGGGCGGCATGGCGCTGATCGCCTCCCATATCGATCTCGGCCTGTCCGAGGTCTGCACGCTCGATGTCGCGGCCTACCGAGCAAAGCCGTTGGAACCGGACGATTTCGACGGAGCCTTCCTGTGATCGCGCTGCTGACCCGCGACATACGGCTCGCCATTCGGGCGGGTGGTGGATTCGGCCTCGGGCTGTCGTTTTTCCTGATCGTCGTGGTGCTGGTGCCGTTCGGTGTCGGCCCGCAGGCCGAGATCCTGTCGACCATTGCGCCCGGAATCCTCTGGGTCGGGGCGCTCCTCGCGTGCCTGCTGTCGCTGGACCGGATCTTCGCGCTCGACTGGGAGGATGGCAGCCTCGACCTTCTGGCCACGTCCCCGCTGCCGATGGAGGGCCTCGTGGCCGTCAAGTCGCTGGCGCACTGGCTGACGACGGGCCTGCCGCTGGTGCTGGCCGCCCCCGTGCTCGGGGTGCTTCTGAACCTGCCCGAGGCGGGCTTTGTCTGGGTGACGCTGTCGCTCGCCCTCGGCACCCCGGCGCTAAGCGTGATCGGCACCTTCGGCGCCGCGCTGACCGTGGGGCTGAAGCGCGGCGGGCTGCTTCTGAGTCTTCTTGTGCTGCCTTTATACGTGCCTACGTTGATTTTCGGGGCAGAGGTGGCGCGTCGCGGGGCCGAAGGGCTGAACGTCACAACGCCGCTTTTTCTGCTCGCGGGCATCACCTGCGGCACGATCGCCCTTTTGCCTTTCGCCTCGGCTGCGGTATTGAAGGTCAACCTGAGATGACATGTCTGCGACGACCGAAGGACACGGAATGAGCCAATCTTCGCTCTGGGAATATGCCAATCCCCGCAAATTCCTGCAAACCACCGATAGCGTGCTGCCCTGGGTTGCCGGACTAGCGGCGGTGACCCTTGTCGTGGGGCTGGTCTGGGGGTTCTTCTTCACGCCCGACGACTACCGGCAGGGATCGACCGTCAAGATCGTCTACCTGCATGTGCCCGCCGCGTTGATGGCGATCAATGCGTGGATCATGATGCTGGTCGCCTCGCTGATCTGGATCATCCGCCGGCATCATGTCAGCGCGCTTGCGGCGCGGGCGGCGGCGCCGGTGGGGCTTGTGATGACGGTGATCGCGCTGCTGACGGGTGCGATCTGGGGGCAGCCCATGTGGGGCACCTGGTGGGCATGGGATCCGCGCCTGACGTCGTTCCTGATCCTTTTTCTGTTTTATCTGGGCTACATGGCGTTGTGGGAAGCGATCGAGAATGACGACACCGCGGCTGATCTCACCTCGATCCTGTGCCTTGTCGGGTCGGTCTTCGCGCTGCTCAGCCGCTATGCCGTTAACTTCTGGAGCCAGGGCCTGCATCAGGGGGCGTCGCTGTCGGTGCAGTCGGGTGAGCGGATGGCGATGGAATTCAAGCTGCCGCTTTATGTCTGCATGACGGCCTTCGCGCTGCTGTTCATAGCGCTGGTTCTGGTGCGGACGCGAACCGAAATCCGCGCGCGCCGGATGCGGGCCCTGCTGGCGCGGGACCGGATGGAGAGTGCGTGATGCCGGATCTCGGGAAATATGCAGAGGCGGTCCTGTCGTCTTACGCGATTTCGCTGGTGTTACTCGCGGCCATCGTCGTGCTCAGCCTGCGCCGCGCGAAAAAGGTAAAAAAGGACCTGCAGGAGATTGAAAAGAAGGTGAAATCAAATGGCTAGAATATCTCCGATGATGCTGGCACCAGTGGTGATCTTCGCTGGGTTCGCGGGGCTTGCCTTCATCGGGCTGGGTCGCGAAAATCCAGACGACCTGCCTTCGGCCCTGACGGGCAAGGCGGCGCCAGAGGTTGCGTTGACGCCCTTGGGCGATGAGGGTCCATTTGACAACGACGACCTGCGCGATGGCGAGGTGACGCTGGTCAATTACTGGGCCAGCTGGTGCGCCCCCTGCCGGGTCGAGCATCCCAAGCTGGAGCAGCTATCCGATGAGGGCGTCACGATTTATGGCGTGAACTACAAGGACAAGCCGGACAATGCCGTGGGGTTCCTTGAAGAACTGGGCAATCCCTACGCCGCCATGGGCGCGGATGAAAAAGGCCGCATGGCGCTCGACTGGGGGCTGTACGGGGTGCCCGAGACCTATGTGATTGATGGACAGGGGCGGATCGTGCTGCGCTTTGCCGGGCCGATCACCGAGACCGTGCTTGAAAACACGATCCGTCCTGCCATTGCGGAGGCGCAGCAGTAGCGGCTATCGCCTGAACCCGACATGCGCTGGGTGCGCGCATGTCGCTTGGCTCAACGCTCGGTGGGTGCCGCGCAATGATGGGCCGTGGATTTTGGCAGCGGACAGGCCCTTTCGCGGTCACTGTCGCCGAATGCTCCGATGACGGCCATCATGCTGATGAGTGCAGCCTGGACCAGAATGATTGTTGTTCTCATTGCCTTTGCCTCTTTTATTATTTTTGAAAAAAATGGCATGAAACAACGTGGCTGGATAGCTGCAAAAACGCGCGCCGCCTGTGCACGCGGTGCCTATAGGCGGAAATCCGTGCAACGGTGACGGGTTTCGACGAGGGATTGGGCAAGGCGTCAAGCAAGACCCGCGCCGGCAGCCAGACGCAGACTGGCCGGGATCATGGGCTACACGCGGATCAGGACGGTGCCAGCGCGAGGTTGTCGTCCATATGCCTTATGCCCCGCAGATCGGGATGGTCCGGGATCTGGTCGAGGGTGCGCTCGCCGCGGCGGATTGCGGCAAGCAGTGACAGACGGTAGTCCTGCCAGGGCCGGGTCCTGAACTTCACCCGTACCGGGATTTCCGGCAGACCGAGGGCCAAGGCCATTCCGAGGCGATGATTGCCGCCGGATGTCCAGGAAAACGCGCCGTCGTCGAGAACATGCACATACATCTCGGCGCGCGGGCTCCAGTCGAAACCGGTGTCGCGGATGGATCTGTAGAGGGCGTCGTAAACATCCCTGTAAACCGTTTCGAGCGCGTCCATGGTTGTGGCCCCTTTGACACGGCCCTTTGTCGCCAGTTGTCGCGTGTAATATTCGCGGAAAAGTCGCGTGTCACGCCAGTCTGCACCGTCGACGAAACGCTGCCACATCGCCTCGATCTTCAACTGACTGACCTTTGCCTCGCCATGCGGCATGACGCCGGTGAGAGAGTCCATGACCATGCCCTGATAATGGTAGCGGGAATAGGGGCTGTCCTCGGTGAACAGCCCGACCCGGTCGAGCCGGATCAGGAATGGATCATCATCGCCGGGAAATGCGCGCCCCGACATGGTGTGGAAGACCTTGCGAATGCTCTTCTGACAGTCGTTGATCGTTCTGACGATACCCTTCATCCAAGTGTGTCCGGATCGTTGTCATAGAAGTTACACGACAATGTCATGACACCCTTTCGGGATCAAGCGGTTTGCACGACCTGCGAGGAAAAGCGGGCTGAGGATGGACCCGCGCCGGAACGGGCGCGGGCCGTCAGGAGGGCTATTCGGCCGGGCCGAGCCGCTTGGCAAAGCGGATGAGGTCGGCAAGGTCGAGCGGATAATGATCCGCCTCCTTGATCAGGCGGGACTTGTCGAAATC
>JAWLGF010000064.1:0-12638 GCA_041685205.1 Roseovarius sp.
ACTGGTCGAGAAAGCTGCGCAGTTTGCGGCTGCGGCTGGGATGTTTCAGCTTTCTCAGGGCCTTGGCCTCGATCTGGCGGATGCGTTCGCGGGTGACCGAGAACTGCTGTCCGACCTCTTCGAGCGTGTGATCGGTGTTCATCCCGATCCCGAAACGCATGCGCAACACGCGCTCCTCGCGCGGGGTCAGCGAGGACAGCACCCGCGTCGTGGTTTCCTTGAGATTGTCCTGAATGGCCGAATCCAGCGGCAGGATGACGTTCTTGTCCTCGATGAAATCACCAAGCTGGCTGTCCTCCTCGTCGCCGATAGGCGTCTCGAGGCTGATCGGCTCCTTGGCGATCTTCATCACCTTGCGGACCTTCTCCAGCGGCATCTGCAGCTTTTCGGCCAACTCTTCCGGTGTTGGTTCGCGGCCGATCTCGTGCAGCATCTGACGCCCTGTGCGCACCAGCTTGTTGATCGTCTCGATCATGTGCACGGGGATCCGGATCGTGCGGGCCTGGTCGGCGATGCTACGCGTGATCGCCTGACGGATCCACCACGTTGCATATGTGCTGAACTTGTAGCCGCGCCGGTACTCGAACTTATCGACGGCCTTCATCAGACCGATATTGCCTTCTTGAATGAGATCAAGGAATTGCAGGCCCCGGTTCGTGTATTTCTTGGCAATCGAGATGACGAGCCGCAGATTGGCTTCGACCATTTCCTTCTTGGCCTGCCGCGCCTCCTTCTCGCCTTTCTGCACCTGGCTGACGATGCGTCGGAACTCGGAAATGTCGAGGCCGACATACTGCCCGACCTGCGCCATGTCGGCGCGCAGTTCCGCGACCTTTTCCGGGCTTTTCTCGATCAGCATCTGCCAGCCGCGGCCGGGCTTTTGCGCCATGTCCTCGACCCAGTTGGGGTCTAGTTCGCGGCCGCGATATTCCTCGATGAATTCGCGGCGGTTGATCCTCGCCTGATCGGCAAGCTTCACCATCGCGGTGTCGATCTGCATGATGCGGCGATTGATGCCGTAAAGCTGGTCGATCAGCGCTTCGATGCGGTTGTTGTGCAGGTGCAGTTCGTTGACGAGCACAACGATTTCCGACCGCAACTGCTGATAGGTGGCTTCCTGCTCTTTCGAGAAGGATCCATCTTCGTTGAGCGTGGCCGAGATCCGGCTGTCCTGCATTTCCGACAGCTTTGCAAAATCCTCGGCGATCCGGTCGAGCGTTTCCAGGACGCGCGGCTTGAGCGCCGCTTCCATAGCGGCGAGGCTCATGTTGGCCTGCTCGTCCTCATCCTCGTCCTCGTCCCGCTGGATCGGGTTGCCATCCGCGTCGAGTTCCGGCGAGTCGCCGGTTGGACCCGGCTTTTCAGGGGCATGCGCGATGTTCGCCGGTTGCGCGACCGGCTCGGCATTCTCGTCCAGTGTCTGGTTTCCGAAAGTCGTCTCGAGATCGATGACGTCGCGAAGAAGGATATCCTCGCTCAGAAGTTCGTCGCGCCAGATGGTGATCGCCTGGAAGGTCAGCGGGCTTTCACAAAGGCCCGCGATCATGGTGTTGCGCCCCGCTTCGATCCGCTTGGCGATGGCGATCTCGCCCTCGCGGCTCAGAAGCTCGACCGAGCCCATCTCGCGCAGGTACATGCGAACCGGATCGTCGGTGCGATCAAGCTTGTCTTCCTTGCCAGACCCAAGGGCGACGTCGCCGCGCTTGTTCACCTCGGCCACGGCGGTGGTCTTGTTTTCCTCTTCCTCGGCGTCTTCGGCCTCGATGATGTTGATGCCCATCTCTGACAGCATCGACATGACATCTTCGATCTGCTCGCTGCCAACCTGATCGGGGGGCAGGACAGCGTTCAGCTGATCGTAAGTGATGAAGCCTTTTTCGCGCGCCTCGGAGATCATTCGCTTGACCGCCGCCTGGCTCATGTCGAGTGTTCCCTCGACTTCGCTATCGTCGGGCTTGCGGTCTTCAGTATCCTTGGCGGCCATTACAGACTCCTCGATTTCGCACGGCTCTGTCGATTCGGCTGCACGAATCATTAGCGCACTCAGGTGATTCGGACACCCGCCTACCCAGATTTTCCACTACAATCCTCACCTGCGTTACATCAACGCTTCGATCTGGACTTGTTTATCTTTTCCAAAAGCTCTGCAAACTGCTCTTTTTCGACACGTTTGACCGGTGCCCCGTTTTCGCCCAACTCATATTCGGCATCATCGTCGTCCTGACTGCACAGCGCCTGATTGCGGGCCTGTGCCGCTTGGCCTAAGCGCCACGTGATCGCCTCGTCATCCCATCGGGTGATGTCGGCACTTGCCTCACTCACTTCTGCCTGTACTCCAAGCTGGGTCAGCACCTTGCCGAATTCTTCTCCGAGGGTCTGCGCCGCGAGTCCAAGATCGCCCGGGTGTCGCACCGGCGGTATCAGTCGGATGTGGGGCAGCGACAAGAGCTTTTCAAGCCGATCGCGGCCTATCTCTGCATGGATCCGTTCGCGCAAGACGTCCGGGCCGTCGGCCGCGTGGCGCAGGATCACGGCGCGCAGGGCGGCGTGGTCCGGATCGCGGCACTCCAGTCTCTCGATCCGGCTTTCGAAGCTTTCGACCGCCTCGGGGCAACACACCAGCGTGGCGAGGATCACAGCCTCGCGCAGATGGGTATCCGCGTCCCGCCCGCCCGAAACAAGGAACGAGGATTTCGTGCTTGCGCGCGCGGACTCGGGCGGCGCCCATTTACCACCGCGTCTTCGCGCGGTTCCGCCGGTGCGGGGCCGTCGCGGGTTGAACAACTGCCACCGCAGATCCTTGAGTTCCCGCTCGTAATGGAAACGCAGCGACGGATCCCGAATGAGATCGGTCTTTTCGCGGCAGGTCCGCTCCAGCGCCGCCTTGCGCTCGGGTGTGTCGAACCGCTGACCCTCGGTCTCGCACTGCCACAAGAGCCGCACCAGCGACAACGCCCCGTCGATACGCGCCTGCACGGCATCCGCGCCTTCGGCGCGCAGCAGGTCATCGGGGTCCTGCCCCTCGGGCAGCAGCGCAAAGTGCAGCGATTTGCCGGCTTCCAGCAAGGGCAGCGCCAGATCGATCACCCGGTAGGCCGCACGCAGCCCTGCGGTATCGCCGTCGAGCATGATCACCGGCTCGTCGCTGATGCGCCACAAAAGCTGCAACTGATGCTCGGTCACCGCGGTGCCCAAGGGGGCGACCGCCGCGTCGAAACCGGCCGCGACGAGGGCGATCACGTCCGTGTAGCCCTCGGCCACGATCAACGGCTGGCCCTGGCCAGCGGCCTCGCGCGCGGGGCCGTGATTGTAGAGTGTACGGGACTTGTCGAAGATCTCTGTTTCTGGCGAATTCAGATACTTGGCGGACTCGTCGGGGTCCATCGCCCGTCCGCCGAAGGCAATGCAGCGCCCGCGCGCGTTGCGGATGGGGAACATGATCCGGTTGCGGAACGTGTCATAAGGCTTGCCGCCCTTGCGGCTTTCCTTGGCCAGACCGCAGGCCTGGATCATCTCGGGCGCCACGCCCTTGCCGGTCAGATGATCCCAAAGGCCTTGCCAGCCATCCGGGGCATAGCCCAGATCGAAGCGCGCTTGCGTCTTGGGATCAAGCCCACGCCCGGTCAGATAGTTGCGCGCGGCGGCCCCGGCCCCGCTGCGCAACTGCAGCCCGAAATATTTGACCGCCTGCTCCATCACCTCGACCATTTGCGAGCGATGATCGGCCTTGGCCTGTGCCTGCGGGTCGCGTTCGGGCAGCGTCATTCCGGCCTCTGCGGCAAGGATCTTCACCGCCTCGATGAAATCGACATTCTCCGTCTCGCGGACAAAGGAAATGGCGTCGCCCTTGGCGTGACAGCCAAAGCAGTAGTAGAACCCCTTGCGGTCATCGACGTGAAAGGATGCGGTCTTTTCCTGATGGAACGGGCACGGCGCCCACATGTCGCCCTTGGCCTGGTTGGACTTGCGCGTGTCCCACATGACCTTGCGCCCGACCACCTGCGACAGGGACAGGCGACCTCTCAGCTCATCGAGGAATCCGGGCGGCAAACTCATTCTTCATGTATCGGGCGCGCGGGGTACAAAGTCCAGAGGGCGCAGAGCGCGCGCACGATGCCTCAAAGCCCCATGGCGCGATAGCTGGCGGCCACCTTGGCGATGGACACCAGATAGGCGGCGGTGCGCAGATCGGTCACGTCGTGACGACCGTGCCAGACCTCGCGCATCGCCTGATAGGCGCTGCGCATCGTGTCGTCGAGGCCCGAGCGCACGAGCTGCAATTCGTCCGCGCCGCGCAAGTATTGCTGCTTGAAATCGGGCGACATCTCCCAGGCATCGCCCATGCCGCGATTGAGACGCTCCAGTTCCGTCACGAGCAGGTCGTGCCGCGCCTCTTCCTGCCGCCGCCCCAGCCGGCCAAAGCGGATATGGCTGAGATTCTTCACCCATTCGAAATAGGACACCGTGACACCGCCGGCATTGGCATACATGTCGGGGATGATCACCGTGCCCTTGCGGCGCAGGATCTCGTCGGCGCCCGCGGTGACGGGGCCGTTCGCCGCCTCGATGATCAGGGACGCCGTGATCCGCTCTGCATTGTCGAGGTTGATCACGCCTTCCAGCGCGGCGGGAATGAGAATATCGCACGGCTCTTCCAGAGCCTTGGCGCCGTCGCGGATGAACCGGCCCTCGGGGTAGCCATCCACCCCGCCATGCCGCGTGATCCAGTTATGCACCGACTCGACATCAAGGCCGGACTCGTCCATCAGCGCGCCATCCCGCTCGATGATCGCGGTGATCTTGCAGCCATCTTCCTCGGACAGGAACTTGGCGGCATGATAGCCGACATTCCCGAGGCCCTGCACAATCACCCGCTTGCCATCCAGCTTGCCCGAAAGGCCCGCCGCCGCGATATCCTCGGGGTGGCGGAAGAATTCCTGCAGGGCATACTGGACCCCGCGCCCCGTCGCCTCGGTCCGGCCCTGGATGCCGCCGCCGTGGATCGGCTTGCCGGTGACGCAGGCGCGGTGGTTGATATCGGTGGTGTGCATGCGCTTGTACTGGTCCGCGATCCACGCCATCTCGCGCTCTCCCGTGCCCATGTCGGGGGCGGGCACGTTCTGCGCCGGATGGATGAGGTCACGCTTGATAAGCTCGTAGGCGAAGCGGCGGGTGATCAGCTCCATCTCGTGCTCTTCCCAGTTGCGGGGGTCCACGCAAAGCCCGCCCTTCGAGCCGCCGAAGGGCGCGTCCACAAGCGCGCATTTATAGGTCATCAGCGCCGCGAGCGCCTCGACCTCTTCCTGATGCACCGCGAGCGAATAGCGGATGCCGCCCTTGACCGGCTCGAGATGTTCGGAATGCACGCTGCGATAGCCGGTGAAGGTGTGGATCTGCCCGCGCAATCGCACGCCGAACCGAACGGTATAGGTGGCGTTGCAGACGCGGATCTTTTCCTCGAGGCCCGGTGACAGTTCCATCAACGCCACTGCGCGATTGAACATCAGATCGACGCTGTCGCGAAACCCCGGTTCCTTGGTGACGGCCATGCTTGTCTTCTCCCCGTGATGCCCGGCGCAACGCAATATCCATCGCAGCCATAGGTCATCGTCGGGTGTGGCAGGCGATTCGTCCAGCCTTCGCCGATGTCCCTGCGCCGGCGCCTGTTGCCCCTCAGGGTTTCGGGGGCTGTGTCAGGCGCATCTCCAGCATCTCGGCCATCACCTTGGCCGGGGTCCGATGCGTGACGCCACCGACACCGACGCGCCGCCCGATCCGCCACCAGAGGCCCGGCTCCCACGCGAAGGGACCCTTGCGCGACAGCGTGATCATGAAGCCGTTCGAGGGCTTGAAGGCGAACACTCCGCGATCGACCGAAACGATATCCGCCATCGGGGCCAGCATCCGGCCGTCGCTGCTGCGCAGGCCCTCGGGGCTGAGTTCCAGCCGGTGCGCCGTCGCGTGCCACATCCGCTGCGCCAACCAGAATGACGCCGCCGCGAAGGCCGCCATGAATACCTGCCAGCCAAGGCCCGGCGATTGCACGATCGCCAGATACAGCATGATGGCCCCCAGAAACGCCACCGATCCCACGCCGATCACCCGGCGTCCGGCCGAGGCCGAAAGTTCCATGCGGATGTCGTCGTTCATGGCGTCTCTCCCCTGCTGGTGCGGCTGTATCGCCGTTGCCGGCCTTTGGCGAGAGGGATGATCAAAAACGCACAGCCCCCCTTTGCCTGCGAACGGTTGCCCCCCTGCCCGCCGGGCCCCTAACCGACTATCTACGTAGAAGAAAGGAGACCTGCCATGTCGATCAGACCCGTTATCGAAACCCGTCCCGCGACGCCCACGATGGAAGGCGCCGGCGTGCACCTGCATCGCGCTTTCGGGTTTCACGACCCGTCCGAGCTGGACCCGTTCCTGCTGTTCGATGATTTCCGCAACGACGATCCGGCGCGGTACGAAAAGGGCTTTCCATGGCATCCGCATCGCGGCATCGAGACGATCACCTACGTGCTCGAAGGCGAGGTCGCGCATGGCGACAGCCTTGGCAACTCGGGCAGTCTTGGTGCGGGCGACGTGCAGTGGATGACCGCCGGATCGGGGATTCTGCATCAGGAGATGCCGCGCGGCAATGCCGCCGGGCAGATGCACGGGTTCCAGCTCTGGGCGAACCTGCCCTCCGCGCTCAAGATGACGGCGCCGCGCTATCAGGATGTGACGGCCAAGGATATCCCCGAGGTCATCGACGATGACGGCACCCGGGTTCGGGTGATCGTCGGCGACTTCTGGGGCAAGCGCGGCCCGGTCGACGGCATCGCCGCCGATCCGCAATATCTGGACATCTCGGTACCGCAGGGGGTGAAGAAAACCTTCAAGGTCGAGACCTACAGGCGCAGCTTTGCCTATGTCTTTGCCGGCAGCGGCGCCTTCGCGGATGCCTCGCAGCCAACGGGCGTTCTTCTGGAAAAGGAGGTCGCGGGCCAGGAAGTGCATCTTCGCGACCCATCCGGCGATCGCACGATGATCCGCTTCGGAACCGGCGACACGGTGACCGTGCAGGCCGGCGAAGAGGGCGTGCGCTTTCTTCTGGTGTCCGGCGCGCCCCTGCAGGAGCCGGTGGCGTGGCACGGCCCGATCGTGATGAACACGAAAGAGGAATTGCGCGAGGCGATGCGCGATCTGCGCAACGGCTCTTTCATCCGGCAAAGCGCCTCGGGATCATAAGGGGCGCATGGGGCGCCGCATCAACGCGCCACGGATCTGCGGACCATGTCCCAGTAGACCGCCTCGACCTGAACGAGCGACAGCCGCCCGCGAGCGCTGTACCATGTGTTCACGCCCGTCAGCATGGCGATCAGCGCCATGCTGGCGATGCGCGGCTCTGCGACTGACATGACGCCGTCCCGCGCGCCTTGCCGCAGGATCGTCTCCAGCCGTGTCTCGTAGACCCGCCGCAACCCCTCGATCACCTCGAAATTCTCCGGCGTCAGGTTGCGCAATTCCATGTAAGAGACGAACACCGCGTCCGCGCGCTGCGTGTTGAACCGGATATGAAACCGCGTGAACGCCTCGAGCGTCTCCAGCGCATCGCCAGACTGTGCATGGCTGTCCCACACGTCGAGCAACTCCTCCATGTGCGAGCGCATCAGATCAAACAGCAGCGTCTGCTTGTCGGGCGTGTAATTATAAAGTGCCCCCGCCTGCACCCCGACCTCGGCCGCGATCTGCCGCATCGACACGGCCGCAAACCCGTGGCGTGCAAAAAGCGCGAGCGCCGCCGCGCGCAGACGCGGACCGGTGATATCGGAGTGAGAGCCTTGCGTGCGCGCCATTCGTCCACGCTAACTGAACACGCGTTCAGATCAAAGCCTCCGATGGGCCCGGCCTTGCCCGGCCCGCGCGCGCGTGGCATCACGATATCACACAATGCCTGAGAGGTCAGCCCCATGCGCGCCCCTGCCCGTCCGGCGATCGCCGCCATTGCCATCGCCACGCTGGCCGGGTGCACGGATCTGCCGCCGCCGCCAGACGCCGAGACGCAGCGCGACGGCGCGTATCCCGCACTGATCCCGGCCGATCGGATCACCGGGCGCGTACCTTCGCCCGCCTCCGAGGCAGATCCGGCATCGGATCTGGTCCCGCGGGCCGAACGTCTGCGGGCCCGCGCGGCGCAGCTACAGGGACCCGTGATCGACGATGCGACCCGAGACCGGATGCGATCCGGCGTCAGTCCGTAAAAACACGCCACGATCCGGCGGTCTGCGCGTTGCAAGGCCGATCCGAACCCGTTACATCCCCGCAGAACCTCGGCACAGCCATGATCGGAGATCGCCATGACCCCCACCTTGCGCATCGGCATTGCCGGTCTGGGCACGGTCGGCACCGGCGTCGTGCGTATCGTCCAGCAAAAGGGCGAATTGCTCGCAGCGCGCGCCGGCCGTCCGATCGCGATCAGCGCGGTGTCGGCCCGGACCCGCGACAAGGATCGCGGCGTTTCTCTGGCCGATTATGTCTGGGAGGACGACCCCGTCGCCCTCGCGCAGCGCGACGACGTGGACGTCTTCGTCGAACTGATGGGCGGCTCGGACGGGCCCGCCAAGGCCGCGACCGAAGCCGCGATCGCCGCCGGCAAGGATGTGGTGACAGCCAACAAGGCGATGCTTGCCCTTCACGGACAGGCGCTTGCCACCGCTGCCGAGGAGGCGGGGTGCGTGATCCGGTTCGAGGCCGCGGTCGCCGGCGGCATCCCGGTGGTCAAGACCCTGACAGAGGGGCTGGCCGGCAACGAGATCACGCGGGTCATCGGCGTGATGAACGGCACCTGCAACTACATCCTGACGCGTATGCAGGCGACCGAACAGGGCTATAACGCGCTTTTCGAGGAGGCCGACAAGCTGGGCTTTCTGGAGGCCGATCCCAACCTCGACGTCGGCGGCATCGACGCCGGGCACAAGCTGGCGCTGCTGTCGGCCATCGCATTCGGGTGTCAGGTCGATTTCGAGGGGATCGTGCTGGAAGGCATCCAGAAGATCACGCTCGACGATATCCGCCGCGCCGCCGATCTGGGCTACCGGATCAAGCTTCTGGGCGTGGCCCAGATGACCGGGCGCGGGCTGGAACAGCGCATGTCGCCCTGCCTCGTGCCCGCCGACAGCCCACTGGGACAACTCGAGGGCGGCACCAACATGATCGTGCTGGAAGGCGATCAGGTGGACCAGATCGTGTTGCGCGGCCCCGGCGCGGGCATGGGCCCCACGGCAAGCGCCGTGCTGGGCGACGTGATGGACATCGCGCGCGGCACCCGGCTGTCGACCTTCGGGCAACCCGCCGCATCGCTGAAATCCTGTGGACGGGCGACCAGCGCGACGCCGGCGCGGTATTACCTTCGCATGTCGATCCTCGACAAACCCGGCGCGCTGGCCAAGGTCGCCACTTTGCTGGGCGAGGCGGGAATCTCCATTGACCGGATGCGCCAGTATCGTCACGACGACACCACGGCGCCCGTCCTCATCGTGACCCACAAGACCAATCGCGAGGCGCTCGACACGGCCCTGAGCGGGATCCGGCGGCTCGACGTGCTGGCGGGCGACCCGGTCGCCTTGCGCATCGAGAGCGTGTAACACCATTATGCACCTCCGCGCTGGATCCGAAATACACCGATTTACAAGGAGCATCCGATGACCGACACCTCCGATTTCAACGATCGCACATTGTCTCTGGGCCTTGCGCGTGTTGCCGAGCAGGCGGCCCTTGCCTGCGGAAGCTTTGTCGGGCGCGGCGACGAGAAGGCCGCTGATCTGGCCGCCGTCAACGCCATGCGCGAGCAGCTCGACATGCTGCCGATCAAGGGCGTCGTCGTCATCGGCGAAGGCGAACGCGACGAGGCGCCGATGCTTTACATCGGCGAAGAGGTGGGGTCCGGCGAGGGCCCAGGCGTCGACATCGCGCTCGACCCGCTGGAGGGCACGACGCTGACCGCCAAGGCGATGCCCAATGCGCTGACCATCATCGCCATGGCGCCGCGCCACACCATGCTGCACGCCCCGGATGTCTACATGGACAAGCTTGCCATCGGGCCGGGCTTTCCCGAGGGTGTCGCGTCGCTGGAAATGAGCCCGCGCGAACGGGTCGAGGCTCTGGCCCGTGCCAAGGGCTGCAAGCCTTCGGACATCACGGTCTGCGTGCTCGAACGCCCCCGCCACCAGGAGATGATCGACGACATCCGCAGCACTGGCGCCGCCGTGTTCCTGATCACCGACGGCGATATCGCGGCGGTGATGCATTGCGCCGAGTCCGAGCTGACGGGCATCGACATGTATATGGGCCTAGGCGGCGCGCCAGAGGGTGTACTGGCCGCCGGCGCGCTCAAATGCATGGGCGGGCAGATCTGGGGCCGGCTGACCTTTCGCAACGATGACGAGCGCGCCCGCGCCGCCAAGGCCGGCATCACGGATCTGGACCGCATCTATGCGCGCGACGACATGGTCACCGACCAGGTGATCATCGCCGCAACCGGCGTGACCGACGGGTCTGTCGTATCGGGCCTGAAGCGCCGTCCCGGATATATCGAGACTGAAACCATTCTTATGCGGTCGCGTACCGGGTCGGTCAGGCGGATGATCTATCGCAGCAAGCTTGACTGACATCTGCGCAGGCGGGGGCTCTGCCCCCACACCCCCGGGGGTATTTGAACCAAGAAGAATGAGGTGCGGGCAGTGACGGCCTTTCTCGGCGTGGAATGCTCGTTGACCGGGCGTCGCTGGATCGGCCCGGGACCGGAGACCGACCGCCACGCCGAGGCGATGGCCCAGGATACCGGCCTGCCACGGGCGCTTTGCCAGACGCTGGCGCGTCTTGGGGTGGCCCCCGATCAGGCCGAGGCCTATCTTGCGCCCACCCTGCGCGAGCTCTTGCCCGATCCGCGCGGCCTGCGCGACATGGAAACCGCGGCGACGCGCTTTTTGCAGTCCGTGCAGTCGGGGCAACGCATCGCCGTCTTCGCCGATTACGATGTTGATGGCGGGGCGTCCGCGGCCCTTCTGATCGACTGGCTGCGCCGGATGGGTGCGCCTGCGCCCACGCTGTATGTCCCCGATCGGATCGACGAGGGCTACGGACCAAACCCGCCTGCCATGGTCGATCTGGCCGCACGGCATGACCTGATCATCTGCGTGGATTGCGGCACGCTCAGCCACGAGGCGCTGGCCGCAGCCAAGGGCGCCGAAGTGATCGTGCTCGACCACCATCTGGGCGGCGAGACGCTGCCGCCCGCGCAGGCTGTCGTCAACCCCAACCGGCAGGACGAGACCGGCGATCTGGCGCATCTCTGTGCGGCCGCTGTGGTGTTCCTGATGCTGGTCGAGGCGGGGCGCCAGTTGCGCGCGAACGGTTGGCAGGGTCCTGACATGATGGCCAGTCTCGACCTCGTGGCGCTGGCGACGGTGGCCGATGTCGCGCCGCTGATCGGGGTCAATCGCGCCTTTGTGCGGCAGGGTCTGCATGTCATGGCGCGGCGCGAGCGGCCCGGCCTCGTGGCGCTCGCGGATGTGGCGCGCATGGACGCGAGCCCCAATGCCTATCATCTCGGGTTCTTGCTTGGACCGCGCGTCAATGCCGGCGGGCGCATCGGCAAGGCCGATCTCGGCGCGCGGCTTCTGGCCTGCGACGACGCGCCCGAGGCGCGCGCGATGGCCGAACGGCTCGATCAGCTCAACACCGAGCGGCGCGAGGTCGAGGCACGGGTGCGCGAGGCCGCACTGGCGCAGGCCGAGGCGCGCGGCACGGACGCGGCGCTTGTGTGGGCAGCGGGCGAAGGCTGGCATCCGGGCGTGGTGGGCATCGTCGCGAGCCGGCTCAAGGAGAGTTTGAACCGGCCCGCCATCGTGATCGGGCTGGAGGGCGGCGAGGGTAAGGGCTCGGGCCGCTCGGTCTCGGGCGTCGATCTCGGCGCGTCAATCCAGCGGCTCGCCGCCGAGGGCCTGCTGATCAAGGGCGGCGGGCACCGGATGGCGGCCGGGTTGACCGTTCAGCGTGACAAGCTGGACGCGGCCATGGCGCGCCTGACCGAGTTGCTCGCCAGACAAGGCGCAGATCGCATCGGACCAGCCGATCTACGGCTCGACGGGCTGCTGACGTCGCGCGCGGCCACGATCGAGGCGGTCGAGCAGATCGAGGCCGCGGGTCCATTCGGAGCAGGCGCACCGGGGCCGCGTTTTGTCTTTCCCGACAGCCAGATCACCTTCGCGCGGCAACTGGGTGACGCGCATCTCAAGCTGCGGGTCACCGACGGATTCGCGGCCAGCCTCGACGCCATCGCCTTCGGAGCTTTTGACACCGCTCTCGGGTCAGCACTGGCAGGTCATGAAGGTGCGCGGTTTCATCTGGCAGGGCGCCTGGAGATCAACACGTGGGGCGGCCGGCGCTCGGTTCAGCTGAGACTGGAGGATGCGGCCCCAGCGACCTGACCGGTTCGATAGTGTTTCGGGCAATCACGGCAAAGGTTTTTGCAAAATCCCCCTTGCACGCCGCGCTGCTTTTGCCTAGTCACAGCTAACGTGGATGGCCCGTTCGTCTATCGGTTAGGACGCCAGGTTTTCAACCTGGAAAGAGGGGTTCGACTCCCCTACGGGCTGCCA
>JAWLGF010000135.1:0-3020 GCA_041685205.1 Roseovarius sp.
GGTCGCGTCGGTGGCGCGAGGCCCAACAATCAGGGCGAATTCCGGTCATTCGCCGTAGCTGCGAACCGGTCATGCGTCGGGGTCGGAATCCGACATTCAACCTATAGCGCACGCGGGCATCACTCCGCGCAGTCGAGGGTCGGCTGTAAGCCCTCATTGCCAGCTTGCCGGGGCGCAGCGAACGGCCGCTCCCGCGATCAGTCACAAACGTGCCGAAACGAGTTGGGTTGTGCCCAATGGTTCTGACCGTGCTAACGTGATGAAGACGCTGAAGTGCTCAACGAGGGACAGAAACCACCGTTCAGGACCGGGCCACCGCCCTGCGCAGCGCCCGGTTTCCAACAGGTTCTGTTTCGTCACCGGGGTGTTGTCCCTCACCTTTCCAGCCGTCGGACCAAAGCCGATCCTCGAAATAGTAGAGCCAGAGATTAGGTCCACGGAATGACTGTCTGGTCGATCCGCTTTCGTGCCTCCCACTCCCATGTTCCCGGAAGATAGAGGCAAAACCGGCGCAGCCCAAGTCATCGGAAAGGGACACCATGCCGACCCGACGCCAGATCCTCGCCTCGACAGGGGCAGCCCTTTTCGCGGCCCCGATGCTGCGTGCACAATCATCCATAGATGCGATCGCGCAGCGGGCCGCCGGGCTCGATCAGCTTCATGCCATCGCCATCTGGACCGATGGCGAGCCTGTCCTGAGCCGGATCGTGCGCGGCCCGGCAGCAGACGCGGCCCGTAACGTCAAATCCGTAGCCAAGACCTGGGTGGCGTCGCTTCTGGGTGCGGCAATTGCACGTGGCGAAGTGTCCGGGCCAGACGCGACGATCGGCGATGTCGCCCCCGGCCTGATCCCCGACGGCGCCGATCCGCAGGTCGCCGGACTGACGCTTGGCGACCTCGCCTCGATGCAGGCGGGGCTCGAACGGACCTCGGGTGGCAATTATGGCGCCTGGATCTCGAGCCGGGACTGGGTCGCGGATGCGCTTGGCCGCGATATGGTAGCCGAGCCCGGTGGGCGCATGCTCTATTCGACCGGCTCCTCGCATGTTCTGGGCGCCGTGCTGTCCGAGGCGACCGGCCTGTCGCTGCTGGCGCAGATGCGCGACAGGCTGGGTGACCCGCTCGATGTATCGATCCCGGCCTGGGTACGGGATCCGCAGGGGCGGTATCTCGGTGGCAACCAGATGGCGCTGACGCTCGACGCGATGCTGCACTTTGGCGAAATGCACCGCCGGGGTGGAACCTGGAACGGCACGCGCGTTCTGCCCGCTGACTGGATCGAGACGGCCTGGACCCCTTGGACAAGCTCGCCCTGGTCCGGGCTCGACTACGGTCTGGGCTGGTTTCTCGGCGAGGACCGGGGACAGGATTTCGCCCTGGCCCGCGGCTACGGCGGACAGGTTATCGCGGTGGGTTCGCGGATGGTCATGGCGATCACATCCGACCCGAACCTGCCCGCGCGCTCCGGCGGGTACTTCGACGACCTGATGGGCCTTGTCCAAGATGGGCTGCGCGTAACCGCCTGAGCGAAGTATGTCGGTCTGCCGCGGCACGATATGGGACAGCGAGCGTGGGATGCACAATGTTGATGACCGAAGCTGATTTTCCCGGGCAGCCTGCGGGTCTTGATTTGGGCATGTCATCGGGGTGCGGCAGGCATTGACGAAGCGATGGCAGCAATACGCCGTGCAGGCCAAGCCGGAGATCAAGCCGCGGCTTGAAGAGACGCGGCGCGAGGAAAAAGCGATGTCGGGTTCGTTCGACGAGAACAACGGACCGATCGCGCACCAGGTGATCAAGATCACGGCGAAGCAGCGACAGGAAAAACCAAAGCGTCGGCGCGCCTCCGCTCCCATGGAGCGCAGGTAAACTCGGGGGAGCAGCGCCGGTTGCTGCACGACGCCATGGCCTCGCCCGCTATGCGCACTGAGATCCCCTCAAGACAGGTTCGGCTGCGGCATGATCCTGCGCGCTTGATGCCGTCCCCGCAGGCGTCCGCGTCGGCCGCGCCTTGAAAACCGGCACAAGGCATGTTCACAAGACCCTTAGGGTTGCAGTAGGACTTGAGGATGCCAAGCATCATCCGTGGTCTACGCGGGGCTGTTCAAACTCCGCTCGTCAAGCCCCTCTACCCCGGAAAAACCCGGAGCCTGATCACCGAAAGAGATGTTGGCACTTTTGAGCTTACGAAAGGATGACCCATGGCCATTTTCCGCGCGCGTGACGGCTCCGGCATCTCGAAACCCGAACGGGCGGTTCGGCTGGGCAAGCGGCTCTGGACCCAGGTGAACGAGGATCATACCGGGCTGATCGCGGCCGGTGTCGCGTTCTACGGCCTGCTCGCGCTTTTTCCCGCGCTTACAGCCCTGATGGCGATTGCCGGGTTGCTGGTCGATCCCGACAGGATCGTCGATCAGTTGCAGCAGTTCTCGACCGTCGTGCCGGAACAGGTGATGTCGATCATCGTCGGGCAGGCCTCGGACATCTCCATGAATCGCGGCGGCGGGCTGGAAGTGGCCGCACTGGCCGGTACCGTCCTTGCAATCTGGTCCGCGTCCCGGGGCATGGCGTCTTTGATCGAGGGCATGAACGTGGCCTACGGGGAAAAGGAAACACGCGGCTTTTTCAGGCGCAACGCCGTTATCCTCGCCCTCACATTGATGCTGATGATCGGTGTCATCGTCGGCATGTTGGCAACCATGGCAGTGCCCATCCTGCTGTCGCTCGTCCAGCTCGGCGTGTTCGGCAGGATCGTCAGCTTCACGCTCGTCTGGGGACTGCTTCTGGTCTTCACGTTCGGGGGGCTGTCCCTGATCTATCGCCTTGGCCCGGATCATTCCAGACCCCGCACGCAGGACTGGAACAGCCCGGGCGCGGTGACGGCCTGCCTGCTCTGGGTCGCGGCCTCGGCCGGCTTCGCCTTCTATGTCGGCAATTTCGGATCCTACAATGAAAGTTTCGGGGCGCTGTCGGGGGTGATCGTGATGCTTCTATGGCTCTGGATCTCGGCCTTCGTCGTG
>JAWLGF010000012.1:0-44349 GCA_041685205.1 Roseovarius sp.
GATGATCTCGGCAATGCGGCGGTCCATGGCGGCCTTGGCGATCAGGTCGTTGGTCATGTGGTCCAGACATAAAAAAACGGGCGCGCGGCCCGTCACACTTTCCGGTGGGACTTTCGGAGTGGACCCGAAAGCGCCGCTGATGGGCGGTGTGTACGCCTTGTGGGGCGGGGGCGCAAGGGGATTCGTCGATCAGCCGAACCGTGTCTGCCACGCCGGCGGGGCGTCCTCGGGGCCGGGTGCGGCCGAGAAGACCGCGCGCGCAACCGCGCGGGCCATCACGCAAGCCGCCGCGTGCCCAAGCATGACCTGTCCGGCGATATCCGGGGCGGGGCGGGTGCCGGTCGCGGCGGCAAAGATCAGGTCGCCGTCCATCGCCGTGTGCGACGGCACCAGCGCGCGGGCAAACCCGTCATGCGCCGCGATTGCCAGACGCGTGCATTGCGCCTTGTCGAGCGCGGCGTCGGTGGCGACCATGCCGATGGTGGTGTTGGCGTGGCGGGTCAGCTTGGTGGGGGCCTGCATCGGATCGGGGACCTGCGGGGCCGGGCCGAGACCGCCGAACTCGTCCCCTACCTCGAAGGGGGCCGCCCAGAAATGCGGCCCCTCGCCCACCGTCGCCGAGCCAAGGGCGTTGACCGCCACCAGCGCGCCGACGGTGGATCCGTCCGGCAGCAGCGCCGACGCGGAACCCAGCCCGCCGCGCAAGGTCGCCGTGGTCGCGCCCGTCCCTGCGCCGGCGGCACCGACCTCGAAACTGGCCGAGGCACCCGCAAGCGCCGCGCGGCCAAGCGCCCGCCACGGGTTCTCGGTCCAGCCCTGATCGCCGTGCTGCAGATCGAACAGGATCGCCGCCGGCACGATGGGCACCCGCACATCGCCCACGGCAAAGCCGCGCCCGGCGGCGCGCAGCCCCTCGGCCACGCCCGAGGCAGCCTCCAGCCCGAAGGCCGATCCGCCCGACAGCACCAGCGCATCGACCTCGGTGACCACCCGGTCAGGAGCCAGAAGATCGGTCTCGCGCGTGCCGGGCGCGCCGCCCATGACATGGACGCCGGCCGTGAAGGGCGTATCGGCCGTCAGGACCGTGACCCCGCTGCGCAGATCCGCGTCAGAGGCGTTGCCGACGCGCAGCCCGTCCACATCGGTGATCAGGTTCCGCCGGTGCTGTGTCATTGATCATCTCCTGAATGGTGCGGAGCCGCTGCCACGTCAGGTCCGGGCCAGTCGCCGCTCGCGCCGGATGACGAGCGAAATGGTGATCACCGCCGCTGCTGCCGTCACGAACATGATCCACAGAAGCACCAGCGCCCCGCTGCCGGGTGTCAACAGGGTCCCCGCCAACGCCGACAATGCCGCCCCGAACCCGATCATCAACGCGCCCGACAAACCGCTTGCCGTGCCTGCCAGATCGGGCCGGATCGACAGCGCGCCCGCCGTGGCGTTGGGGATCACCATGCCGTTGCCGAGCCCCATGAAGGTCATCAGCCCGAAAAACACCAGCGGCGAGCCTAGCCCAAGTGCGAACAGCGCGAGATTCAGCCCGATACCGCCCGCGTTGAACAAGGCCCCCCAGAGAACCATGCGGTTGACCCCGAACCGGACAGAGAACCGGCCAGAGGCGAAATTGCCAAGAAAATAGCCGATCGCCGGCGCGCCGAACAAGACCCCGAGGACAGAGGGCGAGAGACCGAACACCTGATCGCCCACGAAGGGCGCGCCGCCGAGATAGGCAAAGAACGACCCCGACGACAGGCCCGCGGCCAGCGAATAGCCCCAGAACCGGCGCGAGGTCAGCAGCGCGGGGTAGTCGCGGAACTGCTGCATCAGCGTGCGCCCCGAAAGCGGCGCGGTCTCGCCCAGATCGCGCCAGCACAGCGCGAACAGCATCGCGCCAAGGATGAACAACGCCCAGAAATTCGCCTTCCAGCCGAACGCCTCGTCCAGCAACCCGCCAAACGCCGGGCCGATCATCGGCACCACCGCCATGCCCATCGTCACATAGCCGATCATCGAGGCCGCGCGATCCTGCGGCACCATGTCCCGCACGATGGCGCGCGACAGCACCATCGCCACGATGACGCTGGCCTGCAGCATCCGGAAGGTCAGGAACACGTAGACATTGGGCGCCGCCAGACAGCCGAGCGTCGCCACGAGAAAGATGCCGATCCCCCAAAGGATCACCGGGCGGCGTCCCCATCGGTCGGAGATCGGCCCCATCAGCACCTGCAGCGCGGCATTCACCCCGAGATAAAGCGCCACCGAAAGCTGGATCAGCCCGTAGCTGGTGTCGAAATGCGCGACCATGCCCGGCAGCGACGGAAGAAAGATGTTCATCGCCAGCGCCGACAGCCCCGCAAGCAGGATCAGCGTCGAGATATGCGGCGGCGTGGTCTGGTCCAGATAACGGACATCGGGTGCGGAACTCATGCCAGCGACGATAGGCACGCGCCGAGAGAGTGTCCATCTGCGAGGGTTGCGCAATGTGCAAGGCCGCCAGTCGTTTGCGGATTTGCCGTTTTTCACTCCTGCCTTCGCAGCAGTTTGCAAATTTGCCGAATTCTGTTTGGCCTTGCGGGGTACAGCACCTATGGTGCGCCAAGCAAGAACAGGGGGAGCCCATGAAGGATATTCTCGGAGAGCTCGAAAGCCGCCGCGCCGATGCCCGGCTGGGTGGCGGCGCCGCGCGGATCGAGGCGCAGCACGGCCGCGGCAAGCTGACCGCGCGCGAGCGGATAGAGCTTCTGCTGGATGAGGGCAGCTTCGAAGAATTCGACATGTTCGTGGCGCATCGCTGCAACGATTTCGGGATGGAGGAGAACCGCCCCTACGGCGACGGGGTGGTGACCGGCTGGGGCACGATCAACGGGCGGCAGGTCTATGTCTTCAGCCAGGATTTCACCGTTCTGGGTGGCTCGGTCAGTGCGACGCACGCCCAGAAGATCTGCAAGATCATGGACATGGCGGTCGAGAACGGCGCGCCGGTGATCGGTATCAACGATTCCGGCGGCGCGCGCATCCAGGAGGGCGTCGACAGCCTTGCCGGCTATGGCGAGGTGTTCCAGCGCAACATCGAGGCGTCGGGCGTGGTGCCGCAGATCAGCGTCATCATGGGGCCCTGTGCCGGCGGCGCCGTCTATTCGCCCGCGATGACCGATTTCATCTTCATGGTGAAGGACAGCTCGTACATGTTCGTCACGGGGCCGGACGTGGTGCGGACCGTCACCAATGAACAGGTGACCGCCGAGGAGCTGGGCGGCGCGCTGACCCATACCCGCAAGTCCTCGGTTGCCGACGCGGCCTTCGAGAACGATGTCGAGGCATTGGCCGAGGTGCGGCGGCTGGTGGATTTTCTTCCCTTGAGCAACCGCGAGAAACCGCCCAAACGCCCGTTCTTCGACGAGCCGGGACGGGTCGAGCACAGCCTCGACACGCTGATCCCCGACAATCCCAACATGCCCTATGACATGAAGGAACTGATCCACAAGATCGCGGACGAGGGCGATTTTTACGAGATCCAAGGAGAGTTCGCCAAGAACATGATCACCGGCTTCATGCGTCTGGAAGGCCAGACCGTGGGCGTGGTGGCCAACCAGCCGATGGTGCTGGCGGGGTGTCTCGACATCGACAGCGGGCGCAAGGCGGCGCGCTTCGTGCGCTTCTGCGACGCGTTCGAGATCCCGATCCTGACACTGGTGGATGTGCCCGGCTTCCTGCCCGGCACCGGGCAGGAATATGGCGGCGTGATCAAGCACGGGGCCAAGCTGCTGTTCGCCTATGGCGAGGCGACGGTGCCCAAGGTCACGGTGATCACCCGCAAGGCCTATGGCGGGGCGTATGTGGTGATGTCGTCGAAACATCTGCGCGGCGATTTCAACTATGCGTGGCCGACATCAGAGATCGCGGTGATGGGCGCCAAGGGCGCGACCGAGATCATCTATCGCGCAGATCTGGGGGATGCGGAAAAGATCGCGGCGCACACCAAGAGCTACGAGGATCGCTTTGCAAATCCCTTCGTCGCCGCCGAGCGCGGCTTCATCGACGAGGTGATCCAGCCGCGCAGCACGCGGATGCGGGTGAGCCGGGCGTTTGCGTCGCTGCGGGGCAAGAAGAAGAGTACACCCTGGAAGAAGCATGACAACATCCCGCTGTGAGGCGTGGTTTCGGGGGGCGCTGCCCCCGTCGCGTGCTCCGCGCGCGACCCCACCGGGGTATTTTTCCAAGAAGAAACGAGGAGCTGACCAGAATGGGCCGCGACCGATGGCATGAGATCGAGGAGGAGGGCGCGCTGATCCTGGCACGGCGATTGCCGCTGCGCTTCGATCTCGCGGTCGAGGGCCGGTTGCCCGACGCCTCACGCCGCCGCGTCGCGCACCGTCTGCGCCAGGACATGTGGCGCGAATTGCAGGATCTGCGCGGCTTTGCGCCCGCCGTGCAGGTCTGGCGCGTGCCAGGGGGCCTGCGCGTGCGTGCCGGCGGGTCCGTGGCAAGCAGGTTTGGCCGCGCCGCCGCCGAAGCGCGGATCGTCGCGCTTTTGCAGGATCCGGCGCGCATCGCGCGCTGGACGGGAGGCGCACGGTGATACGGATCGCGGGGATCTGTCTTGCGGTGCAGGCCCTCGCCCCGGCAACCGCAGCGCAGGAGGAGGCGCTGCGGCTGCCCTCGGGTCTGGGGGTCCGCTTGCACGAGACACTGACCGACCGACGCGCGGGCAGCGGCCTGATCTACCGTTTCCGGTTTGTCGCGGAAGGGTTGGAAGGGGGCGACGCGAGCTTTGACGACGTAACCGAGGATCTGGAATGGCTGTGCACCGAGTATGCGCTGCCGCGGGTCTCGAATATGGGTCCGCGTCCCGGCCGCCTGGTGATCTCACTGGCGGATCGGCCATCGAAATTCGGGGTACACGACCCCGATGTCGTGCAGGTCTTCGAGGCGTTCCGTCTCGAGGATGGAACCTGCGTCTGGGACATGTTCTGATGCAATCCCGCGATCTTGAGCCGCAAACACCATTGGTCACGGCGACTGCGACTTTGCGGACACAGGCCCGCGCGATTGCGCGTCGCCAGTGTTCAAGGCTTGTAAATTCCGCTAGCCTACGCAACGGTCGCCGCCAGGTGATCTTTAGCTCGCCCAAACCGTGCGCTTCGGTATCAACCCGTCGCGTCAATCATGTTGAAAGAACGAGAGACAGGAGTCCTACATGTCAAACACCATCAAGAGCGTTCTCGCGATTGGTCTCGTGGCCTTTGTTGCAGCCTGTGCGCAGCAGCAGGAAGAAGAAGTCGTGGTCGTCGAGCCCGAACCCGTCTCCGAGCCGGAGACGAGCAGCAAGTACGACTAAGCCCTTCGGCTTCGGTTCGGGGGGGGCGTTGGTGCCCGCCCCGGCCTACGGCGACTTGAGACATCCCCCCTGCCCGCGGGGGACAGAATGCTGAAGCATCGCGGCTTTCCCGGCCGGCTGCCGGGCACGGATTTCCAGTTCACCATTCGACGCGCCAATCCCAAGGGCGCCACACCGCTCGTCGCGCGCGAACGCTACCGCGATCGTCGTCCGGCCGACAAGCGCGCCGATGTCGAATTTCTGCGCGCCATCTGGATCTGCTTTGGCGAGACCCCGTTCGAGCGCGGCAATCTTGATGCCGGGCGCCTGAGCTGGTTTTTCGGGCGCGAGATCAAGCCCGCCGAAGACCCCTTCGATCCCGAAAGCTACGAGGCCATGCTGGTGCTGGATCCGACCATCGCACGCGTACGTTTTCCAGAAATTTTCGACGCGGAGGACGGATGAGCCTTGCCATCCGTGTGGCCCACGCCCATCCGGCGCGCGTAGTGGCACCGGCCGCACCATTCCAAGAGGGACTGCACGAATGTTCAAGAAGATCCTGATCGCCAACCGCGGAGAAATCGCCTGCCGCGTCATCAAGACCGCGCGCGAGATGGGCATCGGTACGGTGGCGATCCATTCGGATGCGGATCGCAATGCGCTGCATGTGCGCATGGCGGACGAGGCGGTGCGTATCGGCCCACCCCCGGCCAATGAAAGCTACATCGTCATCGAAAAGGTGATGGAGGCGATCCGCCAGACCGGTGCCGAGGCGGTGCATCCGGGCTACGGCTTTTTGAGTGAGAACCCGAAATTCGCGCAGGCGCTGGAGGCGGCAGGCGTGGCCTTCATCGGCCCGCCGGTGAAGGCCATCGAGGCCATGGGCGACAAGATCACCTCGAAGAAGATCGCCCAAGAGGCCGGCGTGAACACCGTGCCGGGCGTCATGGGGCTGATCGAGGATGCCGAGGACGCGGTGAAGATCAGCCGCGAGATCGGCTATCCGGTGATGATCAAGGCCAGCGCGGGCGGTGGCGGCAAGGGCATGCGCATCGCCGGGACCGACGACGAGGCCCGCGAGGGGTTCCAGAGCTCGAGGAACGAGGCGGCCAGCAGTTTCGGCGACGACCGAATCTTCATCGAGAAATTCGTGACGCAGCCGCGCCATATCGAGATCCAGGTCCTGTGCGACACGCACGGCAACGGCATCTACCTCGGCGAGCGCGAATGTTCGATCCAGCGCCGCAACCAGAAGGTCATCGAAGAGGCGCCGAGCCCGTTTCTCGACGAGCAGACCCGCCGCGCCATGGGCGAACAGGCCGTGGCCCTCGCGCAGGCCGTCGATTACGCGAGCGCGGGCACCGTGGAATTCATCGTCGATGGCGACCGGAACTTCTATTTCCTCGAAATGAACACGCGGCTGCAAGTGGAACACCCGGTGACCGAGCTGATCACCGGGGTCGATCTGGTCGAACAGATGATCCGCGTGGCCGCCGGCGAGGCCCTGTCAATCACCCAAGACGACGTGCGGCTTGACGGCTGGGCGATGGAAAGCCGGCTTTACGCCGAGGATCCCTATCGCGGGTTCCTGCCGTCGATCGGGCGTCTGACGCGCTACCGGCCCCCCGAGGAACTGGATGTCGAGGGCGCGGTGGTGCGCAACGATACCGGCGTCTTCGAGGGCGGCGAGATCAGCATGTATTACGACCCGATGATCGCCAAGCTGTGCACATGGGGCCCGACGCGACTGGCCGCGATCGAGGGGATGCGCAATGCGCTCGACGCGTTCGAGGTCGAGGGGATCGGGCACAACCTGCCGTTTCTCAGCGCGGTGATGGATCACCCGAAATTCGTGGCCGGCGACATCACGACCGCCTTCATCGCCGAGGAATATCCCGACGGGTTCGACGGCGTCGAACTGCCCGGCGACGTGCTGCGCCGGATCGCGGCAAGTTGTGCCGCGATGCACCGCGTGGCGGAAATCCGGCGCACGCGGATCTCGGGGCGCATGGACAACCACGAGCGCCACGTGGGGGCCGACTGGGTGGTCAGCCTGCAGGGCGAGCGTCACGCGGTCACCGTGGCCGCCGACCGCGAGGGCGCGAGCGTGAGTTTCGAGGATGGCACGACGCTTCGGGTCACGAGCGACTGGACGCCCGGCGACCCGCTGGCGCGGATCGACGTGGATGGCCGCCCGCTGGTGCTCAAGGTCGGCAAGATCACCCAAGGGTTCCGCATCCGGTCGCGCGGCGCCGATCTGAAAGTGCATGTGCGCAGCCCGCGTCAGGCCGACCTGGCCGACCTGATGCCCGATAAGCTGCCACCGGACACGTCGAGGATGCTGCTTTGTCCAATGCCGGGGCTGATCGTCAACATCAATGTCGAGCCGGGCGAAGAGGTGCAGGAAGGCCAGGCCTTGTGTACCGTCGAGGCTATGAAGATGGAAAACATCCTGCGCGCCGAACGCAAGGTCAAGGTGGCCCGCGTCAATGCCGGCCCGGGCGACAGTCTTGCGGTGGATGACGTGATCATGGAGTTCGAATGAGCGGGGGCACCGGTCCATGAAACTTGCAACCGGAACAGACGCCGGGATCGCGCGCCCCGGTGTCGGGTGCAGCCGCGTGCGGGCGGGCGCATCGGGTCGCTTGCAGGTGGCCCCGGGCGATCAGTCCTTGTCGATCGACCGTGTGAGTTCGCGGATCGACCATGGCGTCGTCTTACGCAGCTGCGTGCTGCCATCCTTGCCAAGCAGGACAATGCCGAACCCGCGCGGCCGAAACTGTCTGCGTATGTCTGACGGCTCTCCCGGATCGGTATCTGTGATCACGATCACGTCGCGCGACTCGAGTGCCGAAATGCGATCCTCGATATTTTCCATCTGCTCGATGAAGCTTGGGTCGTTTGGCGTGTCGGCAAACACGAGCAGCGGACGTCTTTCAAAACGGAACGAGTCGAGGTCGACATCCTCGGCGCTGACGATCATGTCGTCGATCATGTCTTCGTCCGCATCCTGCGCGACCGTGGCTGTTGCGGCAAATGCCGCGAAAACAAGTGACAAGACGTATTTCATGAGCTCTCCTGTTGGCGGTGATATAGAATACGCGCAAATGATTGCGAAGGAAGAATGCGGGCACCCGCGAAAAAATCTCGCATTCGTGCAGGCGTGCGTGGAACGCACCGGGCGGAGCCTGTGTGACGTCAGACCCCAGACCGGATGAGGACGGCGACAAACGCCGACCGATCTGCTTGGACGAGAAGAGGATAAGATCATGGCTTCGAAGAAAGACGAGTGGCGCAAGATCGCCGAGGCCGAGCTGCGCGGGCGGTCGCTCGAGGATCTGACGTGGAAGACCCTTGAAGGGATCGAGGTCGAGCCGCTTTACACCGAAGAGGATGTGGCGGACCTGCCGCATATGGGGTCGATCCCCGGGGCCGCGCCCTTCACGCGCGGCGTCAAAGCGACGATGTATGCGGGCCGTCCCTGGACGATCCGGCAATATGCCGGCTTTTCCACGGCCGAGGAATCCAACGCCTTCTACCGCCGCAACCTTGCCGCCGGGCAGCAGGGCGTGTCGGTGGCGTTCGACCTGGCCACGCATCGCGGCTATGACAGCGATCACCCAAGGGTCGAGGGCGATGTCGGCAAGGCCGGTGTCGCCATCGACTCGGTCGAGGACATGAAGGTGCTGTTCGACGGCATCCCGCTCGACAAGGTCAGCGTGTCGATGACCATGAACGGCGCTGTCGTCCCGGTTCTGGCCAGCTTCATCGTCGCCGGCGAGGAGCAGGGCCACGACAAGTCGGCGCTTGCGGGCACCATCCAGAATGACATCCTCAAGGAATTCATGGTGCGCAACACCTACATCTACCCGCCCGCGCCCTCGATGCGGATCATCAGCGACATCATCGGCTACACCGCCCAGAACATGCCGCGCTTCAACTCGATCTCGATCTCGGGCTACCACATGCAGGAGGCCGGCGCGAACCTCGTGCAGGAGCTGGCCTACACGCTGGCCGACGGGCGCGAATACGTGAAGGCCGCGATCGAGGCCGGGATGGATGTTGACAGCTTCGCGCCGCGGCTGTCGTTCTTCTTCGCCATCGGCATGAATTTCTTCATGGAGGCCGCCAAGCTGCGCGCGGCCCGGCTCCTTTGGCACCGGATCATGACCGAATTCGGCGCCAAGGACGAGAAATCCAAGATGCTGCGCACCCATTGCCAGACATCAGGTGTCAGCCTGCAGGAGCAGGATCCCTACAACAACGTGGTGCGCACCGCCTACGAGGCGATGAGCGCGGTTCTGGGCGGCACGCAAAGTCTGCATACCAACGCGCTGGACGAGGCGATCGCGCTGCCCACGGATTTCAGCGCCCGGATCGCGCGCAACACGCAGTTGATCCTGCAGGAGGAAACCGGCGTGACCAACGTCGTCGATCCGCTGGCAGGGTCCTATTACGTGGAAAAACTGACCCATGATCTGGCGGAAAAGGCGTGGGAATTGATGGATGAGGTCGAGGAGATGGGCGGCATGACCCGCGCGGTGGAATCCGGCATGCCCAAGCTGCGCATCGAGGAAACCGCGGCGACCCGGCAGGCGATGATCGATCGCGGCACCGAGGTGATCGTCGGGGTCAACAAGTATCGCAAGGAGCACGAGGATCCGATCGACATTCTGGATGTCGACAACGTCAAGGTGCGGGAGGCCCAGATCAAGGGGCTGGAACGCATCCGCGCCAGCCGCGATCAGGCCGCCTGTGACGCCGCGCTGGACGAGCTGACGCGGCGCGCGCACGAGGGCGGGAATATCCTCGAAGCGGCGGTCGAGGCCGCGCGCGCCCGCGCCACGGTGGGCGAGATCAGCACCGCGCTGGAAAAGGAGTTCGGGCGTCACCGCGCCGAGGTCCGCACGTTGGCCGGCGTCTATGGTGCCGCCTACGAGGGCGACGAAGGCTTTGCCGCGATCCAGAAATCGGTCGAGGATTTCGCCGAGGACGAAGGGCGGCGCCCGCGCATGCTGGTCGTCAAGATGGGGCAGGACGGGCATGATCGCGGCGCCAAGGTGATCGCCACCGCCTTTGCCGATATCGGGTTCGACGTCGATGTGGGGCCGCTCTTCCAGACGCCGGAAGAGGCCGCACAGGACGCCATCGACAACGATGTGCACGTCGTGGGCATCTCGTCGCAGGCGGCGGGTCACAAGTTCCTCGCACCCCGCCTGATCGAAGCGCTGAAAGAGCGTGACGCGGGCGACATCATCGTGATCTGCGGCGGGGTCATCCCGCATCAGGATTACGAGTTCCTGCAAAAGGCCGGGGTCAAGGCGATCTTCGGGCCGGGCACGAACATCCCCGACGCGGCGCAGGATATCCTGAAACTCATCCGCGCGGCACGCGGCTGATCCCCGCGCGGGGCGCGGGCCGGGCGCCGCGCCTATTGCTCGCGAAACGCGCGGGCCATGCTGTCGGTGATCGGCTTGATGATATACTGCGCGAATGTGCGGGCGTTGGTCTGGATCATGATCTCGGCGGGCATGCCGGGTGTCGGCGTGAAGGAATGGACGCGGGCCATCTCGGACGGTGGCACGGACACGTGCGCAAGATAGACGTCCCGCGCCCGCTCGTTGGTGGAGTTGGACACGGTATCGGCGGACACGTAATCGACCTTACCACTGAGAACCGGCGTGGTGCGCTGGTTCAGGGCGGCAAGCCGGACCGTCGCGGTTTGCCCGACGGCGACCTGGTCGATCTCGGTCCGCGGGATCAGCACCTCGATGATCAGCGGGGCATCGCCGGGCAGGATTTCCGCGATGGCCCGGCCGGTTTCGATCACGCCGCCCGTCGTGTGGTAGTGCAGGCGCACCACGGTGCCGCCGACCGGAGCGATCACATCGGTGCGGCCGAGGATGTTCGCGGCCTTGCGTGATTGCTCGCGCACACTTTCCAGCTCGCTCTCGATCTGCTCCAGCTGCCCGAGAGCCACGCGGCTGTGCTCGTCCCGCGTCTTGGTGATCTGCGTTTCGAACTTGTTGCGCATCTCGGCGATCTCGCCAAGCTCGGCCTCGATCCGGCCGATCTGACCTTCGCTTTCCAGCAGGGCGCGGCGCAGGCTGAGGACTTCCGTGCGGCGTATCAGACCCCCTTCCAGCAGGGATTCCTTGTCCCCGTATTCCTCGTTCAGAATATCCATCTGGCGTTTGAGGGAGTCGAGCTGCGTGCGGTACCCCTTGGCCCGCATGTCCAGCGCGTCGATATTGCGCATGACGAGGGAAATGTCGCTGCGCTCGCCGGATCGCGCGACGTCGAAGGCGACCTGTTGGCCGTCGAGGATCATGGCGATTTCCGGGTCCGATCGCCGGGTTTCGAGATGCGCCGGAAACTCCAGCGTGTCGTTGCGCAGATGTTCGGCCATGAGCCGCGCCTGCGTCGCTTCGAGCCGGGCACGCCGCAGGTCAAGCTCGCGGCTGGTCGCCTCGGCGAGGGTCTGGTCGAGCCGCAGCAGCAGGTCGCCGCGTTCGACCCGGTCCCCCTCGTTCACGAGGATCTCGGCGATGATGCCGCCTTCGAGGTGCTGCACGATCTTGTTCTGACCCGTCGCCACGAAGCTGCCCTGCGCGATGACCGCCGCCGTCAGGGGCGCGGTGAACGCCCATACCCCGAAGCCGCCGAAGGCGAAGGCAAACAGGGCCAGACCGAAAATGACCTGACGCCGGATCGACCGCGGCACGTCGCGGTACCAAGTGTCATCACGGATATGGAGCGGCAGGTCAGCCATCGGTCGGTCCGTCCTTTCTGTTGTCGATCTGGCCCTTGTTGGCCGCTTTCTGGTTGAGCTGGGCCATGACCTTGTCGCGCTGTCCGAACAGGGCGACGGATCCGTTGGCCAGCAGCATTATCTTGTCCACCACGCCCAGCAGGCTGGGTTTCTGGGTGATCACGATGACGGTGATCTTGCTGTCGCGCGCGTGCGCGATGGCGCGGGCGAGGGCCTTGTCGCCGGCGGTGTCGAGGTTCGAGTTCGGCTCGTCCAGCACCACCAGCCGGGGATTGCCGAAGAAGGCCCGCGCCAGCGCGATCCGCTGTTTCTGGCCGCCGGAAAGCGGCGCGCCGTCGGCGGCGACCATCGTCTCGTAGCCCTGCGGCAGCGAGGCGATCATCTCGTGCACATCGGCGAGAACGGCAGCGTGATGGATTTCCTCGTCGGTCGCGCTGTCGCGCATCCGGCCGATATTCTGCTTGATGGTGCCCGGGAAAAGCTGCACGTCCTGCGGCAGGTAGCCGATGTTCTCGCCCAGTTGCCGCGGATCCCAGTTGCGCAGATCCATCAGGTCAAGTCGGACATTGCCCGAGGTCGGCAGGATCGACCCCACCAGCATCTTGCCGAGCGTCGTCTTGCCGGCCCCCGAATTGCCGATCACCGCAAGACTGTCGCCCGGGTTCAGTGCAAAGCTGATGCCGTTGAGCACGACCTGCTTGGTGCCGCCCGGCACGTAGAGCAGACGTTCGACATCCAGCCGGCCCTGCGGACGCGGCAGCCACAGCCGCTCGAATTGCAGCCGCGAATTCTTCAGCAGGGTCGCAACGCGCCCGTAAGCGGCGCGCGAAACCACGAAGGAATTCCAGCCCTCGATCGAGCCCTCGATCGGGGCCAGGGCGCGGCCCGCGATGATCGAGGCGGCGATCACCATGCCGCCGGTGATCTGCCCGTCGATGGCAAGAAAGGCGCCCCAGCCCAGCATGGCCACCTGCGTGAGCATCCGTGCGGCCCGCGATATCGCCGCGCTGATGATGTTGCGGTCCTGCGCCCGCACCTGCGATGTCAGCGAGGCCGCGGTATCGCGCCCCCAGATGGTCACGGCCTCGGGGATCATCGCCATGGCGTTGATGACCTGGCTGTTGCGCGACATCGACTCGAGATGCATGTTGGCCTTGGCTTGGGCGAAGTTCGCCTCGCCGAACGGCTTTTCCGTGATCCGCTGGTTGACCAGCGCAATGACCAGCAGGACAAGCGACGCGACCACCACGATCATCCCCAGATGCGGGTGGATCATGAAGATCACGAAGATGAAGAGCGGCGCGAAGGGCACGTCCAGAAACGAGATCAACGTTCCCGAGACCAGAAAGGCGCGCAGTTGCTGCAGATCGCCAAGCGTCTGGTATTCGCGCCCGGACCCGTGCAGCGACGCATGCGCCGCGGCACTCAGCACCGGCGCCCCGAGCCGGACCGCAACCTCGACCGAGCTGCGCATCAACATGAAGCGGCGCACCGCGTCGAACACCGCCTGTAGCATCACGGCCCCGGCGATGATGACCGTCAGCATCACCAGCGTATCCAGCGAGCGGCTGGTCAGAACGCGATCGGAAATCTGAAAAAGATAGATCGGGATCGCAAGGATCAGAACATTGGTTGCCAGCGTCAGAAGCAAGACGAAGGACAGGTTGTACCGGATCGCGCGTTGCCCGAGGCGCAGGTTCTCCTGAAAGTTCTCGGGGCCGATACGCTTGTGAAAACCCCCACCGCCGCCATCGCCGCCTCCCCCATCGCCACCGCCGCGTCCGCCGGGGGGGGAAGCCTGCCGGCGCGGTAAGCCGGCACCGGCCTCGGCCTCGATCGTGGTGCCCACCAGCGAGGCTGCGGCGCTGTCGCGCACCCGCTCTCGGGCCTCGGCGGATGGGTCGGTCGCGGGCGAGTCTGGGGACGACCGCATGTGCACCCGGTCGGGTGTCACCTGCATATCCGGTGTCAATCTCAGCACCCCGGCCGTGGCGGGGCGGGCGGTGCGACCCGACGGCACCCGCATCTCCGGTGTCAGCATCAGCCGGCCGCTGGCTCTATCCTCTGCGCCTGTCGCCTGTGGCCCAGGCTGCGCATCGGTCGGATCCAGTCTGGAGGTCGCGAAAAAGAGGTGATCGTCGGAATGGTCTTTCAATGTCTTCTCCGGGGCCAAAAGCGGTTCACGCCAGCATCGTCTGCAAGATGTCCTGGTTGCTGAAATCGTCGTGTGCGTGGTCGAGGCGTGCCTGTTCTTGCTCGGCGGCACCCTTGATCATGTCATCGGCAAGGAACGCGACCGCCTCGCTAGTCAGCGCCGAAAGGTTGACACCGGTCGGTGCTGCGTCGGGATCGATCAGTTCGGCCTGATAGATCAGCGCATCGCTATACGCCTCGCCGCCGGTCATGACCGTGCTGTCCAGACCGATATCCTTGATCCTCGCGCTGTTGAGCTGCGCGTTCGAGCCGGTCGTGAACGTGACCGGCGCGCCGGTGACCATCACGAAATCGTCGAGCGCGAGCTGGACCTGATCGGCATCCCCGAGGTAATTGTATTGCTCGATCACGTTGAGCTTGATCAGGTTGTTCTCGACATGAAGGACCTTGAGGGCCGCGATCCCCTCGAAGAGCGGATCGCCAAGCAGATCCGGCGACAGGTCGTCGGGGTCGAGCGCGAGTGCGTCGAGCGCGGTCTTGAAGCTGTCCTTCATCTCTGTGACGGTGTTCTCGCCGATCTTCTCGATCTCGGCGAAATTCAGTTGCAGGTTGTCGCGGGCATGAAGCGCGGCCCCGCCCGCCACCGATCCCGAAACCATGTCGGAATCGAGCAGCACCGAGACCTGGTCGATGGCGTTGATCGAGATCATGCTGCCGCCGACAAGGATCAGGTCATAGTGGAACCCCGCCTCGATCAACGATGTCACGTTGACCAGCGTGTTCTCGCCGGTGCTCAGATAGGTCGCGGCGGCCGAGAACTCGATTTCAAGCCGGTCGAAATCACTGCCGAATATGTGCTGTTGTACCCAGTTCACCGCGACCAGATCCCCCTTCACATGCGCGATGTTGGATATCGCGGGCAGGCCGGTGCCCGCCTGTGCCGGAGTGTCCGGGTCGATCGAGGACTCCGTGGTGATCGAGACCGCGTTCAGGGATTTGGATGGGGACATCAGCGCGCTGTCGGGCAGCCGGCCGCCTTCGGCCCGGACATTGACCTGGCTGACGATGTCGAGCTCGACGACATCCCGAGCGATCGCGATGACCGGCGCATCGACCCATTTCGACGTGATGAGCGTCTCGTTGACGGCGAGGTTCGCGCCGGTGACGACATTGTGGCCGGGATCCACGTCGAAGGGCAGCGGGGCGTCGCTCGTCGTGCCGTCGGGCGGCATGGCGAACGCGGCCTCGTCGCGGCCTTGCGTCGATCCTTGCGCCCTGTCCGGGGCGCTCGCGCCGTCCTCAGCGTCCGTGTCCTCGGGGTTGTGAGAGTCGGACGATCCGCCGCTGTCATCCTCTTCGCTCGTGTCCTCAGATGCTTCGCTCCGCTCCTCTTGCGCATCCTCGTCCTCGTCATCCGGTGCAAGGAAGGCAGGCAGAAGATCCTCGAACACCGGCATCTCCTCGGCGATCTCGCCGTTGATCACGATGCCCGACGCCACCTCGCCGGTCCTCAGGCTGATCTCGGCGCCGCCGGCTTCCAGCGCCTCGACCGATCCGACCGCCATGGCCAGCGCCACGGCCTCTGTCCGGGTCGGGATGGCGGTCAACGGCACCCCCGCGAGCCCGAAGATCGAGGCCGCGCCCCCGATTTCCAGCAACAGGTCGAGCTTTTGCAACAGAAGGTTGGGGCTTGCGAATTGAGCCGTGCCGCTGAACAGCAGCAGGTCATTGTCGTACATGATCGCGGATTGCGAGATCGCGACCATGATCGAGTTCGGCTGCGGCACCAGGATTGCAAAGGCGCCCGGTACGGCCGGGGCGAGAAGAAAAGCTGTGGGTGCGTCTTGCAAATAGGGCACGATCGGCACGCTATCGGGGATTTGCGGCGGCGGCAGGTTTATGTCCGGGCTTGCCGGTGCGCCGGGCGCCGGCGTGGCGTCTGTCGGAACATATGTCACGTCAGGGTCAAAGCCCTCGGGCGCGAATGGGGCCTTCAACGCGATCTCCGACGGCTCGATCGGATCGGATTCGTCGGTCTCGCGGGCAAACTCGAACGCCTCGTAGTCCGATCTCAGCCGCATCTCCTCGATATCGAGGTGGAACAGGCCGATGAAATGGGCGATCGCGTCTGTCGTGCGGTCCAGGGTCATGGTTCACAAGCACTTTCGTGTTAAATCGATGACCTAAAACAGCCTGCATGCCCTGCAGTGATGCCGGGGCCGGCGAACCGGCCCCGCCAAGGATCAGACCGGGCTCAGCCCGTGATGTCGTCCTGGCCGACGACCGAGGACGAACTGCTGAGAGACCCGCCGACGACCGTCATGTCGACCGAGTTGCCCAGCACGTTGGCGCCCATCACGATGCTCTGGTTGAACGCGCTGACGTTGAGCGACGCCGCGGCCGAGGCGAAGGATTCGCCGGTCACGATGCCGTCATCGCCATTGCCGGATCCCCAGGATCCCGCATTGCCGCCCATGCCACCGTCGCCATTGGTGGCGGTGCCACCCATGCCCCCGGTGCCCGCGCCGCCGATCGCGTCGCCGACCGAGGATGTGCCCCCGAAGCCGTCACCGCTGTCGCCGCCCATGGCGGTGGCGCTGCCCGAAAGCCCGCCCGTGCCGCCCGTGGCATCCGCCGTGGCGAACCCGCTGACGGTGTTGCTGGCATCATCGTCGGACATTCCGACCCCGCCATAGCCTGCGATCGCGTCGGCCATGCTGTCGGCGGTGCCGTCCAGATCTGCCTCACCGAAGATCTCGGCAAGACCACCCCCGCCGCCCGTGGCGTCGGCATCACCGGTTGCGGTGCCTGTGCCGTCAGCGGTCGAGTCGGCCGCGCTTTCGGCGGCGCCAGCTGTCGCGTCACCGCTAGTTGCGGTGCCTGTGCCGCTTCCGTCGGAGGTTGACGCGGCGTCGTTCGTGCCGCCCGCTCCGCCGGAGCCGTCCGTGCTGCCGGTGCCGGTGCCCGTGCCGGTGGTGTCGCCGGTCGTGGTCATCCCGGCCCCACCATCGCCAGTGGCCGCCATGCCGTCGCCGGTGCCGGTGCTGGCCGCGTCGGTCGGCCCGGCATTGGCGTCGCTTGCGCCGCCCGTGCCGGCCGTGGACGTGCCGTCACCGGTGCCGGTGCTGGTCGCCGCGGTGTCGCCGATCATCGTGTCACTCGCGCCGCCCGGACCCGATGTCGAGGTGCCGTTCGCGCGACCGTCGCCGGTCGACGTGGCGTCCCCGCTGGTGGCACCACTGCCGCCGCCGGCACCGCCGGTGGCATCGCCCGATCCTGTGCCGGTTCCAGTGCCGGTCGCAGTGCCGCCCGTCGCGTCACCATCCGCGTCGCCGCCGGTCGCATCCGCCGTTCCGCCGACACCGGGATCGAACGGATCCTCGCCGCCGGCGGTCGCATCGGCATCGCCGCCGTCTACGTCGTTGTCCGCGTCCGCATCGGCGTCGGCCATTGCCATGCCCTTGCCGTCTGCATCGGCCGGTCCGCCCTTGCCACCGTCACTGTCGGCATCGGAGTCGGCGTCCGCGTCAACCTTGGTCTGGCCCTTCGTTTCAGACGTTCCAGACTCGCCACCCTCGCTGTCGGCGTCGCTGTCGGAATCGGCCTTGGACATGCCCATGCCCTTGGCATCCGCATCGCCGCCGTCACCGCTGTCGCTGTCAGCGTCGGCCTCGGACTTGGCGGTGGACATGCCCATGCCCTTGGCGTCGCCGTCGCCGCTATCTCCGCCATCCGCATCGGCGTCGCTGTCGGCATCGCCGTCGCCCTTGCCCATGGCCTTGCCATCGACATCGCCGCCTTCGGCACCATGAGCATGGGCATCTGCTTCCGAATCGCCCTCACCCTTGCCGGACGCGTCGGTTTCGGCCTTGCCGCCCTCGGCCTCGTCGCTTTTGGCAAGCGACAGGCCCAATCCGGCGCCGAGCGTCTCGGACATGGAGTCGGCGTCACCACCGGATCCGCCTTCGCCTTCGAGCTTCTGGTCGCCGTGGGTGTCGTTGGTGGCCTCGCTCATGGCATCCGAAGCACCACCATCACCGCCATCCGAATCGCTGTCGGTCTCGGCCTTGCCCTTGGCGTCCGACATCGCATCGCCGGCCTTGGCCTCGGAATCGCCGCCGTGACCCGATTCGGCTTCGGTGTTGCCGGCCTGGCCGCTTTCACCGCCCTTGGCATAGGCCGCACCGCCGAAGGCTTTGCCGCCCTCGCCGCTGGCGCCGTTGGCCGTGGCAGAGCCACCGCCGGCCGCACCATCGGACGAGGCGTTGATGCCTTCCTCGGCATAAGCCTTGCCACCAGTGGCATTGCCCATCTGGTTGAAGTCGGCGTTGTTGGCGACCGTCGGGTTGTTAAGGGTGTCATTGTCGGTCAAGTTGTTCGCCTGGCCGATCGCGAAGGCACTGCTGTTGCCATCGCCGAAGGTCACGCCCGACAGCACGTCATCAAGGCTGAGATCGTCGCCGGGGTTGTAGGTCATGTCCCCGGCGGCGCCGATCGCGTCGCCCATCGAGGCCTCATCGGCCAGGTCGATATCGAAGAAGTCATCGTCGCGCGGGATCCACTCGCCGCCGCCAAAGTCGATATTCACCTCGTTGGCGTTCGAGTTGTCGTTGTCGCCGTTCTTGTTGTCGACGTTCTGGTCCTGAGCCTGTTCCTGGCCCTGACCTTGATCCTGACCCTGGCCTTGATCTTGGCCCTGACCTTGATCCTGGCCCTGACCTTGCTCGTTATCGACCGTGGTGCTCTGGTCCTGCTCTTGATCTTGCGTCTGCAAGTCCACATTGGCTTCGTCGACGTTGATGGTCGTGTCGAAATCCGCATCGACGGGGCCGATCGCCACGTCGTCGACCATGGCCTGAATATTGTTGTTTCTGTTGGTAGACATGTCCGTTCTCCTGAACGCCCGCCTGGTCGCCAGTCATCTAAAAAGCGACATCTTGCAGGCATGTTTCGAGTTGCAAGTGTGGTGTGCGGTCATCCCGGGGCATGAAGACCCGAATTAACCCTACCGCGACTGTCCGCTAAGTTTTCCCCTCCAGGTTGCGCAATGACCCCGGCGTGTGCGTCGAGAGGCATCGCTTCCCGATGCAAGATCGGCAAAATCCAACCGTTTGCACCGGGCTGTTGAAATACTCTTTTCAGAATGTCGCCAGCTTGGACGACAGGGGGATCATCACATTCCGGACACGTGTCGGGAAGCCGGACAAAGGGTTAAGAAAAGATTAACAACATATTATGTCATTGATATTATGTCGTTTTTTAATGGAGTTTTCCAGTTGCGTGTCTGGACTGCGCCAGTGCGGCCTTGGGTCCGGCACAGCGAGCCCAGAAAAATAGCCGAAACGATCAAGTCTGCGCGGGATATGGTCACGGATCACGCACACCCCGAATGCCTGCATCTATCAGGCCGACGCCGCATTGAGATCGATTACTTCAATATAATCACAACTTGCACAAGAAAGTTTATCAAAGAGTGTCTTAATCATAATATTAATAGCATTCGTTAACATTTTGCTATAATACGAAGCACGCAATCTATTATGCTGACGTTATTTCGGGAGTCGTGTACATGTGGACACCCAAGGAAGACGATGCATTTGACGGATCCAAGAAAGAGTCCGGCTTTTCAATTTCACTGTTCTTCTGGGGCACCTGCCTCATCTTCCCGGATTCGGTCCTGAGGACCATCGAGACGGAAGTGCCGGCAAGCCGGAGCATCCGGATCAAGTCACTCGACGAGGTGCGGCGCGACCCGGCGCGCGGGTCCAGTGGCCGCCACCCGCATGTCTCGATGATGTTCTTCAACGACACCGTGGCCGATGACATCCTGACGCATTTCGGATCGCTTCGCGACGAGGTCGAGATCCAAACCTGGGTTCTGGCCTATCGCGATCCGGCCATCGCCCAACGGTTGCTGAGCGAGCGCCAGACCGATCGGGACCTTGCCGGCATCTTGTTGCTGCCCATGGATGTGCCGATCAGTTGCTGGACGCCGATGCTGCAACTCGTTCTCGCAGGGAATTTCTTTGTCCCCGGCAACCTCGTATGCGCTACGCAGACCGCGCCGACGCCACGGTCCATACCAAAGGGCGATGCCACGCATCCGACCACCCTGACCCGGCGCGAGGAAGAGGTGCTCGCCCTCGTCGCCAACGGCAGCCGGAACAAGGCCATCGCCCATGCACTGTCGCTTTCGGAACATACCGTCAAGCTGCACCTGCATCACGCGATCTCAAAGATCGGGGCACGCAACAGGACGGAGGCCGCGAACTGGTACCTGACCCGCCAGCACGAGGAACGCCCGTGACGGACTCTGATCCATCGAGGGATTTCGATGGCGTGCTCCTTCTGGTGGGGCGGCTGAACTACGCCTGGACCAACACCGAAAGCCTGCTGATCCACCTGATTGCCGGTCTTGCCGACACCTCGAAGGATGTCGCGGTCATCATCTTCCTGACCCTCAACACGACCCGCGCCCGCACCGATCTGGTCGAGCGGCTGGCAAAGATGGACGGCCGCCCGGCCGAAGAGCGCGAGACCGTGCTCGCGCTGACCCGGCGCCTTCTAAAGCTTGCATCGTTGCGCAACCGTTACAATCACTGCATCTACGCCTTCGATCCCGACGGCGGATCGCCACGCACGATCCTGATGCGGATTGCCGATCGCAAGGACCAGATCAAGGTTGGCGAGATCAACACGCTTGATGCCGACGCGCTCGACCGGATCGAGTCCGCGATAGAGGAGCTGTCGGACATCAACCGCTCCATCTGGACCGTCATCAAGGCGCGCGGCTACCCGACCTGACTGCGGCCCGGTCGCACGGCGGATCAGCCCTGTTTGTGTGTCCGCGCCGGCCGGATCGCGGTTTCCTCCTCGGGGAACCAGTGACGCGTGCGGTTGGCGAACCACACGAGGCTGAGCATCACCGGCACCTCGACCAGCACGCCCACGACCGTCACAAGGGCGGCGATGGAGTTCAGCCCGAACAGCCCGATGGCCACCGCGACCGCCAACTCGAAGAAGTTCGACGTGCCGATCAGCGCACAGGGCGCGGCGACCTTGTGCGGCACCCGCCACGCCTTGGCCGCCCAATAGGCCACCGCGAACATCCCGTAGGACTGAATGATCAGCGGGATCGCGATCATCACGATCACCAGCGGCCGGTCGAGGATCACCTCGCCCTGGAACCCGAACAAGAGCACCACCGTCGCAAGCAGCCCCAGTACCGAAAGCGGCTTCACGCGTCCGGTGAAGGTGTCCACCGCCGCGTCGGCCTCGCCTTGCGTCGCGGCGCCGCGGGTCATCCACGTCCGGGTCAGTATGCCGGCGATCAGCGGGATCACCACATACAGCCCGACCGACAGCACCAGCGTTTCCCATGGCACGGTGATATCGGTCACGCCCAGCAGAAGCGCCACGATCGGTGCGAAGGCGAAGACCATGATCGCGTCGTTCAGCGACACCTGCGCCAGCGTGTAATTCGGATCGCCTTTCGTCAGCTGCGACCACACGAAGACCATCGCCGTGCAGGGTGCGGCCCCCAGCAGGATCATGCCGGCGATATACTGCCCCGCCGTCCCGGGCTCGATGAAGGGCGCGAAGATCAGCTCGAAGAACAGCACGCCGAGCGCCGCCATGGTGAACGGCTTGATCAGCCAGTTCACCGTCAGCGTGATGATCAGCCCTTTGGGCCGTTCATGGATCCGCGCGAGGCTGGAGAAATCCACGGCCACCATCATCGGATAGACCATGAACCAGATCAGCACCGCGACAACGAAATTGACAGCGCCGTATTCGAGGTCGGCAAGAAAATTCACCAGCCCCGGCGCGATCCAGCCAAGGCCGAGACCGGCGAGGATTGCCAGCGCGACCCAGATCGAGAGATATCGTTCAAATGCGGGCATGCGCGATCAGTCCTTTGTGTTTGTCGGTGTCCGCTCTGCGGCGGGATCGTAACAGGCCGCGACGGGCGGATTGGCACAGCAGGCCATATCCGCAAGCAAGGCGTGCAGCGGGGCAAGCGCCTCGGGGTTCAGCGAATAGCAGATGCGCGGATGCTCGATCGCGCCGGTGATAACGCCGGCAGCCTTAAGGATGCGCAGATGCTCTGAAACGGTGGATTGCGCAAGGCCGACCTCATTCACGATATCCCCGGCAACGCAGCCCTCGCGCATCATCAGGAACCCGACGATCGCCACGCGCGCCGGATGCCCGAGCGCCTTTGCGACGCTTGCGATCTGTGCAGCCTGAAGCTTTTGAAAGTTCGTCTCGCGACCTGTTTCGGTCTGTTCCGCGACCATGTCTCGCCTGTGCCCTCATTTGGTTTATCGTAGATCGTCGATCAACGAAGCACTGTCAAGACGGAGGGCTATCCGGTGAGGTAACGTGCTCATCGCGGGCAAGGCTCGGGATCAGACAAGGAAAAGCGGCAGGAGGAACCCAAACACCGACGGCCAGTCATTGACTCCCACCCGAACGGCGCCCGGCAATCCCGTCTCAGCGTTTGCGGTCGCGGCGCCCCGAGACCGGCTGAAAGGCGACCCCGACATGCGCCTCGCAATACGGCTTGCCGGACTGCACGGGCAGGCCGCAGAACCAGAAATCCGATGTGGCCGGGTCGCCGACGGGCCATTTGCAGGTCCGTTCGGTCAGCTCCATCAGCGTCAGTTTCTTCGCCTTCTTCTCTATCTCGCTCACTTTCGCGAGCGCCTCCGGGTCGATCTCGTTGGCCGAGGGTTGCGGCGGCAGCGGTTGCCCGGCCGGGACGATCGTACGCACTCGCGTCACTGTTGTGCGTGCTACCTCGGGCTCGGACGTGGCGGGATCCGGCCTGTCGGTGTCCGGCGCATCATCTGCGGAAAGATCCGGCTCGGGCGGGGCCGACGGCTCGGCCTTGGGCGCGGTATCGGACGCCGTGACGACCGTCACCTCCTCGGTGATCTCCACCTCGGCGGCGACAGGTGCCGATCCGTTGCGATTGGACAGGCCTAGGCGATGCACCTTGCCGATGACAGCATTGCGCGTGACGCCTCCCAGTTCCTTGGCGATCTGGCTCGCGGATTGCCCCTCGCTCCACATCTTCTTCAACAGGTCCACGCGTTCGTCATTCCACGCCATGAAGGGGTCCTTGTTTTCTAAAGCCGGCCGAGCGGCTGCGCCTATGGGCCGCCACCTTGTCATTCCGGATTGAAACCTATTGTAGTCATGCACGCTCGGGATACAAGGGATCGGCGTTCCGCCAAGCGGCCGGACGCCCCTAGTCCCCCTCATCACGCAACCGAAAAGAGGCCCTCATGCGCGAACACGTCGCCGACACACCTGCAACAGTGCGGACGCTGCCGATGGGCGCGCGCCGTTTCGGACGTGTGAACTGGCTGGGCCTGATGACACTGGCCGAACGCGAGAACCGCCGGTTTCTGGCCGTCTGGACTCAGACGCTGATGGCGCCCCTCATCACGGCGGGGCTGTTCATGGTGATCTTCTCGATCGCCATCGGGCCGCAGCGCGGAGACGTCATGGGCGTGGATTTCACCACCTTCATCGCGCCGGGCATCCTGATGATGACGCTCATTCAGAATGCCTTTGCCAACACCTCGTCCTCGATCGTGATCGCCAAGGTCCAGGGCAATATCGTCGACACGCTAATGCCGCCGCTTTCGTCGGGCGAAATGCTGCTGGGGTATCTCGCCGGCGGGATCGGGCGCGGCGTTTTCGTGGCGGTCGCGATTGCGGTCGGGCTGACGATCGTGTTGGGGATCGTGCCGGCGCACCCGCTCTGGGCGCTAGTCTTCATCCTGCTGGGCGCCGCGTTCATGAGCGCCGTGGGCATCGTCGCCGGCATATTCGCCAACAAGTTCGACCAGATGGCGGCGATCACGAATTTCATCGTCACGCCGCTCGCCTTCCTGTCGGGCACCTTCTATTCGGTCGAGGCGCTGCCGCCGCTCTTGAACACGATCACGCATTACAACCCGATCTTCTATCTCATCGACGGAGCGCGATTCGGCGTGCTGGGGGTGTCCGACAGCGACCCCATGCTGGGTCTTGCGGTAGGGGCCGTCTCCACTTTCGCGGTCTGTCTGCTGGCGTGGCGGATGCTGGCCACCGGGTACCGTCTCAAGGCGTAAGGGTCAGGCGGTGCAGATCCGCTCGGCCTCGAGGGCGTAATCGGTGTAGCTGCGCCAGAAGCTGCGGTCGCGAGGCCGATCGGATTGCCGGATCACCTGCGCCGAATGGGGATCGCCGTAAAAGCGCACCGCGCGGCGTTGCTCGGCTCCGCTGAGCGTCCGGTTGGCCACCGCCTGGATGCAGCCGCATAGGGCCGGCGAGCGGGCGCGACGATCCGATTGCAGACACGCGCTCGAAATCGGCCCCGACGCCATCGGCTGGCTGGCCCGCGTCGGACCAGCAGACCGGTCGCCGCCGCCACATCCGGAAAGGCAGAGGGCCACGCATAGCAGGATGATCTGTTTCATGGCCGCAGCCCTCATGATGTCGAGATGTCCGCGCTTGCACGCCGGTCCGTTTTGCATGCCGCATCGGCGATGGCATTTCAACTGAACATATCGGCACACCGCGACAGCGCAAGCGGGACTGGACCTTTGCCGCCAGATCCCCCATATCACTCACACACGAACCCCGGAGGATCCGATGGCCTTTCTCGACACATTGCTGCGCTCCGTGACTTGGTGGAACGGGCAAACCCTGGGCACACAGTTCCACACCTGGCGTTACGGGGTCCGCGTGGGCGAGGACGCGCAGGGCAACGTCTTCTACCAGACCGAGGACGGCAAGCGCCGATGGGTGATCTATAACGGCGAGGCGGAAGCAAGCCGTGTCGATCCCGACTGGCACGGGTGGCTGCATCACACCTTCAAGGAGCCGCCGACTGAGAAGCCGCTGCCGCACAAGGCATGGGAGAAGCCGCATGTCGAGAATCTGACGGGCACTGCGCTGGCCTACGCGCCCGCAGGGTCGATCCGTCGTGCCGAACCCGTCGAGCGGCGCGATTACGAAGCCTGGACACCGGACTAGGGGCGTCACGCATGACCGAAAGCAAGACCGAAATCTTCGTCGGCGGACTCGTCATGGCCGTGGCCATCGGCTTTCTTGTCTATGCCGGGCAAACCACGGGCATGACGCGCGGCGCCGAGGAATACAGGCTCAACGCGAGTTTCCGCAGCATCGACGGGATCAGCGTCGGCACGGATGTGCGCCTCGCCGGTGTCAAGGTGGGGCGTGTCACGGATATCAGGCTCGACCCTGAAAGCTACCGCGCGCGGACCGTGTTCAGCGTCGAGGAGGGTATCGAGGTGCCCGATGACAGCGCCGTGTCGATCTCGTCCGAGGGGCTTCTGGGCGGCAACTATGTCGAGATCCAGCCGGGCGGCTCGCCGTTCTATCTCGAACCGGGCGACGAGATCGAGTTCACCCAAGGCTCTGTCAGCCTGATCGGGCTTCTGACGAAATTCGTCTCGGGCGAGGGCGGCGATTCGGAATGAGGCGCGCGCTGGCAGCCTGCCTTGCCGTGATGCTGGCCGCGCCTGGCTTTGCGCAAGAGCGCGCGACGCGCGCCGAGGGGGGCGTGCTGCGAGGATTGGACCGTGTGAACGGGCACACCGAGGATCTCGATCTCGCCAATGGCGAAACGGTCGAGTTCGGTGCGCTGCGCGTGCGCCTGGAAGAATGCCGTTATCCGGCGGAAAACCCCGAAGGCGACGCCTATGCGTTCGTCACGATACACAGGAACGACACGGACGAGCGGATTTTCTCGGGCTGGATGCTGGCCTCGTCGCCCGCGCTCAACCCGCTGGAGCATCACCGCTATGATGTCTGGGTCCTGCGCTGCAGAAGCTGAGCCGGGTCCGGGTCGAACGACCGGTCGGTGATGTGCACCAGTAGCCCGAGCGCCTCTTGCAGAGCCCGGCGATAGGAGTTGCGCGGAATGTTCTGCCCCCCCAGCCGGGCCAGATGCGGGGTTATGAACTGCGTGTCGAACAGGATGAACCCGCAGCGTGACAGGTGATCGGTCAGATGCGCCAGCGCCAGCTTCGAGGCATCCGTGCGGCGCGAGAACATGCTTTCGCCGAAGAATGCCCCGCCGAGCGCCACGCCATACACCCCGCCTGCAAGCGCGCCACCCTGCCAGATCTCCAGCGAATGCGCGTGGCCCGCGCGGTGCAGCGCCATGTAGGTGTCGTGAATGGGCCCGCTGATCCATGTGTCGGGCCGGTCGGCACAGCCGCGCAGCACCGCCTCGAAATCGGCGTTGAGCGTGGCCGCGTATGCGCGCTGCCGCATGCGTCGCGCAAGGCTGCGCGAAATGTGAAACCCGTCCAGCGGCAGGATGCCGCGATATTGCGGATCGACCCAGAACACGTCCGGATCGTCGCGATGCTCGGCCATCGGGAAAATGCCCGCCGCGTAGGCCCGAAGCAAAAGCGCGGGGGTCAGTTCCGAAGCCATGATCAGGCGGGCAGGTTGGTTTCCAGCCAGTGTTCCAGCCAGTGGATGTTGTAATTCCCGGTCTGGATGTCCTCTTCCTGCAAAAGTGCATGGAAGAGCGGTATTGTCGTGTCGACACCATCGACGATCAACTCGCCGAGCGCGCGGGCCAGCCGCGTCAGCGCGCCCTGGCGGTCGGCGCCGTGCACGATCAGCTTGGCGATCAGGCTGTCGTAATGCGGCGGGATCTTGTAGCCGTCGTAAATTGCGGAATCCATCCGCACGCCAAGGCCCCCCGGCGCATGGAACTGCGTGATCGTGCCGGGACGCGGCGCGAAATCGGGCAGCTTCTCGGCAGTGATCCGCACCTCGATGGCATGACCGTTGATCCGCAGATCGTCCTGGTTGAACGACATCGGCAGGCCTTCGGCGACCCGGATCTGTTCCTGCACCAGATCGACGCCGAAGATCGCCTCGGTCACGGGGTGTTCAACCTGCAGCCGGGTGTTCATCTCGATGAAGAAGAACTCTCCGTTCTCATAGAGAAACTCGATCGTGCCGGCGCCGCGATAGTTGATACTCGAACACGCCTCGGCGCAGATGGTGCCGATGCGCGCGCGTTCCTCGGGCGTGATCGAGGGGCCGGGCGCCTCTTCCAGCACCTTCTGATGGCGGCGTTGCAGCGAACAGTCGCGCTCGCCCAGATGCACGGCGCGCCCCTTGCCGTCGCCAAAGACCTGCACCTCGATATGGCGCGGCGTGGCAAGGTATTTCTCGATATAGACGGCGTCATTGCCGAAGGCCGCCTTTGCTTCGGACCGGGCCGTGTGGAACGCGCGCTCCAGCTCGTCGGGGCCATTGGCGACCTTCATGCCGCGCCCGCCGCCTCCCGCAGTCGCCTTGATGATCACCGGGTAGCCCATGCCATCGCACAGCGCGCGGGCCGCGTCGAGATCGTCGATGCCGCCCTCGGATCCCGGCACGCAAGGCACGCCAAGCGCCTTCATCGTCTCCTTGGCGGTGATCTTGTCGCCCATTATGCGGATATGCTCGGCCGAGGGGCCGATGAAGGTCAGGTCGTGATCCTCGACGATCTGCACGAAACTGGCGTTTTCCGACAGAAAGCCATAGCCGGGATGGATCGCCTGCGCGCCAGTCACTTCGCAGGCCGCGATGATCGCCGGGATCGACAGATAGCTGTCGACCGAAGGCGGCGGCCCGATGCAGACCGATTCGTCGGCCATGCGCACATGCATCGCATTGACGTCGGCGGTCGAATGCACGGCGACGGTCTGGATGCCCATCTCGCGCGCTGCGCGGATGACGCGCAGGGCGATCTCGCCCCGGTTGGCGATGAGGATCTTGTCGAACATCCGCGCCGGCCCTTATTCGATGATCATCAGCGGGGCACCATATTCCACCGCCGCGCCATCTTCGATCAGGATCCGGGTGACGATGCCACCGCGTGGTGCGGGAATGTGGTTCATGGTTTTCATCGCCTCGATGATCAGAAGGGTATCGCCCTCGTTCACCGGCTGGCCGACGCTGACGAAGGCCGGCGCGCCCGGTTCGGCCTGCATGTAGACGCTGCCCACCATCGGCGAGGTGACGGCGCCGGGGTGGCTGGCGGGATCTTCCGAGACGGGCGCGGGCACCGGGGCTGCGGCTTCAGGTGCAGCCGGGGCGGGGGGTGCGCTGACCTGGGTGGTCACCGTCTCGCCCCGGCGGCTGACCCGCACGTTGAGCGTGTCGTCCTGCCCGTATTCGCGCTTGACCGACAGTTCAGTTAGGTCGTTCTCGTGGAGCAGTTCCGCCAGAGCCTTTATGAAGGCCACATCCGATACATGCGTTTCGTTTGACATTCTTATCCTCGACCACCGCGAAGCGGCCAAAGGGCACACGGGGTGCGGCCGGCATCGCATTCTGATTTGCTTGTGTATAGGGTAAGCCGGTGCCTGAGAAAAGCGGCCATTGCGCCCATATCCCGCGCCAAACATGCAAATTCGCCCGCTGATGGCGCGATACCGTGCCAGGGCGGTTGTTATCGCTCTCGGTCGGGGTTACCTCCTCTGCATCACGCGGTCGCAGCCTACCCGCTCAAAACAAGGACGAACCATGAAGACGATTGTCATCTGCTCCGGCGGACTAGACTCTGTGACGCTTGCCCACCGGATCGCCGACACGCACGATCTCGTCGGTCTGCTCAGCTTCGATTACGGGCAGCGCCACGCGAAAGAGGTCGGGTATGCCAAAGCCTGCGCCACCCGTCTCGGGGTGCCTCACAAGGTGGTGGATATCCGCCAGATCGGCGCGGCGCTGTCTGGATCGGCGCTGACCGACGACGTGGCGGTCCCCGACGGGCATTATGCCGAAGACACGATGAAGATCACCATCGTGCCCAACCGCAACGCGATCATGCTGACAGTGGCGTTCGGCATGGCCGCGGCACAAAAGGCCGACGCGGTGGCGGCGGCCATGCATGGCGGGGATCACTTCATCTATCCTGACTGCCGCCCCGGGTTCGCCCGCGCCTTTCAGGCGATGCAGGACGCGGCCCTCGATGGCTATGCCGAAATCCGCCTGCACACGCCCTACATCGAGGGCAGCAAGGCCGATATCGTCGCCGATGGCGCGCGCCACGGCGTGCCCTTTGCCGAGACGTGGTCGTGCTACAAGGGCGGCGCGGTGCATTGCGGGCGCTGTGGCACCTGCGTCGAGCGGCGCGAGGCGTTTCATCTCGCCGGGATTGCCGATCCGACCGAGTATGCCGATCCCGAGTATTGGCAGGCGGCCATCGCGAGGGGAGGTGCCTGATGTACACGATCACCAAGGAATTCCACTTTTCCGCCTCGCACCAGTTGAGCGACCTGCCCCCGAGGCATCCATGCGCTCGGCTTCACGGGCACAATTACATCGTGGTGATCGAACTGGCCGCTGTGGATCTGACCACCCACGGCTTCGTGCGCGACTACCACGACCTGGTCGAGTTGAAGGCCTATATCGACGACACGCTCGATCACCGGCATCTCAACGATGTCCTTGGCGACGATTGCGTGACCGCCGAACGCATGGCGCGGCATTTCTACGACTGGTGTCATGCCCGCTGGCCCGAGGTGACCGCCGCAAAGGTCAGCGAAACCCCCAAGACCTGGGCGGAATACCGGCCATGAGCGACCTGATCCGCGTCTCGGAAATCTTCGGCCCGACGATCCAGGGCGAAGGCGCGCTGATCGGCCAGCCCACGGTTTTCGTGCGCACGGGCGGCTGCGATTACCGGTGCGACTGGTGCGACAGCCTGCACGCGGTCGATGCGGAATATCGCGCGACATGGGCGCCGATGGCCGCTGCGGACGTGATGGCCGAGATCGCGCATCTTTCGGGGGACCGACCCATCATGGTCACGCTGTCGGGCGGCAACCCGGCGATCCAGCCGCTGGGGCCTCTGATCGCGGCCGGGCGCGACCGCGGCTACCGTTTCGCGCTTGAGACGCAAGGCAGCGTGGCGCGCGACTGGTTCTCGGGTCTCGACATGCTGGTGCTCAGCCCCAAGCCGCCCTCGTCGGGCATGGCGGTGGACTGGGCCGCGTTCGACGAATGCCTCGCCGCGGGCCAGGGCGCCCGGAGCGTTCTCAAGATCGTGATCTTCGACGAGGCGGATTACCAATGGGCGCGCGAGGTCGCGGGGCGCTACCCCGCCCTGCCCCTTTACCTGCAACCCGGCAACCACACGCCGCCCCCGCCCGAGGACGAAAGCGCGGCGGTGGACCGCGACGGTATCGAGGCCCGGATGCGCTGGCTGGTGGACCGGGTGGTGCGCGATGGCTGGTTCAGGGCCACGGTCCTGCCACAACTGCATGTGACGCTCTGGGGCAACCGGCGCCGTGTCTGAAGGAAGAAACCGATGAGTAACGACATTTACAAGGATCTCAAGCAGCTTGGTGGCGACACGCGCGTCCCACAGGATCCGTCCGAGGCGGTTCTGGAACGCGTCGCCAACCCGCAGGCGGACGTGACCTACAATGTACGCTTCACCGCGCCGGAATTCACCTCGCTCTGTCCGATGACCGGGCAGCCGGATTTCGCGCATCTGGTGATCGATTACGTGCCGGGCCACTGGCTGGTGGAATCGAAATCGCTCAAGCTCTACCTCACCAGCTTTCGCAATCACGGCGCGTTCCACGAGGATTGCACGCTGACCATCGCCCGGCGACTGGTCGATTTCCTCGCCCCCCAATGGCTGCGCATCGGCGGCTACTGGTACCCGCGCGGCGGCATCCCGATCGACGTCTTCTGGCAGACCGGCGCCTGCCCCGACGGCGTCTGGATCCCCGATCAGGGCGTACCGCCTTACCGCGGCCGCGGCTAGGCCCGTTGCATCCTCTCACGGGCGCAGAAGCGATGGCGAAATGGCGCGTCCGCCGGTCGCGCACGCGCCTCGCACAAACGTTCGAGCGGTTACATCGTTTGACAGCCAGCTCCGCGATCCCGGTGCGCCCGCATCTGGCGTCGCGATCCAGCGGGCTATTGACGTGGCGGCGTGGCCACCCATAAGCTTTGGGTAATGCGGGAAAACCCCGCAGCACGGGGCAGTCGGCCATGCCGATCGCCCGGTTCGTTCCACAGGGAGGAATTGGAATGATTTATCGACCAATCGCCGGACGGGCGGCGGCGCTCGTTTCGGTCACGGCCATGATGGCCGCTGCACCGGCACTGGCGCAGACCAATACCAGCAGTCTCGACCACGAGGTTGTGCTGTCGGATCTCGATGCGCCATGGGACTTGGCGTTCCTCGACGATGGCACCATGTTCTTCACCGAAAAATGCGACGGGCTGTCGGTGCGGATGCCGGATGGCGAGGTGAACGCCTTGCTCGGCATGGAAGAGACCGAGGGCTATGACAGCACCGCAGATGATCTTTTCTGCGAGGGCCAGGCGGGCATGATGGGCGTCGCCGTCGATCCCGATTTCGACGAGAACCGCCGGATCTACGTCTATTCGACCTCCAACATGTCCGACCCGCATACCAACAGGCTGATGCGCCTTGAGGTGAACGAGGAGTTCACCGGGGTGTCCGGGCGCACGGATCTGGTGGACGACGTGCCCTACAAGATGGAAGAATCCGATCAGCCCTTTGGCGGGCCCGGTGCCCATAATGGCGGGCGCGTGGCGTTCGGACCCGACGGGCACCTGTTCCTGACCACCGGGGACAACCACAACCCCGAGGTGCCGCAAAGCCCGACGATGATGGGCTCCAAGGTGCTGCGCCTCGACACCGACGGCAACGCCGCCGAGGGCAACGAACCGCCCGAGGGCTTCGATTCGCGGATCTACACCTACGGGCACCGCAATGTGCAGGGCATCGCCTTTCACCCCGGCACCGGCACGCCGATCACCGCCGAACACGGGCCGTGGCATTCCGACGAGATCACGGTTCTGGAAAACGGCGGGAACGGCGGCTGGGACCCGCGCCCCAACATGGCCGGACGCGGCGATTGCCCGGATGACTATTGCGGCTACGAACCCAATCAGATGGACGGCATGAACCGTTTCGAGCGGGCATCCTACATGCCGATGACGGATTTCGACACCTATCCCGACGCGATGCCGCCGATCTACGATAATAACGGCTGGTCGCAGGGCATTTCCGGCGCGGCCATTCTCGAAGGCGAAGACTGGGGCGACTGGGACGGGGCGCTTGCGGTCAGCTATCTTGGCATCGGCTTTGGCGGCACGCCTGTCGGTCAACGCATCGACGTGCTCGAACTGGAAGAAAGCGACGGCGAGATCTCGATCCTTGATGTGACCGAAATGACCCTGCCGATGGAGTCGGAGCGGTTCCGCGCGCTGGAAATGGGGCCGGATGGCAGTCTCTACGTGGCCTCCGAAGAGGGCACGATCCACAAATTCACGCCGAACTGAGCCTCAAGACGGTCGCGCCGCCCCTGCGGCGGCGCGACCTGTCATCGCAACTGCGATCGTGTCAATCGTAGACCAGCGTGGGAAGCGTGGTCACGATCTCCGGCACAAAGACCATCGACAGCACCACCAGCAACTGGATCACGACGAAGGGCGCGATACCGGCGTAAATGTCGCGCGTCGTGATTGCCGGCGGCGCCGCGCCCTTGAGATAGAACAGCGAGAAGCCGACCGGCGGCGTGATGAACGACGTCTGCAACGCGACCGCGAAGACCACCACGAACCAGATCGGATCGAACCCCAGATTGACGACGACGGGGCCGACCAGCGGCAGGAAGATCAGCGTGATCTCCAGCCAGTCGAGGAAAAAGCCCGCGAGGAAGGAAAAGAAAAGGATCGTCAGGACCACGCCGGTCGCTCCGAACGGGATCGCGGTGATGGCATTCTCGATCATCTGGTCGCCGCCCAGTCCCCGCATCACCAGCGCAAACGCCGTCGCACCGACGAAGATCGCAAAGATGAAGGATGTGGTCAGCGTCGTGCGAACCGCGACCATCCACACCACCTTGGGGGTCAGTCGGCCATTGAAGAACGCCAACAGCGTCGCCCCGAACGCCCCGATGCCCGATGCCTCGGTCGGGGTGGCAATCCCCAGAAAGATCGTGCCCAGAACCGCGAGGATCAGCCCCACGGGCGGGAGCACCGCAAGCAGGGTATTGAGAACCAGTTTCCACGAGAACGGATCGACATGCTTGGGTCTCGGCGCGAGACCCGGTTTCACGACCACGACCAGGAATACGTAGACCAGATAGGCAAAGCCGAGCAAAAGGCCCGGCGCGATGGCCCCCATGAACAATTCGCCCACCGACAGCGACAATTGATCGGCCATGATGATCAGCATGATCGAGGGCGGGATCAGGATGCCGAGCGTCCCCGACGCGGCGACGACCCCGGCGGCGAGGCGCTTGTCATATCCCGCCTCCAGCATGATCGGCAGGGATATCGTGGCCAGCAGCACGACCGAGGCGCCGACGATCCCCGTCGAGGCGGCCAGCAGGATACCAATCAGCACCACCGCCATGGCCAGCCCGCCGCTGACACGGCCCAACGTGTCGGCAAAGGACCGCATCAGCTTTTCGGCCAGCCCGGACTGATCCAGCATCAGCCCCATGAAGACGAACATCGGCAAGGCCACGAGGACCGCGTTCTCCATCGTGTTGTATATGCGCTGCACGATGATCCGGTAATCGCGCCAAGTGTCAAAGAACAGCGCGTTGACCTCCAGCCGGGTTGCAAGCTCGATGGCAAGAAACGCCACCACAAGAGAAGTGCCCGCCAGCGACCACGCCACCGGGACGCCCATGAAAAGCAACCCGATGAACATGAACAGCATCAACAGCACAAGAAGTTCGTTCGCGGCGAGGCCCAGCATTGTCTGTCTCTTTTTCTGATGGAAGCGGGTTACGACGGCATGCGCAGCAGGGCGACCATGCGGGCGGTCCGCGCCAGGGCGGCGAGGATCAGAAGACCCATGGCAAGCGGGATCACCGACTTGATAATCCAACGGTTCGGCAGCCCGCCCGGCGAGCGGGACCCTTCATTGAGCCGCATGGAGAATTCAATGAAATTCACGGAAAAATACGCGATGACCCCGGCGAACGGGATCAACAGAAGCAGCATGGCTGCGATTTCGATCTGGGCGCGGCGCCGCTTGCTCCAGCCGTCGGCGAGCACGTCCACGCGCACATGCTTGTCATGCACCAGCGTATAGGACAGTCCCACCATGAAGCCGAACGCGTAGAGATGCCATTGCAGCTCTTCGAGCGCCACAATGGATCCCCCCAGAGCGTACCGCATCACCACATTGACCAGGATAATCCCGATCAGGATGATCCACGTGGCATGCGCAAAGATCGCGATAAAGGTGACGACCGCATCAAGCAGGCGCGAAATGAACGGCTCGGGGGCGGCCTCCGGCACGATGGCATCCGTGTCTTCATCGAGCAGATTGGAAACGTAATCATCCTTGTCGCTGGACATCTTGCGCCCCCTCCCCTTGCAGTCACATGCCGGTCCGGCCGTGCTTATTCGGACTCTTCATCGTCCCATTTCCAGTCACGCGGCAGGTAGCCAAGCTCGTGCCAGGGCCTGTTCGCGGCCTGGAACTCTTTCATCGATTCGTAGACCTTGGCGAATTGCTCGTCGTTTTCGCTTTCGCGTTCCATCACGACTTCGGTGGCGTCACGGAATTCCTGCAAGACTTCCTCGGGCAGCTGCGTGGCCTCCACGCCCCTTTCGCGGAACTCTGTCAGGACCGGTCCCTGCAGCGCCTCGCCGCGCGCCATGGCATAGACAGTGCCGGCCATGCAGGTGGTCTCGATCACGGCCTGGGTCTGGTCGCTCAGGCCGTTCCAGACATCCATGTTCACGTAGAGAAACTGCGAGGTCGAGGGCTGGTGCCAGCCGGGCAGATGGTAGTAATCGGCCACCTGGTAAAAGCCGAGTTGATCGTCGACCGTGGGCAGCGAGAATTCGGTCGCGTCCAGCACCCCGGTTTCCAGCGCCTGGTAAAGCTCGCCCCCGGGCAGCACGCTGACCGACATGCCGACCTCTTTCATGATCTCGCCACCGACGCCGGCGGCGCGCATGTTCAGGCCTTTGAGCTGATCGGTGCTTTCGATCGGAAACTTGAACCATCCCGCGGCCTCTGGCGGGATCGTACCGCACAGGATCGGATAGACCCCGAAAGGCTCGAAGGTCTCTTTCAAAAGCTCGTCGCCCTCGCCCTCGTACATCCAAGCGACATAGCCCTGCGGTTCCAGACCAAAGGGCGTCGCGCCGAACAGCGCCGAGGCCGGAACCTGCCCGCGCTCGTAGCCCATCCAGCTGTAGCCGGCATCGATCTGCCCGGTCGCGGCGCTTTCGAACACCGCCAGCGCGGGGATCATGGCACCGGGTTCGACGACATCGATCTGGATCTTGCCGCCCGAGACCGCATCAAGCCGGTCCGCCACCCATGGCAGCGTATCACCGAGCGCGGTGAGGCTCGAGGCGAAGCTGATCGGCACCGACCAGCTGATCTCGTCGATTTCGGCGGCGGCGGGTACGGTCAAAGCACCGAGCGTCGCGGCGATCGTCGTGCCGCGCAAAGTCATTTTCGTGATGGTCACGGGTAACCTCCCTGGGTTCTCTGTAGGCATTGTTTTTTTACGGGGCAACAGGTTCGCCGATTGCTGCCGTCCTACAAATCCCGCAATCGAGAGCCTCAGGCAAGGTTTTTCTGAAATGAAGCGCACAATCATTTTGCAAGAATCTTGCGTGATCGTGAAAGCCGGGTGATTGGCCCTGTCTTCGGCGCATCAGGCACCGATCCGGGCGCTCAGGGCAGCTCGGCCTCGGGGATGACGCGGAAGAACACGCCGCCGGACCAAAGGCCGAACCAGCCGTCCCGCCGATCACCGATCTCGACCAGCCGGTAAAAGCTCTTTCGGTCGATCAGCGCCTCCAGCCCTGCGCGCACATGCACATAGGGCGACGGTTCGCCGGTTTCCGGGTCACGCTCGACGCGAATCGGATGATCAGATCCGGCGGTGACATGATCCCCGACATTGGTCTCGAAACGCAGCGACCTGTCAGCGCCATCGCCCGCCACCTCGAAATCGACGGCGACAAAGGGGGCGTCCTCGACCGTGATCCCGACCTTTTCGACCGGCGTGACCAGAAAATAGGCGTCGCCGTCGCGGCGCAAGATCGTCGAGAACAGCCGCACCAGCCCGGGCCGTCCGATCGGCGTGCCTTGATAGAACCAGGTCCCGTCGCGCGAGATCCGCATGTCAATATCCCCGCAAAACGGCGGGTTCCACTCGTGGACCGGCGGCAGGCGCGTGCCTTTTGCGCCCGCGGCGCGGGCCGACTCGGCAAGACCCTCGGCAGATGGTGTGGTCAGAGGCTTGTCGCTCATTGCTTTTGCCATTTCCATTTTGCGCGATAGGTTGTTTCCTGAGGATATAGGTTCATGAGGAGTTTTGCCATGACCGACGACCCCGATCTTCTCGCCGGCCTCGACGCGCTGGAAGCAAAGCTGGCCGAGGCGCGCCAGTCCATCACCCGGCGCTTCGTGGGTCAGGAACAGGTCGTCGACCTGTCGCTCTCGGCGCTTCTCTGCGGAGGTCACGGCTTGCTGATCGGCCTGCCGGGCCTGGGCAAGACGCGGCTGGTGGAAACCCTCGGCACGGTCATGGGGCTCGATACCAACAGGGTGCAGTTCACCCCCGACCTGATGCCCGCCGACATCCTCGGAAGCGAGGTGCTGGAGACCGCCACCGATGGCGCGCGCGCATTCAAATTCATCGACGGGCCGATCTTCTGCCAGCTTCTGATGGCCGACGAGATCAACCGCGCCAGCCCGCGCACGCAATCCGCCCTTCTGCAGGCGATGCAGGAGCGGCAGGTCACGGTTGCAGGCCAAAACCGCCCGCTGCCGCCGCCCTTCCACGTGCTGGCGACCCAGAACCCGATCGAGCAGGAAGGCACCTATCCGCTGCCCGAGGCGCAACTCGACCGCTTTCTGGTGCAGATCGTGGTGCCGTATCCTGACCGCGCAACAGAGCGCGACATCCTGCTAGCCACCACCGGCACAGAGGACGAGGCGGCCCACGCCGTCTTTACCCCCGCCGAACTGATCGAAGCGCAGACGATGCTGCGCCGCATGCCGGTTGGCGAGACGGTGATGGAGATGATCCTCGATCTGGTGCGCGCCTGCCGCCCCGATGATGCCAGCGCCGACGACCGTGTCCGCGAGAGCGTGGCCTGGGGGCCTGGTCCGCGCGCGGCCCAGGCACTCATGCTGTCGGTGCGTGCGCGTGCGATGCTCCAGGGGCGTCTTGCCCCCGACGCGAGCGACGTGGCGGCACTGGCGCTGCCGGTTCTGGGGCATCGCATGGCGCTCAACTTTGCCGCCCGCGCACGCGGGGACGCCCTCGATGCGCTGATCGCGCGGACGGTCGAGGATGTCACCCAAGGTCAGGCCGCCGCCTGATGGCAGAGACCGCCGGCCATCCCATGCGCCTCCGGGCCGAAGCCGAGGCCGCGCGCCTGCCGCCGCTTCTGGCCCGGGCCGAGCATCTGGCGGGCACCGTCTTGTTGGGCGAACACGGACGTCGGCGTGCCGGACAGGGTGACGATTTCTGGCAATATCGCCCCGTCCAGCAGGGCGACAGCCGTGGGCTGATCGATTGGCGCCGCTCGGCCCGGTCGGACGCGCAATTCGTGCGGCAACGCGAGTTGCAGATCGCGCAAAGCGTGATGCTCTGGGTCGATCCCGCCGCTTCGATGCGCTTCTCAAGCGATCCCGGCCTGCCCGAAAAGGCGGATCGCGCGCGGCTTCTGGCTCTGGCGATCGCAGTCTGTCTCGTGCGCGCGGGAGAGCGTGTCGGCCTGACCGGCACGTCGCTGCCGCCGCGCCGCGGTCGGGCGCAACTCACCCGGATGGGCGTCGCGCTGACCCAGGACAGCCCGGACGAGTATGCAAGCCCCGACATGGCCGGGCTGGTCCCGCAAGGCCGCGCGCTTCTGATCTCGGATTACATGGGCGATATGGGCGGTCTGCGCGACGCGCTGACCCGCGCGGCGGATCGCGGCGTGCGCGGCGTGGTCTATCAGGTGCTCGACCCTGCCGAAGAGGCGTTCCCCTATCGCGGCCGCACCATATTCGAAAGCATGGGCGGCACAATGGCGCACGAGACGATGAAGGCCGGCGAACTGCGGGACCGCTATCTGGCCCGTCTGGCTGAACGCAAGGACGAGCTTTCCGTGCTTTGCAACGTGACCGGCTGGCGCTACGGCCTGCATCACACGGGCGACAGCGCGCAATCGGCGCTTCTGTGGCTCTACCGCGCGCTCGACAAGGGGGCGGCGGTCTGATGCTCGGGGCGTTGGGCTTTGCGGCGCCCTGGCTTTTGCTGGCGCTCGCCGCGCTGCCGATCCTGTGGCTCATCCTGCGCGCCGTGCCGCCCGCACCCATCCGGCGACGCTTTCCCGGTGTGGCCCTGCTGCTGGGGCTTGCAGATGACGACACCGTCAGCGACCGCACGCCCTGGTGGCTGCTTTTGCTGCGGATGCTCGCACTTGCGGCGGTGATCGTCGGGCTGGCCGGGCCGATCCTCAACCCGCGCAGCGAGGGCGAGGCGGGATCAGGCCAGCCGCTGCTGATCGTCAGCGATGCCAGCTGGGCCAATGCCCGAGACTGGGCCGAGCAGGTGGAGGTGATGGACGGTCTTCTGGCCGATGCCGCACGCGCCGGCCGCGCCGCGGCCATCCTCGATCTTGCCGATCCCGAACCGCCGGTCTTTCAGGCCGCCGAAACCCTGCGCAGCCGCCTGCCGGGCCTCAACCCCGCCCCGTGGGCCCCCATGCCCGAAACCTACGCTGACGCCGCTGAAATGCTGGGCGAAGACGGGATCGAAACGCGCTGGATCTCCGACGGGCTGGACCACGAGGGGCGCACGGCGCTGCTCGAGGCGCTGGAGGCGCGCGGCCCGGTCACCGTGCATGAAAGCCCGCGCAGCATCCTTGGGCTGCGCCCCGCGCAACTTGCCGACAACATGGTGGAGTTGACCGCCCTGCGCGCCGGCGACGGGTCGGAGCGCGAAATTACCGTGAACGCCCACGGCCGGGACCCGTCGGGCACGCCGCGGGTGCTGGCCACGCTGCCGATGACATTCGACGACGATGCAACCGAGGCCACGGGCAGCCTGTCACTGCCGGCCGAACTGCGCGCGCGGGTCACCCGTTTCGAGATCGCCGGCGAATCCCAGGCCGGGGCGGTGACCCTCACCGATGACGTCCTCAAGCGCCGCGAGGTTGCGCTGATCTCGGGGCGCGAGGATCGCGAGGGGCTGGAGCTTCTGTCGCCGCTGCATTTTCTCGAACAGGCCTTCGCGCCGACCGCCGACCTGCTGGACGGCGCGCTGATGGATGTGCTGCCCGCCAACCCCGACGTGATCGTGCTGGCCGATGTGGCGACTCTTTCGCGGGGCGAGGAATCCGCGCTGACGGACTGGGTCGAGGATGGCGGGCTTCTCGTGCGGTTTGCCGGGCCGCGCGTCGCCGCGAGCGACGTGTCCCGCGGCGAAGAGGCGCCGCTGATGCCCGTGCGCCTGCGCACCGGCGGGCGCACCGTGGGTGGCGCGATGACCTGGGGCGAGCCCAAGGGCATTGCCCCCTTCCCCGAGGACAGCCCGTTTCAGGGTCTTGAGATCCCGGAGGATGTAACCGTCAGCGCCCAAGTCATGGCAGAGCCCGATCCCACCCTGTCAGAGCGAGTCGTCGCAGAGCTTGGCGACGGGACGCCGCTTGTCACCCGCAAGCGCATGGAGGCCGGACAGGTCGTGCTGTTCCACGTCACCGCCAATGCCGAATGGTCCTCGCTGCCGCTGTCGGGGCTGTTCGTGCAGATGCTCGAACGTCTTGCAGCGTCCTCGGCCGTGAGCCCGCCGGACATGGCCGAGGTGGAAGGCACCACATGGCAACCCTCCCGCGTGCTCGACGCCTTCGGGCGGCTCGACGAGGCCGGAACCCGCCCCGGTGTCGCCGGCGAGGATCTGCTCGACGCGCCCCTCGGCCCGGAGCTTTTGCCGGGGCTTTATGACGGCCCCGAGCGCAGCCTGGCGCGCAACGTCATCGGCGCCGAAACCACGCTTGCGCCGGCCACATGGCCCGCGCGCATCCCCGTCGAAGGTCTGACGCGCGCGCCCGAACAGCCGCTGGGGGGCTGGCTACTGGCGGCGGCGCTGATCCTGCTGTCCGCCGATATCGTGGCCTCGCTGGCACTGTCGGGCCGGCTGTGGGCGGCGCGGGCGACGAAAACGGCCGCGCTCTGCCTCGCGGTCGGGCTTGCGATGGCACAGCCAGCGCAGGCCCAAGACGACGATGCCCGTGCGATCGAGGCCACGTCGGAGGTCGTGCTCGCCCATGTCCTGACCGGCGACGCGGATGTGGACGACGCCGCGCGCGCGGGACTGCGGGGGCTTGGTCGCACGCTCAACCTCCGCACCACGGTGGAGCCCGCCGAGCCGATCGGCGTCGATCTGGAACGCGACGAACTGGCCTTCTACCCGATCCTTTACTGGCCGATCACCGCAGATCAGCCGATCCCCTCGGACGAGGCTTATGCCAAGCTCAACCAGTACCTGCGCAGTGGCGGCATGATCATGTTCGACACGCGCGACGCGGATGTGGCGGGTTTCGGGGCCTCCTCGCCCAACGGCAAGCGGCTGCAGCGCCTTGCCGAACCGCTCGACATCCCCCCGCTGGAGCCGGTGCCCGAAGATCACGTCCTGACCCGCACCTTCTACCTGCTCGACGATTTTCCCGGCCGCCACCATGGCCGCGATGTCTGGGTCGAGGCGGCGCCCCCTGATGCGACGCGGGCCGAGGGCATGCCGTTCCGCAACCTCAATGACGGGGTGACACCGGTGGTGATCGGCGGCAATGACTGGGCGGGGGCCTGGGCCGTTGGCGAGGGTGGCAACCCCACCTTCCCGGTCGGACGCGGCTATGCCGGCGAGCGCCAGCGCGAGATGTCCTATCGCTTTGGCGTCAACCTCGTGATGCATGTGCTAACCGGCAATTACAAATCCGATCAGGTGCACGTGCCCGCGCTTCTCGACAGGCTGGGCCAATGACCGGCACCGTGATCTTCGACCCGCTCGTGCCGATCTGGCTGATCGCGGCGCTCGGGGCTCTTGCCGGGGCGGGGCTCATTCTCGCGCTGCGGCGCAAGCTGGCAGGCTGGGCCTTTCGCGCGCTCGCGGGGCTCGGGGTGCTCGCGGCCCTGCTCGGTCCCAGCTACCAGCAGGAGGACCGTACCCCGCTCAGCGATATCGTCCTGCTGGTCGAGGATGAGAGCGCGAGCCAGGATCTTGCGGATCGCGCGACGCGGACCGCCGAGATGGCCGACACGCTGGCCGACCGGCTGGAGTCGCGCGAGAATACCGAGGTGCGGCGCGTGACGGTGCCCGACGCGCCCGACAATGGCGGCACGCGCGCCATGACCGCGCTGTCGCGGGCCATGGCCGAAGAACCACGCGGGCGCATCGCCGGCGCGATCCTGCTGTCGGATGGCCGTGTGCACGACATGGACCGCGCGCCCGACATGCCCGCGCCGCTTCACCTTCTGCATTCGGGGCGCGAGGGGGACTGGGACCGGCGGCTCCGGATCGACAACGCCCCGGCCTTCGCCATTCTCGACGAAGAGGTCAACCTGACCCTGACCATCGAGGATGACGGCGCCGCTCCCGAGGGCGTCGACGAGGTGCCGCTCGACGTCGCGATCGACGGCACGGACCCACGGCGCTTCACCGTGCCATTGGGTGAAGAGATAACCCTGCCCGTGACGCTGCCGCATGCCGGGCGCAACGTGCTGGAATTCACCACCCCGACGGCCGAAGGGGAACTCACCGACCGCAACAACACCGCGCTGGTGCAGATCAACGGCGTGCGCGACCGGCTCAGCGTTCTGCTGGTGTCGGGCCAGCCGCATCCCGGAACCCGCACCTGGCGCAACCTGTTGAAATCCGACAGCTCTGTGGATCTGGTCCATTTCACGATTCTGCGCCCGCCCGACAAGCAGGACGGCGTGCCTGTGGGGGAACTGTCGCTGATCGCCTTTCCGACACGCGAGCTTTTCCTCGAAAAGGTCGATGATTTCGACCTGATCATCTTTGACCGCTACAAGCGGCGCGGCATCCTGCCCGAGCTTTATCTCGACAACATCCGCCGCTATGTCGAGGACGGCGGCGCGGTTCTGCTGGCGGCGGGTCCGGCCTTTGCGAGTGCCGACAGCATCTATCGCGGCCCGTTCGAGGAATTCGTGCCGGCGCGCCCCACCGCCCGCGTGGTCGAAGAGGGATACAGCCCCGCGGTCACGGATCTTGGCGATCGCCATCCGGTGACCACCGGCCTCGAGGACCAGTTCGAGGGCGACTGGGGCCGCTGGATGCGCCAGATCGAGGTTACGCCCACGCGCGGCGACGTGGTCATGTCGGGCGCGGATGATCGCCCGCTTCTGATGCTCGACCGCGTCGGCGAGGGGCGTGTGGCGCTGCTGGCGTCGGATCACGCCTGGCTCTGGGGCCGCGGCTTCGAGGGGGGCGGCCCGCAGCTCGACCTGCTGCGACGCGTCTCGCATTGGGCGATGAAGGAACCCGATCTGGAGGAAGAGTCGCTCCACGCCGAGGCGACGGGCCAGCAGATGCGTGTGATCCGCCGCTCGCTGTCGGACGACGTCGGGCCGGTGACGATCACCACACCATCAGGCGAAGAGGTGGAGCGGGATCTCGAAGAGGTCGCGCCCGGACGGTTCGAAACCATTTATGATGGCCCCGAGATCGGGCTTTACCGGCTTGAGAACGGCGAGGAGACCGCCGTGATCGGCCTTGGCCCCGCCGCCCCGGTGGAATTCGAGCGCACCATCGCCACCGGCGACGTGCTTGAACCCGCGATCGAGGCCACGAATGGCGGCGTGCAGGCCATCGACGACGGCGTGCCCCGCATCCGCGAGGTGCGCGAGGGCCGTCCCGCCGCCGGGCGCGGCTGGATCGGCATCACCCCGCGCGGCGCCTATGAGACCGCGAGCGTGAGCCAGACAACGCTTCTGCCGCCATGGCTGGTCCTGCTGCTGGTCGGCAGCCTGATCCTTGCCGGCTGGCTGCGCGAGGGGCGGCGCTGACGCGCCACGTCGATCCGCCGCGACCGCGCGCGGGCTGGTGGCGCACTCGATCATTTCGGCGGGGTCAGAGCGACTTATCCGACGTGGCGTAAACTTTCATGTCATCTCTTGCGGGCGCTAATTATTAACGATACGGAACCAAAAGCGGGCAGATTGTCGCAGAGTTTCGGCGTAACTAACGCGTTTACTCTATCCAAGCAGTGGCGTCTTGCCCGGCCGGGTGGATACAATCCGTCGGCTCAGCCACCCGTCTTCCGGCCTCAGAGGCGTCTATCGTCACGCTATGATCCCGCCGCTGCCCGCGCAGAAAGTTTCTAAAGATGACTGACTTGATAACGATTTCGTATCGCAGCAAGGCGGTGTTGACCAATCCGATGCGGGACGTCCGGAAGATCGTCGCCGAAAGTCACCGCAGGAACGAGGCGCATGGCATCACCGGCATCCTGCTGTTCGATGGCGAGTTTTTCATGCAGACGATAGAAGGGCCGCCCGCGGTCACCCGGAGCCTCTTTGCGAGCATCATCGAGGATGACAGGCATGTGAATGTCGTACCGTTTTTCATATCCGAGATCGAAGACCGTGACTTCCCGGATTGGCACATGGAATTGCTTGAACCCGGTGAGACCGCGCGCATCCTTCCCGATATGAAGAGATTCAATTTCTCCTATCGCGCCTTGCGGTGGGTGCAGGCCATGGCCACAGAGATCTTGACGCAAAAGCGCGTCTGGCGCACCTACCATTGATTTCGTGATGCCTCGGACTCTGAAGCGCCGGTGACGCGGCCGTCCGGCCCTGACGGCCTTGCGGGATGGTGGCGACAGCGCCACTTTTTCCTTGCACGAAAACAGGCCGGACCCTTCGAAAGGGTCCGGCATCCCGTCGCGGGACAGCGTCACTCCGCCGGGATCGCCTCGGGCTCGATGCCCAGAGGATGCGCGATCTTGTCGAGCATTTCCTTGGGGCAGAACTGCACGAAATGCGCTTTCTCGCGATCCCAATCCTGCAGGATCTCCTGCG
>JAWLGF010000065.1:0-12459 GCA_041685205.1 Roseovarius sp.
CAGGTCATCGTGCAGGGGCACCGCATGGGCCAGCTTGGTGCGCGCGCCTTCCTGCGCGAGAAGGCCGGCCTGATGCCGCGCGTGCTGGAAAGTTTCCACAGGCTGGCCCTCACCGCCGATCTGGTTCTGATCGAGGGCGCCGGCAGCCCCGCCGAGATCAACCTGCGCGCCGGCGACATCGCCAATATGGGCTTTGCTCGCGCCGCCGGCGTCCCGGTCGTTCTTGTCGGCGACATCGACCGCGGCGGGGTGATCGCGCAAATCGTCGGCACGCAGGCCGTGCTAGACCCTGAAGACGCCGCGTGCATCGAGGGTTTCGCCATCAACAAGTTTCGCGGCGACGTGCGCCTGTTCGATGGTGGGTTGCACGAAATCGTGACACGCACCGGCTGGCCGTCGCTGGGGGTGGTGCCGTGGTTTGCCGACGCGTGGCGACTGCCCCCCGAGGATGTGCTCGACCTGGCCTCGACGGCCGGCGGCGCATGTAAGGTCGCAGTGCCGCACCTGGGCCGGATCGCGAATTTCGACGATCTCGGACCGCTGGCGAACGAACCGGGCGTGAGTGTCGACATCGTGCGGCCCGGCCGGCCCCTGCCCGGCGATGCGGATCTGGTGCTGTTGTCGGGCAGCAAATCGACCATCGCCGATCTGGCCCAGTTGCGCGCCAACGGCTGGGATATCGACCTTGCCGCGCATGCCCGTCGCGACGGGCGGATACTCGGGATCTGCGGCGGGTACCAGATGCTCGGGCGCCGGATCTCGGACCCCGACGGGATCGAGGGACCTCCCTGCACGGTCGAAGGTTTGGGACTGCTCGATGTGGAGACGGTGATGCGCCCCGAAAAACGGCTTGCCCTGACGGAAGCGCACCATATCGCGTCGGGGGCGCCACTTTCGGGGTATGAGATCCATCTCGGCCAAACGACCGGCCCGGATCGCGACCGTGCGTGGCTACGTGTCAAGAACAGGTCTGAAGGAGCCGCCTCGTTCTCGGGGCGTGTCAAGGGCACGTATCTGCACGGGCTGTTCGCATCGGACCCGTTTCGCGCCGCGTTTCTGGCCGATCTGGGCGCGGTGTCGGACCTCTCATACTCAGAGACTGTGGAGAGCACGCTGGACGCCCTCGCCGCCCATCTCGAGACGCATCTGGATCTCGACAGGCTCCTGTCACTCAGCCGTCGGATCGACACCTAGCCGCGGATCAGTCGAAATCCCGGCTGGCCATCGCGCGATGAATTTCGCGGCGCACCAGTTTGCGCACATTGCGGGTGATCCGCTCGCCCAATTCGCCCTGAAGCTCCTCGCGCACGATCTCGGAGACGATGTCGCGCAGAAACTCTTCGTCAACGACTGTGTTTTCCAAGGCGGTGTCGGCCGGCGCATCCGGCAGATCACGCGGCGTGTCGCGCCCGGAGGCGTCCTCGCGCTTGGCAGCATCCACAGGCAATGCAGTGGTCGGGGCGTCGTGCACCTTATCCACCCGCAAATCCTCTGTCAGAATCAGAGGCCCCTGCGCGGGCGTGTCGCCCGGTTCATCCCGATCTTCCCGCGTGGTCACGAGGATACGCCGGATCGACGCGAGCACCGCGTCGCTTTCGGATCGGGAGGCGGGATCGGACATGTCTTCGTCACCATCTTTTACCCTTATCAGGCTAACGCTCCTGCGGGGGGCGCACAACGTGGTCAGCCGCGGCTCAGTCCCGGTCGAGCGCCCGCAGCACCTTGTCGAGTTGCCGCCCGCGCGGGCTGACCGGCACGGGGGCCGATTTGACCAGATCGTAGTATGCGGACGGATCGTAGGTCTGCACCCCGAGATTGAGATCGCGCGCGGTCAATTCGCCGATGGCCGCCAGCACGGAATAAGCGGCGATCACCACATCGGCATTCGCCGCAATCAGGTTGGCCTGCGCATCCAGCAAATCCTGTTCGGCATTGAGCACGTCGAGCGTCGTACGTGCGCCGAGCTGCGCCTCTTCGCGCGTGCCCTCGAAGGCCACGTCGGCTGCGCTCACGGCCTCGCGGTTCGCGACACGACTGGCGCGGGCAGCTTGCAGGTTGGCGAATCCGTTCCCGACATCCTGCTGTACCTGAAGGGTCGCCAGCCGCAGTTGCGCACGCTGCGAATCGCGCTGCGCCATGGCCTGACGCGCCGCGGAGGACAGCCGCCCCCCCTGGTAGATCGGGCCGCTCAACTCGATCCCGACACTTCCAGATTGCGAGTCGGTTGTATCCCCCAGGTCTTCGGACGCGTTGAGCCTTGCGGTCAGGTTGACATCCGGGCGCGTCGCGGCCTGCGCGGCGCGCATGTTGAGCTCGGCCGCCGCCACGTTGCGCTGCGCCTCGAGGATATCCGGGTGACGCCGCACCGCCACCGCCTTGGCCCCGTCCACATCTTCCGACAGGTCCGGCAGATCCCCCGGCGTCTGCAAATTGCCCGGATCGCGGCCCACGGCCTCGCGGAATTCCTCGATCGCGCGTGTCAGGTCGCCGCGCGCGGCAGCCAGCCCGCTTTCGGCCAGCGCGACGGCAGACTGCGCCTGCGCCACGTCGGTGCGTGTCACCTCGCCCACGTCGAACCGGTCCTCGGCGGCGCGCAATTCCTCGCGCAGAAGGCTCAGGTTGTTCTGACGCAGGTCGACGACCTCTCTGTTTCGGATGACGTTCATGTAGGCCTGAACGGCTGTCAGAAGCACCGCCTGTTCGATGCTGATGAGCGTCTGACGCGTCGCGAGAACGGTTTCCTTGGCCGCGTCGATCAACAGATCGCTTTCCCCGAAATCGTAAAGCAACAGCCGGCCGGTAATCCCGATATTGGCCGTTGTCGATGTTCTTGTGTTCGTGCCGGTGCTGCCCAGTGATCCCAGATCGTTCTGAAGGCCCCCACCCGACGAGCGCGTGAACTCGCGGCTGATCCCTGCGCTCCAGTCGACGATCGGGCGCAGGGCCGAGACCGCCTGGGCCACGTCCTCGTCGGCTGCACGCAACAAGGCGCGGTTCTGTTCCAGCAGCCCGCTGTTCACATAGGCGCTTTCCAGAGCATCGCCGAGCGTCTCGGCCCGGGTCGCCGTCGGAAGGGCGAGCGATGCAAAAAGGCAAAGCGTCGCCGCATGCCGTGCGATAGATCGCATGAAAGTGGACATGCCAACTCCTTGACGGGACCGGTTTGCGGTCACAACGCGAACTCCGACTGTTTCTCGAAACCGGGCAGCACCGGGGCGCCCGCGTCGAACGAATCGCGCCATGAAATCCATTCGCCGTGCTTGTAGCCGATCCGCACCACGCCAAACACACCTTGCACGAAGATGCAGGCAATGCGCCCGCCCTCCTTGATCTGCGCCGTGATCGCGTCCGGCAGACGCTCGACGCCGCCTTGCAGAAGCACCGCGTCGTAGGGACCGTGCTCGGGCGCGCCGACGCTCAGTTCGGCCTGCTGGATCAGCACGTTATCGGCCTCGTTCTCCGACAAAAGGCGCTGCGCCTCCTCGGCAAGCTCGGCGTCCGGCTCGACCCCGACGACAGCCTCGGCCATGCGCGCGATGACCGCCGAAGAATAACCGTAAGCCGGCCCGATATCGAGCACCAGGTCATCCGGCTGAATATCCAGCGCATCGAGCATCTTGGCAAGGATCCGCGGGTCGAGCAGCACGCGCCCGGCGCCGAGATCGAGGTTCTCGCCGAGATAGGCGGCCTCTCGCAGACGCTGTGGGACGAAGGCCTCGCGCGGGACCGACAACATGGCATCGATGATCGGAAACTTGGTCACGTCGGAAGGTCGGATCTGGGTATCGACCATCACGCTGCGCCGCGTGGCGAAATCTGTCATGGGCCTCGCTTTCGGCTTCGAAACGGTTGCGTGACTTCTGACACAGAACCCGGGCCGCGGCAACGGTTATGGCACCGGGAATGAGCCCCCGCATGGAGGCTTGCGCAAAGGCGACTAAAAATATCGGGATTGACAGGTGCCGCAATTCCCGCCACAAAACGTTATTGCCAAGCCAGTCCGATCCGCGGCGAGCCCGGCGCAACCATCAACAAAGGGGAACTATGGCATGGCTTACCCGATGATCCGACCCGCGGAGGACCAGGCATGATCCGCGCACAATCCAAGACCGAACCCGCCCTGGTGGCCGACACCCGCTGTTATGACGCGCGCGCACTCACAGAAGGGGCCAACACCGCGCTGATCGTCCTCGACGGTCAGGTCTATACCCTGCGGATCACCCGCGCCGGCAAGCTGATCCTGACCAAATGAAGCATGTACGCCACATCGCGGGGAATGCCCCGACCGGTCACATATCCAAGATGACGGGCATCGCGGGCATGGTCATCTCCTGCCTGCGTCACTGGAATCGCGGCGGCGCGGCGGCGGCGCTTGATCTGCTGCGCGTCCGGATGGGCGAGCGTCAGGGCGGCGCCAGCTTTGCCGTCCTACAGGATCTGGCCGGCAGCCTCGAATCCGGCATGCGCCGCCCGCTGCGCTGTCACGCGCCGGATTGCCCTTGTGTCGGATCCGACGAAGCGGCGTTTGCCCGGTTCGTCGAAGAGGCCGCGTTCGGCCCGCGCGAGGACGCGCTGATGCTGGCCAGCCTTCTGGTCGATGCGCGCACGATCCTGCCCCTGACCGACGCGGCGGAACGGTTGGGCCTTCACCTGCACCGGGCGGCGCTGCGCAAGGACATGCAGCGCATGCCAGACCCGGTCAGCCAGACAAGACACTGACACGAAAGAGCGATCCGATGATGATATGTCACTGCATGGCCATAACCGATACCGACATTCATCGGGCCGTCGACTGGATGCGCGCCGCCGATGCTGATACGCTGATCACCCCGGGCAAGGTATACCGCGCGCTGGGAAAGCGCGCGGAGTGCGGCGGGTGTCTGCCGCTGTTCATGGACACCATGCGCAAGGCCGATGGCCTTGGCATACCGATGCAATTGCGTGGCCTGCGCCACGCGACCACACAGGGAGAGACGGATGAAGGGCGACCAACAGGTCATCGACTATCTCAATCAGGCGCTGCGAAGTGAACTGACCGCGGTCAGCCAGTACTGGCTGCATTACCGCCTGCAAGAGGATTGGGGCTATGGGCGCATCGCCGCCAAGTCCCGCGCCGAAAGCATCGAGGAAATGCATCACGCCGACCGGCTGATCGAACGGATCATCTTTCTCGGCGGGCACCCGAACCTGCAAAAACTGGACCCGCTGCGCATCGGCCAGACCCTGCGGGAGACGCTCGACAGCGATCTCGCCGCCGAGCACGACGCGCGCAACCTCTATATCAAGGCGCGCGATCATTGCGACAGCGTGGGCGATTACGTGTCGAAGAACCTGTTCGAGACGCTGATCGCCGACGAGGAAGGGCATATCGACTTTCTGGAGACACAGATCGACCTTTACGACGATCTCGGCGCGGAACGCTACGGCCTGCTCAACGCAAGCCCCGCGGACAGTCCGGAATGATGCCTGCCCGCGGGCTCGGGTCGCATCCTCGATGATGAGAACGCAGACGCGCGGTCCGCGCCCTGGCCGTTCGTACGGGTGGCATGTTCTGCGCGTCGCCGACCCTGATCGCCGCAATTCCTTACCTTGACAGGGGTTTGACAGCCGGACTAGCTCTCGCAACTCAGACGGGTATTCAGGGTAGGGGACGGCAACAGGATGACAGGCTGCAACCGGCGCGCGGTCACATGGGCTCGTCTCGGGTTTGTCTTGGCAGTGCTGTCATTTTTTGCTGGATCCGGCGCGACGGCCGCGCGCGCGCAAGTAGACGACGCCGCCTCTGAGGAGTCGGCGTCGGAGCCGGAACCCGTAACGGTGGATCTCGCGCGCGCAGCGCGCGCCCAGACGTCGCGGACCCGCGATTTCGTCGGGCGCGTCGTGCCGCTGAAGGTTGTCGACCTCGCCTTTCAGGTGTCCGGACAAATCTTCGATCTGCCAATCACCGACGGCGAGACGCGGCAAGAGGGCGCATTGCTGGCGCGTCTCGACACCGTGGACTTCGAACTGGCGGTGGAGCAGGCCCGCACGGCTTACGACCTTGCCGAGATAGAATTCAACCGCGCCTCGCAACTCGCCGAGCGCGAGGCGGCGGCTCAGTCCCGGCTTGATCAGGCGCGGGCGGACCGCACGCAGGCCGATATCGCACTGCGCGAGGCCGAGCGGCGACTCGATCAGGCGACGATAACCGCGCCGTTCGATGCGCTGGTCGCACGGGTCATCGCCGAGCGGTTCATCAACACAACCCCCAGCGAACCCGTCGTGCGGCTGCAGGACATCAGCGAGATGCGCGTTATCGTCTCGCTGCCCGAAGAAATCGCGGCGCTTGCGCGTGCCGATTCGGACGGGTTCGGATTCACCGCGACCTTTCCGGCCGTGTCGGGATACGAGGCCGAACTCAGCTTGCGCGAATTCGTCACCGAGGCCGATCCCGTGGCCCAGACCTATCAGGTGGAGTTTGCCATTACCGGCGAGGTGGACACGCGTCTGCTGCCGGGCATGACCGCAGAGGTGAACGGGGTGCCTGCCACAGACGGGGACATGGCCCCGGTGGTGATCCCGGTGGGCGCTGTCGACACCACCGGCAGCGCCGACCCGCGCGTCTGGGTTTTCGATGACGAGACCACGAGCGTCAGCGCCCGCAAGGTGGCACTGGGCCTGCCGCGCGACGGCTCCGTCGTGGTGCTCGAGGGCCTGTCGCCGGGAGATCTCGTGGTGTCGGCGGGCTGGACCCGGCTGACCGACGGGGCGCCGGTCCGCCCGTCGGGGCGCTGATGTGATCGCGGACGCGGCAAGGGGGGTCATGCAATGAAACTCGATCTCGCCGCCCGGTCGATGGACCGGCCTGTGACCGTTTGGATGATCGTGCTCGCGTGCCTGTTTGGCGGGCTCTGGGGGCTCAACACCATCGGGCGTCTGGAAGACCCGACCTTCACGGTAAAGACCGCGCTGATCTTCACCTCCTATCCCGGCGCCACCGCCGAAGAGGTCGAGACCGAGGTCTCCGAGGTCATCGAAAGCGCGCTGCAACAGATGCAGCAGCTTGATTACATCACCTCGAAATCGACGCCGGGACAGTCGCAGGTCACCGTCGAGATCCAGACCACTTTCGATGGCGACGAATTGCCGCAGGTCTGGGACGAGATGCGCAAGAGATTGCGCGATCTGGAAGGGGATCTGCCGGACGGCGCGCAGGCACCGATCATCAACGACGATTTCGGCGATGTCTACGGCCTGTTCTACGCCGTCGAGACCGTGGGACACAGCCCCGCCGAACAGCGCGAGATCGCGCGCGCGCTGCGGCGCGGTCTGCTGCCGGTCGACGGCGTGGCCAAGGTCGAGATCGAGGGTCTTGTCCCCGAAGAGATCACGGTCGAGATCCCGTCGGCGCGCCTGAGCAGCCTCGAGTTGCCGCCCACGCAGCTTCTGAGCGTGATCGACGATGAGAACACCGTCTTTGCGGATGGCGAGATCAGCGAAGGCAGACGGCGGCTGCGCATCTCGGTGCCGCAGGGATACATCGACACGCAGGGCATTGGCGCGCTGCGTCTTGGGGTGCCCGGCGAGGTCGGCCAGCTCGCGCTTTTTGACATTGCGAAAGTCACGCGCGCCGAGGCCGCGCAGCCCGAACAGATCATCCGCCAGAATGGCGCGCGCGTGCTCACCATGGGCGTGTCCGCCTTGGGAACGGCCAATGTCGTCGATGTTGGCGCAGCAGTCGAGGATCGGCTCGCCCAGCTGGTCGACGACCAGCCCGACGGCGTCAGCGTTACCCCGATCTATGAACAGCACAAGGTCGTGGACGAGGCGATCAGCGAATTCCTCGTCTCGCTTGCGCTGTCCGTGGCGATCGTGATCGGCGCGCTGGTCGTCGCCATGGGCTGGCGGGCCGGTCTGCTGGTCGGCACGACCCTGATGCTGACCATCCTGGCCACCTTCTTCTTCATGGCGCTGCTGGATCTGCAGATGCAACGCATCAGTCTCGGCGCGCTGATCATCGCCATGGGCATGCTTGTCGACAATGCCATCGTCATCACCGAGGGCATGGTGGTCGGCATGGCACGCGGCAAATCGGCGCGGACCTCCGCCGCGGAGACCGAACGCGACACCTCGATCCCGCTGCTCGGCGCGACGGTCATCGGCATCATGGCCTTTGCCGGGATCGGCCTGTCGCCGGACCAGTCCGGAGAATTCCTGTTTTCGCTTTTCGCGGTGATCGGCATATCGCTCTTGCTGAGCTGGGTTCTGGCGGTGACGGTGCTGCCCTATCTGGGGGCCAAGCTGCTGCGCGCGCCCGCCGACACCTCCGCCGATCCCTATGATGGCTGGATCTACCGCAGCTATGGCCGGATCCTGCGGCTGGGGCTGCGTGCCCGCTGGCTGGTGGTCTTGGTGGCAGTCGGGGTCACGGTCGCCTCGGTAATGGCGTTCGGGCAGGTGAAACAGGCCTTTTTCCCGAACTCCAACACACCGCTTTTCTACGTCGAGTACATGTTGCCCGAAGGCGCCGACATCCGCGCCACCGAGGCTGACATGATCCGGCTGGAAGAGGCCGTGCAGGACCTTGATGGCGTGACGGATGTCACCACGCTGGTCGGGCGCGGGGCCAGCCGTTTCATGCTGATCTACAATCCCGAACAGGCGAACCCCGCCTATGGACAGTTGATCGTTCGGGTGGAGGATGCCGAGGACATCCCCCGGCTTTCCGACGAGATCCGCGAGACCCTGCCACAGCGCTTCCCGGACGCACAGCTGAGGGTGGAATTTCTGGCATTCGGCCCGCCCTCGGGGTCTGATGTCGCAGCGCGCTTTTCTGGCCCCGATCCGGAGGTGCTGCGCAGCATCGCCGACGAGGCTCTGGCGATCTACCGCACCGCGGGCACGATCGTGAACGAGCGCACCGACTGGCGGCAGCGCGTGCTCACCGTGGCACCCGAGATCGACGAGGCGCGGATGCGGCTGGCCGGCGTCAGCCGTCAGTCGATCGCCGACACGGTCCGGTTCGGCACCTCGGGCCTGCAGGTCGCCACGCTTCAGGAACAGGACACTCAGATTCCCGTGCTGTTGCGGCTTGCCGAGACCGAACGCGAGGGCGTCGAACGGCTGCGCGATCTGGAGGCCTGGTCAGAAGCCGCCGAGCGTTACGTGCCCATGTCGGGCATCGTTGAGCGGTTCGAGCCGCATCTGGCAGAGGCGCGCATCCAGCGCCGTGACCGGCAGCGCACGATCACGGCCGAGGGGTTCGCCCGCGGAGATCTGACCGCAGATCAGGCGTTCAAGTCGGTGCGCACCGAGATAGAGGCAATGGATCTGCCGCCCGGCTACGCAATGGAATGGGGCGGCGAATTCGAGAGCGCCTCGGATGCGCAGGCCTCGCTCGGGCAACAATTGCCGCTGAGCTTTCTGGTGATGCTGACAATCTCGATCCTGATGTTCAACAAGCTGCGCCAGCCGGCGATCATCTGGCTGGTGGTGCCGATGGCGGTCACGGGCATGGTGCTGGGCCTGCTGGCGACCGGGCTGCCCTTCACCTTCACCGCGCTGCTTGGGCTTTTGTCGCTGTCGGGGATGCTGATCAAGAATGCCATTGTCCTGGTGGGCGAATCCGACCGGCTGCGTGCGGATGGTGTCGACGATTACACGGCCGTCCAGACCGGCGCGATCAGCCGCCTGAGGCCGGTCATTCTTGCGGCCGGGACCACGATCCTCGGCATGACGCCGCTGCTGCCGGATGCGTTCTTCGCCTCGATGAGCGTCACGATCATGGCGGGTCTTGCCGTCGCCTCGGTGCTGACGCTGATCGTGGTGCCGGTCCTTTACGCGCTCTTTTTCGGTATCCGACCACCGGACCACGCCGAATGACCCGTTCGCCGCGTCGGCGCGGGTCGAGACAGGTCAGAAGCGCAGGTTGAAATGCTTTGTCAGACCGAGAGTCGCCGTCCACTGATTCTCGGTCCCTATATCCACGATCGGTGACCGAGAGGCATCCCCGCGAAGGCGGTCATAGCGCAGGATTGCGGTGACGCCCCAGTCTTCGCCCACGGGTTGATAGGCCCCCATCTCGAACCCGGCGGAATACACGGCGCGGCTGGGTGTGTACGCCTCCAGATCCGAGCGCGCCGCTTCTGAATCCGTGACCCCGAAATAGGTCCGCATGAACCGGGAATTGCCAAGCTCAACACGAGGTCCGGCATGAAGAACTGCCCCCCCCTCAAGGCGAAGGATCGCGTTGGCGCCGATATCAGCGGCGATCGCCTGATGCCCGATGAAGCCGTAGCGCAGTTCTCCATACACCTGCCACGTCTCGCGCGTGTGCTGCAGCCCGAGACCGAGCTCGACCGAGGCATCCACGTTGCTCAGACCCTCAAGCTCGTCCCGGCCGTCCCGATCGGGAATGTATTGCACGGCCCCGCGATAGCGCGTGCCCGGCGCGAACTCTCGCGGCCCATCCGGATCACGCAGTTGAAGACTGCCCACGCGCAGGCCGGTAAAGCCGATGCGCGCGGTCGGCCCAAACCGAAAGCTGTCGGCGCCGAAATACTCCGGCTGGGCGATGGCGCCCGCGGTCACCGAGAACGCAAGCACGCGGTCCCGCGCCGTCGCGGATTGGCCCGTCAGGGCGGCGAGACAGGCCGTGACAAGAAAAACGGAACGGGACGGAGACATGAGGAGGGACCTTTCGGGGGTGATTTCTTCACCACACGCAGTGACGTATCTGGATACACCGCAGTCGGGACGCATTGCCATGACAAGCGCCGTCTCCTGACCGTTTTCGCCGATCATGTTGCCGATAGTCCACAAACACCCGCCTGTAAGAAGGTGGGACTCTAAGCAAATAACAACCAAAGCAAAGGCTTGCGAGCGCCCCGACCACGTGGCGCGGCACGGATCGGCACCTGGCCCGCAATCCGGCCGTTCCGGCAAGAAGGGCATCGCACCCGGCACCAGCGGACGTCGCAAAGCAGAATTTCAAAACCAGCCGCCTGCTGGGCGCCAGCGCGTGATTCTGGTACAGTGTTTGTGCACGTTACGTGGGCAGCCGGATCCAGACACACCCGAAGGTTGAAAAGATCTGTTGACCCATCGGCGCGCCGAGTCAAAAAGGTAAACCAACGGTCGGGTGCATCTGACCGCCCCGCCCTCGCGCCTTTTGCGGATCACCTTGATTTTCTGTGTACTTTGCAACACCAAGGCGATACCCGGGCCACAGGGTGGAAATGACGTCTTTGAAGGTCTGTTCCCATGATCAATCTCGAAAACTGGCGTAAAGTCTGGGCAATCCTCGATCCCGGGGAACGGCGCAAGGCCTGGATTACCCTGGGAGTCGTGATTTTCGGGGCCATGTCCTCGGCCTTCATGGTTGGCTCGATCATGCCGTTCCTGTCGGTCCTGAGCAACCCCGAGCGCATCGAGACCGTCGGGGCCCTGTCCTGGCTCTACGAGACATTCGGATTTACCAGCGAATACGCCTTCGTGGTCGCCCTCGGGATTGGCTCGATCGCGGCGATCGTGCTTACCAGCCTGATACAGATCGCCAAGACATATGTCGTGGCACGATTCTCGACGATGCGCGGCCATTCCATCAGTTTCCGTCTCATGACGGCCTACCTGCGACAGCCTTATGATTTCTTTCTCAACCGGCATACCGGCGAGATGTCGACCCGCGTGCTGTCCGAATCCCAACAGGTGGTCAATCAGTTCCTGAAGCCGGCGGCGGAATTCATCGCGGCCATCTGCACGGTCACCGCGATCATCGGGTTGCTCGTGTGGGTCGATCCGCAGGTTGCGCTGATCGCGTTCGGCGTTCTGGGCGGGACCTACGGCGTGATCTACTTTTCAAGCCGCAAGATGCTGAAGAAATTCGGGCAGGTCCGCGTCAACGCCAACAGGTCGCGGTTCCGGATCTCGAACGAAGCTCTGACCGGGGTCAAGGACATCAAGCTTCTGGGCCGTGAACGATCCTACGCGAAACGGTATGCGACGCCGTCAAAAAAGATGGCGCATACCCAGGTCTGGGTGCAATTGCTGTCCAGCCTTCCGCAACTCGCGCTTCAGGCCATCGCGTTGAGCGGCGTCATCATACTATGCCTGGTGTTGATGGATCCCGACGGCTTCGCCTCCGGGGCCGCCCTCGGTGGGATCCTGCCGACCTTGGGGGTGTTCGCCTTTGCCGGGCAGCGAATGATGCCGGAGCTCGGAAAACTCTACAAATCACTTGCAACGCTTCAGGCCGGTGGCGCCGCGGTGGAATCTGTTTATGGCGACCTGATCGATAAGGCGGGCAAGGGCACGCTGCCCGCCAGCCCGCCGCCCGAAATGGGGCTGACGCAGAGCCTCGTGCTCGATCAGGTTTCTTACCGATATCCCAACGCCGATCAGGTCGGGTTGAAGGACATCTCCCTCGACATTCGAGCCAGCGAGAAGATCGGCATCGTGGGCAGCACCGGCGCGGGCAAGACC
>JAWLGF010000066.1:0-12448 GCA_041685205.1 Roseovarius sp.
TATCTCGACAGCGGCACGGGAACCGAGGCGACGCAGGCGCGCAACCGGGTGATGCTCGACCGGGTGGGGCTGTGGCCCTCGATCCTGCACGGCGAGTTCGAGCCGGATCTGACCGCGACGCTGCTGGGGCGGACCCATGCGCTGCCGGTGGGGATTGCGCCGGTCGGCATGTCGGGCCTCGTCTGGCCGGATGCGGAACGGCATCTGGCACGCGCGGCGGCGGTGGCGGGGATCCCCTACACCCTTTCGACGGTGGCCAGCCGGACGCCCGAAGAGGTGGCGCCGCATCTGGGCGGCGATGGCTGGTTCCAGATGTACCCGCCGCGCGACCCGGACATCCGCGCCGACATGCTACGGCGGGCGCGCAATGCGGGGTTCCGCGTTCTGGTGCTGACCGTCGATGTTCCGGTCGGCAGCCGGCGCGAGCGTCAGGCGCGATCCGGGCTGACGCAACCGCCCCGCCTGACGCCGCGGCTGATGGCGCAGGTCGCGCAGTGCCCGGCTTGGGCCATGGGCATGGCGCAGATGGGCATGCCGCGAATGCGGATGATCGACGACTACGCCGGGCAGACCAAGGGACTGCCCTCGAACAAGCATGCAGGCTACCTGCTGCGCACGTCGCCCGATTGGGACTATTTGCGCTGGCTGCGCGAGGCATGGGACGGCCCGCTTGTGGTCAAGGGCGTGCTGCGCGGCGACGACGCGGCAATGCTTCAGGATGAGGGCGTCGATGCGATCTGGGTGTCGAACCATGCGGGGCGCCAGTTCGACGCGGCCCCCGCCACCATCGAGGCGCTGCCCGCGATCCGCGAGGCCACCGGGCTGCCGCTGATCATGGATGGCGGGGTCGAGGGCGGTCTGGATATCCTGCGGGCCACGGCCCTTGGCGCGGATTTCGTGATGATGGGGCGCGGCTGGCATTTCGCACTGGCCGCGCTCGGCGAAAACGGGCCCGCGCATCTCGCCGATATCCTCGCCGAGGATCTGCGCGCCAACATGGGCCAGCTTGGCACACATGCCCTGACCGATGTGCGCGCCCGCCTCATCCCGGACGGGTAGTCCGCCCCACCCGTCACGGCAGCAAATTTGCCCGGCCGGCGAATAGCGGGAATGCCGGATTGCGCGACGGGGCGGCAAATCCTAGAAAGGGGATATTGCGGCAGCGCAGCATTGTCGCCGCAGCAAAACGTAACGGTTCACTCCGGGAGACACGCATGGCCGATTTCAATAAGATCCTGATCGCCAATCGTGGAGAGATCGCCATCCGCGTGATGCGTGCCGCCAACGAGCTGGGCAAACGCACCGTCGCCGTCTTCGCCGAAGAGGACAAGCTGAGCCTGCACCGTTTCAAGGCCGACGAGGCCTACCGCATCGGCGAGGGGATGGGGCCCGTCGCCGCCTATCTCAGCATAGCGGAGATCATTCGCGTGGCCCGCGAAAGCGGCGCGGACGCGATCCATCCGGGGTACGGCCTTTTGTCGGAAAACCCCGATTTCGTCGAGGCCTGCGACGTGGCCGGCATCACCTTCATCGGACCACGTGCCGAGACGATGCGCGCGCTTGGCGACAAGGCCAGCGCGCGGCGCGTGGCGGTCGAGGCCGGCGTGCCGGTGATCCCCGCGACCGAGGTGCTGGGCGACGACATCAAAGCCATCCGCCGCGAGGCAGCCGAGATCGGCTATCCGCTGATGCTCAAGGCGTCATGGGGCGGCGGCGGGCGCGGCATGCGCCCGATCAACAGCGAAGACGAACTCGAAGAGAAGGTACAGGAGGGACGGCGCGAGGCCGAAAGCGCGTTCGGCAATGGCGAGGGCTATCTGGAAAAGATGATCCTGCGCGCCCGCCATGTCGAGGTGCAGATCCTCGGCGACAAGCACGGCAACATGTATCACCTGTTCGAACGGGATTGTTCCGTGCAGCGGCGCAATCAGAAGGTCGTGGAACGCGCGCCCGCCCCCTATCTGACCGATGCGCAGCGCGAGGATCTCTGCCAGCTTGGCTACCGGATCTGCAAGCACGTGAATTACGAATGCGCGGGCACGGTCGAGTTCCTGATGGACATGGATACTGGCGCGTTCTTCTTCATCGAGGTCAATCCCCGGGTGCAGGTCGAACACACCGTGACCGAAGAGGTCACCGGCATCGATATCGTGCAGGCCCAGATCAAGATCGCCGAAGGCAAGACGCTGGTCGACGCCACCGGCAAGGCATCGCAGTTCGACATCACGCTGAACGGGCATGCATTGCAGACCCGCATCACCACCGAGGATCCGCTCAACAATTTCATCCCGGATTACGGCCGCATTTCCGCCTACCGGTCGGCCACCGGCATGGGCATCCGCCTTGACGGCGGCACGGCCTATGCCGGCGGCGTGATCACCCGCTACTATGACAGCCTGCTGACCAAGGTAACCGCCTGGGCACCCACCCCAGAGGCCGCGATCGCGCGGATGGACCGGGCCCTGCGCGAGTTTCGCATTCGCGGCGTCAGCACTAATATCGCCTTCGTCGAGAACCTGCTGAAGCATCCGACGTTTCTCAACAACGAATACACCACCAAGTTCATCGACTCTACGCCCGAGCTGTTCAAGTTCACCAAGCGGCGCGACCGCGGCACCAAGGTGCTGACCTACATCGCCGATATCACCGTCAACGGGCACCCCGAGACGACGGGCCGCGTCAAGCCGGCGGATGTGAAGCTGCCGCGCCCGCCGGCCTTGCAGGCCGACGCACCGGCCCCCGGCACCAAGACGCTGCTCGACGAAAAGGGTCCCAAGGCCGTCGCAGACTGGATGCTGGCGCAGGACAAGCTGCTGTTGACCGACACCACGATGCGCGACGGGCATCAGTCGCTGCTGGCCACACGGATGCGGTCCATCGACATGGTGCGCGCCGCACCCGCCTACGCCGCCAACCTGCCCGACCTTTTCAGCGTGGAATGCTGGGGGGGTGCCACCTTCGACGTGGCCTACCGGTTCCTGCAGGAATGCCCGTGGCAACGCCTGCGTGACCTGCGGGCGAGGATGCCCAATCTGCTGACGCAGATGCTGCTGCGCGCCTCGAACGGCGTGGGCTACACCAACTACCCCGACAACGTGGTGCAGGAATTCGTCCGGCAGGCCGCCGAGACCGGCGTCGACGTGTTTCGGGTCTTCGACAGCCTCAACTGGACCCCGAACATGCGCGTCGCCATGGATGCAGTTCTGGACAGCGGCAAGATCTGCGAGGGCTCGATCTGCTATACCGGCGATATCCTTGACCCGGACCGCGCCAAGTACGACCTGAAATACTATGTCGGCATGGCCCGGGAATTGCAGGACGCCGGCGCGCATGTGCTGGGGCTCAAGGACATGGCCGGGCTGCTGAAACCGGCCTCGGCCAGCGTTCTGGTCCGCGCGCTGAAAGACGAGATCGACATCCCGGTGCATTTCCACACGCATGACACGTCGGGCATCGCCGGCGCGTCGATCCTTGCCGCAAGCGAGGCCGGGGTCGACGCGGTGGATGCGGCGATGGACGCGTTTTCGGGCGCCACCTCGCAGCCCTGCCTCGGCTCGATCGTCACGGCGCTGCAGAACACGCCGCGCGACACCCGCCTGCCGATCGAGCGCATCCGCGAGCTGTCGAATTACTGGGAACAGGTGCGCGCGCAATATATCGCCTTCGAGGCCGGGCTTCAGACGCCGGCCTCGGAGGTCTATCTGCACGAGATGCCGGGCGGGCAGTTCACCAACCTCAAGGCGCAGGCGCGCAGTCTAGGCCTCGAAGAGAAATGGCCCGAACTGGCCCGCATCTACGCCGATGTGAACCAGATGTTCGGCGATATCGTGAAGGTCACGCCCTCCTCCAAGGTGGTGGGCGACATGGCCCTGATGATGGTCAGCCAGGGTTTGACCCGCGCCGATGTCGAAGATCCCGACAAGGACATGTCGTTTCCCGATTCGGTGATCGACATGATGCGCGGCAATCTCGGCCAGCCGCCGGGCGGCTTCCCGCAAGGCATCGTGAAGAAGGTTCTGCGCGACGAGAAACCCAATACCGAACGCCCCGGCAAGCACCTGCCGCCCGTCGATATCGAGGCCGCGCGCCAGGAGCTTGTCGCCCAGGTCGAGGGCGCGCCCATCGACCGCGAGGATCTCAACAGCTACCTCATGTATCCGAAGGTGTTTCTCGACTACATGGGGCGTCACAGGATGTACGGCCCGGTGCGCACCCTGCCGACACGGTGCTTCTTCTACGGGATGGAACCGGGCGAGGAAATCAGCGTCGAGATCGATCCCGGCAAGATCCTCGAAATCCGGCTGCAGGCCGTGGGCGAGACCAATGCCGAGGGCGACGTCAAGGTCTTCTTCGAGTTGAACGGCCAGCCCCGGGTGATTCGGGTGCCCAACCGATTGGTCAAATCCCAGACCGCCGCGCGCCCCAAGGCCGAGGCCGGCAATCCCGACCATATCGGCGCGCCGATGCCGGGCGTGGTGGCCAGCGTCGCGGTGCAGGCGGGCCAGACCGTGCGCAAGGACGACATGCTGTTGGTGATCGAGGCGATGAAGATGGAAACCGGCCTCTACACCGAACGCGACGCGGTGGTGAAGGCCGTGCATGTCCAGCCCGGCAGCCAGATCGACGCCAAGGATCTGCTGATCGAGCTGGAATGACCCCGTACTGTCACGGACGGGCGTGATCGGGCGAGACGATGTGAAGGTTTTGCAAACCCGGCGCCGGGGGCTTTCGTGCATCGGGAAATCGGGCCATGTTCAGTGGCATGTCTTCTCTTTCAGGCGACCCCATGCAGAAAATCCTCGTTTTTACCGATATCCACCTCGTCCCCGAGGGCGGGACGATCATCAGGCTTGATCCGCTGACACGGTTCACCGACGGGCTTGCCCATGCGCTCGACCGGCACCCGGATGCGGCGCGCATCGTTCTGTGCGGCGACCTCACGCATAATGCCGCGCCTGTAGAATATGACCGGCTGAAAGCCGTGCTTGACACCTGCCCCGTGCCGGTCAGCCTCATGCTGGGCAATCACGACCGACGCGCGCCCTTCTTCGCGGCCTTCCCGGACGCGCCGCGCACCGGGGCCGGCCATGTCCAGCACCATGTCGATGTTGGTGACTTCCGCCTGATCTGCCTCGACACGCTCAACGAGGACGCGCCGGACCTGCATTCCGGCTGGCTTTGCGACGCGCGGCTCGACTGGCTGGATCACGCGCTCGACACGGCAGGGTCGCGGCGGGTGATCGTGTTTACCCACCACCCTCCGATCTTGACCGGACTAGATGGCATGGACAGGATCGGCCTCAGAAACCGGGATGACCTGATCGCGCGCCTTTCCGGCCGGGGCAACGTCGCGCAGATCGTGTCGGGCCATGTCCATCGCAGCATCCAGGGCGCGGCGGGGGGGACCCCGGTGAGCATCCTCAAAAGCCCCTGTCACCAGATGCCGCTGGCCCTCGGTGATCAGGACCCCAGCCTGTCCATCGACGAACCCGGCGCCTACGGCTTGCTGCTGCTGACCGGAGACGGCGTGATCGTGCATGCCGAGGACTTCACCTTGCCAGAGACCGAGGCAGAGATGTACTCCTGACATATCACCGGCTTTTCAACGTGAAACTCATCGGTGATGATGTACACTTGTGTTTCCGGTCGGCACGTCCATCGCGCCCCGGACAAGGGAGGAAACATCATGTGCCGAATCTTCGCCGGGCAGGACCCGGACCGCTACACGCTTGAAACGCGCCGGATGCGCCTGAACGGCCAGAGCACGAGCATCCGACTGGAAAACTCGTTCTGGACCATCCTTGACGAGATCGCCGCGGGCGAGGGCCTGTCGACGCCGGCCTTCGTGTCGAAACTGCATGCCGAGGTGCTGGAACTGCATGGCGAACCGCAGAACTTCACCTCGCTGCTGCGCTGCACCTGTCTGCTGCATCACGAGGCACCGCGCGCGGGCAATGTCCGCCACATCGCGGCGGAGTGACGAACGCGCGGCGTAGTATCCCCTTACTACCCGCGCGATGGCCCCTTCGATACACTTTCGGGATCAAACGCAACGATCCGGAGGGGCCGATGGCCAAGACGATCCACAGCATGATCCGCGTTCTCGACGAGGCGCGATCGGTTGATTTCTACAAACGCGCATTCGGACTCGAGATCGCCGACAGGCTCGATTTCGAGAACTTCACGCTGGTCTACATGTCAAACGCCGAAAGCCCGTTCGAGGTGGAACTGACCGTCAACAAGGGCCGCACCGACCCTTACGACCTGGGCGACGGCTACGGGCACCTTGCCGTTCTGGTCGAGGATCTGGAAAGCGAACATGCCCGCTTCGAGGCCGAGGGCCTCAACCCCCGCAAGATCGTGGAATTCGCGCCCGACGGCAAGCTGGTGGGCAAGTTCTTCTTCGTCGCCGATCCGGACGGCTACGAGATCGAGGTGCTGGAGCGCGGGGGACGGTTCAAGTGAGATGACGGGCGCGGCCGGGGAGGGCCGCGCCCGTCTTGCATCAAGGGAGGACAAACGATGACGACAACCAGCCAGCAAAGGGGGCTGACGCGGCGCGCACTTCTGTCGCGCGGTGTGGCCGCCGGGGCGAGCCTGATGGTGGGGGCCGGCTTTGTCGCCGGCAGCGACGCCGCCTGGGCCATGGAAACCAGGGCGGTGCGCGCCGAGACCATGGCGACGCTGATCCAGATGGCACGCGATATCTATCCGCATGACCAGTTGGCGGACGAATATTACGCCATCGCCGTGCGCGGCTATGACACCGACGAGACCGCCGAAGAGATCGAGGCGGGCATCGCGGGCCTGAACGCGGCGGCGCAAGGCAAGGGCCATGCCGATTACCTGAGCGTCGGATGGGAGCGCGACCGCGTCGACATCCTGCGCGGGATCGAGGACAGCCCGTTCTTCCAGATGATCCGCGGTGACCTTGTGACCGGTCTTTACAACCAAAAAGAGATCTGGCCGCTCTTCGGCTACGAGGGCGAATCCTACAGCAAGGGCGGCTACGTCAATCGCGGGTTCGACGATATCAACTGGCTTTGAGCCATGGCCATCACGGGAGGAACGACTATGGCTGCACCTTTTGAAATGAACGACGACGGCGTGATCGTCGTGATCGGCACCGGCGCGGGCGGCGGTGTCCTGGCCAACGAACTCGCACAACGCGGCGTCTCGGTCGTGGCGCTGGAGGCGGGCGGGCGGTACCTGCCCGAGGATTACGTCAACGACGAATGGGACAGTTTCGGGCAACTGGCATGGACCGACATGCGCACGACGTCCGGGGACTGGCGCGTGTCGCGCGACTTCGCCAACCTGCCGACATGGATCGTCAAGGCCGTCGGCGGAACCACGACCCACTGGGCCGGAGCATCGCTGCGCTTTCAGGACCACGAATGGAAGGCCGCCACGAATTACGGCCCCGTTCAGGGCGCAAACCTGCTCGACTGGCCGATCGACGGCGAGGAACTGGCGCCGTGGTACGACAAGGCCGAAAAGAAGCTGGGCGTCACGCAGACCGGCGGCATGCCCGCCCTGCCTGGCTGCAACAACTACAAGGTGTTCGAATCCGGCGCGAAGGCCGTCGGCTACGAGAACGTGCATACCGGCCGCATGGCGATCAACAGCGAGGAAAACGACGGGCGCATGGCCTGCCAGCAGACCGGCTTCTGTTTTCAGGGCTGCAAATGGGGCGCGAAATGGTCGGCGGCCTACACCGATATCCCACGCGGCGAGGCCACGGGCAACCTCGAAGTGCGGGAGCGCGCGCATGTGGCCCGTATCCTGCATGATGACACGGGCCGCGTCACCGGCGTGGAGTATTTCGACGCCGACGGCGACCTGCAGATGCAGGAGGCGCGCGCGGTCTGCGTGGCGGGCAACTCGATCGAATCGCCGCGCATGCTGCTCAATTCGGCCTCATCGATGTTCCCGGACGGGCTTGCGAATTCATCCGGTCAGGTTGGGCGCAACTACATGCGGCACCTGACCGGATCGGTCTACGGCATCTTCGACAAGCCGGTCCGGATGTGGCGCGGCACCACGATGGCCGGCATCATCCAGGACGAGGCGCGGCACGATCCCCGGCGCGGCTTCGTTGGCGGGTACGAGCTGGAAACGCTGGCGCTTGGCCTGCCCTTCATGGCTGCGTTCCTTGATCCCGGCGGATGGGGGCGCGAATTCACAACGGCGCTGGACTCTTACGAGAACATGGCGGGCATGTGGATCGTGGGCGAGGACATGCCGCAGGAAACCAACCGCATCACGCTTAACCACGACGCGGAGGACCAGTTCGGCCTGCCCGTCGCCGACGTGCACTACACCGATCATCCGAACGACGTGGCGATGCGCAACCACGCCTACGAACGGGGCGCGGCGATCTATGACGCGGTCGGGGCGACTCGCACCCTGCCCACGCCGCCCTACCCGTCCACGCATAACCTTGGCACCAACCGCATGTCGGAAAATCCGCGCGACGGGGTGGTCAACAAATGGGGCCGGACGCATGACGTGCCCAACCTGTTTGTGTCAGACGGGTCGCAATTCACCACCGGCGCGGCGGAGAACCCGACGCTGACCATCGTGGCGCTGGCCATGCGGCAAGCCGACCACATCGCCGGAGAGCTGTCGCGCGGCAATCTGTGACATGACAGGACCGCGCCCGGGGCACCCGGGCGCGGGATAGGCCCTTGGCGCGGGGCGCGCCGCACGCTATGCACCGGGCAACATCAGACCGGAGGCCCGATGCGCAGCGCCACGATCACCCGCAAGACCGCCGAGACCGATATCACCGTCGAGATCGCGCTTGACGGCACCGGCCGCTATGACATCGCGACCGGCGTCGGCTTTTTCGACCACATGCTGGACCAGCTGGCGCGGCATTCGCTGATCGACATGACCATCCGCTGCAGCGGCGACACCCATATCGACGATCACCACACGGTCGAGGATGTGGGCATCGCGCTTGGTCAGGCGCTGCGCGATGCGCTCGGCGACAAGCGCGGCATAAGGCGCTACGCGTCGTGCCACCTGCCGATGGATGACGCGCTGGTGCGCGCGGCGCTCGATCTGTCGGGGCGGCCCTATCTGGTGTGGGCCATGGATCTGCCCACGGCCAAGATCGGGACCTTCGACACAGAGCTTGTACGCGAATTCTTTCAGGCGTTCGCGACCCATGGGGGCATCACGCTGCACGTGGACGGCTTGCGCGGGATCAACAGCCACCACATGGCCGAGGCCGCGTTCAAGGCAGTCGCGCGCGCCCTGCGCGAGGCAGTGGAGCCCGACCCGCGAAAATCCGACGAGATCCCGTCGACCAAGGGCAGCCTGTGACATCATGACCACCGTCATCGTCGATTACGAAAGCGGCAACCTGCATTCCGCGGAAAAGGCGTTTCAGCGCATGGCGCGCGAGACGGGCGCGGGCGAGGTTGTCGTCACCGCCGACCCAGACGTGATCCGCCACGCATCGCGCATCGTGCTGCCCGGCGACGGGGCCTTTCCCGCCTGCCGCAAGGAGCTTTACGATCATCGCGGCGTGTTCGAGGCGATCGAGGAAGCGGTGCTGCGCGCCGGGCGCCCCTTCATGGGCATCTGCATCGGCATGCAGATGCTGGCGACGCGCGGCCTTGAATATACCGAGACGGCGGGCTTCGACTGGATCGGCGGCACGGTCGCCCGGATCGCACCCGCCGATCCCTCGCTCAAGGTGCCGCATATGGGATGGAACGATCTGGTGATCGATCACGCGCATCCGGTGTTCGAGGGCATCCAGACCGGCGACCATGCCTATTTCGTGCATTCCTACCAGTTCCGAGTGGACGACCCCGCGCATCTGCTGGCGCATGCCGAATACGGCGAGCGGGTCACGGCGGTGGTCGGGCGCGACAACATCGTGGGCACGCAATTCCATCCCGAGAAAAGCCAGCAGACCGGCCTGCGCATGATCGCCAATTTCCTGACCTGGAAGCCCTGACCGGTCAGAGCGCCCACAGGCGCGGTTCCGCCATTTCGATCGAATTGCCCGCCGGATCCCGGAAATAGATCGAGCGCGGCCCGTGCGGCCAATGAAAATCAGCCTCGATCCCGACACCAGCCGCACGCAATCGCGCACACCAGTCGTCCAGCGCCGAGGCATCGACCGAAAAACAGAAATGCCCCGGCCCGGTGGCGCCATGCGGCGGCACGGGCAGATCGGGATTGTCAGGCGGTTTGCAGGTCTCTTCGGGGTTGAAGATCAGAAGCACGCCATCGCCAAGTTGGTAGAAAACGTGCCGGTCCGCGACCCGGACAAGCCGCGCCAACCCCAGGAGATCGCCATAGAACCGCTCCGCCGCATCGAGATCCCTTGCGTATAGCGCGGCTTCGAGGATGCCGAGGGGCGGGGTGGCCGCAGGTGTGCAGTCGTCCATAATATTGATAGTCTACCGCAAAAGCCGGTCCGGAGAAACGGGGCCGGCTTTCACGGGTCGGTCGGTTCACTCCACCCGCGCCCAGACCTGGCTCTGGCAGACCGGCCCCAGACAGCCGCTGACCTTCAGCCGCTCGCCCTGAAGCTCCATCTTCGCGGCATATTCCCGGTCATGCGCCGGCACCCACGCGCGGCCCTTGTATTCCTGCCCGCTGGTCGGCATCACATTCCAGAACACGCGCTTTCCGATGTTTTCGGTCGTGATGCGGTTTCCCTGTGCATCGTAGGTCCGCACGATATCACCGCACAGCGCCCCGTCGCAGCGGGTGACCTCGACATGTGCGATCTGGCCTTTCTTGTCGGCCTGGGTCTGCCAGGTGCCTAGGGCCGGGTCGGCGCTGATCGCGGTCCCCAGCCCCGCCACCATGCCGGTCACGGCAAGCATATGTGTCAAACGCATCGGTTCTCTCCAACTCGTGCTGATGCTTCATGTAACGGTGATAGGCTGCGCGTCCGGCGTCACCATAACATGGGTGCCGGACCTCGGCGGATTTCAGCGCAGGTCACGTCCCGAAACGACGCGCGCGACCGATTTCATCCGGCGGCGTCCGCGTTGCATTCCGAGGGGGGTCATGCCAAAGGGCAGCAACCAGCATCACCAAGGACACCGCCCCATGATCCTTTATCCCGCCATCGATCTCAAGGACGGCAAGGCCGTGCGGCTCTTGCGGGGCGACATGGACCGCGCGACGGTGTTCAACGACGATCCCGCAGCTCAGGCGCGGGCGTTTGTCGAGGCGGGCTGCGAATGGCTGCACCTGGTGGATCTCAACGGCGCCTTCGCGGGTCAGCCGGTCAATGCGGAACCGGTCGAGGCGATCCTGAACACCTGTGATGTGCCCGCGCAACTGGGCGGCGGCATCCGCGACATGGCCACCATCGAGACATGGCTTTCCAAGGGGCTTGCCCGCGTGATCCTTGGCACCGTGGCGGTCGAGAATCCGACCCTCGTGCGCGAGGCGGCGCGCGCCTTTCCCGGACAGGTCGCCGTGGGCATTGACGCGCGCGACGGCCGCGTTGCGACAAAAGGCTGGGCCGAGGCGACGGATGTCGACGCCACAGAACTTGCCCGGTCGTTCGAGGATGCCGGGGTGGCCGCGATCATCTACACCGACATCAACCGCGACGGCGCGATGCAGGGGCCGAATATCGCGGCCACGGCGGCGCTCGCGCAGGCTGTCGGCATCCCGGTGATCGCCTCGGGCGGGGTATCGTCGCTGGACGACCTGATCGCCCTGCGCGATTGCGGCGCGCCGCTGAATGGCGCGATTTCGGGCCGGGCGCTTTATGACGGGGCGCTCGACCTGACAGAGGCCCTGACCGCACTCAAGGGCTGAGCGCGCAAGGGTCGACCTATTCCTCGGCCGCCGTGGCCGTCAGCTTGTCCAGTGCGCCGGTCATCGTCGTGATATACTTGGCATCTTCATCGATATCGAGATCGTCGAACATCTCTTCGGGGTCCTGATAAACCAGCCATGTCTGGCCGTCGCTGTCTTCATAGACCAGCACCTTCATCGGCAGGAACAGCCCGGCGCGCGGGTCGTCCTGCATGGCCTGCGTGCCCACATTGGGGTTGCCGAAGATCAACACCTGCGTCGGTGACAGTTCCATATCGACCGAAGCCGCGCCTGCCGCGTGATCGACCCGCGCGACGACGTTTGCACCGGCCTCTGTCACCGCGGCTTCGAGACGGTCCATGGTGGTGGCCACATCATCAGAGGATTCGACCTTCATCAGATCGTCGTCGCTGGCAAGCGCCGGCAGCCCCGCAAGGCTGATCGCCGCTGCGGCGAGAATTCGTTTCATGGGTCGCTCCCTTCATGTCACACCAGATAATGCCCGCATCCTCTGGCATCTCGTCCGGTTTGCCCATAAACATCCGCGTGAGACCCTTGTAACAGCGATAACATGCTCAAGACACGCATCATCCCCTGTCTCGACGTCGCCGATGGGCGCGTGGTCAAGGGCGTGAATTTC
>JAWLGF010000067.1:0-12308 GCA_041685205.1 Roseovarius sp.
AAGAGTTTGCCTGATTACAAAACCATACTTTTGCACATCAGCCTGCCGGAAATCGGTTCGATCTCCGTCAAGAGGCTCATGAAGGCCAATGTGAAAAAACTGCGAAAGCAAGGCTTTAAAGTCTACAGTGCGGATGTGCTGAGCCGGAATTGCGGCGGATTGTCGTACACGACCGTTCGGGCAGATCACTTCCTGTCTCGGAAACGGCGTCGCTAGCCAGAGATATCTGGAAGACAGGGGCCTCAAGAGTTCTTTCCGGTGCGGACGGTGGGACTCGAACCCACACGCCATACGGCAAGGGTTTTTAAGACCCCAGCGTCTACCATTCCGCCACGTCCGCTCTGGATCCGATCTAGGCTGCGCCGGGGAGCATGGTCAAGCGACGAGTCCCGCGCAGTGGACCGCGATCATGTTGATCGCGCGCCGAACGCTAATGATATGCGCCCGCATCATCCAGACCTTTCAGCCGGCAACTTTCATGCCCGTTTCCTTTCGTCGCGTCCAATGAAGTCCCGGCGCGCGTTCATCGGTTTCATCCCGTCAGTGACGTCTTGTTGTCGAATTCCCGGATTGAAGTCGGAGTTGATCGAGTTCGGAGTCGTCGCGGTTTCCCGATCAACCGATTGTGTCAGGTCATGAACGTCAGCCGGCATGGATTGCGGGCTGTTTGGACCGGCACAGGACGGCAAATTGCGGCGAAGAATTCCGGTTTCATCGATGCAGAACCGGACGCAGAGCCGCAGATGATGTCAGGTCGCGCCTTGGGCCCGTTTGACGGCCGCCACGACGTCGTCGGCATTCGAGGCGATGGTGGCTCCGGCGTCTCGCATGTTTGCGATCTTGTCCTGCGCCGATCGTCCGCCCAACACGGACAGGGTGCCGGCATGGCCCATCTGGCGCCCGCGCGGTGCGTACCGACCGACAATCAGGGCGACGACGGGTTTGCCGTAATCGACGGAGGCGAGGTAGGCTGCGGCGTCCTCTTCGTCGCGGCCACCGATCTCGCCGATGAGGACCACCGCATCGGTGTCGTCGTCGTCCCGGAACCGCTTGAGGCAGTCCACGAAATTCAGACCGTGCAGCGTGTCGCCGCCGATGCCGACCGTTGTCGACTGGCCCAACCCCGCCTTGGTGCACTGACCGACGATCTCGGACGTGAGGGACGCGGATCGCGAGGCGATCCCGATCCGGCCCGGCATCGCGAGGCGGGTCGGCATGACGCCGATCTTGCATTGTCCCGGCGTCAGGATGCCTTGGGAGTTCGGACCGATCAGGGTGGTGTCGGATGTCTGCAACGCCGCCTTGACCCGGCTCATGTCATGTTGCGGGATGCGTTCCGTAACGCAGACGACAACGCCGATCCCGGCCTCAATCGCCTCGATCATGGCGTCCCCGGCATGGGGGGCGGGCACGATCACGAGGCTCGCATTCGCCCCCGTTTCGGTCATCGCCTCTTTGACGGAATTGAAAACCGGCAGATCGAGATGGCGGCTGCCGCCTTTTCCCGGGCGGACACCGCCGACATAACATGGCGCGTAGCGGGCCGCCTGATCCGTGTAGAACGTCCCCGAACGACCGGTCATGCCCTGAACGATCACACGGGTGTCAGAGTTCACGAAGATCGCCATCAGCGCGCCCTCCCGGTGCCTGCTATCTCGACGACACGGGTGATCGCCCCCGACATCGTATCGAATATCTCGACCGGCACGTTCCGGTCCCGAAGAATGCTGATGCCCCATTCGGCGTTATGCCCGGCCAGATGGGCGACGACCGGAAGCTTCCGCTTGGCGCGGGAATAGGCAAAGTTGACCCCTTCTGCGACCGTATCCGCCGCCGTCATGCCGCCGCCGTGAATGTTGAGGAGAAGCACCTGTACCTGAGGGTCCGACAAGAGCAGCTCGACGCCTCGGGCGACATCGAAGCTGCGTGCGGTCGTCCGGATATCCATGAAATTGGCCGGTTTTCCGCCTGCATCCGTAATCATGTCATTGGTGGCCAGCCCCAGCCCGGCCCCGTTGGTGACCACGCCTATATTTCCGGCCAACTGGACGAAGTTGATGTTGTGCTTCTGGGCCTCGGCCTCATTCGGGGACAGCCCCGTGTTCGAGACCATCGAGTCGAACTCCGGCCGCCTGAAGGATGCATTTCGGTCGAGAGCGACCTTGGCATCGACCGCCATCCATTTGCCGTCGCTCGTCTGCACGAAGGGGTTTATTTCGACAAGCGTCAGATCGTTTTCGCGGAAGGCCGTGTACGTGTTCTCGACGGTTTCGATCGCCTGTGGATCTTCGATGCCCACATCCTTGAGGAAAGCGCCCAGCTTGTCCGAGGCGCGTTCCGCCGTGTCCAGAAGATGGACCTTGACGGCGGTTTCGTCCATGCGCGTGAGTTGTTCGAATTCCACCCCGCCCGCGGCAGAGGCCAACAGCATGGGCTGTCCGCTTTTGGGATCGAAAGATATGGCGACGTAGTAATTCTTTGCAATGTCTATCGCGGCCTCGACATAGACCGAATGCACCGTCTCCCCCGCTGCCGCGGTCTGGTCGGTCACCAGGGTGGAGTTGAGAAGCGCCCGTGCCGCGCTGGCCACCGCGGATGGCGTGGCGGCGAACTTGATCCCGCCGGCCAGGCCGCGTCCGCCGGCCTCGATCTGCGCCTTGACCACGTATTTGCGTGCGGTGATGTCCTTGCTGAGCCTTTCCGCCTCGTCCGGGGTATGCGCGAGGCGGCCCTCGGGGATCGAAACACCGTACTGACGGAGCAGTTCCTTGGATTGGTTCTCCGAGAGCATCATGGTTTCGGCCTTCCCTTGTATTGGTTTTTGGTATGCCACAAGAACGATTCTGTCAATGCGATGGATCCCTTGTCCGTGCGCACGCGGCGTCGCTAAGATACCGTAGAACGGAGGTCAATGTGATCAGTTTGAGAGAACTCGAGTTCCTCGCGTCGCTTGCGCGCCGCAAGCATTTCGCACGTGCTGCAGAAGAATGCGGCATATCCCAACCGGCGTTTTCGATGCGGATCCGGAAGCTCGAAGAAAAGCTCGACACGCCCATCGTGAAGCGCGGCAACCGGTTCATGGGATTCACGGCCGAGGGCGACGCCTTGGTGCGCCACGCCCGCAGGATCGTCGATGACGTCAAGATCATGGAACAGGAGTTTCGCTCGGCAAAAGGCGAGGTCACCGGCAAACTGGTGCTTGCGGTCGTGCCGACGGCCGTGATCTTTGCGGCCCGCGCGGCGAAGATCCTCAGAACCAGGCACCCCGGCGTCAGGGTCAACATCCAGACCGCGACGTCCCTCGCCATCCAGCAGGGTTTGGAAAACGGGCTCTACGAGGCCGGGATCACCTATGGCGAGGGTGTCTCGCGTGATCTCTTGCGGGTGGAGGATCTTTACCAGGAGACCTACACCCTCTTGGTGCCGGTCGGTCTTGCCCCGCGCATGACAGGCGAGGTGACTTGGGCCGAGGCCGCGAAGGTACCACTGACCCTGCTGGAACCGGGCATGCAGAACCGTCGTATCCTCGACAAAGTATTCGACGATCTCGGCCTGTTTCCCGACGTGCATGTCGAGACCAGCGGTTTCATCGCCGCCATGGTCCTTGCCAGTGAGGGCATGTCGGCCACGGTCGTCCCAACGCATCTGGTCGAGGCGCTTGGTCAACCCGTCGGAACGGTGGCCTTGCCGCTGGCAGACCCCGTGCTTGAAAAGGACATGGCGATCGTCACGCCGCTGCGCGATCCGAGCTTGCCGACAGTCGACGCGTTGCGCCGGGCTCTGGCGGCCATCTAGATAAGCTTAGCTGATTGTAAGATCAGAATTTCGCAATTGACGTTTGCCCCTCGTGATGTGGTATACCACAGGCCAATGGATGAGGGGAGAGCGTCATGACACCGCTGGACGATCAGATTGGCATCTGGAAGAAATCCGGAACGGGCAAGAGCCGAAAGACGACGAAGGGCCGGCAGGTCGACGATCAGGCACTTGAACAAGTGCGCGCCCTTCTGGGCGACCGGGCGCGTCGGCGGGATCATCTGATCGAGTTTTTGCATTTGATACAAGACAGTTACGGTCATCTGTCGGCGGCGCACATCGCGGCATTGGCCGAGGAGCTGCGCATCGCGCAGACCGAGGTCTACGAGGTTGCCACGTTCTATGCGCATTTCGACGTGGTCAAGGAAGGCGAGGTGCCGCCTCCGGCGCTGACTATCCGGGTCTGCGATTCGCTGGCCTGCGAGATGGCGGGCGCGCAACAGCTTAAATCGGCTTTGGAGGAGGGGCTGGACCCGGCCGAGGTGCGGGTGCTGCGCGCGCCCTGCATGGGGCGTTGCGACACGGCGCCGGTGCTGGAGCTGGGCCACAACCATATCGACCACGCCACGCCGGAAAAGGTGCACGCGGCCATCGCCGCGGGCGACACGCATGCGCATGTGCCGCGATACGAGGATTTCGAGGCCTATCGCGCGGCCGGAGGCTATGCCAAGCTGGCCGAGCTGCGCGCGCGCGGCGATTTCGAGACGGTGCAGCAGACGCTTCTGGATGCTGGGGTGCGGGGCCTCGGCGGGGCGGGCTTTCCGTCGGGTCGCAAATGGGGCTTCGTGCGCGCCGAGGCGGGGCCGCGCTACGTGGCCGTCAACGGCGACGAGGGCGAGCCGGGCACCTTCAAGGATCGTTATTATCTCGAACGCGAACCGCATGTCTTCTTCGAGGGGCTGCTGATCGCGGCCTGGGCCATCGAGGCCGAGACCTGCTTCATCTACATGCGTGACGAGTACCCGGCGGTGCTGGAGATCCTTGCCCGCGAGATCGCCGCGCTGGAGAATGCCGGCCTCGTGGCGCCGGGCTATATCGAGCTGCGCCGCGGCGCGGGCGCCTATATCTGCGGCGAGGAATCGGCGATGATCGAGTCGATCGAGGGCAAGCGTGGCCTGCCGCGCCACCGCCCGCCCTTCGTCGCGCAGGTCGGGATCTACAACAAGCCCACGCTGGTCAACAACGTCGAAACCCTGCACTGGGTGACGCGGGTGCTGCGCGAGGGTGGCGAGATCCTGTCGGGCGTGGAACGCAACGGCCGCAAGGGCCTGCGCTCGTATTCGGTCTCGGGCCGGGTGAAAAACCCCGGCGTGCATCTTCTGCCCGCAGGCTCGACCATAACCGACGTGATCGAGGCGGCGGGCGGCATGCTGGAGGGCCATGTCTTCAAGGCCTACCAGCCGGGCGGACCGTCCTCGGGGCTGCTGCCCGCGTCGCTCGACGATGTGCCGCTGGATTTCGATACGTTGCAGCCGCATGGCAGCTTCATCGGGTCGGCCGCTGTCGTGGTGCTGTCGGATCACGACAAGGCGCGTGATGCCGCGCTCAACATGCTGCGCTTCTTCGAGGATGAAAGCTGCGGTCAGTGCACGCCCTGTCGGACGGGCTGCGAGAAGGCCGTCAAGCTGATGCAGGCCGAGAAATGGGACACCGATCTGCTGGAAGATCTCTGTCAGGTGATGACCGATGCCTCGATCTGCGGTCTGGGGCAGGCGGCCCCGAACCCGATCCGGCTGACGATTGAACATTTCCCCGACGAGATCAAAGGCTGAGGAAGGATATAGTCATGCTGGATACAAGCGAAACCAAGACCGTCACCTTTGAACTCGATGGCGAAGAGGTCACCGTGCCCGAAGGCTACACCATCTGGGAGGCCGCGCACGGGCAGGGGTTGGTCATTCCGCATCTCTGCCACAAGCCCGAGAAAGGCTACCGGCCTGACGGCAACTGCCGGGCCTGCATGGTCGAGGTCGAGGGCGAGCGCGTGCTGGTGCCCTCGTGCATCCGGCCGGTTTCCGAGGGGATCAAGGTGACCACCACCAGCGAGCGCGCCCGCAAGTCGCGCGAGATGGTGATGGAGCTTCTGGTCGCCGACCAGCCCGAGGTCACGCATGATGTCTCGTCGCATTTCTGGGACATGGCGAATCTGAACGGCGTGACGACCAGCCGGTTTCCGAAGGTCGAAGCCGATCATGTGCCGCTGCTGGACGACAGCCACGTGGCGATGCGCGTCAATCTCGACGCCTGCATCCACTGCAATCTGTGCGTGCGCGCCTGCCGCGAGGTTCAGGTCAACGACGTCATCGGCATGGCCGGGCGCGGGCATGACGCCAAGATCGTCTTCGACCAGGACGACCCGATGGGCGACAGCACCTGCGTGGCCTGCGGCGAATGCGTCCAGGCCTGCCCGACCGGTGCGCTGATGCCCGCCACGGTGCTCGACGAGCACGAGGCCGGCGACAGTCAGGATTACGACCGCGAGGTCGACAGCGTCTGTCCCTATTGCGGTGTCGGCTGTCAGATCTCGTTCAAGGTCAAGGACGACAAGATCAAGTATGTCGAGGGCATCGACGGGCCCGCGAACGAGAACCGTCTCTGTGTAAAGGGTCGGTTCGGGTTTGACTACATCAGCCATCCGCACCGCCTGACCAAGCCGCTGATCCGGCGCGACGACGCGCCCGCCAAGGGGCTCAACGTGGATCCCGGCAACCTGATGACGCATTTCCGCGAGGCGAGCTGGGACGAGGCGCTGGATTTCGCGGCGGCCGGCATGAAGGGCCGCGGGCGCGAGGTCGCGGGCTTCGGCTCTGCCAAATGCTCCAACGAAGAGGCCTATCTCTTCCAGAAGCTGATCCGCCAGGGTTTCGGGCACAACAATGTCGATCACTGCACGCGGCTGTGCCATGCCTCGTCGGTGGCGGCCTTGATGGAGAATGTCGGCTCGGGCGCGGTGACCGCCACGTTCAACGAGATCGAGAATGCCGACGTGGCGATCGTCATCGGTGCCAACCCGACCGAGAACCATCCGGTCGCGGCGACCTATTTCAAGCAGTTCACCAAGCGCGGCGGCAAGCTGATCGTGATGGATCCGCGCGGCCAGGGCCTGAAGCGCTTTGCCAGCCACATGCTTCAGTTCAAGCCCGGCGCGGATGTGAGCATGCTCAACGCGATCATGAACGTGATCGTCGAGGAAGGGCTCTACGACCAGCAATATATCGAGGCCTACACCGAGAACTGGCCCGCGATGAAGGAACATCTGAAGGGCTTTACCCCAGAGAAGATGGCCGAAATCTGCGGCATCGAGGCCGAGGTACTCCGCGACGTGGCCCGGACCTTTGCCGAGGCCAAGTCGGCCATGATCTTCTGGGGCATGGGCATTTCCCAGCACATCCACGGCACCGACAATTCGCGCTGTCTGATCAGCCTCGCCCTGATGTGCGGGCAGGTGGGGCGCCCCGGCACCGGTCTGCATCCGCTTCGGGGGCAGAACAACGTGCAAGGCGCCTCGGATGCGGGCCTCGTGCCGATGTTCCTGCCCGACTATCAGAGCGTGACCGATGACGGCGTCCGTTCGGCCTTTGAAGAGGTCTGGCATTCGCAGGGCTTGTCGAACGAGAAAGGCCTGACCGTGGTCGAGATCATGGATGCGGTCCATGACGACAAGATCAAGGCGATGTACATCCTCGGCGAAAACCCGGCGATGTCGGACCCGGACGTGGATCACGCGCGCGACGCCTTGGCCAAGCTCGATCACCTGGTCGTGCAGGATCTCTTCATCACCGAAACCGCGAACTATGCCGATGTGATCCTGCCGTCCTCGGGCTGGTACGAAAAGACCGGCACGGTGACCAACACCAATCGCCAGGTGCAGATGGGCCGGGCCGTCACACCGCCTCCGGGCGAGGCTCGCGAGGATTGGTGGATCGAGGTCGAGCTTGCCAAAAGGCTCGGACTTGATTGGGACTACACCCACCCGCGCGAGGTCTTTGCCGAGATGAAGCTGAACATGCGCTCGCTGGACAACATCACCTGGGAGCGGCTGGAAGAGACGGCGGTCACCTACCCGTCGCTGTCGCCTGAGGATCCGGGCCAGGCGATCGTGTTCGGTGACGGCTTCCCACGGCCCGAGGGGCGCGCGCGCTTCACGCCCGCCAACGTGATCCCACCCGACGAGGTCCCCGATTCCGAGTATCCGTTCGTTCTGATCACCGGGCGCCAGCTGGAACATTGGCACACGGGGTCCATGACACGCCGCAGCAAGGTCCTCGACGCGGTCGAGCCCGAGGCGAATTGCTCGATGCATCCGAAAACCCTGCGCAAGCTGGGTGTCGCACCGGGTGAGTACCTGCGGCTGACGACCCGCCGGGGCTCGGTGAGCGTTATGGCCCGCGCGGATCGCGCGGTGGCCGAGGACAACGTGTTCCTGCCTTTCGCCTATGTCGAGGCGGCCGCGAACATCCTTACAAACTCCGCGCTCGACCCCTACGGCAAGATCCCCGAGTTCAAGTTCGCCGCCGTCAGGGTCGAAAGGGCCGTCGAAGTCGCAGCCGAATAGGCTGTGGCCGTATCTCTGGGTGGCTCGGCCCGGCGGGTAAACCTGCCGGGCCTTTTCGTTTTTGCCAGCGTCTGCCGAGCAGGCTGGTTGGTACGTCACTCGACCCTTTTATTGTGCTATCATGCCGGTGAACCGTGCGGGATTGACGGAGCCAGACGCTTGCGTCATTAATGAACGTACGTTCAATAAACGTGGTCGCTCGGGAGGGGTGCGATGTTCAACGCCGTCATGCGGTTCGATCTGGGAGAGGACGTGAACGCCCTGCGCGAGATTGTTCACAAATGGGCGCAGGAACGTGTGGCCCCGATGGCAGCCGAGGTCGACCGCAACAACGCCTTCCCGCATGAGCTGTGGCGCGAGATGGGAGATCTGGGCCTTCTGGGGATCACCGTGCCCGAGGCATACGGCGGGTCGGACATGACTTACCTCGCGCATGTCGTCGCCGTGGAGGAGATCGCGCGCGCCTCGGCGAGCGTCTCGCTGAGCTACGGGGCGCACAGCAATCTCTGCGTCAACCAGATCAAGCTGAACGGCACGGTCGAGCAGAAGGACAAGTACCTGCCCGGCCTCGTATCCGGAGAACATGTCGGCGCGCTGGCGATGTCCGAGGCCGGTGCAGGCAGCGACGTCGTCTCGATGAAGCTGCGCGCCGAGAAGCGTAACGATCACTACAAGCTGAACGGCACGAAATACTGGATCACCAACGGACCCGATGCCGACACGCTGGTGGTCTATGCCAAGACCGATCCCGAGGCGGGCGCGAAGGGCATCACCGCCTTCCTGATCGAAAAGGCGATGACCGGCTTTTCCACCAGCCCGCATTTCGACAAGCTCGGCATGCGCGGCAGCAACACCGCTGAACTGATCTTCGACGATGTCGAGGTGCCCTTCGAGAACGTCCTGGGCAAAGAGGGGCGCGGCGTGGCGGTGCTGATGTCCGGCCTCGATTACGAACGCGTGGTTCTGGCGGGCATCGGCACTGGCATCATGGCCGCCTGTCTGGATGCGATCATGCCCTATGTCTCGACGCGCAAGCAGTTCGGGCAGCCGATCGGGTCGTTCCAGCTGATGCAGGGCAAGATGGCCGACATGTACACGGCGATGAATTCCGCCCGCGCCTATGTCTACGAGGTCGCCAAGGCCTGCGACCGGGGCGACGTGACGCGTCAGGACGCCGCCGCCTGCTGTCTTTACGCCAGCGAGCAGGCGATGGTGCAGGCCCATCAGGCGGTGCAGGCCATGGGCGGCGCGGGCTTTCTGAACGACAGCCCCGTCGCGCGGATCTTCCGCGACGCCAAGCTGATGGAGATCGGCGCCGGCACATCCGAGATCCGCCGCATGCTGGTCGGCCGCGAGATGATGGGGGCGATGGAATGAGCGATTACGAGACGTACCGAAAGGAATTAAAGGAAGCCGAAAATTTCTTTGAAAAGCGTATCTCTGACACTCAAGCGAAAGCGTATGACTATGGGATCCTAGTCGTTAGAAACTCGGTTCTTATTTCTGGTGGAGGTCTACTGGCCATTCCTGCAATTGTGGGTTTAAGTGAAAACATCAAAATCAATGTCGGCGAAATAATTATCGCAGGGTTTTCGTTTGCGGGTGGGGTGTTCCTCAGCCTCGTGGCCTCTTACCTCATTCATTCGAATTGGAACTTGCACGCACAGGCTTGGAAAAAACATTGGGACGATCGCCGTGAACTTCTAGAGAAAGTATACTTGGCCGATGTACCGTACGAGCAGATTGATTCAGGCTCAAAAGAGCATTTTTGGTCGATCCATAACATGGTCGTATGTGCTACCTCACACGCTCGCGAGTTTTTATCTTGTTTTTGTTGGTTACGGGTTTTTGCGTTTGTACTCGGCTCTAGGCGTAAACTTATGAGATGACTATTGGCATTCTCAACGAGAATACCAACGGACTTAGTTTTGGAAATAGCCCCGTGAAGTCGTCAAATTGGAAGGAAAGAGACATGACCCGATGCCGCGGCGTCTGATCTTTCTGCCGCTCGTGGCGCTGATCGCCGGTGTGGCGGTTTTCGGGCTGATCCTTGGCGGGCGGGCGGTCAGCACGACGGAAACGGACGTGATCGAGCGGATGGCGGCACGATATCTCGACGAGGCCGGAGAGGGCGCAGACCGCTCAGATTGCGCGGCGCGACCGGCGGCGAGCGAGGATCTGTGGCTCGTCGTGGCCTGCGGGTCCTACGAATATTTCGTCGATCCTTACGGCCGGCTGGCGCATCGCAACGGGCCGGAGCCCGCATCGTGACCGCGACTCGCGCAGAAAATTCCAAAGGTCTGCGGAGACCTGCACCCTTGCCGGAGACTGTGTCATGCAACTGAAAGCGGCGATCCTTCCGGGCTCGGAGACGTTCAAGGCCAACGAGGCCGGGCACCTCGCGGCATTGCGAGAGGTGTACGCGGCTGCGGCTGCGGCCGCAGAGGGCGGCGGCGAGGCCGCACGCACGCGCCACAAGGCGCGTGGCAAGATGACGCCCCGTGACCGGGTCGCGGGTCTGCTGGATCCGGGCAGCCCGTTCCTGGAAGTCGGGGCCCTCGCGGCGCATGGGCTATACGAGGGGGCCGCACCCTGCGCCGGGGTCATCGCGGGTGTCGGCCGGGTGCACGGGCGTGACTGCATGGTGGTGTGCAACGACGCCACCGTGAAGGGCGGCACCTATTACCCAATGACCGTCAAGAAGCACCTGCGCGCGCAGGAGATCGCCGAGGAATGCCATCTGCCCTGCATCTACCTTGTGGACAGTGGCGGCGCCAACCTGCCCAATCAGGACGAGGTCTTTCCCGACCGGGACCATTTCGGACGGATCTTCTACAACCAGGCGCGGATGTCGGCCAAGGGCATCGCGCAGATCGCCGTGGTCATGGGAAGCTGCACCGCCGGCGGCGCCTATGTGCCCGCGATGAGCGATGTGACGATCATCGTCCGCGATCAGGGCACGATCTTTCTGGCCGGGCCGCCACTTGTGAAGGCCGCCACCGGCGAGGTGGTCACGGCCGAGGATCTGGGCGGCGGCGATGTGCATACAAGGCTATCGGGCGTGGCCGATTACCTCGCAGAGGATGACGCGCATGCGCTGGCGCTCGCGCGTCGGGCGGTGGGGAACCTGGGGGCTGCACCGTCCCTTGGCTGGGACACGCCGCGCGAACCGGTCTATGACCCCGCGGAACTGCTGGGCGTGGTGCCGGGCGATCTGCGCACGCCCTACGATATCCGCGAGGTGATCGCGCGGCTGGTCGACGCCTCGTATTTCGACGAGTTCAAGGCGCGGTTCGGCGAGACGCTGGTCACCGGGTTTGCGCATGTGAAGGGCTGCCCCGTGGGCATCGTGGCCAATAACGGCGTGCTGTTTTCAGAGGCCGCCGCAAAGGGCGCGCATTTCGTGGAGCTGTGCTCGCAGCGGCGCATTCCGATTGTGTTTTTGCAGAACATCACCGGCTTCATGGTGGGACGCAGATACGAGAACGAGGGCATTGCCCGGCACGGCGCCAAGATGGTGACGGCCGTGGCGACCACGAGCGTGCCCAAGATCACGATGCTGGTTGGCGGATCTTTCGGCGCGGGCAATTACGGCATGGCCGGGCGCGCCTATCAGCCGCGTTTCTTGTGGACCTGGCCCAACAGCCGGATCTCGGTCATGGGCGGGGCGCAGGCCGCAGGCGTGCTGGCCACGGTGAAACGCGACGCGATGGAAAAGCGCGGCGAGCACTGGTCCGAGGCGGACGAAGCGGCCTTCAAGCGCCCCACGGTCGAGATGTTCGAGCGCCAGAGCCACCCGCTTTACGCCAGCGCCCGGCTCTGGGACGATGGTATCGTTGATCCGCGCAAGAGCCGCGACGTCCTGGCCCTGTCGCTCAGGGCGGCGCTCAACGCGCCGGTGGAGGAGACGCGCTTTGGCGTCTTCCGGATGTGAGGG
>JAWLGF010000004.1:0-28037 GCA_041685205.1 Roseovarius sp.
TCGTGGGACTTCGCGCGCGCGCATCGCCTCGTGCCGATCGTGCTTGGCGAGCACGAGCAGGTCGCCGCAAGCCTGCCCATCCTTTTCGTGCAGACTGGCGCGGGGCCCTGGCCGGTCGCGCTGACCCGCCTGACCGGGACGGGCCGCGGCGCGCTGGTGTCCCCCTCGGGCCGGTGGCGCGGCAGCTACGTGCCGTCGATCCTGCGCGTGCATCCCTTTGGCGCGGCGCGCGACGAGACCGGGGATATCCGTCTGCTGGTCGACGAGTCGAGCGGCCTTGTCACCGACGCGCCGGAGGACGAGCCGTTCTTTGACGCAGACGGCACCCCTGCCCCGGCCCTCGCCAAGGTGATCGGGTTCTTCCGCGAGCGCACCGCCGCCGAGACCCGCACCCGCGCCGCGGTGTCAGAGATGGCGGCGCGGGTCGGGTTCGTGCCGTTCTCCCGGCCCAAGGATCTGGCGCAGATGGATGCAAGCGGGCTGTTCGTGCCGGATCGGTCGCGTCTCGACGGGCTGTCCCGGACCGATCTGGGCGTTCTGCATCGCTGCGGGGCACTTGCCATGGCGCAGGTGCAGGCCGTGTCGCTGCATCACCTGCCCTTCCTTGCGGCGGCCGAGGCGCAGCTTGAGCGTGCGTCGGACCCGCAGGCCCTGGATACGGCGGACCCGACCGGCGCCGACGACGCGATATCGGGTTTCCTCGACGCGCTCGCCGTGGCGCGCGACCACGACCCGCGCGACTGATCCGCCACAACCGATCAGAAAACCAGGCAATATTATCATCGCATCAACCTCGCAGGGTTAACATTCACGGTGCCCATGCCCTATGAGGGAAGAAATCGAAACGATGCGTTGCAGCACCAAGGGGCAGACCGAATGACAGCCACGCGCAACGACACGGCCGGAGCGGGCCTGTCGGATCAGCGATATCGGCGGAAGGCCCGGCTGTTTCTTCCCGGGATCCTGCTGATGCTGACGGCGTGTTCGCCATCGCCGGATCTCGGGTCGCTAGAAGCGGGGTTCGATGCCCCGCCGGACGAGCGCGAGGTGCGGGTGGATGCCGAGGTCTCGGAAACGCGCTTCGGGCGGAGCGTGGCCAGCGCGGTCGAGACCAATCCGCGGTTCGACGCCTCCAACGCCGATGTGCTGGCCGCCCGGGCGCGCGAAGATGGCGAGGCCGGCGCGTTCCTGCCGCGCTTTTCGCTTGGCGTGACGCTTGGAAGTGGCCTGTCGGGCGGCAGCATGGCACTCAGCCCGATCCTCGAACTCATCTAGCTGATCTACGACGGCGGGGCGACGGCCAGCCGCCAGATCGCCGCGCGGGCGCGGGTGTTCGAAAGCCGCGGCGCCCGGCTGGAAGTGGGCGCAGCACTTACACTCGAGGCGGTCGAGGCGTGGCAGAACCTTGTCGCGGCGCGAGCCCAGTATGATCTGGCCCGCGACAACGAGGCGGCGCATCGCGAGTTGCTCGATCAGGTCGAGGACAGGTCCGGCGCCGGTGCGGGCACGCAGTCCAACGTGGTGACCGCCGAGGCGCGGCTCGCGGATGCGGTGGCGCGCCGCGTGCAGGCGCTGTCGGGGCGGGATCGGGCAGAAGCGGTCTATCGCGAAATATTCGGTCAGGGTCCCGAACGCCTAGGCCCGCCTCCGGATGCACCGACACTTTCGGATGTGCCCGACGAGACGCTGATCGCGTCCAGCCCGCGCGTGCGCGGCATCGACGCCTCGATCAAGGCCGCCGAGGCCGATCTGGCCGCAACCGCGGCCGCGATCTTTCCGCAGGTCGACCTGCGCACGACCGGACGCCGCGAGGCCCGCGGCAGCGGCATCGACACGGATGTCGATCTGCTGCTGGATTATGACAGCGGCGCGCCCGGGCAGAAGGCCGCGGCGATCCGCGAATCCGAGGCGCGTCTGGCCGCATTGCAGGCCGATCGCGACGGTCTGGCCCGCGAGATCCGCCGGGCGCTGGACTTTGCCCGCTCCGACCAGCGGACCGGGCTGGAACGCGTGCGGGCGGCGCAGGATGCGGTTCGCGCCAACGAGGCCACAGTCGAGGCTGCGCGCGAAGAATTCTCGATCGGTCGGCGCGACCTGATCGGACTGCTCGACGCGCAACGCGACTTTTTCGAAGCCGGCGAACGGTTGATCACCGCGCAGCGCGAACAGGCGCTGAGCAGATATGTGGTTTTGGCGTTGACTGGCGACATCCTGGATGCCTTCGCGATCACCCTTCCCGCCCTCGATGCGGACGAGGACGCAGGGTCGGACAATGCCACCGCGGAGGCGCCGTCATGACCGACGCACGCGTTGTCAGGCTTGATCCCGGGGCGGGCCAGACCGGGGGCGCGGACGAGGTCACACCGCTCGAGGCGTGCCTGCTGCATGTTGCCACGACGCTCGACCGGCCCACCACGCTGGCCGCGCTGCACGCCGCGCAATCGGGTGCGCAGGGCAACCTGACCGTGCGCGACGCGATCGTCGCCGCCGAACGGGCCGGCATCCAGGCGGCCTTCGGCAAGCGCCGATTGACCGAGTTCGACAGCACCCTGACGCCCGCCATCCTTCTGCTCGACGACACCCGCGCCGTCGTTCTGCACGAGGTCCTGCCCGGCGGCCGGCTGGCGATCTTCGACCCCGAGCTGGGCGAGGGGCTGGGCGAGGTCACGCAGGATGCGATCGCGGCGGTCTACAGCGGCTACGCGATTCTGATGCGGGCCGAGCACCGCGAGGATCTCGCGGCACAGGGTGCGGGCCGTCAGGGGCACTGGTTCTGGTCCACGCTGGCGCAGAACAGGTGGGCCTATACGCAGGTGATCCTCGCAGCGATCGTTGCCAACTTCCTCGGGCTGTCAACATCGCTGTTCATCATGGTGGTGTATGACCGGGTCCTGCCGAACGAGGCGATGGAATCGCTGATCGCGCTGACCGCCGGCGTCGGGATCGCGCTGTTTTTCGATTTCCTGATCAAGAGCCTGCGCGCCGGCTTCATCGACCGCGCCGGGCAAAAGGCCGACATGGCGATGGGGCGGCGGATCTTCGACCAGTTGCTCGACATGCAGATGCGCGCCCGCAAGGGGTCGACCGGGGCGCTCGCAAGCACCCTGCGCGAGTTCGAGACGCTGCGCGAGTTCTTCACCTCGGCCACGCTGGTGGCGGTGGTGGACTTGCCCTTCATCATCCTGTTCATCGGGGTGATCTACCTGATCGGCGGACCGCTGGCGCTGGTGCCGGCGATTGCCGTGCCGGTGGTGCTTATCGTCGGGATCGCGGTGCAGCCCATCCTGTCGCGGCTGGCCGAAAAGAATTTTGCCGACGGCCAGTCGAAACAGGGTGTTCTGGTGGAAACCGTCGCCGGTCTGGAGACGATCAAGGCCGCCGGTGCACAGCGGCGCATGCGCGCGCGGTGGGAAGAGGCGATCGCGCGGCAATCCGACCACGGGCTGCAAAGCCGCGCGGTGACGCAGTTCGCCATCAACGCGACGGCCACGACCCAGCAGGCCGCGCAGGTGATGATCGTGTTCTACGGCGTCTTCCTGATCACCGCCGGCGATGTCAGCATGGGCGCGCTGATTGCCTGCGTCATCCTGACGGGGCGCACGCTCGCGCCGCTGGCGCAGCTCGCGCAGACACTGACTCGGTTCAACCAGGCGCGGACCTCGTATCGCAGCCTCGACGCGCTGATGCGCGCCGAAAGCGAGCGCCCCGAGGGCAAGGGCTGGATCTCGCGGCCCAGGCTGGCCGGCGAGATTGCCTTTGACACCGTGTCCTTCGCCTATCCAGATCAGGGGATCGACGCGCTTTCGAACCTGTCGTTCAACATCAAACCGGGCGAAAAGGTCGCGATCCTAGGCCGGATCGGGTCTGGCAAGAGCACGGTCGCCCGGCTGATGCTGGGCCTTTATGAGCCGCGCGCGGGATCGGTACGGATGGACGGCATCGACATCCGCCAGATCGACCCGGGCGATCTGCGCCGCAACGTGGGCTCGGTCCTTCAGGATGTCTGGCTTTTCACCGGCACGATCCGCGAGAACATCGCCATCGGCGCGGTACGCCCGCGCGACGATGACATCCTCGACGCCGCGCGCATCGCCGGGGTCGAGGACTTCGTGAAGCAGCATCCGGCAGGCTACGACATGATGCTGGCCGAACGCGGCGAAGGGCTGTCGGGCGGTCAGAAACAGGCGATAACCCTGGCTCGTGCGCTGGTCGGGCGGCCGCCGATCCTGCTGCTGGACGAGCCGACCAGCGCCATGGACGTGCAGAACGAGTCCGAGGTGATCGCCCGGCTCAAGACAGAGCTGGCCGACCGCACCGTGGTGATCGTCACCCACCGGACAAGCCTGCTCGACCTCGTCGACCGGGTGATCGTGGTGGATAAGGGCCGGATCGCCGCCGACGGCCCCAAGAGCATCCTCAACCGCCGCGGCCCTGCAAGCGCTGCGGGCGGATCCGGCACAGGCAAGGGCGGGGCCACCGATGGCACGTAACAACGATCTCGATACGCTTGCGCGCGAGATGCGCGGTGCTTCGCCGCTGCGCGGCTCGCTGCTGCTGGCGGTGATCCTGCTGTTTCTGGCGGCGGCGGCGGTCTGGGCCGCGCGCACCGAGCTCGACGATGTCACGCGCGCCGAGGGCCGCATCGTGCCGTCGCGCGATGTCCAGCTCATCCAGGCGACAGAGCCGGGGATCCTGCTCGATTTGAACGTCGCAGAGGGCGATATCGTGGACGAGGATGCGGTCCTGATGGAGCTGGATGGCACCCAGATCTCAAGCGAGCTGGACCAGGAACAGCAGCGCGCCTTCGGCCTGATGGCCCGCATCGAACGGCTTCAGGCCGAGATCGACGGCGCCGAGCTGACGTTCAGCGACAGGCTGATCGAGCGCGCACCGGACGTTGTCCGGTCCGAGACCGCGCTCTTTCATGGGCGTGAGGCGGAACTGGCGGATGAGATCGGCATTCTCGAGCGTCAGCGCAACCAGCGCCGGCAGGAACTCGAGGAAGGCCGCGTCGATCTCCAGACCGCACGCGACACGCTTCAGGTTCTCGAAGAAGAGCGCGCGATGATGGCGCCGCTGGTCGAACGCGGGGTCGAGCCGGCGACCACGCTGCTGTCGCTGCGGCGCACCGAAGCCGAGTGGCGCGGCCGCGAAACACGGGCCGAAGCAGCGCTTGCACGCCTGCAATCGGCACTGAACGAGATCGACGACCAGGTGCGGGCCCGCCGCTCTCGGCAAAAGGCCGCGGCCCTGTCGGATCTGGCACTGGCGACCGGAGAACTTGCGGCGCTCAGACCGTCCCTGCCCGCATTGCAGAGCCGGGCTGCGCGCGCGCGTCTGCGCGCACCGGTGCGCGGCGTGGTCAACCGAATCCACCGCTCGACCCTGGGCGGGCTGGCGCGCGCGGGCGAGGACCTTATCGAGATCGTGCCACTGGACGACACGCTGCTGGTCGAGGCCTTCGTGCGTCCGTCCGACATTGCTTTCGTCCATCCCGGCCAGCCGGTGAAGGTGAAGGTCACAGCCTATGACTTTTCCCGCTATGGCAGTCTCGACGGCGAGATCGTGCGCATCGGCGCGGACGCGGTCACACGGTCGGAACGCGACGACGAGGAGTTCTTCGTCGTCGAGATCCGGACTGATGACAACATCCTCGGGGCCGACGGTGTTGCGGTCGAGATCATCCCCGGCATGGTGACCGAGGTCGATATCCTCGCGGGCAAGAAAACGGTGATGGAATACCTGACTGAACCCGTCGTGCGCGTGAAGGAGAACGCGTTGCGCGAATGACGCGGACGGACACCGCGCTCCGACGCCGGTCGAGGCGCGTTTTCACGCCGATTGGCGCAAGCGGGCCTCGAGGACGTCGAAGGGCACGCCCGGTTCGGACTTGGCGCCGCGGATCACCAGCGAGGTCTTGACGCTGCCCACGTTCTTCGCCGCCGTCAGTTCCTCGGTCAGGAAACGCTGGAAGGTCAGAAGGTCGGGTGCCACGCATTTCAGGATGAAATCCACCTCGCCGTTGAGCATGTGACACTCGCGCACCAGCGGCCACGCGCGGCACTGGTCCTCGAAGGCCGACAGATCCGCCTCGGCCTGGCTCTGCAGGCCGACCATTGCAAAGACCTGCACCTCGAACCCAAGTTCGCGCGCATCGACCGCCGCGTGATAGCCGCGGATGTAGCCATTCTCCTCCAGCGTGCGCACCCGGCGTAGGCAGGGCGGTGCGGAAATCCCCACGCGGCGGGCCAGTTCAACATTGGTCATCCGGCCATCGGCCTGCAATTCGGCCAGGATCTTGCGGTCGATCTCGTCCAGACGGGTGAGGGGCATGGGCTCTCCGATTCGATACCGGGGAAAAAGTTATACCCTGCACAACTGATCCGCAATATTATTGCAACATTCGGACACTTTCTTTCGACAAAGCGGTGCTGTCAAAGGAAAGCCACGGCCATCTCGATCCCGCGGGTCTGCGCGTCAGCCGCCGCCTTGCGGGTGCGCACGGGCGTAGACCTCCATCAGACGGGCCGTATCGACGCCGGTATAGGACTGCGTGGTCGACAGCGAGGCATGCCCCAGCAGATCCTGGATCGCCCGCAGGTCGCCGCCCGCGTTCAGCAGATGCGTGGCAAAGCTGTGGCGCATCGCATGCGGTGTCGCGGTCGCCGGCAGGCCGAGCTGCGCGCGGGTACGCTCGACCACCTTCTGCACCGCCCGTGCCCCGAGCGCCCCGCCTCGTACCCCGAAAAAGAGCGGCCCGTCGCGGATGATGTCGAAAGGGCAGATGTCGACATACAGCGCGACCGCGTCGCGCGCGGGAGCGATGACCGGCACCAGCCGCGCCTTGCCGCCTTTGCCGGTGATGCGCAGCATGTCCGCCATCGGCACGACCGCGCCGGTCAGCCCGAGCGCCTCGGATATGCGCAGGCCGCAGCCGTAAAGCAGCGTCACAACCGCTTGATCCCGCGCGACGATCCAGGGCTTGGAGGATTGCATGTCCAAGCTCGCGATCAGTTCCTGCGCGTCCCGCGGCGACAGCGGGCGCGGCAGTTTGGGCTGAAACTTGGGCGCACGGATCGACAGCACGGCCGTGGGTTCGAACCCTTCGCGCTCGGCCAGCCAGCGGTAGAATCCCTTGACCGCCGACAGCTTGCGCGCCAGGGACCGCGCGCCCACCCCGTGCGACCGTGTGAAGGCCATCCAGGCACGCATGTCGGCGGTGTCGACGCGGGCGAGTGCGGCCAGACCCTGACTCTCGCCGTGATGTTCGGTCATGAAGGCGAGAAACCCTGCGACATCCTGCGCATAGGCAGAGGTCGTATGCTCCGATGCCCCCTGAAGGGCCTTTTGCGACGCAAGCCAGTACGTGAGAGCGTCGCGGGCGGCGGCCGAGATCATGCCAGCCAGCGGCACATGTTGCGTTCGAACACGCCCGCGAAGAAAGCCAGTAGGTCCGTGCCCTGTTGCGGGGTGAACTGATCGGCGCGTTCCGAGCCCATGACCAGCAAACCGGGCAGGCGTTTGTCGCCCAGATCCAGCAGCAGGCATGCTTCGGACCGCACAAGCGGCGCCTGCGCGCCGTAGACCTGCGAATCGCCACCTTCGGTCCGGCGCAGCGTCACCTGACGCGCAGGGGTGGTCCTCTGACCCGTCACATAGGCCTTGATGAAGCCGGGCGCGGCCAGCGACAGCACCTCGCCGGCCGATTGTAGTGCCGCGTCCGCCTCCGGCTCTCCGGTTTCGAGGACCAGCCGCACGTGATCCACGCGCAGGATGTGCGCGACCTCTCCGCCGAGGTCGCGCAGGAAGTCCCCGAAATCCAGCGGATCGAGCATGCGCAGGATGGCGCGATGGACCTGGTGCATGCCCGAAAGGGTGTCATGCGCCGCGCCGATGACAGTGCGGTGCGTGTCCTCCAGCCGGTCGAGCCGCGCCTCGAGCCGGTCCATCGCGATGCCGCGCAGATCAACGATATTGTCGCCCATGGCCCGTTCGTTCGCGGCCGTGAGCGCGCGCATGAGGCCCGCATCCTCGAGGATGAGGTCGGGCTGCGCCATGATGTGCGCGCGCAGGGTTTCGGTCATTTCAGGTGTGCTGCTCATACTGCCCTCGCTGTTTTCGCGCAGATTAGCAGATGCCGCGCCCCAGTCGTCATTAAAAATCCTGGCCACGCTCGGGTGCGGCATTTCGGCCATGACCCCCGAAGGACGCGACGATCAGCCCTGATGCTCGGCACCGATGCCCTGGAACATGCCGCGCAGATCCACCGTGCTTTCGACACCGATCCGGTCGTGGCAGCGATCCAGCCACGCCGCCGCCGTCTCGCGCCCGATATCGCGCAGGCGGGTCAAGAACGCCCATTCCACGTTCATCTTCGAGGACGCGCCCATCGGTTTCAGAACGTCCTCGTTCTCGATCAGATGCACCTTGACGGGCCGGTAATGGCCGGGCGACAGCTTGCCCTGCCGGATCAGGCGATCGACGAAATCGATGGCGCGCAATTCCTTCAGAAGGCTGGAATTGAAGCTGATCTCGTTGACCCTGTTCTCGATTTCCTGCGCCGTTCGCGGCGTGCCCTTGCGCTCGATCGGGTTGATCTGCACGACGATGATGTCGTCGGTGCCGGTCTTGCCGTAGAGCGGAAAGAGCGCCGGATTGCCCATGTAGCCGCCATCCCAGTACGGCACGCCGTCGATCTCGACCGCGCGGTATATGTGGGGCAGGCAGGCCGACGCCATCACCATGTCCGCCGTCAGATGCTCGCGCGGGAAAACCTGCACGCGCCCGGTCTCGACATTGGTCGCCGACACGAACAGCTCGAAGGCGGTGCATTTGCGCACCATCTCGAAATCGATGCTCTGCTCGACGAGATCGCGCAGCGGGTTGATGTCGAGCGGGTTCAACTGGTACGGGGACGCAACTCCCGTCAGCGCATTCATGAAATGATAGAACGGATTGTTCTCCAGGCCCCAATGGCCGGTGATCCTGTCCACGGGCGTGCGTTGCAGCGGCGTGTGCTGGGCGCTTTTGTTCATCGCGGCCCAGAAATTCTCAAGCGCCTCGCGCGCCCCGTCGGGGCCGCCGCGCGTGTGTCCGTCGGCGAGCGCCACGGCGTTCATCGCCCCGGCCGAGGTGCCCGAGACGCCCGCAATCCGCAGGCGCCCGTCCTCGAGCAGGTAATCGAGAACGCCCCAGGTGAAGGCGCCATGCGCCCCCCCGCCCTGCAGGGCGAGGTTCACGGGCTTTGATGTGGTGCTCATCGGGTCCAGTCCTTGCGCCATTGCCGCATCCCGCAGGTGATAGCGCAAACCTCGCGCAAGCTGTAGGGGAAACTCCGCCCGCGCCGCGGCACGACATCGTGTCGCGTACCGGTCGGATGATGACGACGTCTGACAGGCGTCTCACATGCCCGGCCGGGCGCGTGTCGACAGGTCCACCGAAAAGGCCGGGCGCGGCAAAAGGCGGGACCAGCGCGGCGTCGCACGGTCCGGCAGGGCCGCGCGAAGGCGGGCAAGCGGCAGATCCGCGGCGTCCCGCAGCAGCCGGTCATACATGGCCAGCGCGCCCGGCCGCGTATAGGGTGACCAATGGCAGATGCGGGTCACCGGCGCGCCGATCTCGAAGCCCGCGCCGCGCAATGCGGCCAGCGTCTCGGGATGATCCATCTGCAGGTTCAGCACGTTCGGCCCCGAGGGCAACGCCAGCCCCAAGCTGCGATTTCCCCGGACGGGTGGCGGTATCAGGCATTCGAGCAGAAAGTCGAAGAGATCGTTTTCCCGGCTGGTGACATTGAGCACCTCGGCGCAGCGCCCCGCCGGGCTATCGAGCGCGTCTGCGGCCCGCGCTCCGAATTCTGCGCCCGCCAGTAGGATCAGGCGTCCGACAGCCCCCGCCGGCAAATGTGGCAGGGCCTGCAGCACCACCCGCGCGCCAAGCGAATGCGCAACCGCGTGCACGGGCCGGCCGGGGGCGAGCCGCCGGATCATCGCGATCATCCGCGCGAGGCTCTCTCCGGCGCGGGCGGCCTCGGCATAGGCCTGGCGCAGCGTTCCGCGGGCATGCCAACCGAAGGCGACCCCCAACCCCTCTTCTTCCATGCCGCACCCGAACCCGAGCCCGCGCGGCCAGCTGACCACCTTGAAACCCTCGCGGGTCGGGTCCAGCGCGAGGATCTGGTTGTGCGGGCATTCGCGGGGATGGTTTGGCGCGTACTTGTATCCGTGCACCATGACGATGACCGGGCCATCGTCGGTCAGAACTTCTGGCAGGTAATCCTGCAAACCCTCGGGCCGATCATGCAAGTCCAGCCAGTCCGGCCCGGTATCGACATGGATGAGTGGCATGGCGCATCCCCTGCTACATCTTGTGGCTTGCGGGTATCAGCCGCATACGTCAGGCAGGTGACGGTCGGGTTAAACCTGCGTGACAGTGTTGACGACCGGGGCGCGTGGCGGTACCTGAGAAGCGTGGTGCTTTGTTGCCGGATTGCGGGCCACGTTAAAAACATCCGCTAAAGAGGTCAGGAGAAAGCCCCCTTTCGCTTGGCCGATCCGGGGCTTTTTTCGTGGGCGCAGGGGCCCGGAGGACGATCATGAGTGAGCAATGGAAAAGCCGCACGCGGCAGGTGCATGGCGGCACGCGGCGCAGCCAGTGGGGCGAGGTCAGCGAGGCGCTGTTCCTGACGCAAGGCTTTGTCTACGACACCGCCGAGGCCGCGCAGGCGCGCTTCGAATCCGCCGGCCCGGACGAGTTCATCTATGCCCGCTACGGCAATCCCACGGTCGCCATGTTCGAAAACCGCATCGCAGCCATCGAAGGGGCCGAGGACGGGTTCGCCACGGCCAGCGGCATGGCCGCCGTGTCCGGCGCGCTGTCGTCCATGCTGCGCGCCGGCGACCACGTGGTGTCGGCGCGGGCGCTGTTCGGATCGTGCCTTTACGTGCTTGAAGAGGTTCTGACGCGGTTCGGCGTCGAGGTCACGTTCGTCGATGGCACCGACCTGGAGCAATGGCGCGCCGCCATCCGGCCCGACACCAAGGCCGTGTTCTTCGAGACGATCTCGAACCCGACGCTCGACGTGGTGGATATCGCGGCCGTCGCGGAACTCGCGCATGCGGCGGGCGCCACGGTGATCGTGGACAACGTCTTTGCCACGCCGGTCTATTCGGAGGCCATCGCGCAGGGCGCCGATGTCGTGGTCTATTCCGCGACCAAGCATATCGACGGCCAGGGCCGCACCCTTGGCGGGGTGATCCTCGGCACGCGCGAATTCATTCGCGGCACGGTCGAACCTTACATGAAACATACCGGCGGGTCGCTGTCGCCGTTCAACGCATGGGTCATGCTGAAGGGGCTCGAGACGATCGACCTTCGGGTGCGCGCCCAGACGTCCAGCGCCGCCGCCATTGCCGAGGCGCTGGACGGGCATCGTGCCGTGGCGCGGCTGATCTATCCCGGAAGCCCGGCGCATCCGCAGCACGATCTGGTGCAGCGACAGATGGGATCGGGCGGCACGATCCTCGCGCTCGACATCGTCGGCGGGCAGGACGCGGCGTTCCGGTTTCTCAACGCGCTCGACATCGTCATCATCTCGAACAACCTCGGCGATGCGAAATCCATCGCGACCCACCCCGCGACGACCACCCATCAGCGGCTGCCGCCCGAGCGTCAGGCGGCGCTCGGGATCACGCCGGGGCTTGTCAGGCTGAGCGTGGGCCTGGAGGATCCCGACGACCTGATCGCGGATCTCCGGCAGGCTCTGAGCGCTGCCGCCTAGCATGATAAGGCCCGCGCTCGGACAGACTTTCATCGATATTGGGAAATATCTTGCCCGTGACTTATGTATGGTCAAAGCCGAACTGAAAGGGACTTTGCGATGAACATGCATCCGCCCGAGATCACACCGGATCGCGATGCGGCCCAAGACGCGCTCGACGTGTTGCGCACTTGGGCGCGCACCGCCACTCCGGAAGAAGTGGCCGATCTCGACCCGTCGATCGCGCGGCTTCTGCCCGGCGCGGCGCTGTCGAACTATCCGGCGCTGTCGCGGGAATACCCTGTCGATTTCGAGGTTACCGAGGTCTACCGCGCCACCCTGCCCGACCTGCAGAACGGTCCCGCCTCGCTCATTCGCGGCACCCGGCAGCATTTGCAGCATGTGGGCATCTCGAATTTCCGACTGCCGATCGCCTATCACACCCGCGACAACGGCGATCTGACGCTGGAGACGTCTGTGACCGGCACGGTCAGCCTCGAGGCTGGCAAGAAGGGCATCAACATGTCGCGCATCATGCGCAGCTTCTACAAGCATGCGCAGAAGACCTTCAGCCTCGACGTGATAGAGGCGGCGCTGGCGGATTACGTCACCGATCTCGACTCGGTCGATGCGCGGTTGCAGATGCGGTTTTCCTATCCGGCCAAGGTGCGCTCGCTGCGCTCGGATCTCGAAGGTTACCAGTATTACGACATCGCGCTGGAGCTGGTCCGCCAAGACGGTGTGACACGCAAGTTCATGCATCTTGATTACGTCTATTCCTCGACCTGCCCCTGCTCGCTCGAACTGAGCGAACACGCCCGCGCCGCGCGCGGGCAGCTGGCCACCCCGCATTCGCAACGCTCGGTCGCCCGGATCTCGGTCGAACTGGTGGGCGCAGAGCGTCTGTGGTTCGAGGATCTGATCGAGCACGCGCGCCGCGCGGTCCCCACCGAGACGCAGGTCATGGTCAAGCGCGAGGACGAACAGGCCTTTGCCGAGTTGAACGCCGCCAACCCGATCTTCGTCGAGGATGCCGCACGCCTCTTCTGTGCCGAGTTGCTGGCCGATCCGCGAATCGGCGATTTTCGCGTCGTGGCCAGCCATCAGGAAAGCCTGCACAGCCATGACGCGGTGAGCGTGCTGACCGAAGGTGACACCTTCGCCGCGCAGAGCCTGGATCCGAGACTGTTTCAGACCCTCATGCACGGGCGTTAGGCGGAAAATCGGGCACAAAGAGCAAGTTTAAGGCACAAAACCGCGTGTCGGGGCAAACGTGATTTGACCTCGGCGCGTTTTGCTGCGATGCAGCATCTGTAAAAGCCTGACCGCTCTCAAGGTGTCCTGCCGGAGCGGATGCGTCTGATAAAGGATATCAAAGATGCTCGCACCTGACCTTCCCCTCAAACTCTCTGCCGCCGGTATCCGGTTCACCGGCTACCTGATCGAAAGCAACATGCGCATGGCGCGCGCGTTCGGGATCGCGGCACTGCACGCCAGCGCGCTGCCAAGTTCGATGAAGTCGGAAGTCGCCAAGGAAACCGCGGCAAATGCCGTGCAACCACGGACCATTGCCAAGCCTGTTGCAAAGCCCAAGGCGAGTGCACAACCCAAGGCCAAGGCCTCCGCGATGCCGAAGGCCGACTCGACCAGATCCGCAAAGCAACCGGCGGCCCCCACGAAATCCGAGGCGCCGGCAAAGGCCGCGGCCAAAGCCGCGCCAAAAGAGACCAAGGCGGCCACGACCAAGCCGGGTCCGACGCAAGAGCCACCCGTGAAATCCAGCGGATCCGACTCACCCTCTGCACCACCCGCGCTGGAAAAGGCCGCGACGTCCACCAAACCGAGCGAAGAGACCCCGGTCAAGACATCGGCCCCCGCAAAACAGCCGACAGCAAAGACCGCGCCGGACAAAGCGCTTGAAAAGCCCGCTGAACAAGACGCCTTGCCGCGAAACACCGCCACGCCCGAACAGTCGAAAACGACAGCCAAGCCATCACCCGAGCCGGCGGCGCCTGAAAAGAAGGCAGCGCACGAGCACGCCAAACGCACGCGTGCACCGTCAAGCCCGCCAACGATGCCTGGAACGGGTGATAAAACCAAGTTAAACTAAGGGCTTGCAGGCCGGGATGCACGCAGCGCAACCCGGCCCTTCCGAAATGAGGCTGGTCACGCCAACGCCCGCCCCCCATTTTGTCAGTAGGGAGGAAACATTCACAACGAAAGTGAGGTTTCCAATGGCGACCACCACCACGCACAACATCATAACGCCACTGCTTGACGCATCGGAGCGCTTTTTCACGACGCTTGCGGACTGGTTCGAGGGCCGTATGCGCACCCAATCCCGCCGGGACCAGATCGAGGCGCTCGAGCGGAAAACGGATGAAGAGCTGTCCCGCCTCGGGCTGCGCCGTGACCAGATCGCGGTCTACGTCTTTCGCGACAAGTTCTATACCTGACCCGACCCGAAGAGAGACATACCGGCTTCGCCCGTAGGGGCGGGGCCGTTATTTTTGCTGCACCGCAGAAAAACCGCGTGGCCGATGTCCACTTTCCATGGCATTCAAGGCATGATGCGGTACTATCGCAATCGGGAGGGACCAGTCACCTGACACCAGAGTGGACCCGATGACCGACACCAACCTTCAAATCCACTGCATTTGCCCGCAATGGCGGCGCGATCTGGATCTTTTTATGGCGGAACACGCGCCGGGCATGAACGCCTACATGCTCAGCCGGCATCGTTTGTCCAGCGTGATCCGGCTTCACGCCATGACCGACCAGCAACTGGCCGCCATGGGATTGACGCGAGCCGACATACCGGCATTCGTGTTCGAGGATCTTCTCACCGACTGAGCGGCATTCGAGCCCGCGCGCATCAACGCGCTTGACAGTCTCACGAGGCCAGACCAACGGTGCGCGCCATGTTCGATGTGCGACCTGTGGGATATCTTGTAGGGCTGCTGCTCGCGGTCATGGGGGCAACCATGATCGTACCGTTGCTGGTCGATATCGTCGAGGGGCGCGGACACTGGCCGGTGTTTTTCGAGAGCATGATCATCACGTGCCTCGTTGGGGCACTGGTCGCCCTCGCCTGCCGCAGCTCGGTCGGGTCCGGTCTGACCATTCAGCAGGCTTTCCTGACGACCGTGCTGACATGGGTCGTGCTGCCGTTTTTCGGGTCGCTGCCCTTCATGCTGGGGGACACCGGGCTCGACTTCATCGACGCCTTCTTCGAGTCGATGTCCGGTGTCACGACCACCGGAACCACGGTCATCACCGGGCTCGACGCACTGCCCAAGGGGCTGTTGCTATGGCGCGGCATCCTGCAATGGCTGGGCGGGCTGGGGATCGTCATCGTGGCGCTGGTCTTTCTGCCCGAGATGCGCGTCGGCGGCATGCAGTTCTTTCGGACCGAGGGCTTCGATACCTTCGGCAAGGCGCTGCCGCGCACCGTCGATATCTCGAAAGGGGTGCTCAACGTCTACCTCGGGCTGACGGTGGCCTGCATGCTTTCGTACTTTCTGCTAGGCATGGGGGCGTTCGACTCGACGGTGCATGCCCTGACCACCGTGTCGACGGGGGGGTTTTCCAGCTCCGACCAATCCTTCGGGGTATTTCCAGGCGCACCGCAATATGCCTGCGTGGTGTTCATGATCCTCGGCACCCTGCCCTTCGTTCGCATGATGCAGGCGGTGCAGGGCAACACGCGTCCGATCCTGCAGGACAGCCAGGTTCGGACCTATCTGCGCTGGATCTTCTACGCGGTCGCGATCATCGTGATCTACGACGTGGTCGCCAATGGCCGATTCGACGAACCAAGCGTCCGGGCGCGGATTTTCAACCTAGTGTCATTCTTTTCCGGCACCGGCTTTGGCAGCGCGGATGTGACCGCGTGGGGCGCGTTTCCCTTCGTGCTGCTGATCGCGGTCGGCGCGATCGGCGGTTGCACTGGCTCGACCGGATGCTCGATCAAGGTCTTCCGGTATCAGTTGATGCTGCGCGCGATCGGCCAGCAGGCACGGCGGATCTTCCACCCCTCCAGCGTCATGGTACTGCGCCACGACGGACGGCGCGTAGAAGATGACGTGCTGCAGTCGGTGATGCTTCTCTTCACCTGCTACGTCCTGTCGTTGGGTTTCTTTTCGGTCGCGCTGGAACTGACCGGGCTGACGTTGATGGAATCGATCACCGGGGCGTGGACCGCGATCTTCAATATCGGGCCGGCCTTTGGCGATCGCGTCGGCCCGACCGGCGCGCTCACGGACTTTCCAGACGCGGCCAAGGCGTTGATGATCTTCGCCATGCTTCTGGGACGGCTGGAGATCCTCGCGGTCATCGTGCTTCTGGTGCCGCGCTTTTGGCGATCCTGAACCGTTCAGCCCGGGCCGCGCCCGGCCCGCTCACGAAAAGCCAGCACCATGTCCTGCGGGTCGCGTCCCGCGTCTATGGCCAGACGATAAAGGCCGAAATGCACATGCGCCATGTCCTGGTAATAGCGGGTATAGGCATAATTCGTGACCGCGCCCGCGGCAGCGCCCAGAACGGGCACGGTCTGCGCTGCAAGCTTCTGCCCCAGAACCGTCGCGAGGCGCGGTGCGACCCGGGCAATCAACGTGCGCATCGCCGAGCCCGTCAGGGTCATCCGCGTCCCGATGAACCCGAGGTTGACGCCATCGTCATCCGCCAGCGGACCCGCAGCGCCGAACACCTCGACCGAGCCGAACCGCACCGAAGGCTCGGCCGGGTCGAACCCGTGATCCATAGCGACATCCTGGATCGCCCGCAGAAGGATCGTCGTGGTCGCAGGCAATTCGGCAAGCGCCGTGGGCAGGCCACCGGCCCCGCCCGCAGCCCCCATCATCGTGGTCAGCGCCTGCATGCGCCAGGCCGGCCCCTGCCCCACGACATCGCGCGAGCGGTGCGCGGCCTCGGCGGCTTGGCGCAAGGCGTCTTCGGTGGTGGCATGAAGACGCATGCGCACGGCAAGCGGCAATCGATCGAGCATGTCCTCGGCATGCCCGCCCACCAGGTTGAGCACGTCCACCACGACGTTGCCCGCCTTTGCGTTGCGCCGGACCAACGCATCAAGCCGCGCCTCTGTCGTGGCCGCGTCGATCGGCTGGCCCAGAATTTCCATTGCATCGCCCCGCATCCGCTGTGATCCATGGATCAAGCTGCGCCCGCGCGACCCGGATTTCAAGCGGCACGCGTCACTTGCCCGGTGACATGATCCCACGCGCCGGGCTGCAAGGCCAGCCCCAGGACACGCTCGGGATTGGTGGGGGGCGGCATGATCACGCCCGACAGCCGCGCAAAACCAAACCGGCCATAATAGGGCGCATCCCCCACCAGCAGCATGCGCGGCCAGCCATTCGAGCGCGCGCGCTCCACCCCCTCGCGGATAAGCCACGCCCCGATGCCTTCGCCCTGATGGGTGGGATGCACCGCAACCGGCCCCAGCAGAAGCGCGCGCACCTCGCCGACGCAGACCGGCCAGAACCGGATGGCCCCGGCGATCACGCCCTCATCGACCGCGACAAGGCACAGATCGGCCACAGGCGGCACCGCATCGCGCAATCGGTAGGACGACAGCGCCTCGCGCCCGGGCGCAAAGCACAGGTCGTAAAGCGCCTCGACCTCCCACTGGTCTGCGGGGTCTTCGGGCCGCAATTCGAACATGGCGCGGCATACCTTCGCGAAAATCGACTGGCATGGCGCGTAGCACGGCGTTACGGCTTGCACAAACCCGATGACCCGCGAGGAAACACCATGTTCTACACACCCGAGGCGGGCCACGGCCTGCCGCATAACCCGTTCAACGCCATCGTGACGCCCCGGCCCATCGGCTGGATCTCGTCGCGCGACGCGGACGGGCGCGACAACCTCGCCCCCTACTCGTTCTTCAACGCGGTCGCCTATGTGCCGCCTCAGGTGATGTTTGCCTCGACCTCGGCCAAGCCCGACCGCGACGGCACCAAGGACAGCGTCGACAACATCCGGCAGACGGGCGTTTTCTGCGTCAACGTGGTCAGCGAGGCGCTGACCCATCCGATGAACCGAACCTCCGGACCGTGGGCGCGCGAGGTGGACGAGTTCGCGGATGCCGAGCTGGAGAAGGCCGAATGCACGACGATCGCCTGCGCGCGCGTTGCGGCCTCCCCCGCCAGCCTCGAATGCAAGCTCACGCAGATCGTGCAATTACCCGGAGAGGCGAATTTCGTCGTCTTCGGCGAGGTGACGGGCGTGCACATGCGCGACGACTGCCTGGTCGACGGACGCTTCGACGTGACGCGGTTCAATCCCCTGTCGCGGCTCGGCTACATGGATTACTCGGTGATCCGCGAGACCTTCAGCCTCGACCGCCCGGGCGGCTGAAAGCTATCCCGCGGATATGGCCGAACCAAGCTTGGCCGCGCGCTGTCCCGCGCCTTGGCTCCCAAGCGAGCGGCAGAGCAGCAGCACCGGAACGAGGCCGAACGCAACCAGCACCAGCGACGGCACCGCGGCCTCGGCCAGACGTTCATCCGCGGCGAGGCGGTGCGCCTGCACGGCAAGGGTCTGGACACCAAACGGATGCAGGATCAGCGTCGCGGGCAGCTCCTTCATGACGTCGACAAAGACGATAAGCAGCGCCGTCAGCACCGATGTCCGCGCCACCGGCAGGTGCACCCGCGTCAACAGCTTCGGCCCCGGCTGCCCCAGCGAGCGCCCTATGGCGTCGAGATGTCCGGGCACCGTGGCCATGCCGCTGTCATAGGCGTTGAGGGCCGCTGCCATGAACCGCACCACATAGGCCATCACCATCAGCCATATGGATCCCGTCAGCAAAAGCCCCGTGCTGACCCCGAATGAGTCGCGCATGAAGGCGTCCACCGCGTTGTCGAACGCGGCCATCGGCACCATCAGCCCGACGGCGATCACGCCGCCCGGGACCGCATAGCCGATTCCGGCCCCCATCACGAGCCACCGCGAGACATGTCCGGGCCGGGTGCGCGCGCGAAACCCCACGAGGATCGCACCCAGAACGGTGACCACGGCGGCGACGCTGGCCAGCGTCAGCGAATTCGACATGAACCCGAGATAGCGCGACGACAACAGATCCTGACCCGAGCCCACGGCCATCACGCCCAGCATGATCACCGGGATGATGAACCCCAGAAGCACCGGCAGGAAACAGATCGCGAACGCCCCCCAGCCGGCGGCGCCGCGCAGGTCTGGCCGCGTCATCGTCTCGAACCGCCCGCCTTGCGCAGCCGTTCGCGCGCGTCCGCGGCTGAACCTTTCGAGCCCCGCCAGCAACAGCGCGAAGGTCAGCAGGCACAGCGCAAGCTGCGAGGCCGCGGCGCGGTCGCCAAGGCTGAACCATGCCTGATAGATGCCGGTCGCAAAGGTCTGCACGTTGAAGAAGGCCACCGTGCCGAAATCCGCGATCGTCTCCATGATCGCCAGCAGCGCGCCGCCCGCGATCGCGGGCCTTGCCATCGGCAGCGCCACCCGCCAGAAGGCCCGCATCGGCGAGCGCCCCAACGTGCGCGCCACCAGAAACGCGTTGGCCGACTGCTGCCGGAAGGACGCGCGCGCCAGCAGGTAGACGTAAGGATAAAGCACGATGATCAGCATCAGCGCGGCGCCGCCAAGGCTGCGAACCTCGGGAAACCAGTAGTCGCGCGGCCCCCACCCGGTCAGCCCGCGCAACGCCGTCTGCACCGGACCGGGATGATCGAGCATGTGCGTATAGGCATAGGCCATCACATAGGCGGGAAAGGCCAGCGGCAGGGCTAGCGCGATCTCCAGCAGACGCACGCCGGGAAACCGGTAGACGGTGACCAGCCACGCGGTCACCGATCCGATCACCGCCGTGCCAATACCGACGATCGCCACCAGCGTCAACGTGGTCGCCGTGTAGCGCGGCAGCACCGTCGACAGAACCTCTCGCCATGTCTCGAGATCGCCGGCAAGGGCCGATAGCGCGGCCGCGACGATCGGCGCGACGCACAAGGCCACCACCACCCAGGCCAGACGGTGCAACAGCGTTTCACTCATGCGCGGGGGGCTCCAAGTTTAATCCGACGAATTCGATCAGTATTCCGGGGCCGCGAACGGGTCAAGGCGGTACAACACCGCGCTCAGCCCACGGACACACCAGCCTCGGCAAAGGTGGCCATGCCGCAATGACATGCGAGCGCCGAACGTACGATCCCCATGGCCAGCACGGCGCCAGACCCCTCCCCCAGCCGCAGACCCAGCGACAGCAGCGGATCCTTGTCTAGATGCTGCAACAGGCGCGCATGGCCGGGCTCGGCGCTGACATGGCCCGCGATGGCGTGATCGAGCGCGCCGGGCGCGGCGGCGTCCAGACAGGCGGCGGCGGCGGTACAGATGAAGCCGTCGAGCACGACGGGGACATGCTCCATGCGCGCATGAAGGATCGCGCCCGCCATCGCGGCGATCTCGCGCCCACCAAGGCGACGCAGCACCTCCAGACCGTCAAGGCCCGTACCCGCGTTGGCGGCGACGGCCCGAGCGACGACCTGTGCCTTGTGACGCAGCCCCGCATCATCCAGCCCCGTTCCGCGCCCGGTCCAGTCCGACGCCGCGCCGCCGTTCAGTGCAAGTGCGATGGCAGCAGCAGCGGTGGTGTTGCCGATGCCCATCTCGCCCACGACCAGCAGATCTGTCGTGCTCTCCACCGCTTCCCATCCGCTGCGCAAAGCGGCGATCACCTCGGGTTCGGTCATCGCGGGGCCAAGACTGATATCGGCGGTCGGTCGGTCGAGATCGAGCGCATGCACATCCATCCGCGCGCCGGCCAGGTCGGCCAGTTGATTGATCGCGGCACCTCCTGTGCGGAAATTGGCGACCATCTGCGCCGTGACACCGGCCGGAAAGGCCGACACGCCCTGCGCCACGACACCGTGGTTGCCGGCAAAGACCAGCACTTGCGGCGCATCGACCTGCGCGCGGGCCGCGCCGCGCCAGCCGCAATACCAGATTGCGAGGTCCTCCAGTCGTCCGAGCGCGCCCGGCGGCTTGGTCAACTGCGCATCCCGCGCCCGCGCGGCGTCGCGGGCCGCGACGTCCGCGCGGGGAAGGTCGCGCATCAGGCGCCTCAAATCTTGCAGGGTTGAAAAATCGGCACGCATCGCTGGCCTCGTTGCAAGTTCGAATGCCCTTGTGTAACGCAACGGGCAGTCCCGCCCCACCCGCAAAAGGCCCTTGAATGTCAGACCCCGACACCGCCCTCGTACGCCTGCGAGACGTGGCGCAGGCCGTGTCGCTGCTGACACGATTGCCGCTGCGCGGGGTTACGCATGACCGGGGCGCACGGGCTGCCTGGGCCTATCCGCTGGCCGGCATGGTGGTCGGCGGGCTGGCAGCACTCGGCGGCGTTCTGGCGCAATCGGCCGGCCTGCCCGCGCCGCTTGTTGCGTTGGTTGCGCTTTCGGTATTCATCCTGAGCACCGGCGCGCTGCACGAGGACGGGCTCGCCGACACGGCCGACGGGCTCTGGGGGGGCTGGACGCGGGAGCGGCGGCTGGAGATCATGAAGGACAGCCATATCGGCACGTATGGGGTGATCGTGCTGGTCCTGTCGCTCGGGGCGCGCTGGCTGGCGCTCTGGCTGCTCTTCGAGGCCAGCCCCGACGCCGCCGCGGCGGCTCTCGTCGCAAGCGCCACGATGTCCCGCGCCCTGATGCCCTGCGTGATGGCAGCCCTGCCAAACGCGCGCAAGACCGGCTTGTCGCACCTTCAAGGACGTCCTGGACGGGCCACCGCCGCGCTCGGCCTCGGGATCGGCTGCGCCGTCACGATCTTGATGACGGGTGGCGCGGGGGTCTGGGCCGTGGTCTTTGCGATGATCGCGGCCAGCGTGGTTGCGGGGCTCGCAAGAGGCAAGATCGGCGGGCAAACCGGCGACATTCTCGGCGCGACCCAGCAGGGCGTGGAGATCGCGATGCTGCTTAGCCTGTCGACATGAAAAAGGCCGCGGCCCGGGGACGCGGCCAGATCCGTTCGGGTCGACCGATCACGCGGCGCGCGTGACCAGCACCTCGTCCACCTGCTTAGCGGCCTGTACCTCGTCTCCGCCGGAAACGGCGGCCACTTCGCGCGTCAGCCGATCCAGCGCGGCCTCGTATAGCTGGCGCTCGGAATAGCTTTGCTCGCGCTGTTCATCGTTGCGGTGCAGGTCCCGCACGACCTCGGCGATCGCGATGAGATCGCCGGAATTGATCTTCTGCTCGTATTCCTGCGCGCGCCGCGACCACATCGCCTTCTTGACCTTCGCCTTGCCCTTGAGCGTCACCATCGCCTGCGAGATCACATCGGGCGTGGACAGGCTGCGCATGCCGATTTCCGTCGCCTTGTCGGTCGGAACCCGGAGCGTCATCTTGTCCTTCTCGAACGAGATCACGAACAGTTCCAGCGCGATACCTGCGATTTCCTGCTTCTCGATGGACATGATCTGCCCCACGCCATGTGCCGGATACACGACGTAGTCATCGGGGCGAAACTCGGTCTTGGTCGATTTGGACATTCGGATACTTTCCTCGCAAGGTGTAGACTGCACATGGCGCAGAATCCCGGACATCTTTCCCGTTCGGGCTAATGCGCTATTGCTTTTTCAACGGTCTCTGCCGGTATCGCCAATCGACACGACATCCGTCCCGCAGAATAATAGATGAGTTTGATACCATAAAATGAGTATACACAAAAGGGTGTATACTCGAAATGGTCGCGTTTTCAGGCCATTTAAGCCGTTCCACCCGCTCTCTGTGTCCGGAACCGGCTCAGGATCCGGGCTCAGCCGCCTTCGCCGGCAGCCTCTGTAAAGTATTTTTCAAGCTTGCCGGTTTCTCCGTCACGCTCATCCGCGTTCGGCAGCGGATCCTTTTTCGTGACGATGACAGGCCACAGCTCGGAATATTTACGGTTGAATTCCACCCATTTTTCCATTTCCGGCTCGGTATCCGGGCGGATCGCGTCGGCGGGGCATTCCGGTTCGCAGACACCGCAATCGATGCACTCGTCAGGATGAATGACCAGCATGGTTTCGCCCTCGTAAAAGCAATCCACCGGACAGACCTCGACGCAGTCGGTGTATTTGCAGGCGATGCAGTTATCGTTGACGATGTAGGTCATGGACGTCTCTCGTGCTTTCCGGATGTTCGCCCACCTAGTCCAGTGCCGCGGATCATTCAAGCGCCCCGCGCTTATCGAGATCGAGTTTGCGGCGCTCGCGTTTCGTGGGCCGACCCTTGCCCTCGTATTTCGGTGGGACGGGCGCGGTGTTGCGGGGAACGGGCTCGCTCAGATCGTCGTAAAGCGCCTGTGCCTCGGGGGCCGGGCCGCGTCTTGTGCCGGGACCTAGAACCCGGATCACCTTGACCGCGTCACCTTGGGCAAACGTCAGCACGTCGTGGGGGCCGACCGCATGGGCGGGTTTCGACACCCGCTTGCCGTTGACCCGGACATGACCCGCCGCGACAAGCCGGGCAGCCAGCGACCGCGTCTTGAAGAAACGGGCGTGCCATAACCATTTGTCGAGCCGGATACGGTCCGCGTCCCGTGCCACGCTCACCTCTTGGTCTTGAGCCCCATCAACGCGGCGGCAAAGGGATTGTCGGGATCGATCCGGTCCTCTTTCTTCGGGCGCTCCGACGACAACCGGCCAGGACCCTGGGCGCGATCTTCTCGGGGTTTGCCCTTCGATCCCGGCTTGCCACCGGATTTCTCACGGGGTTTTCCCTGCCCTTGAGGCTTGCGCGTCTTGCCACGGGCACCTTCGGCCGCGCGATGTGCGCGCGGGGCCCACGTGAAGGTGTAATAGATCTCGATTTCGGGGGCGGCGATCTCGGGCGTTTCGCCGGGGGTCAGATCCTCTTCGGGGGCCTCGGGGATCTCGGGCGGGACCTCCGGTTCGGCCTGCGGCTCTGCAAGGATCGGGGCCTCGCCCTGATCGACGATCTCCTCGACCGCGTCGAGCGGGTCCTCGGACGGCGTGTCTTCGGCGGCCTGCGCTGCGTCCAACGGCGCCTCGGCAAGCGCCTGATCGACGGGCTTGACCTTTTCGCGCTCGCCGCGCTCGGCCTTGTAGCCCAGCCCCTGCATCAGGTCCGCGAACTGTTCCAGCGTCATGCCGGTGATCGACAGCATGTCGGCCTTTGCCTCGAACCCGGCGCGGGTATCCTCGGCACGCAGCATGTCGGCCAGACGTTCCAGCATGTCGATGCGGATCGCCCGCTCACCGGCGGCACGGTAGCCGGCCATGCTGAAATAGCCCTTGGGCGCCTCGCCGGTGGCGGGCACGGTCACAAGGCCCGGTGGCGGCGACTCAGGAAAATGGTCAAGCCCTTGCGCGAGCGACCACAGCACCAGCCGTAGCCGCGTCGGCGCTGGCTTTAGCAGCGCTGGCATGAACACGGTGAACTGGCCAAAGCGGATGCCGTGCTTGCGCAGCGCGCCCCGCGCGTCCTGATCCAGCGCTTTTACCTCCGCCGCGACCGCGCCGCGCGGCAGGATACCCATGGCCTCGATCATCCGAAAGCCAAAGCCACGCGCCTGCCCGGTCAGCGTCTCGTCGCGCTGAAGCGTCATCAGCGGCTCGAACAGGGTGGCGATGCGGCGGTCGATGAAATGCTGCAGCCGGCGCTGCACCTTCTCGGCGACATCAACGCCCGCCTCGTCATCGACGAAGGCGACGACCTGCGGTTTGAGCGGATCGGACCCCGGCGTCAGCTTGCCCACGGCCTCCTTGCCCCACAAGAGCCCGCCCTGTTCGGTGAAATCGATCTCGGGATCGGGCGCATTGTAGAACCGGTCCGCCTTGAGATGGAAATGCGGCGCAAGGGCCTGCAGGCTCGCCTGTTGCAGCGTACGGGCCTCGTGGCGGGCGCCGGTCTTGTCCTGCATGAAGCGGAACCCTTCGAGCCGCCCGACGAATTCGCCCTCGACGGTGACGTCACCCTGATCGTTTACCTCGGCCACCATGGCCTCCTTCTGCTTGAGCCGGCGCAAGAGCACGGACGTGCGCCGATCCACAAATCGCTGTGTCAGACGTTCGTGCAGCGCATCCGACAGGCGGTCTTCTACCGCGCGCGTTTCGCCACGCCAATGATTTTCGTCATCGACCCAGCCCTTTCGTTGCGCCACATAGGTCCAGGTGCGGATGTAGGCCAGCCGTTTGGACAGCGTGTCGATATCGCCATCGGTGCGGTCGATGCGCGCAACCTGTCCGGCCAGCCAGTCATCGGGCACGCGCCCCAGCTCGTGCAGGTCGCAGAATATCCGCTCCAGCAGCCCGGCATGTTCGACATGGCTGATGCCGCGAAAATCGGGGATGCGGCAGACATCCCACAAGAGCCGTACCGCAGGGGTCGCGGTGGCGCGGGCGGCGACATCGGGCTGTTCGGCCAGCGTGCGCAGCGCGCCAAGATCATCGGCCTCGCGGGCGCGGGCCAGCAATTCGTTCTCGGGCTTGGCCTCGAGCGACTCGATCAGCGCATCCGTGGACCCGAAGTTCAGCCTGGCATTGCGCCATTCCAGTTTTCGGATCGGGGCGAAGCGATGATCGGTGATCGCCTGAGCCAGATCCGGTTCCAGATCTGGCGCCTCGCCGGTGACGCCGAAGGTGCCGTTGGCCATTCCGCGCCCGGCCCGCCCAGCGATCTGACCCAGCTCGTTGGGATGAAGCGAGCGCACGCGCCGACCGTCGAATTTCGCAAGCGACGAGAACGCGACATGGTTGATATCGAGGTTCAGCCCCATGCCGATGGCGTCCGTCGCCACGAGGTAATCCACGTCGCCGTTCTGATAAAGCTCGACCTGCGCGTTGCGGGTGCGCGGGGACAGCGCGCCCATCACCACCGCCGCACCGCCCTTCTGGCGGCGCAGCAATTCGGCCATCGCATAGACATTTTCGACCGAAAACCCGACGATCGCGCTGCGTGCCGGCATCTTGGCGATCTTCTTTGGCCCCGCGTAGCTGAGCTGCGACATGCGCTCGCGGCTCAGAAACTCCACCCCCGGCACGAGATTGGCGATGACCCCGCGCATCGTGTGGCTGCCCAGGAACTGCGTCTCGTGCTGGCCGCGCATCCGCAGCAGCCGGTCGGTGAAGACATGCCCGCGCTCGGGGTCGGCGCAAAGCTGGATCTCGTCGATGGCGACGAAATCGGCGCCCATACCCTCGGGCATCGCCTCGACGGTGCAGACCCAGTATTGCGCCCGGGCCGGCACGATGCGTTCCTCGCCCGTGAGCAGCGCCACGACCGAGGGACCGCGTGCCGCGACGATCCTGTCATAGACCTCGCGCGCCAGAAGGCGCAGCGGCAGGCCGATCAGACCGGTGCGATAGCCCAGCATACGCTCGATTGCGTAATGCGTCTTGCCGGTATTGGTCGGGCCCAGAACCGCAATGGTTCTCGACTGTTCGGACATGGCCCGCGTTCCTTATGCCGTCAGAGTTCTGCCCCGCCCAGTTTGCGCGCCACGCGATCGCGGGCATCCGATACGTCCTCGTAATGCGGATGTATAGCCAGAACGCGGGTGAAGGCTTCGTGGGCCAAAGCGAGTTGTCCCAAGTCGTCGAGCACCACCCCGAGCCCATACATCACGTTGAAATGGCGGGGCTCCAGAACCAGGGCCTGTTCGATGTCCGACAGCGCCAGACCGTAGCGTTCCTGCTTGAAGAACGCGACGGAACGCAGATGCCACGCCTCGGCGAAATCCGGCGCGTGATCTATCAGGGCGCTGAGATGCTCGATGGCGGTCGTATGCTCGCCCGCCTCTATCGCGTCCTTGCCGCGCCGCAACAGCAGGTCCATCGCCGCAGAGCCGGATTTCGACCATTCCATCTCGATCTCGGCCGCGACCTTGCGCGCCTCGGCCGGCTCGGCCTCGGACAGCCGGGCCAGCAGATCATCGAGCCGCGTCTCCTCGGCGGCAGCCGGAAGGCAAGACAACGCCGTCACCGCGAATGCCGCGACGGGACGCTTGAGATTGGTGAAAACTCTGTTCATGACTATATCAGTCTAACGCGAAATGGCGGCATGCAAACCCCCGTCATCTCGATTGTGAAAGGAACCGCCGATGAGTGACGTGATCAACGCAGCCGTCAAGACCCTCAACGAGAATATGGGCGATGAGGGCTTTGACGGAACCGCGAAATTCGTGATCGAGGGCGAGGGCAGCCTGATGATCGATTCGAACGGGGCGCGCGCCGGCGATGAGGAGGCCGAGGTTACGCTCAGCGCGGATGCCGACACCTTCGAGTCGATCCTGCAGGGTGATCTCGACCCGACGGCGGCGTTCATGTCCGGACGGCTCAGCGTCGATGGCGACATGGGCCTTGCGATGAAGCTGGGCAGCGTTCTGGCCTGATGGACGCGGCGCCGCTTTTTTCGGATGTGGCCGAAGGCCCGGATGATGGGGCCGCGTGGTGGGTCACAGCGCGCGATGGTGTGCGTCTGCGCCTCGGGGCATGGAATCGCTGCGGTCCGAAAGGGACCGTGCTGATCTGTCCCGGGCGCACGGAATATGTCGAGAAATACGGCCGCGCCGCCGCCTCGCTTGCCGGGCATGGCTATGCGAGCCTCGTCATCGACTGGCGCGGCCAGGGGCTGGCCGACCGGCTGCTTGATGACACGATGTCCGGGCATGTGCATCACTTCCCGGATTACCAAGCGGACATGGCGGCGATGACGGAGGCGGCAGCGCATCTTGATCTGCCGCGCCCCTGGCACCTGCTGGCGCATTCGATGGGCGGCTGCATCGGACTGCGCGCCGCGATGCAGGGGCTCGACGTGCAAAGCTGCATCTTTTCCAGCCCGATGTGGGGCATTCAGATGTCCGAGGCCCTGCGCCCCGTCGCGTGGTGGCTGTCCTGGGGCAGCCATCAGGTGGGGCTGAGCCATCGATACGCGCCCGGAACGACGGCCGATCACTACGTGCTGACAGAGCCGTTCGAGACCAACAGGCTGACCAATGACCGGGGCATGTGGGACTATATGGGGCGGCAGATCGAGGCGCATCCCGAACTGGGTCTCGGCGGGCCGAGCCTGCGATGGCTCTACGAGGCCCTGCGAGAAACCCGTGCTCTCGCGACCCGCCCCTCGCCCGATCTGCCCTGCCTGACGATTCTCGGCACAGAAGAGGACATCGTCGATCCTGCGCGCGTGCATGACCGGATGGCCCGTTGGCCGCGCGGGCGGCTCGAAATGGTCGCAGGCGGACGGCACGAGACCCTGATGGACACCGACCAGACCCAGGCGCATCTCTTCGG
>JAWLGF010000004.1:28137-45792 GCA_041685205.1 Roseovarius sp.
CCGGATGGCCCGTTGGCCGCGCGGGCGGCTCGAAATGGTCGCAGGCGGACGGCACGAGACCCTGATGGACACCGACCAGACCCAGGCGCATCTCTTCGGCTTGATCGTTGATTTTTTTGATCGATCCCGACACGCAGACGCCATGGCAATGTCCTGAGACGCATCACCTTTCGCGGACAGACGATCACGCTGCGGCTTTCAGCCGCGCATCGCGCCCGGGCCAAAGCTGCATTGTCCGCGTCAAAGCACTCGCCCCGGATATTATCGGTGCGAACTCCGGGGGGCTAAGGCTCCGCGCGGACCGGGGATCGCTGTTCCCCGAGACCTGAAATCTTCAGGACCATCTCGTCGCCATCCTTCAGGAAAAGCGGCGGTTTCCGGCCCGCGCCGACCCCGGGCGGCGTGCCCGTGGCGATCACATCACCCGGATGTAGGGTCATCAGTTCGCTGAGATAGGCCACGATCCGAGCCACGGAAAAGATCATCCGTGCCGTGTTGCCGTTTTGCATCTGCGCGCCGTTGATGTCGACCGACAGATCCAGCGCCTGCACATCGCCCACCTCGTCCGGCGTCACAAGCCACGGCCCCATCGGCGCGAAGGTGTCGCAACTCTTGCCCTTGGTCCATTGACCGGACCGTTCCAGCTGCAGCGCGCGCTCGGACACGTCGTTGACGATGGTGTAGCCTGCCACATGCCGAAGCGCCTGCGCCTCTGTCACATTTTTCGCGCGGCGTCCGATGACGATGCCAAGCTCAACCTCCCAATCGCCTTTCTCGGACCCGCGCGGCAGGACCACCGTATCATGCGGGCCGCAGATCGAAGATGTCGCCTTGAGAAAGATCACTGGGTCTTCGGGCGGATCCACGCCAAGCTCGGCCGCGTGATCGGAATAATTCAGCCCGATGCAGACCAGCTTGCCGACCTGCCCCACAGGCGCCCCGATCCGCGGATGACCCGGCACGCGCGGCAGGCTTTGCGGGTTGATCCGTGGCAAATCCGCCAGGATGCCGCCCGCCAGATCGGGCACCACCCCGCTGAGGTCGCGCATATGCCCTTCGTCATCCAGCACGGCGGGCTGTTCTCGCCCGATCTCGCCATATCTCAGAAACCGCATCGTCCGTCCCCCCGTCGCTTATATATGCGGCCTGACAATACCCGGCGCGCGATGCGCTGCAAGGGGCTGGTCGCGGCACAGTGTTGGTTTATTCTCAGGTCATGGCACTGACCTTCACCTCTGATGGCATCTACTGCGCGGCCGGGGATTTCCACATTGACCCGTGGCGCCCGGTGGCCCGTGCGCTCATTACGCACGGCCATGCCGATCACGCGCGCGACGGGCACGGGGCATACCTTGCCACGGACCTTGCCGGCCCCGTGATGCGGCACCGGTTGGGCGACATTTCACTCGACACCATCCGCTACGGCGAGACGCGGCAGATCGGCGATGCGCGTGTGTCGTTTCATCCCGCGGGCCACGTGCCCGGCTCGGCGCAGATCCGCGTCGAGGTCGGCGGCGAGGTCTGGGTGGTGTCGGGCGATTACAAGCTTGAGGCCGACGCGCTCTCGACCCCGTTCGAGCCGGTGCGCTGTCACCATTTCGTCACCGAATGCACCTTCGGCCTGCCCGTCTTCGACTGGCCGGCCGAGGCCGAGGTCGCGGCCGAGATCAACGCATGGTGGGCGGCCAACGCGGCCGAGGGGCGTTTCAGCCTGCTCGGCGCCTACGCGCTCGGCAAGGCGCAGCGTGTGCTCAGCCTGCTGGACCCTGAGATCGCACCGATCCTGACACACGGCGCGGTCGAGAAGACCAACGAGGTCTTGCGGGGACAGGGCATCGCTCTGCCAGACACCGAATATGTGACACCTGACATTGATCCCAGGCAGCGCCGCGGCGCGCTGGTTCTGGCCCCGCCCGGCGCGCTGTCGGGCACATGGGCGCGGCGGTTTCGCCCCGCATCAACAGGCTATGCCAGCGGCTGGATGCGGTTGCGCGGCGTGCGGCGCCGGCGGGCAGCGGATCGCGGGTTCGTCATCTCCGATCATGCCGATTGGGCCGGGCTCAACCGCGCGATCGCCGAGACCGGCGCGCATCATGTCCATGTCACCCACGGGTACACCGCGATCTTTGCCCGCTGGCTGGCCGAGCAGGGCTATGACGCGCAGATCGTCCAGACCGAGTTTACCGGCGAGACCCTGGACGGCGAAACGCCGGAGGACACGGCATGAAACGGTTCGCCGCGCTCTTTGCGACGCTCGACCAGACCACGCGCACCACGACCAAGGTCACAGCCCTTGCCGCCTATTTCCGCGACGCGCCCGCGGCCGACCGGCTTTGGACCATCGCGCTTTTCTCCGGGCGGCGCCCCAAACGTGCGATCACGACCACCCGGCTGCGCGAATGGGCGGCCGAGCGTGCGGGCATTCCGCTGTGGCTCTTCGAGGAAAGCTACGCAATCGTCGGCGATCTGGCCGAGACCATCGCGCTTGTCCTGCCCGCGCCCGGCACCACGCATGAGACAAGCCTGACTGGCTGGATCGAGCGCCTGCGCGCCCTCGATACCGCCGACGAGACCACGCGCAAGGCCGAGGTGCTGGCGGCCTGGGACGCGATGGAGCCGCTGGAGCGGCTGGTCTTCAACAAGCTGCTGACCGGTGGCTTTCGCATCGGCATCAGCCGCAAACTGATGACCCGTGCGCTGTCGCAGGCGACGGGCCGCGACGAGGCCGAACTCGCGCACCGGCTGATGGGCGACTGGACGCCTGACAGCACGACATGGGCCGCGCTGATCGAGAGCCATGACAGCGCCGACGACCTGTCGCGGCCCTACCCGTTCTGCCTTGCCCACGGGATAGAGGACGGGCCCGAGGGCCTCGGGGCGCCCGAGGCCTGGCTGGCAGAATGGAAATGGGACGGCATTCGCGGACAGGTGATCGTGCGCGGCGGGCAGTGCTTCATCTGGTCACGCGGCGAGGAATTGATGACCGACCGCTTCCCCGAACTGGCCGGGCTGGCGGGTCTGCTGCCGGGCGGCACGGTGCTGGATGGCGAGCTTCTGGCGCATGACGGTGAAGGCCCCCTGCCCTTTGCCGCGCTGCAAAAACGCATCACCCGCAAGACCGTGCCGAAAAAACTGCTGACCGAGACGCCGGTGATCCTCATGGCCTATGACCTGCTGGAAGAGACGGGATGCGACCTGCGCGACACAGCCTTTGCAGAGCGGCGCGCGCGGCTGGGCGCGATGCTCGACACCCTGCCCGGGGACGCCCCGCTCAGGCGCTCGCCCCTTGTTGCCTTCGAGGACTGGCCGGATCTTGCAGCGACCCGCGCCACCGCCCGTCGGCAGCGCACCGAAGGGCTGATGCTCAAGCGCCGGTCGGGCATCTATCATGCCGGGCGCAAGAAGGGCGACTGGTGGAAATGGAAGCTCGACCCGCTGACCCTCGACGCGGTGATGATCTACGCCCAGCAAGGCCACGGGCGGCGTGCGAACCTGTTTACCGATTTCACCTTCGCGGTCTGGGACGGCACAGCACTCGTGCCCTTCACCAAGGCCTATTCCGGCCTGACCGATGCCGAGTTCCGCCAGATCACCAACTGGGTGCGGCGCAACACGCTCGACCGTTTCGGACCGGTGCGGCAGGTGCGCCCCGAATACGTCTTCGAGATCGCCTTCGAGGGCATTCAGGCCAGCCCCCGACACAAGTCGGGGGTCGCATTACGCTTTCCGCGCATGGCCCGCTGGCGCCACGACAAGCCCGCCGCCGAGGCGAACACGCTGGACGATCTGCGGGCCATGCTGGCGCATTACGGCTAGATCACGAACATATCCCGGCCAGCAGCACCGAATTGCCACGCACCCCCGTCACGGTCACGGAACAGGTGGTGTCCTCGACCTCGATGTCATGCGGCTCACCAACCCGAACGCGCCGGGTCTCGAGCCCGTTCAGGGCAAGTCGCACCTCGTCGCCGAAGATGCCCGACACGAAGACCCGAAGCTTCCCGTCCGCCAGCATCGCGAGATTGCCGGCCGTGTAGGCTTCGCCAAGCGTTCCGTCATCGGCCGGCACATCGCAATCCGATCCGATCGCCACACCGTCGCCGGTGACAGCGGCCACGCCCAGGCGGCAGGCGCCGTCCGAATGTGGCACGACCACGCCCTCGCCAACGGCCAGATCGGACGAGACGCGATTGATCGACAAACGCGCCCGGCCTTCCTGCGCGTCCGCTTGCTGCACGAAGGCGCGCACTGCGCCGTCGGCCAGGACGAAGGTCTCGCCGATGCCGCGTGTCTCGCCCGCCATGCGCAAGCCTTCGGGCAGCGCCCCGCGCGACCCGTTTTCGATCTCGCTCTCGCTCTCGTTCTCGGGATCGCCTGCGGCCGCGGCGACGTCCGCGGACGCGGGCTCTGCCTTCAGCGCCGTGCGCAGGATCTCGGTCTGCTCCGCGGTCGTCTCGGACATGCGCGCGGCAAGATCGGCGGCAGCCTCGTCGAGCCGGGTCTCAAGCGCCGAAATCCGGTCGCCAAGATCGTCGCGGATCTGCGCGCCGACCGTTTCGACCGCGCCGGAATTGTCCGATAGCGTTTCGCCGACGGCGGCGACCTCGGACCCGTTTTCCGAGATCTTCTCTTCGATCGCGGCAAGACGCTCGGTCATCTCCTCGAGCGCGTCGCCGTCGCCATCCATCGCATCGGCCATGTCGTCCATCGCGCTTCCGATGCTTGCGCTGATCTTGCTGTCGATCGTCGCGAGCGACAGCAGCGTGCCGACTGCGAGGCCCGCAATCACCCCGCCGACCCCGGTGACCACCGGATTCTTCAAAAAATCAGACATCTGGACCTCCTCCCTGTTTGTCCTCATGATACATGAATTCGGGAAATCGGGGACAAATTTTTCGGTCTGTCCGGACGGCGCGCATATACTTCGCCCGCTCTGCGCGTTACCTCTGGGCCAGACGCAACACAGGAGCGGCCCATGACCATCACACCCGTCCGGGATGCGAACGCCACCTCCGGGGACAAGAACCTCGGCAACCTGCCGGAGTGGGATCTGAGCGATCTCTACACTGCGCCCGACGCACCGGAGCTGACGCGCGATCTGGACTGGCTTGACCAGGCCTGCAAGGAGTTCGCCACCGATTACGAAAGCCGTCTCGCCACGCTCGACGCTGCGGGCCTGCTGAACTGCCTTCTCCGCGACGAGGCTATCAGCCGCATCGCGGGGCGCGTCATGTCCTATGCGGGGCTGCGCTATTATCAAAAGACCACCGACAGCGCGCGGGCGAAATTCCTGTCAGATTGCCAGGAAAAGGTGACGACCTTCACCACGCCGCTGGTCTTCTTCTCGCTGGAGCTGAACCGGCTTGATGAGGGCGCGCTCGAAGCGATGTATGCCCAGAACGCCGACCTCGCGCGCTACCGGCCGGTGATCCGGCGCATTCGTGCGATGAAACCCTATCAGCTGTCGGATGAGCTGGAGAAATTCCTGCACGACATGGGCGTCGTCGGCGACGCGTGGGAACGGCTTTTCGACGAGACGATCGCCGGGCTCACCTTCACGGTCGATGGCGAGGATCTGGGCATCGAGGGCACGCTGAACCTGCTGACCGATCAGGACCGCGGCAAGCGCGAGGCCGCGGCGCGCGAACTGGCGCGCGTGTTCGGCGAGAACATCCGCACGTTTTCACGGGTGCACAACACCGCGACCAAGGAAAAGGAAGTCATCGACCGCTGGCGGGCCATGCCCACGCCGCAGACCGCGCGGCATCTGGCCAACGACGTGGAACCCGAGGTCGTGGAGGCGCTGCGCGACGCGGTGGTCGCGGCCTATCCCAAACTGTCGCACCGCTATTACGAGCTCAAGCGCAAGTGGCTGGGCGTCGACCGCATGCAGGTCTGGGACCGCAACGCGCCGCTGCCGATGGAGGAAACCCGCACCGTCGGCTGGGAGGACGCCCGCGCCACCGTGATGAACGCCTATGCGGGCTTCGATCGCCGCATGGCCGATCTCGCGCAGCCCTTTTTCGACAAAGGCTGGATCGACGCCGGCGTAAAATCCGGAAAGGCACCGGGCGCCTTCGCGCATCCCACCGTGACGGATGTGCACCCTTACGTGATGCTCAACTATCTGGGCAAGCCGCGCGACGTGATGACACTGGCGCATGAACTGGGCCACGGCGTGCATCAGGTCCTGGCGGCCGGCCAGGGCGAATTGCTGTCATCGACCCCGCTGACCCTGGCCGAGACGGCAAGCGTCTTCGGCGAGATGCTGACCTTCCGCCAGATGCTCGACGGGGCCGAAACGCGCGCCGAACGCAAGGTGCTGCTGGCCGGCAAGGTCGAGGACATGATCAACACCGTGGTGCGGCAGATTGCGTTCTACGATTTCGAATGCAAGCTGCACGCCGCGCGCCGCGAGGGCGAGCTGACCCCCGACGACATAAACGCGCTGTGGATGTCGGTGCAGGCCGAAAGCCTTGGCCCGGCGTTCGATTTCATGGACGGGTACGAGACCTTCTGGGCCTATATCCCGCATTTCGTGCATTCGCCCTTCTACGTCTATGCCTACGCTTTTGGCGACGGTCTGGTGAACGCGCTTTATGCCGTTTACGAGGAAACCCCCGAGGGGTTCCAGGAGAAGTATTTCGACATGCTCAAGGCGGGCGGCTCCAAGCATCACAGCGAGTTGCTCGCGCCCTTCGGCCTGGATGCGTCCGACCCCGCGTTCTGGGACAAGGGGCTGTCGATGATCTCGCGGCTGATCGACGAGCTGGAGGCGATGGAGGACTGACGGCCCCCGCCTGCACCCGATTGATCATGCAGGAGCCTCCGGCGGGGATATTTAAGGCCAGAAGAAACACGGGAGCGCGACAAGGCCCTCCCGTGATCGAAGCCTCAAGAGTGCTTCTCCTGGCGCGGTCATCGGCGTCCCCGCCTGTACCGCCCTCCGACCTTGCGACATCGAGGTTAACATCCCGTTTCTTCTGGGCGGAAATATCCCGGGGTGAATTGGCCGAAGGCCAATAGGGGCAGCGCCCCTCATCATCAAAAAAAGGGCCGCCAGCTTCAATTGCCGACGGCCCAATGCTCCATCCTGGACGGTGAACGGCGGTCGAGCGCCGTCACACCGGTGGTTCAGGATCTCAGCCCTGCGCCACTTTGGCGACCTCGGCGGCGAAATCCTCGGACTTCTTCTCGATGCCCTCGCCCACCTCGAACCGCACGAAGCCGGTGATCTCGGTCCCGGCCTCCTTCGCGGCGGCCTCGACCGTCAGGTCGGGGTTCATCACGAAGGATTGCCCGAGCAACGTGACTTCGGACATGAACTTCTTCATGCGTCCCTTGATCATGTTCTCGATGATGTTTTCGGGCTTGCCGGATTCGCGGGCGATCTCCATCTGAACCTGCTTTTCCTTGTCGACGACCGCCGGGTCCAGACGCGCCTCGTTAAGCGCGGCCGGGTTGGTGGCCGCGACATGCATCGCTACCTGACGCGCGAAGGCTTCATCGCCCGAGAAGGCCACGAGCACGCCGATCTTGCCCATGCCGTCAACAGCGGCATTATGGACATAGGCCACAACGCCATCACCCTCGATCCGGTCCATCCGACGCAGCGACATGTTTTCACCGATCGTCGCGATCTTGTCGGTGATCGTGTCGGCCACGCTCTTGCCGCCCAGATCGGCGGCCATCAGCGCGTCGACATCCTGCACGCCGAGGGCGGTTTCCGCGATGTCAGACACCATGGCCTGGAAGTCAGCATTCTTGGCGACGAAATCCGTTTCGGAATTCACCTCGACCACGACACCCGTGCCGTCCTTGACCTTGACGGCCACCAGACCCTCGGCCGCCGTGCGCCCTGATTTCTTTGCCGCTTTCGACAGACCCTTCGTGCGCAGCCAGTCGATGGCCGCATCCATGTCGCCATCGGTCTCGGTCAACGCCTTCTTGGCGTCCATCATCCCCGCGCCCGTGCTGTCGCGCAGTTCCTTCACCATTGCAGCAGTGATCGCCATCTTTGGCACTCCTCACATCTCATATGATCGTCGGGGCGGAATAGCCCTGCCCCGTGTCGGTTTCGTGACGGGTCTCAGGTCGCGGCGCCTGCGGTCTCAGCCAGCACCTCTTCGGCCGGAGCATCTTCCATCGCGCCGAGGTCCACACCGGCGGCGCCCATCTGGGCCGTCATCCCGTCAAGCGCGGCCCGGCTGACAAGATCGCAGTATAACGCAATCGCACGTGCCGCGTCATCATTGCCGGGAATGATGTGATCCACGCCATCGGGCGAGCAATTCGTGTCGACCACGGCCACGACCGGGATGTTCAGCTTCTTGGCCTCGGCCACGGCCAGCGCCTCTTTTTTCACGTCGATCACGAACAACATGTCCGGCACGCCGCCCATCTCGCGGATCCCGCCGAGCGACGCCTGAAGCTTGGCCTGGTCGCGTTCGAGGCCGAGACGTTCCTTTTTGGTCAGGCCCTCGCCGCCGGCATCGAGGATCTCGTCGATCTCGTTCAGCCGCTTGATCGATTTCGACACCGTCTGCCAGTTGGTCAGCGTGCCGCCGAGCCAGCGGTGGTTCATGTAATATTGCGCACACCGCTCGGCGGCATCGGCGATCGGCTGGGCCGCCTGCCGCTTGGTGCCGACGAACAGCACGCGACCGTTTTTCGCGACGGTCTCGCGGATCGCGTTGAGCGCCGCGTCCAGCATCGGCACGGTCTGCGTCAGATCCATGATGTGGATGCCGTTGCGGGCGCCGTAGATGAACTCGCCCATGCGGGGGTTCCAGCGCTGCGTCTGGTGGCCGAAATGCACGCCAGCTTCCAACAGCTGCCGCAATGTGAACTCTGGAAGAGCCATGTCAGGTATCCTTTCCGGTTTGCGCCTTGGCACGGGATGAGAAGCGGATGCTTCAACCGGTGGATCTGGCGGGGATGTCTCCCCCGTCGACCCGCCCATGCCTGCGGATTTAAGTGCGTGTCTTCTAGTCTCTCCCGCGGCACGGCACAAGGCTTCATGGTATTTTCGCCGGACCTCGCTCCACGGCCATTGTGAGGCGGCGAAAATGTGCCTACGACTCTGCGTATCCGAGATCACGGGTTACGACATTGCCATGACCACGCCTTTGGAAGACCCTCTCACCACGCCGCAGAAGCCGCGGCGTTTCGCGCGCATACGCACAAGCTTTCTGACCGGGCTGATCGTGATCGCTCCGGTCGGGCTGACGGTCTGGCTGATGTGGACACTGATCGGCTGGGTCGACGGGGTCGTGCTGCCGTTGATCCCGGACCGCTACCAGCCCGAGCAGTTTCTCGGCGTGAATTTCCGTGGCCTGGGTGTCGTGATCTTCCTGGTGTTCACGGTGATCGTGGGCTGGGTCGCAAAGGGTCTGATCGGGCGATCGCTGATCCGGTTCGCCGAGTCGCTGGTCAACCGCATGCCCGTGGTGCGCTCGATCTATTCGGGCGCCAAACAGATCGCCGAAACGGTCTTTGCCCAGTCGGAACGCAGTTTCGAAAAGGCCTGTCTCGTGCAATATCCGCGCAAGGATATCTGGGCCATCGGCTTCATCTCGACAGACACCAAGGGCGAGATCAGCAAAAAGGCCCATACGTCCAGCAAGATGCTCAGCGTGTTCGTGCCCACGACGCCCAACCCCACCTCCGGGTTCCTGCTGTTCTTTCCGCGCGAGGACGTGATTGAACTCGACATGACGGTCGAGGACGCCGCGAAACTGGTGATCTCGGCGGGTCTGGTCTATCCGGGTGGGCGCACGGCAACAGAGGTGGCCCAAGACGGCGACTGATCACGCCTGACCCGCGCCGGGCTGGACCGATGCGTCGCGGACTGCCTTGGGCGGGACGGCGATGTGGATGGCATCGCCGCCCTGTCGCGGGTCAAAGCGCGGTCCAGCCACCATCCACGCTGATCGTCGTGCCGGTGATTTGGGCCGCCGCGTCCGAGCACAAAAACAGCGCCGTGCCGCCCAACTGTTCTGTCGTGGCGAATTCCTTGGACGGCTGACGTTCCAGCATGACCTTTTCGATCACCTCGTCGCGGCCCATGCCGTATTTCTCCATCGTGTCGGGGATCTGGTCCTCGACAAGCGGCGTGAGCACGTATCCCGGGCAGATGGCATTCGCCGTGATCGGCTCGCGCGCGGTTTCCAGGGCGACCACCTTTGTCATTCCGACGATACCGTGCTTGGCCGCGACATAGGCCGATTTGTAGGGGCTGGCCGTCAGCCCATGCGCCGAGGAAATGTTGATCACCCGGCCCCAGCCGGACCTGCGCATCACCGGCAACGCCGCCGCGGTCGTGTGAAACGCCGAAGACAGCATGATGGCGATGATCGCATCCCATTTCTCGGTCGGAAACTCGTCGATGGGCGCGACATGCTGGATCCCGGCATTGTTGATCAGGATATCACATGCCCCGGCCTTTTCGATCAGGGCGCGGCACTGGTCGGGCTTGGACATATCGGCCTGTATGTAGCGCGCCTCTGTGCCGGTCTCGTCGCTGATCTGCTTTGCTATCGCGTGATCCTCCTCCGAATCGGTGAAGGAATTGAGCACCACCTTCACGCCGTTCCGCGCCAGTTCCTGCGCGATGCCCAGACCGATTCCCGAATTCGATCCGGTGATGATCGCCGTCTTGCCTTGAAAGCTCATGCACGTTCTCCGCTTGCCATGGTGCGCCCAAGACATACAGGCGGCGCGTCGGGATTGCACGAGGGTTTGGCGCGCGCGACACACCAAAAAAAACGCCCGCACGAAGGCGGGCGTCAAGTCATTGAGGCAGGTTTCATACAGGCAAGAAACCTATCGAGCAGTGATGCATTGATAAGCGATCTTGCGCTGCGGTCCAAGCTAAAAGTTTGAAAAGACGTGAATCCGGTCTTACGGTGGGTAATCCGATGTTCCGTCACTGCGAGGTTCACCGCCCGAAATGACTTCCGCCATCTTTCGCAAGATCCGCTTCGGCCTGCTTTTGATGGCCCTCTTGGGAGGCGCACCTGCCGTCCACGCCGAGCCACGTCATGGCATAGCTATGTATGGCGACCCGGCGCTGCCACCTGATTTTGTGTCCCTGCCCTATGCCAACCCGGATGCTCCCAAGGGCGGACGGGTCGTGACCGGCAATGTCGGCGGGTTCGATTCACTCAATCCTTTCATTCTGCGTGGCAGCCCGCCATGGCAACTGGCGCACTTCACGCATGAAACGCTAATGGGCCGCTCAGAGGACGAACCCTTCACCCTTTACGGGCTTCTGGCCGAATCGGTCGAGACCGGGGAGGACCGCGAATGGGTCGAGTTCACGCTGAATCCCGAGGCCCGCTTTTCGGATGGCAACCCGGTGACCGTCGAGGACGTGATCTGGTCGTTCGAAACGCTCGGTACCAAAGGCCACGCGCGCTATCGCGGCTTCTGGTCCAAGGTCGCGCGCATCGAGGAGACAGGCCCGCGCCGCGTTCGTCTGACATTCACCGAGGGTGACCGAGAATTGGCGATGCTCGCCGGGCTGCGCCCGATCCTGCAAAAGGCACAATGGGACGGACGAGACATCAGCGAGGCGGGCATCGAGGATATTCCCGTGGGATCGGGCCCCTACATTGTCGACGATTACGAGGTGAACCGTCATGTCACCCTGAAGCGCAACCCCGATTACTGGGGCCACGATCTGCCCTTTCGTCGCGGGACGCATAATTTCGACGAGATCCGGATCGAATTCTACGGCGACACCGATGTCATGATGGAGGCATTCAAGGCCGGGTTGATCAGCTACATGCGTGAATTCAACGCAGAGGCCTGGGAGAAAGACTATGACTTTCCGGCGATCCGGCGCGGCGACATCGTCAAAGCCGAGATCCCGCATCAAAAGCCCTCGGGCATGACGGGCTTCGTGATGAATACCCGCAATCCACCGCTGGATGACTGGCGGGTACGCGAGGCGCTGATCACCGCGTTCAATTTCGACTATATCAACGACACGCTGACCGGCGGGCAGCAGCCGCGCATCGCCTCGTATTTCTCCAACTCCGAGCTGGGCATGGATCACGGCCCCGCAGAGGGCCGCGTGCGCGACTTGCTGGAGCCTGTCGCGGACAGCCTGCCGCCCGGCGCGCTCGACGGCTACACGCTGCCCGAGGGCGACGGCACCGCGCGCAATCGCACCGGGCTGCGTCGCGCCGTGCGCCTTCTGGAGGAGGCCGGCTGGCGCGTGGAAAACGGGCGGCTGGTCGATGACAGCGGCGCGCCGCTGACCCTCACGGTGCTGCTGCAGCAGGACGGGCTGATCGCGCAGGCGGGCGCAATGATGGATATCTATTCCCGCGCGCTCGACCGCCTCGGCATCGAACTCGAGATCGAGACAGTCGACAAGGCGCAGTTCTCGGAACGCGAGGCCCGCTACGATTTCGACATGACGATGATGCGTCGGTCGCTGTCGCTCAGCCCCGGCAACGAACAGATGTTCTATTGGGGCTCGGAGGGCGTGAACGAGCCGGGCAGCCGCAACCTGATGGGCATGACATCACCCGCCGCCGAGGCGATGATCGACGCGATGCTGCAGGCCGAGGATCGCGCCGAATTCGTTGCCGCGACGCGCGCGCTCGACCGGGTCCTGACGGCCGGACGCTACGTCATCCCGATCCACAACTACAGCGTCGGCCGTATTGCCCACAAGGCGGAGTTGACCTATCCTCGCGACCATGTGCCGATCTACGGGGACGGGGTCGGATTCCTCCCCACGGTCTGGTGGCATGAGGCAGATACCAAGAACGAATAGCAACGGGCAGAGTGATATGGGCAGGACCATGAGAAACCTGACAGCGCTCGCGCTCATCGCGGTGATGGCAGGCTGCGCCACGGTCGACGGTGTGGGGCGCGACATCTCCGGGGCGGCGCGCGGCGTTCAAAGCTGGTTCTGAGATCACGCTCGCGGACCACGTCAACCCCGCGCGGATCGGTCGCGCCGGCCGCAGCTTTCGTGCTGCGGCGTTGACGCGGCTTTCCCCTTGACGCTCGGCGCCATCCTGTCAGAACCCCCGACATGAGCACAGGCATCCTTAGCATAGACCTCGACGCGATCGTGGCCAACTGGCGCGCGCTCGACGCCAAGACCCGCGGCGAAACCGCCGCGACGGTCAAGGCCGATGCCTATGGGCTTGGGGTCGATCATGTGGCGCCCGCCCTCGCGCGTGCCGGGGCGCGCCAGTACTTCGTGGCCATCGCCGAAGAGGGGCTCGCACTGCGCCGCGTACTGGGTCCCGGACCCGTGATCCATGTCTTTTCAGGCCACATGCCCGGCGATGCCGAGATGATCGCCGCCGCCGATCTCGTCCCGATGATCAATTCGGTCGACCAGATGATCCGCCATGCCGAGGCGCTGCCGGGTCATCCCTCGGGCATCCAGCTTGACACCGGCATGAACCGGCTGGGGATGGAACCCGCCGAATGGCAGGGTGTGCGCGAGATCGCCCTTGCGCAGGACCCGGCGCTGATCATGTCGCATCTGGCCTGTGCGGACACCCCCGAGCATCCGATGAACGCGCAACAACTCGCCGCCTTTCAGGACATGACCGCTGGGGTCGGCGCGCCGCTCAGCCTTGCCAATACCGGCGCGGTGCTGATGGGGACGGAATACGATTTCGATCTCGCCCGGCCCGGGATCGGGCTTTATGGCGGAAGCCCATTCGACGAGGCGCGCGCCGTCGTCACGCTCGATATCCCCGTGATCCAGTGCCGCGATCTGGAGCCGGGCGAGACGGTCGGCTACGGCAATACATTCACCGCGACGCAGCCCACCCGCATCGCCACCATCGCGGCGGGCTATGCCGACGGGATCTTCCGTATCATGGGTCCGCATGCGCATCTGTCGGCTGGAGGTACGGCCTGCCCGGTCGCGGGGCGCATCTCCATGGATCTGATCGGTGTCGACATCACCGATCTCGGGCAGGATCCCGACCATCTGCAGATTCTTGGGGCCGATCAGGGCATCGATGTGCTGGCCGACCATGCCGGCACCATCGGCTACGAGATCCTGACCGCGCTCGGGGCGCGCTACACGCGTCGGTATGTCGGCGGATGAGCTATGTCCTGAGTTTCCTCGCCTATATCGGACGCGCCGTTCTGGCCGGGCTGGCCGGGATCGGGCGGATCGCCATCTTCGCGACGGACACGGTCAGTCATCTGGCCCGCCCGCCCTTCTACTGGCGCGAGTTCGGCCATGCCCTGATGCAGATCGGCTGGCTGTCGCTGCCCGTGGTCGGGCTGACCGCGCTCTTCACCGGCGGCGCGCTCGCCCTGCAGATCTATGCCGGCGGCGCGCGCTTCAACGCCGAAACGGTTGTGCCCTCGATCGTGGCCATCGGCCTGACACGCGAGCTTGGGCCAGTGCTTGGCGGGCTGATGGTGGCGGCGCGTGTGGCATCGAGCATCGCCGCGGAAATCGGCACAATGAAGGTCACCGAGCAGATCGACGCGCTGACCACGCTGTCCACGAACCCGATGAAATACCTGACCCTGCCGCGGGTTCTGGCCGCGACCTTGGCCGTGCCCGTTCTGGTGGGTGTGGGTGACGTGATCGGCATCATGGGCGGGTTTCTCGTGGGCGTCGGCCGGCTGGAGTTCGGCGCGGCGACGTATCTGAGCAACACGATCGACTTTCTGGAAGTCTGGGACGTGGTCTCGGGTCTGATCAAGGGGGCGGTTTTCGGCTTCATCGTGGCGCTGATGGGCTGCTATCACGGCATGGCGTCCAGCGGCGGCGCACAAGGCGTGGGCCGCGCGACCAAAACGGCCGTCGTCGCCGCCTCGGTGCTGATCCTCGCCTCGAACTACATCCTGACAGAAGTGTTCTTTTCCGCATGATAGAGCTGCGCGACGTCCACAAGGCCTTTGGCGATCTGCGCGTGTTGCAGGGGGTAAACCTGACCGTCGACACAGGATCCTCGATGGTGATCATCGGCGGCTCCGGCACCGGAAAGTCGGTGATCCTGAAATGCATCCTGGGGCTGCTCAGGCCCGATGCCGGGCAAATCCTGCTCGACGGCACGGATATGACCCGCGGCGACCGCGATGCATTCCTTGCGCGCTTCGGCATGCTGTTTCAGGGCGGCGCGCTGTTTGATTCCCTGCCCGTCTGGCAGAATGTGGCCTTTCGCCTGTTGCGCGGGAGGCTGAAACGGCCCAAGGCCGAGGCCCGCGAGATCGCCATCGAGAAGCTGCGCCGCGTAGGCCTGCAGCCCGACGTCGCCGACAAGGTTCCGGCCCAGCTGTCGGGCGGCATGCAAAAGCGCGTCGGCCTCGCGCGCGCCATAGCCGCGAACCCCGAGATCATCTTCTTCGACGAGCCGACCACCGGCCTCGACCCGATCATGTCGGGTGTCATCAACGACCTGATCCGCGAGATCGTGACCGAGATGGGCGTCACAGCCGTCACCATCACGCATGACATGACCAGCGTGCGCGCCATCGCCGACCATGTTGCGATGCTGCATGATGGTCAGATCAAATGGACCGGCCCGGTGGCCGAGATGGATGCTTCGGGCGATCCCTATCTCGACCAGTTCATCCACGGTCGCGCCACAGGGCCTATCGAAGCGGTTCGCTGACGTTCACTCGCCCGCCGTCGATCCGAATGTGCTGCGAAAAACGGCGTTTGTGCGGAAATACCGGGGCTTTGGCGCATCCTTCCGGATCATGGGATGCAAAATACGGGGATTGTGCTAACCATCAAACAAGATGCGCTTGCGCTCCCAAGACGAGGTGCCCCATGATCGAGGTTCTGTTTGTGGTCTGCATGGCCGCCGATCCGGCCGACTGCGGCGAACGCCGGATAATCCTGGGCGACGTGTCGCAGAGCGCATGTCACCATCTCGCGCAGCATGAATTGGCGCGTTGGATGGAAAACCACCCGGACCTGAAGATCCGCCGCTGGCAGTGCCAGCGGGTGTCGTGATCCGCAGTGCCGCTAACCCTTGCGTCGCATCAGCGCGCGGGACGGATCATAGGCGCGGATCGCCACCGCGGCGAACAGGGCCGTCGTGCCCAGAACCCACGCCAGCGCGGACCAGTTGATCTGGAGATACAGCAGGAACCGGATCAGCTCGACGACATGGGTGAACGGGTTGAACGCGCAGATATCGCGCAGCAGCGCCGAGCTTTCGGCCATCTTCCACAGCGGGTAGAGCGCCGAGGACAGGAAGAACATCGGGAATATGACGAAGTTCATCACGCCCGCGAAATTCTCCAGCTGCGTGATGAAAGAGGACAGCACCAGCCCGAGCGCCCCCAGCATCAGCCCGCCCAGCACAAGCCCCGGCAGCACGGCGATGTAGCCCCACAGAGGCATCGTTATGTCGAAAAGCGCGGCGATGGCCAGAAACGCATAGACCTGCAGAACCGAGATCAGCGTCGCACCCAGCAACCGGCAGAACAGCAGCCACCAGCGCGGATAGGGGCTGGTCAGAAGCAGCCGCATCGACCCCATCTCGCGATCGTAGACAAGGCTGAGCGAGCTTTGCATGCCGTTGAACAACAGCACCATCGAACAGAGACCCGGCACGATATAGGTCTCGTAGGTGATGTAGGTGTCGTAGGGGGGGATGATCGACATGCCGAGGGCCGCGCGAAATCCCGCTGCAAAGACAAGAAGCCATATCAACGGGCGCACGAGCGCTGCCAGAAACCGTTCGCGTTGATGCACGAAACGCAGGAATTCGCGGCCCATGATGGCGCGCGCCACGCCCCAGTACCCGGTCATGCACCCCCCCCTGTCTGGCTCAGGAACCAATCCGACAGCTTTTGGTCGCCACAAATGTCGCGCGTGACGCCATCTGCCAGGAGACGTCCCTGATGCAGCACCAGCAGGTGATCGGTGTCGCGCACCTCATCGGTCAGATGCGTGGTCCAGAGCACGCAAAGCCCCTCATCGGCAAGGTCATGCACATGCGCCACGATGGCAGCCCGCGACGCGGCATCGAGGCCGACGGTCGGTTCGTCCAGCAAGAGCACGCGCGGTTCGTGCAGCAGCGCGCGCGCCAGCTCCATCCGCCGCCGGTGCCCGCCATTGAGCGTCGCCACGCGCTCGGCCGCGCGCTCGGCCATGTTCAGCCGGTCGAGCGCCGCATCGATCGCGGCGTCCAGCCCCTTGCGCGGCAGGCCATGCAACGCCGCGAAATAGCGCATGTTCTGCCGCACCGTCAGGTTCAGGTCGAGGGTCGGCTGCTGAAAGACCACCCCGAGATTTGCGAGCGCACGGCGCGGCGCATGCTCCAGATCATGTCCGGCAAGGATTATGTGCCCGTCGGGCGCCACGAGAAGCCGGGTGAGCAGCGACACCAGCGTGGATTTCCCCGCGCCATTGGGTCCGAGCAGGGCGCAGAAACTGCCCGCGGGCCGCGCGAATGACACATCCTCCAGCGCGATCTTGTCGCCATAGCGAAACCCCAGATCGCGCACTTCAAGCTCGGCCATCTCGCCCTCCCCTTCACGCGAACCCTGCCCCGGATGCTGCGCCGCCACAAGACGAAGGACGCCTCATTTCGGACCCCTCTTGCATCCAAAGAGCAGACTGCGCGAAAGGCTGCGTCCCACAGGCAACCGGCCGACACCCACATTCATCGCTTGAAGGCTGCCCCCTGATCAGGC
>JAWLGF010000004.1:45892-99150 GCA_041685205.1 Roseovarius sp.
CCTCTTGCATCCAAAGAGCAGACTGCGCGAAAGGCTGCGTCCCACAGGCAACCGGCCGACACCCACATTCATCGCTTGAAGGCTGCCCCCTGATCAGGCGTACTTCAACCGGACAAGGCCCAAAGCGGTAGCGGCGTTGCCGAGGCGGAAAACCACTCGTAAAACGCCCGGGACCTGTTCAGACAAACCGAACCACCTCTGTTTGTGCATGGCCATGAGGTTTCGGGATGTCTTTTTTCGGACAGAGTGGCAAGGCGACCGAAGACGTGATCGATCTGGTTGCGCTGCTTGTCAGGCCGGAACGTCGAAATCCTTCGGTCTTCGGTCCGGAATGTCTCTGCCTCGACCAGCATCACCATGCTACCGAGGATCTCGTGCAGCCCGTTGACGTTGACCGGGACAGCCGCCATCACGGCCATCGAGACGATGCGCCCGCCATCTCGCCGCGTTATGTCGCTTGCGTCGAGCCAGAGAAACGGGCGTTGACAGCGTCGTCCATCCCAGGGCGGTCGGGAATTCGGTTCGGGCACTTTTCAAGACGCGATCGAGACCGTCATTTAGGCCGACAGGAGGCCAGATCGCAATTGACCTATACGTTCATAAGCCGCATCACTGTAGGGTGATCGGTTTCGTCTTCCGATATCCGGAAGACGAAGGAAAGAGGGAATGCGGTGCGATGCGTCCTGCATCCAGTCCGCGGCTGCCCCCGCAACTGTGAGCGACGAGTCCGGCTGACAAAGCCACTGGAGGGATCCGGGAAGGCCAGAACGGGCGATGACGCGCAAGCCAGGAGACCTGCCCGTCACGCAGTGAAACCACAAGGCCGCCGGTGGGGCGGCAAGGAGAAAAAAGACATGCATATCGAACCCGGGATAGTCGACGGCGCCAAGATGGGATTGTCATACGGCACGGCGGCGGCGGCGGGCGGCTGGTCGCTGAAGCTGGCCGCCGATGACCTGAAGGACCACAACGGCCTGTCCTTCGGCCTGCGCACGATCATCGCCGTAGCCATCACGTTTTTCTGCTTCGAGGTGCTGCCGCACCCGCCCATGGGCGTCAGTGAGGTGCACCTGATTGTCGGGACGACCATGCTGCTGATCCTTGGCGTCGGGCCGGCTGCGGTCGGCATGGCCGGGGGCATGGCGATCCAGGGCATGCTCTTCGCGCCGAGCGATCTGCTGATGTACAGCGTCAACGTGTCGACGCTGCTCTTCCCGCTGTTTGCCATTCACGAGCTTGCCAAGCGTATCATCCCCGCCGAAAAGGCCTATGTGGATCTGGGCTATAGCGACGTGCTTAAGCTGTCGCTGGTCTTCCAGGGCGGGATCGTCCTGTGGGTGGCGTTCTGGGTGTTCTACGGACAGGGCGTCGCCGTCTGGTCCGACGTGGCGACCTTTGGCGCGGCCTACATGCTGGTGGTGCTGATCGAACCGATCATCGATCTGGGCGCACTGGCGCTGGCCAAGACGCTGCGCCGGTTCGAGGGCAGCGGTCTCTTCGTCAACCGCCTGCATCACCCGGCGGCGTAACCGCCGCATCAGGCCCCGGCGAGATCCGCCGCATCAGGTACGTATCCATGATCCAGCCGTGGCGCGCGCGCGCCACGGCTCTTTTTTCGACGATTCGCGGACCGGCCTCGTCCAGCGGACCGTCCACCAGAACCTGCTCGGCCATCCCGAGATACGCCCCCCACCAGATGTGAACACCCTCCGGATCGAGATGCCGGAATGCGCATTTTCCATCCAGCATCACGACCACCGTGTCGGCCTCGCCCGGCCAGCCATGATCCGTCAGCCGGCGCCCCGTTGTAACCGTGACCGCGCCGTTCACGCTGTTGAAGGGGATCGCATGCGCGGCGGTCAGCGCCTGCAGCGCGGTGATCCCCGGCAGCACCCGCAGACGCGGCACAGGGTCCAGCCGCGCGGCGATGCGCAGCGTCGAATCGTAGAGCCCCGGATCCCCCCAGACCAGCAAAGCCACGGGACCATCAGGTTGCGCCGCCGCGATCCTCTCGGCCCAGATGGCGGTGATCTCGTCATGCCAGCGGGCGACGCGCGTTGTATAAGGCAGGCTCTCGTCGCGCACCGGCATGTCGAACTCGACCACGCGGGCCGGGCTGTCGCAGGCGCGCAGGATGATGTGCCGCAGATCCGCAAGGTCGCTCTTCTCCGGCCCCTTGCGCGGCACCATGACAAGGGCCGCATCCCGCAGTGCGGCGCGCGCCTCCAGCGTGACATGGGCCGGGTTGCCGGTGCCGATCCCGATCAGCCAGAGGTCAATCATCGCCGCCGCTCTCCGCCAGAGAGCCATAAAAGATGAGGGCCGGTTTCGTCCCGATATCGGAGGATAGCCGCTTTGCCAGTCCGTCCACCGTGCTGCGCAAGGTTTCGGCCTCGGGCGTTCCCACCGATTCGGCAAGGATCGAGGGCGTGTCTGGATCAAGCCCGCGCGCGATCAGCGCCTCGGCGAGCGCCGGAAAGGTCCGCTTGCCCATGAAGACCACCGTGCAGGCGCGCGGATCGGCCAGCGCGTCGAGGTTCAGATCGTCGGGCAACTGCCCGCCCATGTCATGCCCGGTGATGAACTGCACGCGCCGCGCGGTCAGCCGCCGGGTCAGCGGGATGCCCAGATCGGCGGCGGCGGCGAAGGGCGAGGCGACGCCGGGCACGATCTCGAACGGGATGCCGGCCTCGCGCAGCGCGATCAGCTCTTCCTCCAGCCGCCCGAACAGCCCGCCATCGCCGGATTTCAGCCGCACGATGCGCTGCCCGCCGGCCGCATAGTCCACGAGCAGGCGACTGACATGGTGCTGCCGCGGCGAGGGTCGTCCGGCGCGCTTGCCTACCCCCACGAGATCCGCCCCGGCACGCGCATGCGACAGGATCGGCCCCGCCGACAGATCGTCGTAAAGGATCGCGTCGGCCCGTTTCAGCCGGTCCACGGCCTTGAGCGTCAGAAGCTCGGGGTCCCCGGGGCCGGACCCGACGAAGCTGACGAAACCGGTCACGGCGTCTCCTCCGCGATCATGTGAAAGAAGGTGCCGGTGACATCACCCCGGCGCGACCCGGTTTCGGGCACCGGGTTGCCGTCGGCATCGGCGACATCCGCAAGCGGCGCGTCGGGCTGGTCCACGATGCTGCAATAATGGAACTCGTGCCCGCGCAGGACCGCACCGGGCGCGTGGCCGGGCATCGGGGCCGACAGCGTGGCGCGCCGGTAACCCAAGTGGAACTTGCGCGTCTCGTAGGATGTCACCAGCCCCAGAAGGCCCGCCATCTCGTGGCGCGTGCCCGCCTTGTCGATCAGGCCCGCGCCAAGCGCCATGTAGCCGCCGCATTCGCCGTGCACGGGTTTCGTCGCCGCATGGATCCGCAGACCCGACAGAAACGTGGTCGCCGCGGCCAGACGACCGGCGTGCAATTCAGGATAGCCTCCCGGCAGCCAGACCAGATCGGCCGACGGATCCGGCGCCTCGTCTGCCAGCGGCGAGAAGGGCAGGATCTCTGCCCCGGCGGCGCGCCAACCGGCCAGAACATGCGGATAGGTAAACGAAAACGCGGCATCCTGGGCCAATGCGATGCGCTGCGCGGGCGGTGCGGGCATCCGGCCTTCGACCGGCGCGGCTCCGCCCCGCGCGGCGGCACGGACAGCATTCAGATCGACATGCTCGCGCAGAAACTTGGCGTATCCGGCGATGGCTGCGTCGAGGTCGGGATGCTCGACCGCCTGGATCAGGCCGAGATGGCGCTCCGGCAGCTTGAGATCGCCGCGCCGGGGCAGCGCGCCCAGCACCGGCAGACCGGCGCGCTCCATGCCCAGACGTGTCAGACGCTCGTGCCGGGGGCTGGCCACGCGGTTCAGGATCACGCCCGCGAAGGGCAGCTCGGCGTCATAGCTCGCAAAGCCAAGCGCCGTGGCCGCCGCCGATTGCGCCTGTCCGCTGACATCGAGCACGAGGATCACCGGCCAGCCCATGGCGGCGGCGGTCTCGGCGCTGGAGCCGAACCCGGCAAGGCCCCGTGTGGCGACGCCATCGAACAGCCCCATGGACCCTTCGGCAAGGCACAGATCCGCGCCCTTGGCGTGATGGGCTATCGCGCTGAACAGACGTTGGTTCATTGCCCATGTTTCGAGGTTGAAAGACGCGCGCCCGCTCGCGGCGCGATGAAAGGCGGGGTCGATGTAGTCGGGGCCGGACTTGAAAGGCTGCACGGTCAGCCCGTCATCGGCCAGCGCGCGCAGCAGCCCCAGCATCACCGTGGTCTTGCCGGTCCCCGACGCGGGCGCCGACACCATCAGCCCCGGCGGCCATGCGCCATGTGTCTCAGTCATCACCTTCGCTCCAGTTGGCCCAGGGGCTCGCGGCCGATTGCGGCCGGTACCGGCGATCGTAATCGGCGGCGTAAAGCCGGCTCTCGTCAAAATTCGACGCGGCCAGCGCGGGCCCGACGAGGATCAGCGCGGTGCGCGATATCCCCTCGGGCATCGCCGCCTCCAGCGTGCCGAGCGTCGCGCGCACGATCCGCTCGTCCGGCCAGCTTGCCCGCCAGACCACGGCGACCGGGCAGTCGGCGCCGTAATGCGGGATGAGGTCGGCGGTGACGCGGTCGAGCTTCTGGATCGACAGGTGAATGGCCAGCGTCGCGCCGGTCGCACCGAAGGCCACCAGCGTCTCGCCCTCGGGCATCGACGAGGCGCGTCCCGGCGTGCGGGTCAGCACCACCGATTGCGCGATCCCCGGCAGGGTCAGTTCCGCGCCGAGCGTCGCCGCGGCGGCCGAGAACGCCGGCACACCGGGTGTGACAGTATAGGCGATGCCCATGTCCTTCAGTCGCCGGATCTGTTCGCCCATGGCGGACCAGACCGACATGTCGCCAGAATGCAGCCGCGCGACGTCTTGCCCCGCCGCATGGGCGGCGGCGATCTCGGCCATGATCGCGTCAAGATCCATCGGCGCGGTGTTGAGAACCCGCGCGCCATGAGGGCAGTGCCCCAGCACCGCCTCGGGCACCAGCGACCCCGCGTAAAGGCAGACCGGGCAGGTCGCGATCAGGTCGCGCCCGCGCAGGGTCAGAAGATCGGGCGCGCCGGGTCCTGCACCGATGAAATGGACGGTCATGGATCTTTCCTTTCTGCAAGGGCGCAGGTGGCCATCCCGTCGCCCGAGATCACGCGGGGCACCAGGATGCCGGATCCCTCGCCCGCCGCGGCCAGCGCCGCCGCCTCGGCCACGCTGCCGGTGCCGCGGGCGGCTTGCGAGGCCCTTGATCGGGTCGGCGTGTGCTGCGCGATCAGATCGGCCCTGTCAATGGCGCGTATCGGCAGGCTGAGCCTTAGGGCCAGGGCGCGCAACATTGCGCTTTCGGCCTTGTCGGCGGCGGTGGCAACGCAGGCAATGGTCACCTCCTTGCCATGCGCTTGGCGTGCAAGGTCCAGCGCGTCACTCAGGCTCGCCACTGTTGCGGCTTTGCGAAATCCGAACCCCGCCACGATCACAGCACCACCTGCCATTGCACGATGGGGCGTGCGGGCATCCAGCCGCGCATCCGTCCCAGCGGTGCGGCACGTGCCAGCTCGACCCGCAGAAGATCGCCGCCGATCCGCCCGGACCAGTCAGCCAACAACGCCTCGGACCCAATCGTGACGGCATGCGCCACGAGCCGCGTGCCGGGGGCAAGGCGTGCGCGCAGGTCGTGCAGCAATGCGTCCGACAGGCCGCCACCGATAAACACGGCATCTGGTGCAACCAGCCCCGAAAGGGCCACGGGTGCCGCGCCCTCGACCGTACTCAACCGGGCGTCGAGGCCGAAGGCCGCAGCATTTTCGCGGATATGCACCGCGCGGTCGGCACGCGCCTCGATGGCGGTGGCGCGACATCGCGGATGCGACAGGCACCATTCCACCGCGATCGAGCCGGAACCGCTACCGATATCCCAAAGAACCTCATTCGGGCGCGGGGCCAGCGCCGACAGCGCCAGTGCACGCCCGGGCCGCTTGGTGATCTGCCCGTCCGAGGCGAAAAACCCGTCCGAAAGACCCGAGGCACAGGGCATGACGCGCCCCGGCCCGTCACATTCCGCGGCGACCGCGACGGGATGCGCAAAAGCCGTATCCGGCAAGGCATCGGCACGGGCGGGCGTGATCCGCTCACGCGGGCCGCCAAGCGCCTCCATCACCGTCAGGCGGCTGGCGCCAAAGCCCTGATCCACCAGATACCGCGCCAGATCCGCCACCGACGCGCCGTCGCGCAGCAGCACGATGGCGCGCTCGCCCGGTGCCAGATGCGGGCGCAACCGCGCCAGCGGCGCGGCGTGCAGCCCCACGCACAGCGTGCTTTCCAGCGGCCAGCCGAGACGGCCGGCGGCGAGCGAAAAGGCCGAGGGCGCGGGCAGCGCGCGCCATTCGCCAGGATTGAACTCGCGCGCCATTACCGACCCCGCGCCGAACCAGAACGGATCGCCCGAGACCAGCGCCACGACGCGCCGCCCCCGGAGGTCGCGCAGCATCGTCAGCCCATCGGCAAAGGGCACCGGCCATTCGACCCGGCTTGCATCCAGATCGGGCAACAGCGACAAGTGGCGCGCCGGGCCCATCACGATCTCGGCGTGCTCAAGCGCGCGCAGGCTTGCAGGCGTCAGGCCGTCCGCGCCATCCTCGCCCAGACCCACGATCGTCAGCCACGGAAGTTCAGCCATGCAGCCCAACCTCCTGATCCTCGCCGGCACGACCGAGGCCACGGCCCTGGCCCGCGCCGTGGCGGATCGCGGCCATCACGGCACTGTGTCCTTCGCGGGCCGGGTCGCACGGCCCCTGCGGCAGCCGTTGCCGCAGCGGATCGGCGGGTTCGGCGGCGTGGCCGGACTGCAGTCGTATCTGCAAGAGGCGCGGATCACCCACGTGATCGACGCGACGCATCCCTTTGCCGTGCAGATGAGCCGCAACGCCGTCGCAGCCTGCACGGAAGCCGGCGTGTCCCTCGTGGCGCTGACGCGCCCGCCCTGGTCCGCACAGCCCGGCGACGACTGGATCCGTGTCCCGGACATCGCGGGCGCCGTCGCCGCGCTTAACCGGCCTCGGATGCGGGTGATGCTGGCCGTCGGGCGAATGCACCTTCCCGATTTCGCGCCCAACCCGCAGCATGCCTACCTGTTGCGACTGGTCGATCCGCCGGATGGCCCCCTGCCCCTGCACGAGACAGAGGTGGTGGTGGATCGCGGACCGTTCACCGAAGACGCCGACCGCGCGCTGATGGCACGGCACGGCACGCAACTGGTCGTGTCCAAGAATTCCGGCGGCAGCGGGGCCTATGCCAAGATAGCCGCGGCGCGCGCGCTCGGCCTGCCGGTGGTGATGATCAACCGCCCGGACCCCCCGGCGCGGGCCGAGGTTCATGACGTCGCGGATGTGCTCGACTGGATCGCTCATACCGGCACCGATCTCGGGGTGTAGACCAGCGGCGGGCCGTCGCGCGCGATGATCCGCGTCGCCGACGACCCGATCAGAACCACGGTGCGCATGTCCGCCATCTCGGGCGTGGCCTCTAACAGCGGCACGACACGCAGCTCCTCTTCAGGGGTCGAGACGGCGCGCGCGAAGATTATCACGCGACCCGGTGCACAGTTCTCGCGCAAGAGATGCAGCGTTCGGGCAAAGCCTTCGGGCCGCGCCTTCGAACGCGGATTGTAGAGCGCGATGGAGAAATCGGCTTCGACGGCGAGGCGCAGCCGGGTCTCGATCAGGGTCCAGGGTTTGAGGTTGTCGCTGAGATTGATGGCGCAGAAATCATGCCCCAACGGCGCGCCCATCCGGGCGGCGGCGGCAAGCATCGCGGTAATGCCGGGCAGTACCCGGATGTCGAGATCGCGCCATGCGGGCGCCCCCGCCTCGACCGCCTCGAACACCGCAGACGCCATGGCAAAGACGCCGGGATCGCCGGAACTGACCACCACGACGCGGGCGCCCTCGGCGGCCAGCGACAGGGCAAGTTGCGCGCGGTCGATCTCGACCCGGTTGTCGCTGGCATGTTTCACCAGCCCCGGCCTGTCGGCCACCCGCGCTACATATGGAATGTAGCCGACCACGTCCGTCGCGTGCTCCAGCGCCGCCGAAACCTCTGGCGTGACCAGCGCGTCGTCGCCCGGACCGAGGCCCGCGATGATCAGCGCGCCGCCGCTCACGGCCGCCGCCCCTGCCCGTGCACGATGACGATCGAGAAATAGGGCACCGCGCGGTCGCCCGCCTCGGCCAGCGGAATGACATGTTCTTCGGCCATGCTGGCGCATTCCACCAGCCAAGCGGCCTCGAGCCTGCCGGCCGCCGCTATGGCGCGGCGCACTTTGGGCAGAAGGCGACCGATCTTCATCACCACGATGGCGTCGGCATCGGCCATGCGCCGGGTGAGATCAGCCTCGGGCAAGGTGCCCATCAGCACCGTCAGAACATCATCGCCCCAGGTCACCGGCAGGCCCGTCGCCGTCCAGGCCGCCGACATGCCGGTGATGGCGGGCACGACCTCGACCGGGACATCATCCTTCAACCGTGTGTAGAGGTGCATGAACGAGCCGTAGAAGAACGGATCCCCCTCGCACAGGACCACGACATCGGTGCCGTTTTTCGCAAGGTCGCGCAGGCGGTCGGACACCTCGGCATAGAAGGCCGAAAGGCACGCGGCATAGGCCGGGTCGTCCAGCGGGATCTCGGTGGTCACGGGGTATTGCATCGCGATCTCGACCACATCGGCGCGCAGCATGCCCTCGACGCTGCTGCGGGCGCGGCCGCGCCGTCCGGCCTTGCGGAAATACGCCACATGGCTGGCCCCGCGCAACAGCCGGTCGGCGCGCACGCTCATCAGGTCCGGATCGCCGGGACCGAGGCCGACGCCATGGATGATGCCGTGAACGCTGCCGGAACGGATCATGCTCATTCCGCGCGGCTCGCGATGGCGTTGATGGCGGCGACGGTGATCGCGCTGCCCCCCAGCCGGCCCTCGACGATTACGCAAGGGGCCGCCTGAGCCTCCCACAGCGCCGCCTTCGATTCGGCGGCCCCGACAAAGCCCACCGGGCATCCGATGATCGCCGCCGGGCGTGGGCAGGCCGGGTCTTCGAGCATCTCCAGCAGGTGGAAAAGCGCCGTGGGCGCATTGCCGATCGCCACCAGCGCACCTGCGAGGTGCGGGCGCCACAACTCCAGAGCCGCGGCAGACCGGGTCGTGCCAAGCCGTGCCGCGAGCGCGGGCACCTGCGGCTCCTGCAGGGTGCAGATCACCTCGTTGTCCGCCGGCAGGCGCTTGCGCGTGACACCCTCGCTGACCATCCGCGCATCGCACAGCACCGGCGCGCCGGCCTCCAGCGCGGCGCGCGCCACCGCCACCATGCCCGGCGAGACGCGGATATGCGCCTCCAGCCCGACCATCCCGGCCGCATGGATCATGCGCACCGCGATCTGCTCGGCATCGGCATCGAAACGCCCGAGATCGGCTTCGGCCCGGATCGTGGCAAAGCTTTCGGCATAGATCGCCGCGCCGTCGGTTTCATACGTGTAGGGCATGGACTATTCCCGAACCGCCATTGTGATCTGCGCGGGCGCGAGGCTGCATTGCGCCGGCTCATCCCATGCCCTTCCGTCGCGGACAAGATCGAAGGCGCCGTCGCGGCCGACCAGCGTCAGATCGGCGGGCGCGGGATGCGCGCAGCCCTTTGCACAGCCCGAGACGTGCAGCGTCGTGCCTTGTGGCAGGACCTCGGCAAGCCGTCGGGCCGTCGCGCGCGTTTCGACGCTGGCCTGCGGGCAGCCCGGCGCGCCGGTGCAGGCCGTGACGCGCAACAGCGGGTCGTCGGGGTCGGTGATCAGGCCGGGGGTGCGTTCGTAAGGCCCGAGATCTTCGATCACCGGCAGAAAGACCATCCGCCACGGCGTGATCCGCAACGCCGGGGCTCCGGCATCCGCAAGCCCGTGCAGCGCCTCGGCCTCGAGCTGCCCGAACGCGGCGGCAATACAGGCGCCGCCCGTGTGCAGTCCCGGTCGCACGGGCCCCGCCGTCGGGTTGGGGGCAAGATGTCCCGCAAGCCGTGGCGGCAACTCTACGCCAGTGGCAAGATGGCGCGCCATCCGGCCGCGCCCGTCCGCCCCCACGCCGCCCGAGGCGCGGAACCACCGCGCGAGATCGCAGGCCAAGGCGACGGCCTCGTCTTCGCTGGCCGCGATCCGCCCGGTTTCAAAGCCATCGACGCGCAGGATCAGGTCATCGCCGCAGGCCTCGATGCGGATATCGCCGCTCACGCCGTCGAGCCGCCGATACGGGCCGGCATCCACGACGAAACCGAATTTCGACGGCAACCCGGCGAGCGAAGGATGCTGCAATGCCCGCGAAAGACCCTCGGCCAGCCGCGTCTGCCGGTCGTCGCGCCCGCGCGGCCGGAACGGATCGACCACGATGTTGCGCCGCCCCTCGGCCTCGGGGTCGGGATCGAGCAGGCCGAGCGGCGCCAGCCGCTCGATCAGCGCCGCGTGCGCGGCCTCGGTCACGCCCCGAATCTGCAGGTTGGCGCGGCTGGTCAGCTCCACGATGCCGTTGCCGTGACGCATCGCCAGATCGGCCAGCCCGCGCGCCTGATCGGGCGTCACCTGCTCCAGCGGCGGGCGCACCCGTACTACCAGCCCGTCACCCGATTGCATGGGCCGGTGCGCACCCGGGCACCAGCCGCGGATCTGCGGTGCGCTCATGTCTCGGCCTCCAGCGCGGCAAGGATCGAATTGCGCCGCGATTGCCACAGCCCCGCCTCGTGCAGCTCGGCAAAGCGCGTGCGCATCGCCTGCAGTGCCTCGGGATTGGCCTCTTGCAGGAAGGCGGTGACATCCGCGTCGCCCAGTGTCGCCTCGTGGTAGAGATCGAAGAGATGCGCCGGGACAACGCCCGCCAGATGCGCGAACGCCGCCATGTTTTCCAGGGTCGCCGCGATCTCGGCCCCGCCGCGAAAGCCGTGCCGCCGCATGCCGGCGATCCAGTCGGGGTTGGCGGCGCGCGCCTGCACCACGCGGGCGATCTCTTCGGTCAGGCCGCGGGCGCTGGGATGCGACGGATCCGTGTTGTCGAGGTGATACAGCCGCGCGTCCCCGCCGGTGATCTTTTGTGCCGCGGCAAAGCCCGCCTCGTGACTGGCATAATCCTCGGCCAGCAGCAGGTCGGTCTCGGGCAGATCCTGGGGGTGCACGAAGCTGTCGGCCGACGCCACGCGGTCCCGCAGGCCGGATGCGTCATGCGCGGCATGATCCCCGTCGAGCGCCCAGGACGACGCGGCAAGCCACGCCTCGCCCGCCGCCTCGCGGCCCTGCTCGGAATAATCGCCCAGGAATGACCCCATCCCCACGCCGAATTCCCCGGGGGCGGGTCCGTAGACGCGCGCGGCCTCGGTCCCGACATACGGGTTCCAGTCGCGGGCCTCGTCACGCGCGGCCAGCGCCCGCACCGCCTGCTGAAACAGCGCCGACAGCGTCGGGAACACGTCGCGAAAGAGGCCCGAGACACGCAAGGTCACGTCGATGCGTGGGCGGTCAAGCTCGGCAATGGGCAGCACCTCGACGCCCGAGACGCGCTCTGATCCTTCGTCCCAGACGGGCCGCACGCCCAGAAGCGCCAGCGCCATCGCGAATTCTTCTCCGGCGGTGCGCATCGTGGCCGACCCCCACAGATCGACGACCAGCCCGCGCGGCCAGTCGCCCTCGTCCTGCAGGTGCCGGCGGATCAGCTCCTCGGCCAGGGATTGCCCCTGGCGGTAGGCGGCGCGCGTCGGCACGCTGCGCGGATCGGTGGTGAAAAGATTGCGCCCGGTGGGCAGCACATCCGTGCGCCCGCGCCACGGCGAGCCCGAGGGTCCGGCGGCGATCCGCCGCCCGTCCAGCGCATCGAGCAACGCAACCCGTTCGCCCGCGACCGAGGCGCGCGTGTCGAACATGCCACCCGCGCCCTCTGACGCGCGGCCCCAGACATGCAGCCCGTCGCCGAACTGGCTTTCCTTGACATCGCAGACGAAGCGGTCGATCCGGGTGATCGCCTCGGCGGGACAGGACGCGGTGTCGAGCCCGAGATCGGCTTCAACGCCCAGGGCCTGCGCCTCGGCCCGGATATCGCCGATCAGGCGGTCGCGGCGGCGCGGGTCCAGCCCGTCGGCATTCGAGAACTCGTCGAGCAGCGCCTCCAGCCGGGTCAGCCGCTGGGGTGTTTTCGACGCCTTCATGGGTGGCGGCACATGCCCAAGGGTCACGGCCCCGATCCGGCGCTTGGCCTGCGCGGCCTCGCCGGGATCGTTCACGATGAACGGGTAGATCACCGGCAGATCGCCCACCAGCGCCTCGGGCCAGCACGCCGACGACAGCGCGACGGATTTGCCCGGCAGCCATTCCAGCGTGCCATGCGCGCCGACATGGATCAGCGCGTCGGCCTCGGCCCGCAGCCACAGGTAGAAGGCGACATAGGCGTGACGTGGCACACGCCCGAGATCGTGGTACTCATCGTCGCGGGCGTCGGGGTTGCCGCGCTCGGGCTGAAGCGCCACCAGCGCCTGCCCCCGTCGAAGCGCCTTGAAGGCAAAGCCGTCGGCGGTCGCGTCGGGGTCGCTCTCGGGTGCGCCCCGTGCCGCGTGAAGATCGTCCCGAAGCTCTTGCGGCAGGCGCGCCAGCGCGGCTTCGTACTCGGCCATGGGCCAGTGAAGACGCGCCTCTTGCAGGGCCTCGGCCAGGGGCGCGCCAGCGTCAGTGGAATAGCCCGCCCCCGCAAGGTCGTCCAGGATCGCCTCGCCCGAGGCCAGCGCATCAAGGCCCACGGCATGCGCCATGTTCCAGTTGCGCCCGGGATACATGGACAGCACCAGCGCCGGGCGGCGCTGCGCCGCCGGGGTTGCCGCCAGCCGGTGCCAGGCCGCGACACGGCCCGCGATGGCCTCGATCCGCTCCGCATCGGGCTCGTGCACGAAACGCGAAAACTGCAGATGCGGGTCGCGCTCGGCCGGTTGCTTGAACGAGGCGACGCCGGCGAAAAGCCGACCGTCCACCTCGGGCAGGACCACATGCATCGCGAGATCGGCGGGCGACAGGCCACGCGGCGCATCCGCCCATGCGCTGCGGGTCGAGGTGGCCAGCGCCACCTGAAAGACCGGCACGCCGGCCGCATCAAGCGGTGAGTTCCCTGCGTCGCCACGCCCCGAGAACGAGGTCGCGTTGACGATCGCCGCCGGGCCCAGATGCGCGACCTGGCGTTGCAGCCATGCCCGCGGATCGGGCGCCTTGAGCGACGGCGCGAAGAGGCCGAGCACGCGGAAGCCGCGCGCGCGCAAGCTTGCAAACAGCGCCTCGACCGGGCCGAGATCAGCGGCAACCAGATAGGAGCGGTAGAAGGTGACCACGACCAGCGGTGCGTCGTCGTGCAGGATCGTCGGCACCGGACAGGCAACGCCCTCCTCCGGCGTCCATGCGCCGACCTGCGGCAACGTTTTCGCGCCCGCCACCGGCCCGGCATAAAGCCCGGCGGCCAGCGCCATCTGCGCCAGCGCCGCCTGTGCCGCGACCGCACCGCCCGCATCACACAGATGCGCGAGCCGCCGCAGGGTCGAGGTCGGCACGGTCGAGATCTCGTCGAGCCGGGCATCCGGGCGGCCGTCAGCGGGCAGCACCGCCAGCGCGATGCCGCGCGCCCGGGCCATCGCCTCGATTTGCTGCAACCCGTAGCTCCAGTAGGGCACGCCGCCGATCAGCCGGATCAGGATGCCGCTGGCGTGGCTGAGGGTCGCATCGATGTAGGTATCGACCGACAGCGGATGCTTGAGCGCCGCGATATTGGCCAGCCGAAGCGCGGGAAGCCGCCCCTCGGGTCCCCCGCCGCGATGCCAGCCCGCCGCGAACGCCCCGAGATCGCTGTCGGATAGCGACAGCACCACCAGATCGGCAGGGCTTTGCCCCAGATCGGTCGGCGTGTCGGTCTCGTCCAGACCGTGGCTTTCGCGGAAGATCACATGCATGGGCGGGCCCGGCCGTTACTCTGCCGCGGTGGCATCGGGCACGAGCTGCGCCCGGATGGTGCCCGCGTCGATATGATCGTGCTCGGCGATCACCACCAGCCGGCCCTGCCGCGGCTCGTCCCCGCGCCACGCCCGGTCATACTGATGGCGCACCCGCGCGCCCACGGCCTGCACCAGAAGGCGCATCGGCTTGCCCGCGACGGCCGCGTAGCCCTTGACGCGCAGGATGTCGTGCTGCTCGGCCAGTGTCGCGATGCGCGCCGCCAGATCGGCCGGATCGGTGATTTCCGGGATCGGGATCACGATGCTGTCGAAATCGTCATGCTCGTGATCGTCCGCACCATCGTGATGGCTGGGCCGCGCGTCCATGTCATCCTCGGCCGCCGCACCGAGCCCGAGGATCACGCGCGGATCGACCGCACCTTCGGCCACCTCGATCACTGGCAGCGGGCGCGGCGCCTCGGCGGCGATGATCTCGCGTGCGCGCGCCACGCCCTCGGGGCCGGCCAGATCCGGCTTGGTCAGCAGCACGATATCGGCGCAGGAGATCTGATCCTCGAACACCTCCGACAGCGGGGTTTCGTGATCTATACTGTCATCTGCGGCGCGCTGCGCATCGACACGGGCCACGTCCGGGGCGAACCGGCCCGTCGCCACGGCCTCGGCATCGGCCAGCGCGATGACACCGTCCACCGTGATACGGCTGCGGATGTCGGGCCAGTCGAACGCCTTGAGCAGCGGTTTGGGCAGGGCCAGGCCGCTCGTTTCGATCAGGATGTGGTCAGGGCGCGGATCCAGCGCCATCAGCGCTTCGATCGTCGGGATGAAATCGTCGGCCACGGTGCAGCAGATGCAGCCATTGGCCAGCTCCATGACATTCTCGGCGGGGCAGTCGGGGATCGCGCAGCCCTTCAGGATCTCGCCATCCACGCCCATGTCGCCGAACTCGTTGACCACCACGGCCAACCTGCGCCCGCCCGGGTTCTGCATCAGGTGCGTGATCAGCGTCGTCTTGCCCGATCCGAGAAAGCCTGTGATGACGGTGACGGGAAGCTTTTCGAGGCTTGGCATGTCAGATGTCCTCCATTGGGGGGATGCGGGCGATGCAGTTCTTGCGGAAATGTTCGGGGCGGGTGCGCCAAGGCACGAGTCCGTCGGGAGTGCCCGCGTATTTCGCGGCCCCCTCGCGCACCGTATCGACATGAGCCTCCGCATCGAGGCTGCCATATACATAGGTCCAGCGGCCCGGACCGCGCAAAGCGATGGTACATCCCTGCCCGCAATTCGACAGGCATTCCACGGGGATCACCGTGACACCGTCCATGGGCATCCCCGACAACCGGCGGTAAAGGCTTGCGCCGGGGCGTTCGACGTCTTCCGGTATCTCGCGATCGCGGCGGCATCGGGTGCAGACCAGCAATTCGACAGGCAGTGACGGTCGCGTCATGCGACACCTCGGCATTTCGGGGACGGGGCCATACCGGAGGGGCGGCACGGCTGCCACCGGTCCGACACCGGATCACCCCGCCCGGTTTCGTTCGTCGTGCTGGCAGGTCTCCCGGCTTGCGGATGTCAGGATCATTCCTGGTGGTCATCCACCCTTCCCAGTTCGTCAAGGAACCAGTGGCTGTGAATGACCTCTCCGGTCACGGTCGCGGGGGCGGCTGTACTTTGGCCTGTCGGGCAGGCCGTGCACATTCCCTTTTCACCTGATGTGTCAGGCACCAGCTTGTCTGTCCTACAGCAGCCTGTCTGGCTGTCAAGCCAAGAGGCGCAAAAGCACGGTCCGCCGGCAGCATCACGAAGGATTGCTGCGAGACCTCTGGTCAACTCCGGATGAAGGCGCGAAACCGCGGACATTCACCTTCCCGTCGTCTGTCATTGCCGCGCGACCTCGCAGATCGCCGTGACGTCACTCGTCCGTCGTTTCGTCTGCCTTCTCAAGTAACGTGATCTCTTCGGCCGCCTCCAGCCGCCGGATCGTGCCGATGACCTCTGTCATGGCCGCCTCGGCCTCGCGCGCCTTTACCGTTCCCTTCTCGCTGATTTCCTCGCGCAGCGCGTCGGCCAGACGTGCGCCCATGTTGTCGAGAATGAAGTCGGCGGCAGGCGCGAGATCGCCGGCGAGGGCTCCGCTCAAGGCCTTGATCAGAACGGTCCGATCCACCTCGCGGGCAATCCGGGGGATGTCGACGGGGTTGATCCGTTCGGGTATGTGCTCGAATGTAAAGATCGCCCGCCGCACGAGGGCGGCAAAATCCTGATCGGTCTCTTCCAAGCCTTCGATCATCTCGTCGCGGGTGAAGCTCGTCGAATAGTTCAGGATCTCGCCGACACGTTTGACCGCGTCTTGCGCAAAGGCAGTTTCGGGAAGCTCGTGCAGCTGCGCAGCCAGCGCCAGCCCGATTCGGTCCACCGCCTTCGGGCTGACCGATCCGGTTTGCGAGATGGCATATGTGATGCGCCGCGCCACTTGCCCCGGCAGACGGCCCAGAAGGTCGGCCGCGCGGGTCACCTGGAGTTTCGATAGGACCACCGCCGCGATTTCCGCGCTTTCCTCTTCCAGTATCCGAAGCAACGTGGCCGGCTCGGCACTCGTCACCAGACCCCAGGGATCGCCATACTGGCGCACGCCGGCCTCCTTGCGCAGGCGCATCGCTGTCTGAGGGCTGATCCGCCCGTCCAGCGCCGAAAGCGCGCCGGCAACCCCATGCGGGAAGGTCAGCCCCATGCCCTCGAGCTCTTGTGCGAATTCCGCGACGACATCGGCCAGCGTTCCGCGATCGACGTAGCGCATCGAGCCCATCTGCGTGGTCAGCCGTGCCTGAAGGGTCTCCGGCAGATCGGTCAGCGGCACGTCCGTACCCTCGTTGAGCAGGAAGCGCACGATGATCGCGGCCTTTTGCGCGCGGCTGAGATGCGCCGACGTTCCTGTCTGGCCCGTAGCATTGATCCTTGCCGGTGATGCCCCCATGTCCGCGCCTTTTCCGATCTCCATGCCGTTGTCCCGATCATTACGGCGCAGACGTGAAAAAACACTGAAGACGGCTGATGGATTTTCCGCCGTTGCGCCCGGAAAGGCGCGCTGTCGTCAGTTTGCCAGATGGCAAGGCGCGCTTGTGAAGGCTATAAGAATCGCGTTCAACTGTTACCATTGAGTAATGGCATGGGGGAGCAAGGATGCTTGGCTTTCTAACAAGGCGATTTGGCGGCAGCAAAGATCCACATCAAACAGTGAGCCGCCGAGACCCTGACCGGATCCGAAGGCTGAGAGGCGACGGAGATTTTTCGGTCAAAGCTGCTGGAACGTCTCACTACCAAGAGGCACTCAAAGAAATTCAGGATGGCTTTCGAAAGAACCAGAACCCGGATTTTCTTATTGAGGCTGTGCCGCAGCCGGACAACCCTCACGATCCATCTGCCCTTCAGTTGCTCAGGGATGGGTCATTGCTTGGCGACATGCCCGCCGAGATGACATTTGAGATTCACGACGCACTGGGACGTGTCGGGCAGGATGGTCAACGATGCAAGGTTCTGGCGCGCTTGGTGGGTCACCGAGAGACATCGCTGGGGCTTCGCCTCAACATGCAACAGCAAGCGAGATTTTAAGCCCTTTCACATTGTTGAATTGCCGTAACTTCACAAGGGCAGGTAGAGTGGTTGTGCCGCAATCATTTTGGAAAAGATACATTTAAAAACAATGCTTCAAAAGGGTACATGGAGGCGAGTGGGGGAATCGAACCCCCGTACACGGATTTGCAATCCGCTGCGTCACCACTCCGCCAACTCGCCCGCGCTGAGAAAATTCGATTACACCCGTCGAAAGCGGACCGCAAGGCCCGAGTTTCCGTCCGTCATTTGCAACGGGCTTTCGGGGCGCTTGGCCAACGTATCGGGATGACGCCCGAATTGCGGCGTGCTACCTACAAAACCATGAGTGACATGCCCAGCAAGGTCGAGATCCTGCACTGGATTTCGGACAACCCGACCCTCACCTCGAAACGCGATATCGCCAAGGCCTTCGGCCTCAAGGGCGCGGCGCGGATCGACCTCAAGCGGATCCTGAGAGAGCTCGAGAACGAGGGTCACCTCGAAAAGCGCAAGAAGACCTATCGCGACCCCGACCGCCTTCCCCCTGTCAGCGTGCTTCAGGTCTCGGGCCAGACGGACGATGGCGATCTGCTGGCGCGTCCGCTGGAATGGCAGGGCACCGGGGTAGAACCCGTCGTGCTCGTGATCGCGCGCGCCTCGGATCCGGCGCTCGGGCAAGGCGACCGGATCCTGGCGCGGCTGCAAGAGGTCAAGGGCGACGCGCACCATTACGAGGCGCGGCTCATTCGCCGCATCGGGGCCAATCCGCGCAAGGTCCTGGGCATCTTCCGCACCGGCGAGGAAGGTGGGCGGATCGTGCCCATCGACAAGGGTCTGGGCAAGGAATGGATGGTCGCGCGCGATGCCACCGGCGGCGCGCAGGATGGCGAACTGGTCGAGGCCGAACAGGCCGGCCCCAAGGGGCGGCTCGGGCTGCCGCGCGCACGGGTGCTCGACCGGCTGGGCGATCCCACGGCGCCGAAGGCCGTGTCGCTGATCGCCATCCACCAGCACGGCATCCCGGACGCATTTCCCGACGAGGTGATTGCCGAGGCCGACGCGATGGCGCCCGCCGGTCCTGAGGGGCGCGAGGATCTGCAAGATCTGCCGCTGATCACGATCGACCCGTGGGACGCGCGCGACCATGACGACGCGGTTCTGGCGCATGCCGATGACGACCCCGAGAATGAAGGCGGTCACGTGGTCTGGGTGGCGATCGCCGATGTGGCCCATCACGTGCGCCCCGGCACAGCGCTCGACGCCGAGGCGCGGCGGCGTGGCAATTCCACCTACTTCCCGGATCGCGTGGTGCCGATGCTGCCCGACCGGCTGTCGGGCGATCTGTGCAGCCTGCACGAGGGCGTGCCGCGCGCCTGTCTGGCCGTGCGCATGCAGATCGACGCCTCAGGCGCGAAGATCGGCCACCGTTTCGTGCGCGGCCTGATGCGGTCCAAGGCCTCGCTGACCTACCAGCAGGTGCAGGCGGCGATGGATGGCGAACCGGACGCGGCCTGCGCCCCGCTGCTCGACGAGGTGATCCGGCCACTTTATGCCGCGCACGCCGCCCTTCAGAACGCGCGCAACACGCGCCAGCCGCTGGATCTGGACCTGCCCGAGCGCAAGGTCGTGCTGAGCGATACGGGCAAGGTCCTGTCGGTGAATTTCGCCGAGCGGCTGGAGGCGCACAAGCTGATCGAGGAATGCATGGTGCTGGCCAACGTGGCCGCCGCCGAGACGCTGGAGGCGCGCAAGTCGCCGCTTCTGTTCCGGGTGCACGAGGAACCGACCCCCGAGAAACTCGACAGCCTGCGCGACGTGGCCGAAGCGGCGGGGCTGGTGCTGGCCAAGGGTCAGGTGCTGCGCACCGCGCATCTCAACGCGCTGCTGGCCGCCGCAAAGGACACAGATCATGCCGAGGTGATCAACATGTCCACCCTGCGCGCCATGACGCAGGCCTATTACGCGCCGCAGAATTTCGGGCATTTCGGTCTGTCGCTCCGGGCCTATGCCCATTTCACCTCGCCGATCCGCCGTTATGCCGATCTGATCGTGCACCGCGCGCTTGTCTCGGCGCATGGCTGGGGCAAGGACGGGCTGAGCCCGCAGGAGGTGGAAAACCTTGATGCCACCGCGCAGCACATCTCCGAAACCGAGCGCCGCTCGATGGTCGCAGAGCGCGACACCAATGATCGCTACCTCGCCGCCTTCCTCTCCGAACGCGTGGGCGAGACCTTCATCGGCAAGATCAGCGGCGTGGCCAAGTTTGGCGTTTTCGTCCGGCTGGATGAGACCGGCGCGGACGGGCTTGTGCCGGTGCGCTCGCTCGGGCGCGAGTACTTCCATTTCGACCGCGAGGCCGGCACCCTGATGGGCGCCGATACCGGGCTGACCCTCGGGCTGGGGCAGCGCGTGACCGTACGCCTGTCCGAGGCGTTGCCGGTATCGGGGGGGATCGCGCTGGATCTGGTCAGCCTCGAAGGCGAAACGCTGCCCAAGGGCGGAGGCGGCCGAGCGCGGCCCGGCAAGCCGCCACAGCGCAAGGCCGCGCAGGCCAAGCGAAAGGCGGCCAAGGCCAGACGAAAGGTCGCGCGCAAGCGCGGCTGACCATCGAGCGCCCTGCCCCTGCATTCCTGCAAAACACTGCCTGTCCGATATTGCTTCCGATTTTGCCGAAATCGCGGTACACTCGGAAAAAATGGCAGATAAGCAGGCAGAGAGATGCGGGCAGGTTTTCTAGGGCTTTCCGGGCTCTTCATCGGATTATCGACATCATGGGCGGCCGCGGCTGTCGATGAATCATTGAGGCCGCAATCGCGGCCGGGATCGGGGCTCATCACGTCCGAGGCCGTGGTCATAGAGGCCGTGCCGGTGCGCAGCTTGCGACCGCAAATCCGTCCCGACACCTCATCCGCGCCAAAGGCGACCGAACATGCCGGGTTCGACCGGTGGGTCGCCGGGTTTCGCGGGCGTGCGCTGTCGCAAGGCGTGAGCGCGGCGGTGTTCGATCGCGCGTTCCAGAGCGCCCGCTACAACCCCGATATCGTGACCAATGACCGTAATCAGTCAGAGTTCCGGCGCGAAATCTGGGATTACCTCGACAGCGCGGTCTCTCCCGCGCGGGTCGAGACCGGCGGAGACGCGCTGCGCCGCCACGACGCCACGCTGAGGCGGATCGAGGCACGCTACGGCGTGCCAAGGCAGGTTGTCACGGCCATCTGGGGGATGGAAAGCAATTATGGCGCCCGGATGGGCGACCTGCCACTGATCGGATCGATGGCGACGCTGGCCTATGACGGGCGGCGCGGCGCGTTTTTTGAAAAGCAGCTCGTCACGGCGCTGAAGATCGTGCAATCGGGCGATGTGCGTCCCGAAAACATGACCGGATCGTGGGCGGGGGCGATGGGACATACGCAGTTCATGCCGACATCCTACGAGGCCTACGCGGTGGATTTCACCGGCAACGGCAGGCGCGATGTGTGGTCGGACGACCCGACAGATGCGCTCGCGTCGACAGCCGCTTATCTGGACCGGCACGGCTGGCACGAGGGCATGCCGTGGGGCGTCGAGGTCCGCGTGCCGCAGGGCGCTTCTTTCGGAGACACCAAGCGCATGCCATCGGACTGGGCGTCGCGCGGCGTGGTCGGGACCGACGGCAATCCGGTGCGCGATTTCGGATCCGCGCGCATCCTGCAGCCGGCGGGGCCCTCAGGGCCGGCCTTCATGGTGTTTGCCAATTTCGATGTCATCAAGCGGTACAACAATTCCGACGCCTATGCGCTTGGCGTGGGGCATCTGTCGGACCGGGTCGCGGGCGGGCCGGAAATCCGGGCAAGCTGGCCGCGCGGCTATGACGCGCTGAGTTTTGAGCAGCGCAAGGACATGCAGCGCAGATTGCAAGGCAAGGGCTTCGCGGTGGAAAAGATCGACGGCATCGTCGGGCCGAACACCGTGACCGCGATCCGCGCCTTTCAGCAATCCGTCGGGGCCGAGGAGGACGGTCTGCCCTCGCAGCAGCTTCTGGACCTCTTGAAACGGTCATGAGGTGCACGACCCGAGATGTCGCGGTAACGCAGGCGTCGGGAGCGGTGGGTTGGTCACGCCCGGTCGTACCGGTTTTCAACATGGAATCGCGATTTGGGCGCGACAGGCGATGCTTTTTTTGCCGATGAAAAGCCATGCATTCCATCGCGACCCAGACAAGGCCCTGAACATAAAAGGTTTTTAGAGGCGCAAGACACGCCCCAAGCGCCTTGCCGGGCGCGAGAGGCTCTGCTACACCCCGCCGCAATTCGATATGCCCAAAGGCAAATGATACGAAACGCCCCCGGCAGGTGACCTTGCGTCACAGGTTTCGAACCGGGGCCAGAGCATCGGAAGGGTGGACGTGTCCGAACCAGCAGCGATTTCTTCCGGCATTGCCGCGCGCTATGCCACAGCGATCTTCGAGCTTGCGAAGGAAAACGGCTCTCTTGTACGGCTTGAAGAGAATAGCGACGACCTTTCGGCTGTGATGCGCGAAAGTGACGACTTCCGTGCCCTGATAGCGTCACCGATCCTTGGGCGCGACGCGCAGAGCGCCGCGATCACGGCGATTGCCGACAAGATGGGTCTGACGCCTGAATTGCACAACGGTCTGGCGGTCATGACGGCCAAGCGCCGGCTTTTCGTTCTGCCGCAGCTTCTGTCACAGCTTGAGCTGCTGATCGCCGAGGACAAGGGCGAGGTCACCGCCGAGGTAACCAGCGCCAAGGCGCTGACCAAGGCACAATCCGACAAGCTGTCCGAGACGCTGAAGGCGCGGGTTGGCCGTGACGTGAAACTGAATGCGACCGTCGACGAAAGCCTCATCGGCGGTCTTGTTGTCAAAGTGGGCTCGAAGATGATCGACACGTCGATCCGCTCGCGGCTCGACTCCCTCCAGAATGCAATGAAAGAGGTCGGATAAATGGGTATCCAAGCTGCAGAGATTTCTGCGATCCTGAAGGACCAGATCAAGAATTTCGGCCAAGAGGCCGAAGTCGCCGAGATTGGCCGGGTCCTGTCGGTCGGTGACGGGATCGCGCGGGTTTACGGTCTGGACAATGTGCAGGCCGGCGAGCTTGTGGAATTCCCCGGCGCCATCATGGGCATGGCGCTCAACCTCGAGACCGATAACGTGGGCGTCGTGATCTTCGGCTCGGACCGCGAGATCAAGGAAGGCGACACCGTCAAGCGCACCAAGTCGATCGTGGATGTGCCAGTCGGGGACGAGCTGCTGGGCCGTGTCGTGGACGGGCTTGGCAACCCGATCGACGGCAAGGGTCCGATCAAGACCAAGACGCGCGCCCTCGCCGATGTGAAGGCGCCGGGCATCATGCCGCGCAAATCGGTGCACGAACCGATGGCCACGGGCCTTAAATCCGTTGACGCAATGATCCCGATCGGCCGGGGCCAGCGGGAGTTGATCATCGGCGACCGCCAGACCGGCAAGACCGCCGTCGCACTCGACACGATCCTCAACCAGAAGAACTACAACGAGGCCGCCGGCGACGACGAGTACAAGAAGCTGTACTGCGTCTATGTCGCCGTCGGTCAGAAGCGGTCGACCGTGGCGCAGCTGGTCAAGAAGCTCGAGGAAACCGGCGCGATCGACTATTCGATCGTGGTGGCCGCCACCGCGTCGGACCCTGCGCCGATGCAGTTTCTCGCCCCCTACTCCGCCACCGCGATGGCCGAGCATTTCCGCGACAACGGCCGGCACGCGCTGATCGTCTATGACGACCTGTCCAAGCAGGCGGTCGCCTACCGCCAGATGTCGCTGCTGCTGCGTCGCCCGCCGGGCCGCGAAGCCTATCCCGGCGACGTGTTCTACCTGCACTCCCGCCTTCTGGAGCGGTCCGCGAAGCTCAACGAGGCCAACGGCTCGGGCTCGCTGACCGCGCTGCCGATCATCGAGACGCAGGCCGGCGATATCTCGGACTTCATCTCGACCAACGTGATCTCGATCACCGACGGCCAGATCTTCCTCGAGACGGACCTTTTCTACCAGGGCATCCGTCCAGCCGTGAACACCGGCCTGTCGGTCAGCCGCGTGGGTGGGTCCGCGCAGACCAACGCGATGAAATCCGTTGCCGGCCCGGTCAAGCTGGAACTGGCGCAATACCGCGAGATGGCGGCCTTCGCGCAGTTCGGCTCTGATCTTGATGCCGCAACCCAACAGCTTCTGAATCGGGGCGCGCGCCTGACGGAACTGATGAAGCAGCCACAATATTCGCCGCTGACCAATGCCGAGATCGTCTGCGTCATCTTCGCCGGCACGCAGGGCTATCTCGACAAGGTCAGTGTCGACGATGTCGGTCGCTTCGAGGACGGGCTGCTGAAACACCTGCGTGGCAAGCATCAGGATCTGCTCGATCACATCACCAATGAGGATCCCAAGATCAAGGGCGAACCCGAGAAGAAGATCCGGGCCGCGCTGGACGAATTCGCCGCCGATTTCGCATAAGGGTCGGATAGCGTCATGCCCAATCTCAAGGATCTGAAAAACCGGATCTCGTCGGTCAAGTCGACCCGCAAGATCACCAAGGCCATGCAGATGGTCGCCGCGGCGAAACTGCGCCGCGCCCAGGAGGCCGCGGAGATGTCGCGGCCTTACACCGAACGCTTCAACGCGGTGATGGCCAAGCTTGCGGCCTCCGTGGGTGATGCCGACAACGCGCCGCGTCTTCTGACCGGAACAGGCGATGACAAGGTGCAGTTGCTGGTCGTGATGACGGCCGAGCGCGGACTTTGCGGCGGCTTCAACGGCAACATTGCCAAGCTGGCCAAGGCCGAGGCGGACGCCCTTATGGCACAGGGCAAGACCGTCAAGATCCTGACCGTCGGCAAGAAGGGCCGCGAGGCGATGAAGCGCGATTACGGGGCGTATTTCATCGACCACGTGGATCTGTCCGAGGTCAAGCGCATCGGGTATTCCGAGGCGCAGGCGATCGCCACGAACGTCCTCAAACGGTTCGACGCGGGCGAGTTCGATGTCGCCAAGATCTTCTACGGCGCGTTCCAGAACGTGGCAACGCAGATCCCGACGAAGCAGCAGATCATCCCCGCCGATGTCGGCGAGGTCGACGCATCGGATGCGGACACGGTCTACGATTACGAGCCCAACGAGGAATCGATCCTTGCCGATCTGTTGCCGCGTGGTGTGGCCACTCAGATCTTCAGCGCATTGCTGGAAAACGGAGCCTCGGAACAGGGCGCACGGATGTCCGCGATGGACAATGCCACGCGCAACGCGGGCGAGATGATCGACGATCTGACCATCGAGTACAACCGCACGCGTCAGGCCGTCATCACGAACGAGCTGATCGAAATCATTTCCGGCGCGGAAGCGCTGTAAGACAAACCGGAGACCAAACATGGCAAACGCAAAAGGCAAAGTGACCCAGGTCATCGGCGCCGTGGTGGACGTGCGGTTCGGTGATCACCTGCCGGCGATCCTGAACGCGCTGGAGACGGACAACAACGGCAAGCGGCTGGTGCTCGAAGTGGCGCAGCATCTTGGCGAAGACACCGTGCGCTGCATCGCGATGGACGCGACGGAAGGCCTGGTGCGCGGCCAGGAGGTCACCGACCTCGACGGGCCGATCACGGTGCCCGTGGGCGATGCAACGCTGGGTCGAATCATGAACGTCATTGGCGAGGCCATCGATGAGGGCGAGCCGATCAAATCCGACGAGCGCCGCGCCATCCACCAGCCCGCCCCGTCCTTCGACGAGCAGTCGACCGAAAGCGAGATTCTCGTGACGGGCATCAAGGTGGTGGACCTGCTGGCGCCTTATTCCAAGGGTGGCAAGATCGGCCTCTTCGGCGGCGCCGGCGTGGGCAAGACGGTTCTGATCATGGAACTGATCAACAACATCGCCAAGGTGCATTCGGGCTACTCGGTCTTCGCCGGCGTGGGCGAACGGACGCGCGAGGGCAACGATCTTTATCACGAGATGCTCGAATCCAACGTCATCAAGCCCGACAACCTGACTGAAAGCCAGGTGGCGCTGGTCTACGGCCAGATGAACGAGCCGCCGGGCGCGCGGGCACGCGTCGCGCTGACCGGCCTGACGCTGGCCGAGCAGTTCCGTGACAGTTCCGGGTCGGACGTGCTGTTCTTCGTCGACAACATCTTCCGCTTCACGCAGGCAGGCTCCGAGGTGTCGGCGCTTCTTGGGCGGATCCCTTCCGCCGTGGGCTATCAGCCGACGCTGGCCACCGACATGGGCGCGATGCAGGAACGCATTACCTCGACCAAGTCGGGCTCGATCACGTCGATCCAGGCGGTTTACGTGCCGGCCGACGACCTCACCGACCCGGCCCCGGCCACGACATTTGCCCACCTCGACGCGACAACGGTTCTCAACCGTGCGATTTCCGAGCTGGGGATCTACCCCGCCGTGGACCCGCTCGATTCCAACTCGCGCCTGATGGATCCGCAGATCGTGGGCGAAGAACATTACAAGGTGGCGCGCGACGTGCAGGGCATCCTGCAGCGCTACAAGGCTCTGCAGGACATCATCGCCATCCTCGGCATGGACGAGCTTAGCGAAGAGGACAAGCTGACCGTGGCCCGCGCCCGCAAGATCCAGCGATTCCTGTCGCAGCCCTTCGACGTGGCCAAGGTGTTCACCGGCTCCGACGGCATCCAGGTGCCGCTGGAGGACACGATCGCGTCGTTCAAGGCGGTGGTCGCGGGTGAATACGATCACCTGCCCGAAGGTGCCTTCTACATGGTCGGCGGCATCGAGGACGTGAAGGCCAAGGCCGAGAAGATGGCCGCGGACGCCGCATAAATGTCAGGCGGGGCACCTGCCCCGCCATAGCAGGAGGCCGATATGGCTGAGACAGTGCAATTCGATCTGGTTAGCCCCGAACGTCTTCTGGCGTCGGTCACGGTCGATGAGGTGCAGATCCCCGGCGCCGACGGAGACCTGACCGCGATGGCCGATCACGCGCCGCTCATCGCCACGCTGCGTCCGGGACTCATCCGTGCGTCCGGCCGTGACGGCGACACCGAATATGTCGTCACCGGCGGCTTTGCCGAGATTGGCGGCGACAGCATCTCGGTTCTGGCCGAGCGTGCCGTGGCTCGCAGCGACATGACGCAAGAGCAGATGAAGGACATGGTGGACGAGGCGACCGAAAGGCTGAACGCGGCCAAGCAGTCGCATGATGCGGGGTCCACGGCGGTCGACGATGCGACCAAGCTTCTGTCGGACATGATGGCGGTCGGTGAACGGATCGGCTTGTCGCCGAACTGAAGCGTCCGCGACGCCGTCACGCCTTTTTCTTGACAGTACCCAAATTCGCGGCGGCCCCTTCGGGGGCCGCTTTTCGCAGGGCCTCGGGCAATGCCTGTGCCAGCACGCGCAAATCCTCCGGGCGGCCGCAGCTGATACGGATACACCGATCAAGCGGGGCGACGCCCGGCATGCGCACAAACACCCCCTGCCCTTGCAATGCCGTCAGCACCTCGCGCGCGAACGTCCCATCCCGCCCGCAATCGACCGCCACGAAATTCGTCGCGGATGGAATGGCCTGCAAGCCGTTCTCGGCCGCAATGCGGCTGATCTCGGTGCGCGCCGCGCTGACTTCGGCCTGGACATGCGCCAGCCAGTCGGCATCCAGCAGCGCCGCATGCGCCCCCGCCTGACCCATGCGCGTCACGCCGAAATGATTGCGGATCTTGTCGAAACTCCTGATCAGCGGGCTGGCCGCCACTGCGTAGCCAACACGCGCGCCCGCCATGCCGTAGGCCTTGGAAAACGTGCGCATGCGGATCACGCGCGGATCTTCGGCGTGGATCTGCGCGGCCGTGCCATCGGGCGCGAATTCGACATACGCTTCGTCGAGACACATCAGGCAACCAGCTGGCAGCATGTCGAGCGCCGCCGCGATCTCGGTCCCGCGCCGCCATGTGCCCATCGGATTGTCGGGATTGGCCAGATAGAGCAACTTCGCATCAACATCGCGCGCCTTCTCGATCAATGCCGGCAGATCCTCGTGATCGTCGCTGTAGGGCACCTTGTGCAGCGCTCCGCCGAAGCCCGTCACGTGATAGTTGAACGTGGGGTACGCCCCTTCGGATGTGACGACGGCCTCTCCCGGCGCGACCAGCAGCCGCACGAGGTTGCCGAGCAGCCCGTCGATCCCCTCGCCCACCAGCACATTTCCGGGCGCGACGCCCATGTGATCCGCAATCGCTGCGCGCAGGTCATGGCAATCGGGATCGCCGTATTTCCAGACATCCGCGGCTTCGGCCCGGATCGCCTCCAGGGCCTTGGGGGAAGGCCCGAACAGGCTTTCATTTGCGCCGAGACGGGCGGCAAACGGCGCGCCGCGGCGGCGTTCCAGTTCTTCGGGTCCGACGAACGGAACATCGGCGGGCAGGTCTTCGATCAGCGGTGTATAGCGAGGTGTATCCATGACGGACAGTTAACGGGATGCGGCCCCGTGTTGCAAGTCTGCGCTCGGGGTCGGATCAAGCCGGACGACCTTGCCATGCACACTGCTCCAACGCTCTATAAGGGCCTGCTGCAGATCCTTGGCGCGCCGGTTCCACGCGCGGGCACCCGGCGGGCGGTCGCCTTGCGACGTATCGATCCGGCTGCGCAGGCTGTCGCTTGCGGTGAAGATGGCGAATGTCAGGTCCGCGCCCTGCGGCGTGCGCACATAGCCGGCCAGCCCGCTCACGAAATAGAGCGTACCTGTCTTGGCCAGAACCTTGACCGGATGATCCGGATCTAGGCGTCCGCTTGAATCGCGCAGGCGATGTTCACGCAGAAGGGGCCGCAAAAGTCCGGCCTCATGTGCGCGCGCCAATCCCCGCGCCATGTCCACCGCACTGAGCCGCGAGCGGTCGCTGAGCCCGGAATGATCGCGCAGATTCACGTCCTCCATGCCGAGGGCCTCGGAGGCCCAATCCCCCATGGCCTGCGCGGAGTCTGCCAAGGATCGGGCCCGTCCGTCGCGCCGCGCGGTGGTCGTCAAGCCGACCATTTCCGCGGTTATGTTTGTGGAAAACTCCAGCATGTCGCGCAGGATGCTTTCCAGCGGGGCGCTGTAATGGGTCACGAAAACGCCGCTCTCCGGTGGCAATTCGTTGATGATCTCGGCCTTGCCGATGTCGATGCCGTTCGAGCGTGCCAGAGTCGCGAACACCTCGGCCGCGTAAAGCTCGGGCTTGCGCACGGGCAGCCACCGGGCGCCGCTCGATCCCAGGGCGCCGCGTGCGACGCTCCATTCGTCGCGCCCGCCCTTGTCGCTGTAATCGAAGACGGGGCCACGGCGGTCCGCGACTTGCATCTGCGCGACAGTCACGTCAGGGCGATAGCGCCCGGCGCGCGCGTCCATCTTAACGTCGTAATCGTCGCCGGCGCGTTTCCATTCGAAATGCACGCGGTTGAAGTTGAGGTTCAACCCCGACAACGACGGGTTGTAGCCGACATGCGCGGGTTGGGTGTCGTCGATCGCGCGCTTGAACGGCACCGCCCCGCCCCAGACCAGAAACCGCCCATCAAGCGCGGTCATCCCCGCCTTTTTCATCCCAGCCGCAAGCTCTGCCAACCCCTTGGTGTCAAGCGTGGGGTCGCCGCCGCCCGCAAGGATGAGATCCCCGCGCAGCGTGCCATTGTCGAGCACGCCGGTCGCGATCAGACGCGTGGTGAAGCGGAAATCGGCCCCGAGACCATCCAGTGCGTAAAGCGCGGTCAGCGCCTTCGTGACGCTGGCCGGCGCCATGGCGGCGGTGCCGTCATGCTGTTCCAGAAGGCGGCCGGTACCCGCTTCGGCCACTGCAAAGCCGACCTTGCCCGAAAGATCAGCCTTCTCGATCAGCGACGTGGCGTCAGGCGCGCCGCGCGCGGTGCCGGAGGCGGGTCGCGCGACAGGGCGCAACGACCTCGATGGGGCATCCGCCATCCCCGCGCTCGCCAGCGCAGAGAGGGCCGTGCCCAGAAAAACCCGTCTGGATAACCTGTGTATCATGAGCGCGAGTTACCGGCAGGATTGACGGTGGCGCGACCTGTTTTGGCGTCGCGGCGAGTCAAGCCTCGGCCTCGCGGTCGGGTCGGATCGGCGGCCGAGCCCGGGCGCGCAGGGCGCTCGACGAGACATCGACCATCGGCACGTTCAGGAAACACCACGCCGGGACGGTGGCGCGGCCCAGCAGGTGGCTGGCATGGGCCGGGATCTGCTTGTGCCGATAGATCCGCGCCGCCGGCGATAGCCGCGCCGATATGCGGTGCTCGGGCCGGGCGAGAACGCCGACCGGCACCCCCTCCATGATACGCCGCCAATCCTTCCAGCGGTGAAACTGTGCCAGATTGTCGGCCCCCATCAGCCACACGAACCGCACACCCGGTGCCGATTGCCGCAGCGCGTCGAGCGTTTGCGCGGTGTGACGTGTGCCGGCCCGCGACTCGAAATCGGTAATCGCGATGCGAGGATGCTCGACCAGCGCGCGCGCCGCCATCAGCCGATCGGACAACGGTGCCGGCCCGTGTGGCTTGAGCGGATTGCCCGGGCTGACCAGCCACCACAGCCGGTCCAGCCCGAAGCGCCTGAGCGCTTCGCGGCTGATATGCACATGGCCAGCATGTGGCGGGTCGAAAGAGCCACCAAGCAGGCCGATCACCTGTTCGGGGCGGGCAAGGGGCAAGGCGTGTCTCATCGCACCCTGATCGCCACGACGCAGCGCGGTGTAAAGCAGAAAGACCGTTCGGTTCGCCTGGCAACATGGTCAGTCTCCACGTTCGATGGCGATCGCCGTGCCTTCACCGCCGCCGATGCAGATCGCGGCGACACCGCGCCTGAGGCCACGTGTCTCCAGCGCATTGAGCAGCGTCACGATGATCCGCGCGCCCGAAGCGCCGATGGGGTGGCCAAGCGCACAGGCACCGCCATGCACGTTCACCTTGCCGCGCGGCACGCCCAATTCGCGCATGAAGGCCATCGGGACGACGGCAAAGGCTTCATTGACCTCCCAAAGGTCCACGTCGTCTGTCGACCAGCCGATCCGCTGCAACAGCTTCCGCGCCGCCGGAACCGGGGCGGTGGTGAACCAGCCCGGCGCCTGCGCGTGACTGGCGTGCCCGACGATGCGGGCACGTATGGTCATTCCGCGCGTCTCGGCAGCCTCCCTCGACGCCACGACGATTGCGGCGGCGCCGTCGCTGATCGAGCTCGAATTGGCTGGTGTCACCGTGCCGCCGTCGCGAAAGGCCGGCTTGAGGTGCGGAATCTTTTCGGGGCGCGCGGTGCCGGGTTGCTCATCGACGCTTACCGTGATCTCGCCCTTGCGCGTCCTCAGCGTGACCGGCGTGATCTCGGCCTCGAAGGCGCCGGCTTTCTGCGCGTCCAGCGCCCCCTGAAGCGAGCCAAGCGCGTATTCGTCCTGCGCCTCGCGCGTGAACTGGAACTTTTCGGCACAATCCTCGGCGAATGTGCCCATCAGGCGGCCCTTGTCATAGGCGTCCTCCAACCCGTCGAGAAACATGTGATCCACCGCGCCCGCATGACCCAGTCGCGCACCGCCCCGCATCTTCGGCAGAAGGTACGGCGCGCTGGACATTGATTCCATCCCGCCCGCGATCATCGTCGCGGCATGGCCAAGCGCGATCTGATCATACGCCGTCATCGCCGCCTTCATGCCCGAGCCGCACATCTTGTTGAGCGTGGTGGCAGGCACATCCTCGCCCAGACCGGCGGCAAAGCCCGCCTGTCGCGCCGGGGCCTGTCCCTGCCCTGCCGGCAGCACGCAGCCCATCAGGACTTCGTCGACCGTCTCGCAACCCGCGCCTTTCAGGGCCGCCGAGATGGCGGCGCCGCCAAGAACCGGTGCCGAAACCCCGTCGAAATCCCCCATGAAGCCCCCGAGCGGCGTGCGCGCCGCCCCGGTGATCACAACCTCGTTCATTCAGCGTCCTCCTGCACGACGGCTGATCCCGGCTTACCGGATGGTAAGGAATCAGGCCTAGACTCGGTCAAAGATAACACGAGCATGCCGGAGGTCGCATGGAACTCTCGACCAGTCATCACGGGAATACCACTATCGTGAACGTGGCCGCTACGCGGATCGACGCCGCGGCGGCCATCGCCTTCAAGGACGCGATGCGCGAGGCCGTGGGGACCGGATCGGGCAATGTCGTACTCGACCTCGGACAGGTGATTTTCGTCGATTCCAGCGGGCTTGGCGCGATCGTCGCCGTGATGAAGGCCATGGGACACGACCGCAGGCTCGATCTCGCCGGTCTCACACGGGATGTTGCCAAGGTTTTCCGCCTGACACGGATGGACTCGGTCTTCGTGATCCATGACGACATCGAGCGGTTGCAGACGCGCGAAGCCGGATGATCGGCGCACGACCCTGAACATGCCGCACGCGTGATCGGAATGGCTGAAGGATGAAAGCGCGTATGACGCCCCGCGACGCCACGTTCCATTGCCATGCGACATCGCTCGATGTGCGCAGGGTACTCGGCGATCTGCGGGCGTATCTGAGGGGCAACGATATCCGCGAGGACGATTGTGGCAACATCGAACTCGCCCTGGCGGAAGTGCTGAACAATATCGTTGAACATGCCTATGGGGTCTCGGGACCCGGCGCCATCACCGTTGTGCTGAGTGTCGGTCCAGACCGGATCATCTGCGAAGTGCGCGATCAGGGCAAACCCATGCCGGATTTGCGGTCACCAAGTGCCTTTGCGCCCAGTGGTGCGACCGCTCGTACATCTTTGCCGGAGGGTGGGTTCGGCAGGTCGCTTATTCACGCGTTGACCTTGCGGCTTCTTTACGTGCGGGATGGCGCGGTAAATCGCCTCATTCTCGATTTCGAAATCGGCACGCGCTGAGTGGCAAAGGCGGCGCAAGATGCGTCGCTGCCTTAGCCGGATCAATTCAGCTGGAATTGCAGCGGGTAATGACCGTCCTCGAACGGACCGAACAGGTCCGGAATGTCCGGGTGATCGACCGGCTCGCCCGAATAATCCGCAACCAGATTCTGCTCGCTGACATAGGCGATGTAATAGCTCTGCTCGTTTTCGGCCAGAAGGTGATAGAACGGCTGCTCTTTCGACGGACGGCTGTCCTCCGGAATCGAGGCATACCATTCATCTGTATTGGCAAATTGCGGATCCACGTCGAAGACCACGCCGCGAAACGGGTGCTTCTTGTGTCGGACGACCTGGCCCAAGTGATATTTCGCTCTCTGTTTCATCATGTCCTACCTCTTTTGCGATGTGATTATACGGCGGTGGGACTGGGTTGTCCAATGGCCGACCGAAATTCAGGAGACACGACCGGGATCCAGGTCCACGTTCCTGGCCGTCGGCGCGAATTCCCGTTTCCCCCCGCGCGTCGTTTCGGCTATCATGCGGCAAAAAGAAAGCGAGAGGCAGATGAGCAGAACTCTTCGCGCAATGGCCGTCCTTGTCTTGCTGTCCTCCTGCGGGGGCGGCACGGGATATGGCACGGCCCCGCGCAATCTCGACAACGCCTGCGCGGTCATCGCGGAACGCCCGGAATATGCACGCGCGTTTCGTGCCAGCGAACGCCGGTGGGGTGTACCTACCCATGTTCAAATGGCCACGATCTACCAGGAAAGCAAGTTCGTCAGCGACGCGCGCACGCCGTTTCGCTACAGCCTTGGCGTGATCCCGCGGGGACGCGTCAGTTCGGCATACGGCTATTCGCAGGCGCTGGATGGAACCTGGGACGAATACAAGTCAGACACACGAAATTACGCGGCACGGCGCAGCGACATGCATGACGCGGCCGATTTCATCGGATGGTACATGTCGGCGTCGAACGAACGCCTAGGGCTGTCAACATATGACGCCCGCAACCAGTACCTCGCGTACCATGAAGGGCGCAACGGATATGCGCGCGGCAGTTACAATGCCAAGCCATGGCTGTTGCGGGTGTCCGACAGCGTCTCGCAACGGGCGGACCGCTATCGCGCACAACTCGGCACATGCCGCGAGGGACGCGGGCTGGTATGATCGGCCATCGACAGCGTGACTGCGACATCCCCAAGTACACTGGATTGCGAGTGAGTGTGTATCCGTTTTCATAGAGTGGCTTTTTCGAGCCATAGGCAGTTGGCCTTGACGAGGGCGTTGGCGTTTTCCAGAGGCCCGCGTACGCGCGAAGATGGCGACCTTTGCGGGCGTTGCGGCCTCGCGAGGCGCAATTTCATTGGCCTGGAGGGCGGGCTTGAACCGCATGGCGACAAGACCGGGCAAGCAGAGCGCACCCCGCAAGGATTTTGAGCGCTGCTGATGAAGGACATGCCTTTCACGGCCCAGGCTCGCGGGGCGGGGAGTTGCCAGTCCGGAAAGGCTGCTGACCTCTTTCCGCCCCATTGTCCAAGCTCCGGCAGGAAGTGCGGTTGCCTTGGGTCGGGCCGCGATTGCGCAAGCGCGTGCGTGTACGAACACACCCCTTACGCGCACCCTGCCAGCGCCCCAAAAATTCGGCGCAGACGGCCATTGCTACGAGTCAAAGCAAATCTGTCGCTTGAACGAGCCTGAGGTGTGCCACCCCGCGAGCTGGCAGATCATCGCTGCCGTGGCTTTGGGCGCAGACCGCCAGGCACGGGATCCGGCCACGCCGAAATGCTTTCCTAACCCCGGATATTTAACCCATTGCGAAGGAAGTCACGGAAAGGTGGTGGAGTCTGGTAGCGGGAGAGGGACTTGAACCCCCGACACGCGGATTATGATTCCGCTGCTCTAACCACCTGAGCTACCCCGCCAAGATGATCCCGCGGTTAAGCCAACCCGCCTATGAGGTCAAGTCGGAAAAGACGCGCCAAACACATCCATCGGTCGTCGCAGACCTTGGGGCGTTCCATGGCGAAGGCACATTGAAATCGGCGTCTGGCAGTTTTTTGACTGGCATGCTCTCGCCGCGCATACTTCCCGGCGACACGAGAGTAATATCCCGCCGGAGCACCGAGGATACCTACCTTTCTTCCAGATACGACGATCGGATCAATAGGTTCCCGCGACGTATTTGGCGATCGCCCCGCCGCGCGAGTTCACCTCGAGTTTCTGGTAGATCGCCTTCAGGTAATACTTGACCGTATTCTCCGACAGGCCAAGCCGTGCGGAAATCTGAAAATTGGTCAGGCCGTCCACCAGCAGCCCGAGGATCTCGTGCTCGCGCCGGGTCAGGGTATCGCCCTGCTCGCCCATCAGGCGCTTGATCACCTCTAGCGGCAGGATCGAGTGCCCTTCGACCAGTCGCACCAGTACATCCGGCAAGCTGGTCAACACCTGGCCCATCATGCAGATCGAATGCGCCCCAGCCCGGATCGCGCTGCGGATGAAGGCGAACTCGGTCTCCTCGGCGACGACCACGATCATGACCTTCGGGTAATCGCGGCGCAGCATATCGAGCACGCGGGTCAGATCGGCATCGACCAGCCGCACCCCAAGCACCACGATCACCGGCCCATTACAGGCCCGAAGGGCCTTGCGCAGCGTCGCCTTGTCATTCGCGAAGGCCCCGAGCCGCACCTCGGGGATCTTGGCGACAAGTGATCCCAGACCCTGGCAGACGATGACCTGCCGATCGGCCACGATCACCTCTGGTACCGTCCCAACCGCCCCCTCGTTCGATACATGAGCCACGTCGCGCATCGGCGTCTCCTCTTCCACCGTCACAGCAAGCCGAATGAACGCGCTGAAATCAAACGATTTTTTGGCATGCATCCGCATGCCGAAAGGGGTGCCCCGGGTAGAAGCGCCCTACCCGCCGGGGCCGATCCGGCCCCTTGCCGCGCGGCTTTTCCATGCGCGCGGGCGTTTCCGAACACGCCGGCGCCATCGCATACAGGATGTGTGCTGCAAGGAGATTTCAATGAACGGCCACAGCCACCTTTTCATCCCCGGTCCCACGAACCTGCCCGAGGCGGTGCGGCGCGCGATGAACATCCCGATGGAAGACATGCGCGCGCCGGATTTCTGCGATTTCATCACGCCGCTGCTAAACGATCTGCGTCGCGCCTTCCGGATTGAGCGGGGCCGCGTTTTCGCGTTTCCCGGCTCTGGAACGGGGGCATGGGAGGCCGCGATCACCAACACACTGAACAGTGGCGACCGGGTTCTGATGTCACGTTTCGGCCAGTTTTCAACGCTTTGGGTCGACATGGCCACCCGGCTGGGCCTCGATGTCGACGTGATCGACGTGGACTGGGGCAAGGGCGTGCCGGTCGCAGAGTACAAGTCATGCCTGCAAGACGACACCCGGCACCGCATCAAGGCCGTCTTTGCCACCCATAACGAGACTGCGACCGGCGTGACCTCGGATGTCGCGGCGGTCCGTGCGGCGCTGGATGCTGCCGGCCACCCTGCCCTGCTGTTCGTGGATGGCGTCAGCTCCATCGCGTCGATCCCGTTCGAGATGGACGCCTGGGGTGTCGATCTGGCCGTCGCCGGCTCGCAAAAGGGGTTCATGCTGCCCGCCGGTCTGGCGTTTCTCGGGGTCAGCGAAAAGGCGCTTGCCGCGCATGAGCGGTCCGAGATGCCGCGCTGCTATTTCAGTTTCGAGGACATGATTCGCCTCAACGATACGGGCTATTTTCCCTACACGCCGCCCACGCAATTGCTGCGCGGGCTGCGCGTGTCGCTCGACATGCTGCTGGACGCCGGGATGGAGGCTGTCTGGGACCGCCATCACCGGCTGGCCGAGGGGGTGCGCGCCGCGGTGGCCGAATGGCCCGGCTGCAGTCTCGTGGCCGAAGGCCCGGACTGGCACTCCGACACCGTCTCGGCGATCTACACGCCCGAGGGCATCGACGCCCGGCACGTGATCGAGACCGCCTACTTCAAGTACCAGACATCGCTCGGGACCGGGCTGGCGCAACTCGCAGGTCGGGCGTTCCGCATCGGGCATCTGGGATCACTGAACCCGGTGATGCTGTGCGGGGCACTTTCGGCGGCCGAGATGGCGCTGCGCGACGCGGGTGCAGAGATTACGCCCGGGTGCGGTGTCGCCGCGGCACAGGAAGCCTTCCGCATGACCACGCCAGTGGCGTCCCGCGCCATGACCGCGCGCGCCGCATGAGAGGACGCCCCGCATGAGCTACACGCTTCACCCGCTGAAAAAGCAACGTCTGCACCGGTCGGAACTCGCTGTGCCCGGCTCGAACCCGTCGATGATCGAAAAGGCCGCCGAGTCGGAGGTCGACGTGATCTTCTTCGACCTCGAAGATGCCGTCGCGCCCCCCGACAAGACACAGGCCCGCGCCAATATCATTCAAGCCCTCAACGACATCGACTGGAAAGCCAGGGGCAAGACCGTCTCGATTCGCATCAACGGGCTGGACACGCATTACATGTATCGCGACGTGGTCGAGATCGTGGAACAGGCGGGGCAGCATCTCGACACGATCCTCGTGCCCAAGGTCGGGGTTCCGGCCGATCTCTATACCGTGGAAACCATGGTCAGCCAGATCGAGGAGGCGACGGGCCTGACCCACAGGATCGGCATCGAGGCGCTGATCGAGACCGCGCTCGGCATGGCCAATGTCGAGGCGATCGCCGCCGCCCCCGGACGGCTGGAGGCCCTGCATTTCGGGGTCGCCGATTATGCCGCGTCGAACCGCGCGCGCACCGTTGTGATCGGCGGGCTGAACCCCGACTATCCCGGCGATCAGTGGCATTTCGCATTGTCGCGCATGACCGTCGCCTGCCGCGCCTTCGGGCTGCGCGCCATCGACGGGCCGTTCGGCGATTTTGCCGATCCCGACGGCTATATCCTGTCGGCCAAGCGCGCCGCCGCTCTCGGGATCGAGGGCAAATGGGCGATCCATCCCAGCCAGATCGCGCTTGCCAACGAGGTGTTCTCGCCGCCCGAGGCCGAAGTCACCCGCGCCCGCCGCATCATCGAGGAACTGCGCAAAGCTGAGGCCGAGGGCAAGGGCGCCGCCAGCCTTGACGGCAAGATGATCGACGCGGCCAGTGAACGCATGGCCAACAACGTCCTGAGCGTGGCCGACGCCATCGCCGCCAAGGGATAAGAGGAGGAACAGGATGGATATACACGAATTTCAGGCCAAGGATCTGCTGCGCAAGTTCGGCGTGCAGGTGCCGCGCGGCGGCATTGCCTACAGCCCGGAACAGGCGGTTTATCGCGCCTCGGAGCTTTCAGGCGACAAGTGGGTCGTCAAGGCGCAGATCCATTCCGGCGCGCGCGGCAAGGCGGGCGGGGTGAAAATCTGCAAATCCGAGAAAGAGATCAGCGAGGCCGCAAGCTGGATGCTGGGCCGCATGCTGGTGACGCATCAGACCGGCCCGCAGGGCAAGCTGGTCAGCCGTCTTTATATCGAGGAGGCCACGGATATCGCGCAGGAGATCTACCTCGGCTTCGTGATGGACCGCAAGGAAGAGCGCGTCGTCGTCGTCGCCTCGGGCGAGGGCGGAATGGATATCGAGGATATCTCGGCCGAGGAACCCGACTCGATCATCCGCTCGGTGGTCGATCCAGCGGTCGGCATGCAGAGTTTTCAGGCGCGCGAAATCGCGTTCTCTCTGGGGCTCGATGCCGCGCTGATCCCGCAGGCTGTCAAGACCATCATCGGCGCCTACAGCATGATGGAGGATACAGACGCCAACATGGTCGAGATCAACCCGCTGGTCGTGACACGGTCCGGCGAGATCATGGCGCTCGATTGCAAGGTCAGCGTCGACGACAACGCGCTGTTTCGCCGTCCCGAAATCTCGGAACTGCGCGACAAGAGCCAGGAAGACCCGCGCGAGACCTTCGCCAGCGATCGCGGCCTCAACTATATCGGGCTGGACGGCCAGATCGGCTGCATCGTCAATGGCGCGGGGCTGGCGATGGCCACGCTCGACATGATCAAGATGGCCGGCGGCGATCCTGCCAATTTCCTCGACGTGGGCGGCGGTGCCAGCCCCGAACGCGTGCTGATGTCGTTTCAGGCGGTGCTCAACGACCCCAAGGTCGAGGCGATCCTCGTCAACATCTTCGCCGGCATCAACCGCTGCGACTGGATTGCCGAAGGCGTGATCCGCGCGGTTCAGGAGCTGGAGCTGACGCTGCCCGTCGTGGTGCGGCTGTCGGGCACCAATGTCGAGGAGGGGCGAAAGATCCTTGCCGAAAGCGGCCTCGACATTCTCACCGCCGACACCTTGGCCGAGGCCGGCGAAAAGGTGGTCGACGCGTGGAAATCCTCAACCGTGAAGGAGGCCGTGTGATGGCCATTCTCATCGACAGATCGACCCGCGTGCTGGTCACCGGGCTGACCGGGCGCATCGGCAGCTTTCACGCCCAGGACATGATCCGGCACGGCACGAATGTCGTGGGCGGCGTGACCCCCGGCAAGGGCGGCACCACGCATGAGGGGCTGCCGGTTTTCAACACCGTCAAGGGGGCCGTGGCTGAAACCGGCGCGGATCTGGTGATTTCCTTCGTGCCGCCGCCCTTCGCCGCCGATTCGATCATGGAAGCGGCGGATGCCGGAATAAAGACCTGCGTGTGCATCGCCGACGGCATCCCGGCGCGCGACATGATCCGCGTGAAACGCTACATGCGCCGCTACAAGGCCGACAAGCGGATGCGGCTGATCGGTCCGAACTGCGCGGGGATCATCACGCCGGGACAGGCGTTCGCGGGGCTGATGCCACCCTCGATCTATGCCCCGGGCCGTGTGGGCATCGTCGGGCGCTCCGGCACCCTGGGCTACGAGGCGGCCAGCCAAATGAAGGCGTGCGGGATCGGCGTCTCGACCTCGGTGGGGATCGGCGGCGACCCGATCAACGGATCATCCTTCCGCGACATCCTGGAACTTTTCGAGAATGACGAGCATACCGACGCCGTGGTCATGGTCGGCGAGATCGGCGGCCCGCAAGAGGCCGAGGCCGCCGCCTATATCCGCGACCACATGACCAAGCCCGTGGCGGCCTACATTGCCGGCCTGTCGGCCCCCAAGGGGCGGCGCATGGGACATGCCGGCGCGATCGTGTCGGCCTTCGGCGAATCGGCGCAGGAAAAGGTCGAGATCCTGTCGGAAGCGGGCGTTACCATCGTGCCGACGCCCTCGTCCTTCGGCGATGCCGTCAAGAGCATGGTCGCCTGACGGCGGATCGATCTCAGGAAGCAGGTGCGCGGGACAGTGAGTCGAGCCACGCATCGAGCGTGCTGCTGTCGGGCGCGACCGGCTCCGCCAGCCCTTCGGTGAACGCCTCGAACCGCGCAAGGTTCAGTCGGTTCACCCCCACAAGCACCGGGATGCCCTTGCCGAGCGCCTCGGCGATCACGCCACGAAAGCCGCGCCCGTCGGCCTCCTGCTTGCCGAACTTGTTGACGATCATAAGATCGCAGCCCTCATCGAGTCGCGCCGCAGTCTGTGCGACCGCCTGTTCCAGGGCGCCCGGATCCAGCCGGCAGCCCCGCGCACCCTTCCCCAGCGTCTGCGAGATGCGGATCACCGGCCCGTCGGGCAGGATCCGCACATCCATGTCGCAGGGCCTGTCGGGACTGCAATCGGAATTGATCTGCACCGTCCCGCACAGACGCCATCCGCGCGCCGCCGCGCGCGTTGCAAGCCCGTCGAGCAACAGATCCATGTCGCCGCGCCCGTCCGCGGTGATGTAACCGATCCGCATGGCGCGGCCTCACTCTGTCAGGCGGCTGATCACCACCGTCACCTCGGGGCGCTTGCCGATCTCGGCCTGCGTGCTCTGACGTGCGACGCGGCGCAACCCTTCCTCGATCTTGCCGTCCTCCTTCAGCAGCTTGGCATTGGCCCGGGTCATGAACTGCCCCAGCTTGTTCTCCAGCACATCCACGAGCGACACGCCGCTATCGCCTGTCTCGGCCAGCCCCATGATCTCGACCCATGGATCGCCAAGCGGATCGTCTTCCTCGTCAAGGATGACATTGATCATCACGTGCCCGTTCAGCGCCATGCGGATCCGGTCGCGCACAACCCCGTCCAATGCGCCCACACGGCTCGTGCCATCGAGATAGGTGCGCCCGGTCTCGACATACTCGGCCACCTTGGGCGCGTTGCCTCCAAGGTCGATCATCATGCCATTGACCGCGAGGATGCCCTGCAGGCTGTTGGCATTCGCCAGCTTGACATGCTCGCGCAGGTGCCGGTGCTCGCCATGCAGCGGGATGACCATTTGCGGCTTCAGGAGCTTGTGCATGACGTCCAGATCGGGGCGGTTGGCGTGGCCCGAGACGTGATATCGGTCATCGCCCTCGATCACGTCAACCCCCATTTCCGACAACTGGTTCATGATGCGGATGACGCCGCGCTCGTTGCCCGGAATGGTCTTCGACGAGAACAGGAACGTGTCGCCCTCCTTCAGCGCCATGCCGTTATGCCGCCCCGACGCCAGCTGCGCGCTGGCCGCGCGCCGCTCGCCCTGGCTGCCGGTGACGATCAGCATCAACCGCTCGCGCGGGATCGACTTGGCTTCTTCGGGGCTGATGGTGGTCGGGAAATCGGTGAGCACGCCGGTCTCGGTCGCCGCCTCGACCATGCGCTGCATCGCGCGTCCCATCAGGCAGACCGACCGGCCCGCGCGCACGCCCGCCTCGGCCAGCGTCTTCAGCCGGGCCACGTTGCTGGCAAACGTGGTGCAGACGAAAAGGCCTGTACTCTGCGCCACGAGATTGGTGATCGGCTCGGCCACGCTGCTTTCGGAGCGGCCCTCGTGGGTGCTGAAGACATTGGTCGAGTCGCAGGCCAACGCCTTGATGCCCGGCTCCGACAGGCTTTCCCAGAGCGCGTGATCGAAGGGCTCGCCCACGCCGGGCGTGAGGTCGATCTTGAAATCCCCGGTATGCACGATGCGCCCTGCCGGCGTGTCGATCACCAAACCGGAACTTTCCGGGATCGAATGCGAGATCGGCACGTAGCCCACATTGAAGGGACCGGCCTCGGTGGCCTCGGGCCAGGGCGACACGGTCGTCACCGCCTGTTCGGGATGCCCCATTTCCGTCATCTTGCGGCGTGCGAGATTGGCGGTGAAGGCCCGTGCATAGATCGGCGCGCCCAACCGGTCGTAATATTGCGCCACGGCACCGATATGGTCCTCATGCGCGTGGGTGATGAAGACCGCCTCGAGCCTGTCGCGCCGGTCGGCCAGCCAGGCGATGTCAGGCAGGATCAGGTCCACTCCCGGTGTGGTGTCCATGTCCGGGAAGGTGAGGCCCAGATCAACGAGGATCAGACGCTCCTTTCCCGGCAAGCCGTAGCCGTAGACATAGGCGTTCATGCCGATCTCACCCGCGCCACCGAGGGGCAGGTAAATCAATCTCTCGTTGCTCATGGGGCGTCAGCCCTCCTTGTTATATGTGTGGATCACGGTCAGCCCGTGCATCGTCAGATCATCCTTGAACATGTCGAACATGTCCGTGCCCTGCTGGAAGAGAGGTGCCAGCCCACCTGTTGCGACGACCGTCATGGCGCGACCGCGCTCGGCCTTTATGCGCGCACATATCCCATCGACCAGCCCGACATAACCCCAGAAGACGCCCGACTGCATGCAATCCACGGTGTTGGTGCCGATGACGCGCTCCGGCCGGGTGACGTCGATATGCGGCAGCGCCGCCGCTTCCTGGTGCAGCGCCTGCAGCGACAGGTTCACGCCGGGCGCGATCACTCCGCCGATATAGGCGCCGTCGCTGTCGACCACGTCGAAGGTGGTTGCGGTGCCGAAATCCACCACGATCAGGTCCCCGCCATAAAGATCGTGCCCCGCCACTGTGTTCACCAGCCGGTCGGGGCCGACATCCGTGCCCGCATCGACCCGGACATCCACTGGCAGGCGGCATCCGGGCTTGCCAACGACCATGGGGCGGCAGTTGAAATAGCGATCGGAAAAGACCCGGAGATTGAACACCACGCGTGGCACCGTCGCGCTGATGATCACCGCATCGATGGTGGCATCGATCCCGTGATGGTCCAGCAGCGTGGTGAACCAAACGAAATACTGGTCGGCGGTGCGCTGATGCTCGGTCGAGGCGCGCAACGTGCACAGGAAGCGCGCGCCATCCCACACCGAGAACACGGTATTGGTGTTCCCGCAATCAATCGCAAGCAGCATGACCGCCGTCCCCCTGCATCAGAAAAAAACCTCGGCCGCGGCGATCTCGCGCCGGCCTTGCGGCGTCAATAGAACGAGATTGCCGGCCGCGTCCACGGTCTCGTAGGTCCCGACATGCGTCTCGCGCGCCGTGCGGGCGGTGATGACTGCACCGAGTTTCGCCGCATGGCTCAGCCAAGCGCGCCGGATGGGCGCGAACCCATGGGTCACGAACTGCGCCTCGTAGCGTGCATAGGCCGGCGCCAGAAGCTCCAGAAACGTCTCGGGAGCCAGCGTCACGCCGGTCTCGGCGCGCAACGACACGGGCCGCACCGCGCCCGCCTCCAGCATTCCCGCCTCGGGCGCCGTGTCCAGGTTTGCCCCGATACCGATGCAGAAATGGCTCAGATCCCGTCCCGCCCCGGAACTTTCCAGCAGGATCCCGGCAAGCTTGCCCCCGTTCAGCAAGACGTCATTTGGCCATTTCAGGGTAAAGGCGTCGGGCCGCTTTGTGGCCGCGACGAGTGCCTCCCAGACCGCGACGGCCGCCACGAAGGATCGCAGCGCGACCCGGTCGGGGCTCTCGGTCGGGCGCATTACCAGGGTGGCCGCGAAATTGCCCGCCGGACTGACCCATGCGCGGCCGCGCCGCCCGCGCGCCGCCGTCTGCTCCAGTGCAAGGATCCATTCGGGTTCTGCCAGACCGGCAGCGATGCGTGTGGCCTCCGCATTGGTGCTGTCGACCGAGGCCAGCACCCTGCGGCCATACCTTGGGGGCCAGGCATCGGGATCAATCACACGGTACCCCCCGCTTCATCTTTCCAAAAATACTCCCGCCGGAGGCCCGAACCCTGAAAAGGGTGCCCGGACCAAAGGGACGCGCCCGACCGGGCGTGTCACCGCAATGTCAAACCCGAGGGCGCATGTCAGTTCACCAGCGTTGCCGCTGCGGCCTGGGCCATCGCTTCGATGCCGAACATGTTGATGATGCCCACCAGCATGACCGCCGCCGAGGCCATGAGAAAGCCCCACTGAACAACGTTCCGTCCGGTTTCCAGACCCGCACCCTCTTCGCCGAAATACATGTAATAGACGATGCGCAGGTAGTAGAACGCCCCGATCACCGACGCGATCACCCCGGCCACGGCCAGCCATGCCAGCCCGCCCTCGTAGGCGGCGCGCAGCACGTAGAGCTTTCCGAAAAAGCCCAGAAGCGGCGGCACCCCCGCAAGGCTGAACATCAGGATCAGCATCGCCAGCGCCCGCCCCGGCTCGGCTTTCGAGTACATGTTCAAACTGGCGATATCGGTCACCGGGCGGCCGTCGCGTTCCATCGACAGGATGAAGGCGAAAGTGCCCACATTCATGGTGACGTAGATCGCCATGTAGATCAGCATCGCCTGCACGCCGAAGGCGGTGCCGGCCGCCAGACCCATCAGCGCGTAGCCCATATGCGCGATCGACGAATAGGCCATCAGCCGCTTGATGTCGGTCTGCCCGATCGCGGCGATGCCGCCCAGGAACATCGACAGCACGCTCAGCGCCGCGACCACCTGCTGCCAGTCGCCCACCACGCCGCCGAACGCGTCATGCACCACGCGGGCCACCAGCGCCATCGCGGCGATCTTGGGGGCGGTGGCGAAGAACGCGGTGATCGGCGTCGGCGCGCCCTCGTAGACATCGGGCGTCCACATATGGAACGGCACCGCCGAGATCTTGAAGGCAAGACCCGCAAGCACGAACACGAGGCCCAGGAGCAATCCAAGCGGCGCCTGCCCGTCGGCGGCGTCGATGATGCCGGAAAACAGCGTCGTACCGGCATAGCCATAGGTCAGGGATGCGCCGTAGAGAAGCAGACCAGACGACAGCGCGCCCAGCACGAAGTACTTCAGACCCGCCTCTGTCGACTTGGCGCTGTCGCGGCGCAGCGAGGCCACGACGTAAAGCGCAAGCGATTGCAGCTCCAGCCCCATGTAGAGCGCCATCAGGTCGCCGGCGCTGACCATGACCATCATGCCAACGGTCGCCAGCGTGACCAGCAGCGGATACTCGAAGCGCAAAATGCCGCGCCGCTCCATGTAATCGCGCCCGAGAAGCAGCACGGCAGCGGCCGACAGCAGGATCATGACCTTGGCAAAACGCGCGAACCCGTCGTCGTTGAACATGCCGCCGAACGCAGTTCGCGTGCCGTCGTCGGCCGACATGCCAATCCACAGCGCCAGCACCACGAACAGACCGGATGTCAGCCAGACAAGCATCCCCGCCATCCTGTCCTGCCCTGTATAGGCCACGCCCAGGAGCGCCGCGATGGCATAGACCGACATCAGGATTTCGGGCAGGATGACATTCAGATCCGCGTGCATGTCTTATGGACCTTTTCGTTCAGTGATCGGCGACGGCGAACTGGCTCGTGGCCCGGGCCACGGCCTGAGCCGTCTCGACATTGGAAATCAGCGCCTCGACCGAGGGGCCGGTGATATCGGTGACCAGGCGGGGATAGACCCCGAGCAGCAGCGTCATGATCACCAGCGGCGCGAAGATCGCCCTCTCGCGCCGTGTCATGTCGGAAATGGTGCGCAGGCTTTCCTTGATGAGATCGCCAAGCACCACACGCCGGTAGAGCCATAGCGCGTAGGCCGCCGACAGGATCACCCCGGTCGCGGCCACCGCGGCCACCCATGTGTTGACCTGGAACACCCCGATGAGGGTCAGGAGTTCTCCGACAAATCCACTGGTGCCGGGCAGCCCGACATTGGCCATCGTGAAGAACATGAAGATCAGCGCATAGGCCGGCATCCGGTTCACCAGACCGCCATAGGCCGCGATCTCGCGCGTGTGCATCCGGTCATAAATGACGCCGACACAAAGAAACAGCGCGCCCGAGATGAAGCCGTGGCTGATCATCTGGAAGATCGCCCCGTCCAGCCCCTGCTGATTGGCTGCGAAGATCCCCATGGTGACGTATCCCATATGCGCCACCGAACTGTAGGCTATCAGCTTTTTCATGTCCTCCTGAGCCAACGCCACAAGCGAGGTGTAGACGATGGCGATGGCCGACATCCACAAGATCAGCGGCGTCAGCACCTCGGCCCCCACCGGGAACATCGGCAGCGAGAACCGCATAAAGCCGTATCCGCCCAGCTTCAGCAGCAGCGCGGCCAGAACCACCGACCCGGCGGTGGGGGCCTGGACGTGGGCGTCAGGCAGCCATGTATGCACCGGCCACATCGGCATCTTGACCGCGAAGCTTGCGAAGAACGCAAGGAACATCAGCGTCTGCGCCCCGCCGATGATATGTATCCCGAGGATCGAGAAGCTGTCGGAGGCGAACTCGTGCCGCAACAGCGTTGGAATATCGGTGGTGCCGGCCTCGGCGAACATCGCCACCATGGCCACCAGCATCAGCACCGACCCGAGGAACGTGTAGAGGAAGAACTTGAACGACGCATAGATGCGCGCCGCGCCACCCCATATGCCGATGATCAGGAACATCGGGATCAGGCCCGCCTCGAAGAACAGGTAGAAGAGCACCAGATCGAGCGCCACGAACACGCCGATCATCAGCGTCTCGAGGATCAGGAAGGCAATCATGTATTCCTTGACGCGCACCGAGACGTTCCACGACGCGGCGACGGCCAGCGGCATGATGAAGGTGGTGAGCAGCACGAAGAGGACGCTGATCCCGTCGACCCCAACCTTGTATTTCAACCCAAGAAGCCAGTCGCGTTCCTCGACGAACTGAAAGTCAGTCGAAGCGGGATCAAACCCAAAAAGCACGAAGAGCGAGACCAAGAATGTCAAGGTGGTGGCGATCAGCGCCACCCACTTGGCGTTGCGCTGCGCCGCTTCGTCCTCGCCGCGCAGGAACACGGCAAGAATGCCCGCCGCGACCGCCGGTATGAAGGTCACAATGGAAAGCAGGTTGTCCATCAGTTCGCCCCCCCGAAGATCGTCATCCATGTCACGAGGATCGCGACCCCGATCACCATGGCGAACACATAGGTGAAGATATATCCCGATTGCGCCCGACCCGCGAGGCGCGTGAGCCGCGGAACAAGGCCCATGGCCACGCCATTGATCGACCCGTCGATCACGTCACCATCGCCGCGCTTCCACAACATGGATCCCAAGGCGCGCGCGGGACGCACGAACGCCATGTCATAGATCTCGTCGAAATACCATTTGTTAAGCAGGAAAAGGTAAAGCGGCCGGTTCGTTTCGGCCCACTTGCCGGGCATCGAAGGATCGAGGACATAGAACCAGAATGCCGTCACGAACCCGATCACCATCGCGATGAACGGGCTGAGTTTGACCCAGGCACTGACATAATGCGCGTCATGCAGCACCGTGTTGTCCTCGACCATCAGGATAGAGTCGCCGAACCAGTCGGTCACCTGCTCGGTCGACCCGAAGAACGGCCCGTACCAGATCATGCCCGCAAAAATCGCGCCAAGCGCCAACACGCCAAGCGGGGCGATCATCGTCATCGGGCTTTCATGCGCGTGCTCGTGGGTATGCCGGTCGCCGCGCGCCTCGCCGAAGAAGGTCAAGAACATCAGCCGCCAACTGTAGAACGAGGTGAAAAGCGCCGCGATGACCAGCATCCAGAAGGCGTAGCCGCCCTCGGTCCCGGCAAAGGCGCTCTCGATCACCGCATCCTTGCTGAAGAACCCGGCAAAGCCGATATAGGTAAACGGGATGCCGACGCCCGTGATTGCCAGCGTGCCGATCATCATCGCCCAGAAGGTATAGGGCATCTTGTGGCGCAGCCCGCCGTAATTGCGCATGTCCTGCTCGTGATGCATCCCGTGGATCACCGAACCCGCGCCAAGAAACAGCATTGCCTTGAAGAACGCATGCGTGAACAGGTGGAACATCGCCACCGAATAGACCCCGACACCAGCGGCCACGAACATGTAGCCAAGCTGCGAACAGGTCGAATAGGCGATCACGCGCTTGATGTCGTTCTGCACGAGGCCCACCGTCGCGGCAAAGAATGCCGTCGTGGCCCCGAGGAACACGACGAAAGTCATCGCTTCGGGCGCGTATTCCATAAGCGGCGACATGCGACAGACAAGGAACACACCCGCCGTCACCATGGTTGCGGCGTGAATCAGCGCCGACACGGGCGTCGGGCCTTCCATGGCGTCGGGCAGCCAGGTGTGCAGGAAAAGCTGTGCCGATTTGCCCATGGCCCCAATAAACAGCAGAACCGCGATCAGGTTGGCCGCGTTCCATTCAGTCCAAAGAAACCCGACCTGTGTTTCGGCGAGATCCGGAGCCGCATCGAAAATATCGTCAAGCCGAACCGAGTCGACGAGGAAATAGAGCGCCATGATACCCAACAGAAAGCCGAAATCGCCCACACGGTTGACGACAAAGGCCTTGATGGCGGCGGCATTGGCCGATGGCTTGCGGTAATAGAAGCCGATCAGAAGGTAGGACGCGACGCCGACACCTTCCCAGCCAAAGAACATCTGCAAAAGGTTGTCAGAGGTCACCAGCATCAGCATGGCGAAGGTGAAGAACGACAGATACGCGAAGAACCTCGGGCGATAGCTCTCGTTCTCGCGAAAGTTCTCGTCATGCGCCATGTAACCCATGGAATAGAGATGCACGAGCGCCGAGACGGTGGTGATCACGATCAGCATGACGGCGGTCAACCGGTCCATACGGATGGCCCAGGCCGCGTCCAGCGTGCCCGATTGCACCCAGTCAAGGATATGGATGCGCTCTGTCCCGCCGTCATGGCCGAGAAACACGACCCAGGACAGCAGCGCCGACAGGAACAGCAGGCCCGTGGTCACGTATTGCGCGCCCATGTCGCCAATGAGACGCCAGCCGAAACCTGCGACGAGCGCCCCGATCAGGGGGGCAAAAAGAAGAATGGTTTCCATCGGCTCAGCCCTTCATCACATTGACGTCTTCGACCGCAATGGTGCCCCGATTGCGGAAGAAACAGACAAGGATGGCAAGGCCGATGGCGGCCTCTGCGGCGGCCACGGTCAGCACGAACAGCGTGAAGACCTGCCCGACCAGATCGCCGAGATGCGCGGAGAAGGCGACAAGATTGATGTTCACCGCCAGCAGCATCAGTTCGATGGACATCAGCAGGATGATCACGTTCTTTCGGTTCAGGAATAACCCGAAAATGCCAATCACGAACAGCGCCGCGGCAACCGTCAGGTAATGCTCAATACCAATCATGTCTGTCCCTCCGGGTGTCGCCCGATTTTTCATTCCGGTCCGCGATCCGGGTTTGGCCCGGTCGCCTGCTTGCCGACGTCATGGCTAGATCCGGCGGTGTCCGCCTAGAGTCCCTGACCCGGCTTCACGTCCTTCAATTCCATCGCCTTGGCCGGATCGCGGTACATCTGCGCCAGCACGTCCTGCCGCTTGACATCCGTGCGGTGGCGCAAGGTCAACACGATCGCCCCGATCATCGCGACCAGCAGGATCAGCCCGGCCAGCTGGAACAGGATGAAATACGTGTCGTAAAGCAGCATCCCGAGTGCGGCGGTGTTTTCCCGGTCATCGGGCGTCACGGACCGCCGTGCGGCCTCGGCGCCGTCGGCCGTGACCCAGTTGCCGAAGGCGATCCCGAACTGCATCAGCAGGATCACCCCGATCAGCAGCGCTAGCGGCATGTAGCGCGCCATCTCGGCCTTGAGCTCGGCGAAATCCACGTCGAGCATCATCACGACGAACAGAAACAGCACCGCGACCGCGCCCACATAGACGATGATCAGCAGCATTGCGACGAATTCCGCGCCCAGAAGCACGAAAAGCCCCGCCGCGCTGATGAATGACAGGATCAGCCACAGCACCGAATGCACCGGGTTCCGGCTGATCACGGTGAACAGCCCCCCGGTCAGCAGTGCCACGGCAAAAAGGTAGAACGACATCACCCCGACACTCATTTCTCCGATCCTTTCTCGTCCGTGTCGTCCATCACCTCGCGCGCGGTTTCCATGGCGCGGGTCATCGACGGGATGCCGGCAAACATCGCCATGTGCGCGATCGTTTCGGCGACCTCGTCGCGCGTCGCACCGGCCTCCAGCGCGTGGCGCACGGTAAGGCGGATTTGCGTATCGCTTTGCGCGCCCAGCATCGTCAACCCCGCCAGCGTGATCAAAAGCCGCGTCTTGGCGTCAAGCCCCTCCTTGTTGATACCCTTGCCGAAGCTCATTTCCATGAATTCCTTGGGCATCGTCGGCCACATCGCCTCAATGCCCCTCGGCGAAAAGGCCTCCATCGCGGGGTTCATTGCGCGGGCCATTTCCTGGGCCTGGCGCATCATCATCTCGAAGGGGTTCGTGGGATCGCTCATCGGTAGGGTGCATCCAGTTCGAGGTTGCGCGCGATCTCGGCCTCCCAGCGATCGCCATTGGCCAGAAGCTTGGCCTTGTCGTAGAACAGCTCCTCGCGGGTCTCGGTGGCAAACTCGAAATTCGGGCCCTCGACAATGGCATCCACCGGACAGGCCTCCTGGCAGAAACCGCAGTAGATGCACTTGGTCATGTCGATATCGTAGCGCGTGGTACGTCGCGACCCGTCATCGCGCGGCTCTGCGTCGATGGTGATCGCCTGGGCCGGACAGATGGCCTCACAAAGCTTGCAGGCAATACAGCGCTCCTCGCCATTGGGATAGCGGCGCAGCGCATGCTCTCCGCGGAACCGGGGGGACAGGGGGCCTTTTTCATGCGGGTAGTTCACTGTGGCCTTCGGAGCAAAGAAATACTTGAAGCCGAGTCTGAACCCTTTCACGAAGTCACTCAGCAGGAAATACCCGGCCGCGCGCCCGTAATCCATCTGTATCATCGGTCAGCCTCCAATCGTCCAGCGGGCCCAGAATCCGCCGAACACCTCGAATTTCGCAAGAAACGCCACGATCACGACCCATGCCAGCGACAGCGGCAGGAACACTTTCCAGCCGATCCGCATCAACTGGTCGTAGCGGTAGCGTGGCGTGATCGCCTTGACCATCGCGAAGAGAAAGAAGAAGAACGCCATCTTGGCGATCATCCAGAACGCCCCGTCCGGCAGCCCCGGAATGGGCGACAGCCAGCCGCCGAAGAACAGCAGCGACATCAGGGCGCACATCAGGAATATGGCGATATACTCGCCGGCCATAAACAGCAGGAACGGCGTCGAAGTGTATTCCACCTGATAGCCCGCGACCAGTTCCGATTCGGCCTCGGGCAGGTCGAAGGGCGGGCGGTTGGTTTCTGCCAGGGCGCTGATGAAGAACAGGAACACCATCGGCAGATGTGGCAGCCAGTACCATCCGAAAAAGCCGAAATTCGTGTCCTGTGCCGCGACGATGTTGCCGAAATTGAGCGAGCCGGTCGAGAGGATGACCCCGATTATGATCAGCCCGATGCTGACCTCATACGAGATCATTTGCGCCGCCGAGCGCAAACTGCCAAGGAACGGGTATTTGGAGTTCGACGCCCATCCCCCCATGATCACGCCGTAGACTTCGAGCGAAGAGATCGCGAAGACGAAAAGCACCGCGACGTTGATGTCCGAAAGCACCCAGCCCTCGTTCATCGGGATGACCGCCCACGCAAGGATCGCGAGCACGAAGCTGGTCATTGGGGCCATGATGAAAACCGTCTTGTCCGCACCGGCGGGGACGACGACCTCTTTCACCACGTATTTCAAGGCATCCGCGACGGTCTGCAACAGCCCCCATGGGCCGACCACGTTGGGACCACGCCGCATCTGCACCGCGGCCCACACCTTGCGATCCCCGTAGACCAGGAACAGCAGCGAGATCATCACGAACCCCACAACGGCGAGGCATTGCGCGAAGATGATGAGCAGGATCCCGGTCGGAGTTGTAAAGAATTCAGCCATCAGATCCTCGTAGCATCCGTCACCCGTGTTCGGCGCGATCTCCCCGCGGCGGCACCGGCGTCTGTCGTGTTCAGCGCGCGCCGCGGATTTGTCGCCGACCTCTTAACCGCATTGGGCTGGCAATGACCACCCTTGACGCGCAATTTCGCGCAAAACCGCGGCAGGAATCCCTGCCGCGCCGATCACTCTGCCGCTATCGGAGCCTGGCTGCGCGCCTGCGCATTGGCGCTCAGTTCCGCCATCAGTTCGCTGGCGCGCGCGATCGGGTTCGTCAGGTAGAAATCCCGGATCGCCAGCCGGAACGCCGCCTTGCCGAGCGCGGCCTTTGGCAGCGGCTGCCAGGCGTTTTCGGGCACCTGATCGATCTGTGCCAAATGCGGCACGTCCCTGACCAAGGCCTGCCGCAACTGCGCCATGCTGTCATAGGGCAGCACCTTGCCGACCTCGCCCGAAAGCGCGCGCAGGATCGCCCAGTTCTCCTTGGCCTCGCCCGGCGGGTGCCCGGCGCGCAGGGCCAGTTGCGGGCGGCCTTCTGTGTTGACGAACAGCCCCTGCTCCTCGGTCCATGCGGCGCCCGGCAGAATCACATCGGCGCGGTGCGCGCCCCTGTCGCCATGACTGCCCTGATAGATCACGAAGGGCCCACCGGACCCGTCGCGGTCGATCTCGATCTCGTCGGCGCCGAGGTTGTAGACGACATCCGCACCGTCCATCGCGGCCGTCATGCCACCATCCGTCACCGCGCCGACATCCAACGCACCGACGCGCGCGGCGGCGCTGTGCAGCACCAGCATCCGGCCCGACAGCGCCTGCGCAGCCGCCAGAACGGCCTCGCCATCGGCCTCCTGCAGCGCGCCCTGCCCAACGATCACGATCGTGTCCTCGGGCACCTTCAACTTGTCGAGCGCCGCTCGGTCGCTCCCGGCATGCGTGTAATCATAGGTCAGATCCGCCTTGGGGCCGACGACCGTCACGGCGGCGCCGTTGATCCAGGCCTTGCGGATCCGCGCGTTCAGCACCGGAGCCTCCACGCTTGGATCGGTGCCGATCAGCACGAAATTCCTGGCCGTATCAAGCTCTTCGACCGCGACATTGCCGACATAAGCAGAACGATTGCCAGTCGGCAGCCGCGCCTTGTCGGTGCGGCATTCGACCGTGCCGCCTTGCCCCTCGATCAGACCTTTCAGCGCATAGACCGCTTCCACCGGCGCAAGATCGCCGACAAGTCCGACGGGCTTTTTCGCCCCGCCGAGGGCTTCTGCGGCCTTGCCAAGCGCCTCGGGCCATGTCGCCGCGCGTAAGCGCCCGTTCTCGCGGATGAAGGGCCTGTCCAGACGCTGGCGACGCAGCCCGTCCCAGACGAAGCGGGTCTTGTCGGAAATCCATTCCTCGTTGGTGCCGTCGTGGTTGCGCGGCAGCATGCGCATCACCTCGCGCCCCTTGCAATCGACGCGGATGCTGCTGCCGAGCGCATCCATCACGTCGATGGATTCGGTCTTGGTCAGTTCCCACGGCCGGGCGGTGAAGGCATAGGGTTTCGACACCAGCGCGCCCACCGGGCACAGGTCGATGATGTTGCCCGACAGGTTGCTGTCGATCAGCGCGCCCAGATAGGTGGTGATCTCGGCATCCTCGCCGCGCCCGGTCTGGCCCATCACGTTGACGCCCGCCACCTCGGAGGTGAAGCGCACGCAGCGCGTGC
>JAWLGF010000068.1:0-11648 GCA_041685205.1 Roseovarius sp.
GGCCTCGACGCTGATGCGCGCGCCGTCGCGCAGCACCGTCGATTGCGGGGCCAACATGTCGCGGATCGCGGCCATCGCCTGTTCGGCGCGGCCTTCCTGGACGAATCCGATGATCGCGTTGACGAGCACCACCGCCAGGATCACGCCGGTATCGACCCAGTGCTGCAACAACGCCGTGACCACCGCCGCCCCGAGCAGCACGTAGATCAGCACGTTGTGGAAATGCGATAGGAAGCGCAGGACGACGTTGCGCTCTTTCGCCTCGGGCAGGCGATTGGGCCCGTGTTCGGCCAGCCGGCGCGCGGCCTCGTCGGCGGTCAGACCGGACTTGTCGGTCGCCAGCCGGTCCAGCATGTCGTCGATCGTGGCGGCGTGGGCCTTTGGTGTGGTTGCGTTCTTCACTGTCTCGTCCTCTTGATCATTGCGCGCGGCCCGGATGGATCAGGACACGTCCTTTCCCTCGGTCTCCAGATAGGGGATCTCGGTGCGCTCTTCCTCGGTCGCGCCGCACAAAAGCTCGACGGCGCGGTCGGCGGCATCCTGGAATGGCTCCAGCACCAGATCCGCGCCGGCACCAAACAGATCCTCGGTGTCGGTCTGATGATGCGACGCGACCGCAACGCGACCGCCGAACCCGGTGCCGCGCGCCAGCTGGATCAGGGTCTTGCGTGTATCCTCGCGGCTCAGCCCGCGGACATAGATCGGCACCGACGACACGATCCAGCTTGCATGCGCAAGCGGCAGGTCGGCGACGAATTCAGGATCGGTCGCATCGCCGAACTCTGTTTCAAGACCCAGCTCGCGCCAGCGTCTCACTGCCTGCGGATTGAAATCCACGCCCAGCACGCGCAGGCCGCGCTTGTGCAAACGCATACCGATGGCGGTGCCGAAGCGGCCCAGCCCGAAGACGATGACATCATACGGGGTTTCCGTCTGGATGGCCGCGTCCTGTGGTTCGCGCGGCGTGCCGCGTCGCTCGAACACGCCGAGGACCGGCTCAAACAGCGCATAAAGCCTGTGCGAGTAGGTGATCATGTAGGTCGAGGCCGCGATGGTCACGAGGCCCACCATGGTGACCAGCCCGAGCGCGTCCTGCGGCACCTGGCCCATCGAGACGCCCATCGCCACGAAGATCAACGAGAACTCGCTGATCTGCGCCACCGTCAGCCCGGCGAGAAACCCGGTCCGTTTGCGATAGCCGAGTGCCCCCATGATCGCCAGCACGATCAGCGGGTTGCCGATCAGCACGAAGGCCGAGAACACGACGGCCCCCGTGACATGCGCCCCCAGAAGCGACAGATCCAGCGACGAGCCGAGCGCGATGAAGAAGAACAGCAGAAGGAAATCCCGCAGCGGGGCCAGCCGCGCCGCGATGGTTTCGCGGTAGGGCGTCGAGGCCAGTGAAATGCCGGCCAGCAGGCCGCCCACCTCCTTGCCGAGGCCCATGAAATCGCCGACAGCGGCAAAGATCGCCGCCTGGGCGATGGCGAAGATCACAAGAAGTTCCGGCGCGCGCGCCAGCCGTTCGGTCAGCGGATCGGCGGCGTAGCGCACGAAGACGACGACCACCGCCACCATCGCCACACCCGATCCGAGCACGGCCAGCACCGATCCGCCGCCATGCCCGCCCTCGCCGCCGCCGATCCCGATGGCCGACAGCACGATCATCGCCAGCACCACGACGATATCCTGCACGATCAGGAACCCAAGGGCGATCTGGCCGTGCAGGCTGTCGATCTCGCGCTTGTCCGACAGAAGCTTGACGATGATGATCGTCGAGGAAAAGGTCAGCGCCACCGCGACGTAAAGACTGGTGACCGCGCCGAGGCCAAGCGCGATCCCGATCAGGTAGCCAAAGACCGAGGTAAACGCGACCTGACCCAGCCCGGTCAGCAGCGACACCGCCCCGAGCGACCGGATGAGCTTCACGTCGAGCTTGATCCCGACCAGAAACAGAAGCACGGCGATGCCAAGCTCGGACAGCAGGCTGATCTGTTCGTCCGAGTGCACGAGGTCCAGAACCGATGGCCCGGCGATGAGGCCGACCGCGATGAAGCTGACGATCAGTGGCTGGCGCAGGATGATCCCGACAAATCCCGTCACAGCCGCCAGAACCAGAAGCGCCGCGATTTCACCGAATGCGCTGTCTGCAATGATTTCCATCCGGCGCTGTCTCCTTTCTTTGGTCCGGTCCCGACATGCCGGAAAAACTCTGTGAGCGGGTCCGGGGCGTCCGTGCTGCGGCGTGATGTCCGGCTCGCGACGGATCACAGTTTGAAGGCCCGTACACGCAGTTTCAAGCCGCCCCGCAGGCTTTGGGGCGGAATGCCATGAAATCCTGACAGCATGCTCGAAAACGATCGCACGCTGATGTCGAGATATCCGCCGAGAGCGGCGCGTGGCCGAGGGCCGCATCGCTTGGCCGGCCACCTGCGGCCTTGTTGGTTGGGCCTGATGATCTGGATCAAGGCAGGCGCGTGCAAACCGTGGTATGGTATCAAGACCACGGCGAAAGGATACCCGATGTACAAACACGTTCTTGTTCCCGTTTCCTTCGACGACGAGCGTGACAGCGCGGGTGCGCTTGCGGTCGCAACCCGTCTGGCCGGGGATGATGGCCGTATCAGCCTGCTGCACGTGATCGAGCAAGTGCCGAACTATGCCATCAGCTACTTGCCTGAAGGCTACCGAGAGCAGGCACGCGAGGCGGTCCAGACAGAGCTGTCGCGCATGGCCGCGGCGCTGCGTAATGCAAGCGCGCACGTAGTCGAAGGACATTCCGCGCGAACCATCCTCGACTGGGCCGAGAAGCACGAACCAGATTGCATCGTGATCGCCAGTCACCGGCCCGGCATGCAGGATATGCTTCTGGGGTCCACCGCGGCGAAGGTGGTGCGTCACGCGGTCTGTGCAGTCCACGTGATCCGGTAACGCCAGCCTACATCCACAAACGCCTGTTCGGGATCGTGCCTTGATCCGTCATCCGTGTCGTGCATATCACGCGGCATGGCACATGGTCTGACCCTGGTTCTGGCCGCATTGATCGCGGCACTGACACTGACACCAGCACCGCCCGGCCCGCCGGGGGTGCCGGGACTGGACAAGCTTGCGCATGTCGTAGCCTTCGCCGCGCTCGCCGGGCCGCTTTCATGGCGGTATCCCAAATGGTGGTGGGCCGTGGCCCTCGTAGCCTTGGCCTATGGTGGCGTGATAGAGCTTGTGCAACCCTCGGTCGGGCGCAGCATGGAGGGCGCGGATCTGGTCGCGGACGGGGCGGGCGCGGTTCTGGGCGCATGGACGTCTGCGCGCCTGGGGGTCGCGTGGCGCGGGCGGTCGAGGACCTGACCGAGCGCCGATGCCTCTGCGGCGCAGACCGCATGTCGGATGTGTGATGTGCCGGAAACAATCAGCGATCGAAAATCGGCCGGACCGGATCCCGTGTCATCCGCGGGGACGGCGTCCCCGGGGTGCCCGGACGCGCGGCGCGACTGACGCGCATGCCCCTGGCGGCGTGCAGCGGACACATCCCGTGATGCTTGCAAATAGTTATCGAGTCGATAGGATTATCTTCGGGAGGAATAATCATGAACTGCACTGCACAGGTGCGTCCACGACAGAATGTTGCATCCATTCTGATCGTGGATGACCACCCGCTTTACGGTGATGCGCTCGCAGCGGCCATCTCGGTCGTGTTTCCGGGATGCGTCATTCAACAATCCGCGAGCCTGACAGAGGCGCTGGCACGGCTCGAGGACGGGTTCTCGCCGACCATGGTGATCTTCGACCTGAAACTGCCGGACGTGTCGGGGATCTCGGGGTTCATCGCCATGCGCGACAAGCTGGCTGATGTGCCGATCCTCGTCATCTCGGCGCTTGCGTCGCACGAGCTGGTGCGCAGGCTGATGGATGAAGGCGCGGCAGGGTTCCTGCCGAAAGAGACATCGACGCAGGAATTGCGCCATGTGATCGCCCGGGTGAGCGCGGGCAAGAAATACCTGCCACGCGCCTACGCCGAGGGCACGCCCTGTGCCGCGGATCGACCCGGCGACGAGCATCCGACGCTCGCCGCGCTGACGCCGCAGCAACGCAAGATCATGGCGCTGATCTGCGCAGGCAAGGCCAACAAGCAGATCGCCTACGAGCTGTCGCTGGCCGAGGCGACCGTCAAGGCGCATATCACCGGCCTTCTCGGGCGTCTTGGGGTCAGCAATCGGACGCAGGCCGCGGTGCTGGTCAAGAACGTGATGACCGGGGACGCCGGAGATCCCGAGGCGCGCGCCTTTCTGAGGGGCTGAGGGCATGCGTGACGGCATTACTGGGCCGCGCCATGTCCGCGTGGCCCAGTCATGCGCAGCATATGCTGTAGATGCGGTGGCGGATGTGGCCGCAGCCGTCGATGCAGGCGGCACGGCGTTCGTTCTGATCTTTGTGCCGAACCGGTTATCGCTGGACGAGATCGCGGGCGCGCTCGACGCGCATATGCGCGATGTGCCGGTCTTTGGCTGCACCTCGGCCGGGCAGATCACACCGGACGGGTATGCCTCGGATGCGCTTTTGCTCATCGCGTTTCCGAGCCGGTGGTTTCGCTGCGCCCCGGTGCTGATCGAAGGGCTCTGCCCGTTTTCCTTTTCCGCGGTCGCGACGGCGGTGGAGGCGACGGCGTCGGAGTTCCAGCACCGCAAGGGGTGGAACCGATTGGCGCTGCTGTTCACCGACGGTCTGTCGAAACAGGAGGATCTGCTGGTCTCGACGCTGGAGACGCTGCTGCCCGAAATCCCGGTCTTTGGCGGCTCGGCCGGGGACGGGCTGGATTTTGCAGAGACCTTCGTCCTGTGCGACGGGCGGTTTCATACCGATGCCGCGGTCCTTCTCCTGATCGAGACGGCGCTCGACATGCAGGGCTTCAGTTTCGACCATTTCCTGCCCACCGAGCAGCAGCTGATCATCACCCGCGCCGATCCCGAGGAGCGGCTCGTCTTCGAGATCAACGGCGCCCCGGCCGCGCGGGAATACGCGCGGCTTGTAGGATGCCCGCGCACGGCGCTGTCGCCGGAAGTCTTTGCCGAGAACCCCATCCTCGTGCACCATGAAGGCAGCTATTTCGTCCGTGCCGTCGCCGACGCGACCGAAGATGACGCGCTTTCGTTCATGGCCGCGATCGATGACGGCGTGATCATGACGCTGGGTCACGGCGAGGAGATGATCGAAAGCCTGCGGCGGGGATTGACGCGCAAGACTGCGCGCTGCGACCGGCCCGATTTCATCCTCGGGTTCGATTGCGTGCTGCGTCGGCTTGAGGTCGAGCAGAAACAACTCTGCCGCCCCGTGTCCGAGATATTCCGCGAGGCCCGGGTTCTGGGGTTCAATACCTATGGCGAGCAGCATCGCGGCGTGCACATGAACCAGACCTTCGTGGGCGTGGCTTTCTTCGATCCCGAAGGTGAGGATGCGAGATGAACCTGATCGACCCGGATGCGCCGACCGAAGAGCAACTTGCCCGTCAGGACCGCATCATCGCCGCCCTGATGCGCCGCGCCGACCGACAGAACAAGATGAACCTGTCGGCCTATGGCGCGTTTCAGTCGGCAATCGAATTGCAGGCGCAGGTCGCAGCCAGGACACGTGATCTCGAAGAGGCGGCGACCGAGCTGGAGATCGTGCGCGGGGATCGCGCGCGCACGCAGCGCAATCTGCATGACACGCTGTCGGTCATGCAGGAAGGCTTCGCGCTATTTACAGACGGGCATCTCAACGTCTGCAACCAGTTGTTCCGAACCGTGCTGCCCGATATCGCCAACAGGATCGTGACCGGCCTGACGCTGGACGGGTATTTCGACCTGATGGTGCGCAGCCGGCATCTGGTCTCGACCGATCACAAGATCCATCACCCCGCATCGCAACTCAAGAAGACGCCGGATAATTCGGTGGCGATGTCGCTGATGATCGAGCTGGCGGGCGATATCTGGTACCAGCTCGGACTACAGCGCACCTCGCGCGAGAATGTCGTGCTGCTGCTGACCGAGATCACGCCGCTAGTGCGCCAGAACCGGTCGGAACGGAAGACCCTCATCGACCAGCAGGCCGATTACCTGCAGGCTGTCTTCGAGACCATGACAGCGGGTGTCTGCACGTTCTCGCCCGAGGGCAGGTTGATGATGCAGAACAGGCAGTTCCGCAAGCTTCTCGGTGTGCCGCTTGCCGAATTGCAGCCCGGCACCACGCCGGAGCGGCTGCTGGCCTACATGCAGACGCACGGTCTGGTGCGCGACGACGCGCTTCTGGAGGTCGCCAACTGGCAGCAGCAGATAACGCAGGGCGGCTGGCTGCGGCGGGTGCGGCATGGCCGCGGGCGGATGCTCGACGTGCAGGTGAACGGCCTGCCCGATGGCGGGTTCCTGGTGGAATTGAAGGATGTCACCCTCGAAAGCCGTGCGACCGAGATGCTGGAAAACCGGGTTCTGGAACGCACTGCGGAACTGACCCGCGCGAACGAACGGCTGACCGAGCAGTTCGAGGAGAAGGCCCGCGTCGAGGAGGAACTGCGTCTTGCCAAGGAACGCGCCGAGGCGGCCGTGTCGTCGAAGACGCGGTTTCTCGCGGCGGCCAGCCATGACCTCTTGCAGCCGATCAATGCAGCGAAGCTTCTGATCTCGACACTGCAGGAAGCCGCGCAGGGCTCGCATCTCTTGCCGATGGTCGACCGGCTGCACCGCGCCTTCACCTCGACCGAGCAGCTTCTGCACGCGCTTCTGGACATCTCGCGGCTCTCCAGCGCGGATCCAGATGCGGTGACAGCCACCGAGGTCGATCTCGCCGCGCTGATGGAGGGGGTATTTGCCGATCAGTTGCCGCTCTCGGAATTCCGGAACGTCCGGCTCGACGTGGTGCCGTGTCGCCTCGTCGTGCGGTCCGATCCGGTCTATCTGCAACGCTCCGTCCAGAACCTGGTGGTCAACGCGATACAGTACACCGAGGCGGGCGGGCGCGTCCTGCTGGGGGCGCGGCGGCGCGGGTCGACGGTCGTGCTGGAGGTCCGCGATACCGGCATCGGCATCGATCACGCTGATCAGAAACGCATCTTCGAGGAATTCGCCCGTGCGGGCAACGCCGGACCCGGCACCGGCATGGGGCTGGGCCTGTCGGTGGTCGATCGCACCTGTCGCCACCTCGGGCATGCGCTCAGCCTGCGCTCGGCGCCGGGGCGCGGCTCGGTGTTCAGCATCGAGATGGAGCGTGTGGGCAACAGTCAGGCGCGTGTTGATCCCGCCACGCGGCGTCAGCGCGCGGCCGATACCCCTTTCGACCATACCGTTCTGGTGATCGAGAACGATGCCGAGGTGCTTTTCGCCACCCGGCAGCGGCTGGAACGCTGGGGCGCGCGGGTGCTTGGCGTGCCCTCGACGCCAGCGGCGCGACGGAGCCTGGACGACACGGGCGTCGTGCCAGATATCGTTCTGGCCGATTATCACCTCGACGGGGACGATACCGGGCTTGCAGCAGTGGCGGCCCTGCGCGACGCGACCGGCCTTCACCTGCCGGCGATCCTGATCACCGCCGACCGCTCCGAAAACCTGCGCCGGATGGCCGCGCGCGAGGATATGATGGTCATCTCGAAACCGGTGAAGCTGTCGCGGCTCCGCCCGCTCATCGACTGGGCGATCCAGATGCAGAAAGGTGGCGCCCGGGTTGGCTGAGCCCGTGCCCCCCTGTACCGACAAAAGTCGGGCATGACAGCGCGTATGTATTGCATAGGCTGCGCCTGTGGGAGGAATACGCAATGATGAAGCGCGCAGCCCTGGCCGGGTGTCTGGCCGTCGTGATCACGACCGGCCCGGGCCTTGCCACGTCGGTGGATGGTGCGGCGACCTATGATCTTCTGTTTCGTGATGGCACGCTCGACAGTCTGGATCGTGACGAGGCCCTGATCTACGGGCGCGAGGTGGCCAACACGGCCCAACCCGAGGCGGCGGCTCGCGATACCGGCGAGATCGCGCTGCGGATCGAGCAGGGCCCCGACATGGAGATGGCCGAGCTCGAATTTCGTCGCGATGGCAAGTATCGCGCCATGGGATCCTTCCCGGCCAGCGTCGGCAACCCGATGATCATGGTGTTTTACGAGGCGGTGGTGCGCGACATGGCCGAAACCGCCGGCGGCAGCCAGTTCTACATCCGCAACCGCGTCAAGGAGGCGCTGATCGAGCCCGCCGAGGTCGAGACCGGAACGGCGCGTGTGGACGGGGCGGAGATCGACACCCGAACGATCCGCTTGCGTCCCTTCGAAGGCGACCCGAATGCGGACAGGATGATGGGCTTCGCCGATCTGGAACTGAGCGTGACCATGTCCGATGCGGTGCCCGGCTGGTACGTCTCGCTGACCGCCGAGGCGCCCGCGCCGGACGGGGCTGGCCCGCTCTACAGATCCAGCATGACATTCGACCGGACGGAGGAGGTGCAATGATCGCAAGATGGGTTTTTGCGGCGCTTTTGACCGCGGCAGGCGGGTTGGCGGCCGCGCAGGACGTGGCCGAGCAATTCAACGACTACCCCACCGAGGCGCGCGCCGATTACGTCTTCGCCTGCATGGCGACGAATGGGCAGGGGGCGGATGTGTTGCGGCGGTGTTCGTGTTCCATTGACGAGATCGCGACGCTCGTTCCATACGAGAAATACCTGCAGGCCGAAACTGTCCTGTCCATGCGGCGCGCCTCGGGCGAGCGCATGTCCTATTTCAAGAGTTCGCCGCAGGCCGAAGCCTTCGTGGCCGACCTGCGCCGCGCGCAGGCCGAGGCGGAGATCGTCTGTTTCTGACATAACCCGCTGTCTTACGCGCTAGCTGTCTCCCTCTTTCGGAAGGGTCCGCTCGAACGTGTTGCCTTCCGTATCTGTGGCCATCACCCGCAGTGCTGAAGCACCGTTATCGGTGTAGGAAAACCGAAACACGGGATTTTCCGATATCGAGATGCCGCCATCCATGGTGAACAGTCGATCCTCGCCCTGCCACACCTCGATATGGTCGATGAAATGCGCCGAGATGAACCGCTGCGTGATCTGATCGCGTTGCAGCCCCGAGTAATTCGGGTGGCGGATCATGATCTGCGCCTCGCGGCGGGGCTTGGACGTCTGCGCGTCTCTCGGGAACAGTCGCATCTTCATCTCGCCCATCGAGGCGAGTGCCGCCTCGGGGTCGCGGCTCGCCGGGGCCGCGCAGCCGCCCGAGGCCTTCACGAACCGCCCCGCCATGGAAAGCCCGGCCTCGGTCTCGGCAATCACCCGGACATTGGAATACCGGTTGATGCGCACCCGCATCTCGAAATCGATCGGGGCCATCGCCTCCGAGAATGTGAGCTCTGCGGCGACCGGCGCGGGGTTTTCGTCGATCACCACGGTCGCCCTGGGAATAAGGGCCTCGGGGTCGGTCTGTTCGATCCGGATCGGTACGGTCGCGGCATCATTGGCGCGATAGGGCGCGTCGACCGCGAAAAGCCCGCCGCCATCGGCAATCGCGGCGTCGCCGACGACACCTTCGCGCAGGAGGTCCCATGTCTCGCCGTCGGTCAGCGGATTCCGGACGGTGCCGCCCGCATGAACCGGCAGGGCCAGCGACCCGACAAGCGCTGCCACCGTGAACAGTTTTCCGGCCATGGTGCCTCTCCTGCTTTTTCTAAAGGGCAGTAGTGTAGCATGAAACTGCGTGCAGGCGCAGTGCGACCATGGTTGGTGTGGATCACGCAGGCCGGTCAGCGGATCCTTCGGGGGTTCGCTGTTGGGGAGAAAGCCGATGTTCGAAGCGGTCCTCGCCGTGTGCCTCGCAACTGCGCCCGATACCTGCCGCGATCGGTTGCTGCCCGGATACGCGCGCCGGACCGAGGAGGCCTGCCGCGCCGCGTTGCGTGACGTGCCCCCGGATGCGGGCGCGATCCCGGAACATCTGGTCGCGTCAAACCCGGAGTGCCGGCCGGCGGCAGACCCGCTCGAGATGGTCGAGATCGCGCCCGGCGCCTTCGCGCACAAGGGGCAGATCGCCGAGCCTGATACGGACAATCGCGGCGATGTCGCCAACCTCGGCTTCGTGATCGGCGACACGGGCGTCGCGGTGATCGACACTGGCGGCGCGCCGTGGATCGGCGAGGCGCTGTGGCGGGCGATCCGGGCGCGCACAGATCTGCCGGTCGCTCACGTGATCCTGACGCATATGCATCCCGATCACGTCTTCGGCACGGACGTGTTCGAACGTGCCGGCGCGCGCATCTGGGGGCATGCGGGCCTGCCGCGTGCGCTGGCCGATCGGCAGGCCGATTATCTCGACAGCCTGCGCGACGAGCTCGGCGATGCCGCGCTCGTGGATGCGGCGGCCCCCGATCTGACAGACTCTGTCACCGATCGGGCCGAGATCGACCTTGGTGGACGGGTGCTGACGCTGCGCGCGTGGCCTGCGGCACATACGGGCAATGACCTGACGGTGATGGATCGCGACACGCGGACACTCTTTACGGGTGATCTGGTGTTCGACCGGCATGCTCCCGCGCTTGATGGTTCCTTGCGCGGCTGGCGCGACGTCCTGGCCGATTTGCAGGAGATGGATGTCGCCCGTGTGGTGCCCGGCCATGGCGACGCGTCCCTGTCGTGGCCCGGCGGTGCGGACCCGCTGGCGCGCTACCTCGACGCGCTGGAGCGTGACACCCGCGCGGCCCTCGATGCGGGCGCGCGCCTGTCTGATGCGGTGCGCAGCGTCGCCGGCAGCGAGGCGGCGCAATGGGATCTCTTCGACGTCTACCACCCGCGCAATGTCACGGTGGCCTTCACCGAGCTGGAGTGGCAGTGACGGATCTCAGCCCGCTTCGGTGATCTCCTGGCGCAACATCTGCGACAGGGAATAGAGCCGCTGCTCGATCAGCGTCGGGGTTTCGCACAGGTAGGTGATCGTGCTTTGCCTGTCTGAATAGATGAGCTGATCCCAGTCGAGCTGTTCCTCGAGCGCGTCGATACGGTCGAAATCGGGCGTGTCGGCCTCCATCAGCGTGGCCATCTCGGTCTGCGCCGCCTCGATCCGCTGGCTGAGCTTTATCTGCTCCAGCGAGAAGTCCTGGATTCCCGACATGACCTTGCCTCGTCGGGTCGACAGCGTGGTGAAAACCCGTTCGAAAACCCGGCCCAGCATGTCGGGCGATCCGTCATGGGCGTCGGCGAAGGCCGTGATGTCGGGGCGCAGTTCTTCGAGATCCAGCCGGCGCAGTGTCAGCTTGTCGGCCAGCCTGTCGATCTCGCGGCGGGTGTCGGCGTCGGAGGCCGGCTCTTCGGGCAGGGGATGCGACCACATCAACCCGAGCGAAAGATCCTTGACCTTGCGCTGGATGCACGGCCATGTCGGATCGGCGAAATCGGCCGCCTGAAGCGGCACCGCGATCAGGGCCAGGCCAAGTGCACCCCCGAGTGATCTTAGATGCCGCATATCTTCCTCCACCTGCTGTTCGGACATCCTGTCGTCCCGATTTCGACAATGCGGGCAGGGCGCGTCGAACCCAATACCCACCAATGTAGTAATTGTTTGGATCAAACTGCTGAACGCATACTCAAAGTGTTCAAGCGCGTCTCAATCGATGCGACTGGCGTGGGAAACAAAGAGGAATTTGCATGCGCACACGTGCTGC
>JAWLGF010000069.1:0-8816 GCA_041685205.1 Roseovarius sp.
TATCAGCTTCGACATCCGCGAGGGCGAGATCCGCGCGATCATCGGCCCCAATGGCGCCGGCAAATCCTCGATGCTCAACGTCATCAGCGGGTTCTACAAGCCGCAGGAGGGCGAGGTCTGGTACAAGGGCGAAAAGCGCCCCCCGATGAAACCCTATCAGGTGGCCCGGCAGGGCATCGCGCGCACCTTCCAGAACATCGCGCTGTTCGACGGGATGACCGTGCTCGACAACGTGATGACGGGTCGGATCCGTCACATGAGCTCGCAGTTGCTGTCGCAGGCGATCTGGAAGGGCAAGGCCGAGCGCGAAGAGGTCGAAAACCGCGCCAAGGTGGAGCGGATCATCGACTTTCTCGAGATCCAGCACATCCGCAAGACCCCCGTCGGCCGGCTGCCTTACGGCCTGAAGAAACGCGTGGAACTGGCCCGCGCGCTGGCCGCCGAGCCGTCGATCCTGCTGCTGGACGAGCCGATGGCGGGCATGAACGTTGAAGAAAAAGAGGACATGAGCCGATTCATCCTCGATCTCAATGACGAGTTCGGCACGACCATCGCGCTGATCGAGCATGACATGGGCGTGGTCATGGACCTCAGCGACCGGGTCGTGGTGATGGATTACGGCAAGAAGATCGGCGACGGCTCTCCCGACGAGGTGCGCCAGAACCAGGCGGTGATCGACGCCTATCTGGGGGTCGCGCATGACTGAGCCGCGGATCACGGGGTGCCCGTCCTCGGGCCGTCACCCGGGCGGCGGCGCGCGCGCCCGGTCCGCCATCACGCAGCCGCAAGGGAGACACGGCAATGCCTGATCAACTTTTCTGGGGAATGGAGGTTTTTGCCAACGGCCTGATGACCGGGGTGCTCTACTCATTGGTGGCGCTCGGCTTCGTGCTGATCTTCAAGGCGTCGGGGATCTTCAACTTCAGCCAGGGTGTCATGGCGCTCTTTGCCGCGCTCACGCTTGTCGGGATCATGGAAGGCCGGGTGCCGTTCGCACATCTGATCAACGCCACTTTCGGTACCAATGTGCACGACTTCGGCTGGACGGTGCCTGCCTTTGCCGCGATCCTGCTGACGATCGTGGTGATGGTGGCGCTGGCCTGGGCGGTCAATCAGTTCATCTTCCGGCATCTCGTGGGACAAGAGCCGATCATCCTCTTCATGGCGACCATCGGGCTTGCGTATTTCCTCGAGGGTCTCGGCGACATCATGTGGGGCAGCGACATCAAGGATCTCGAAGTCGGCCTGCCGCAGGGGCTCAACGAGACGATCGACGAGGCCACGTTCGAGCTTTTCGGCTACGGGTTCTTCATCGACAATCTCGACATCTCGGCGACGATCGTTGCGGTCCTGATGGTGATCGCGCTGGTGCTGTTTGCGCAATACACCAAATACGGGCGCGCGATGCGCGCCGTGGCCGACGACCATCAGGCGGCGCTGTCGGTGGGGATCTCGCTCAAGTTCATCTGGATCATGGTCTGGTCGCTGGCAGGTTTCGTGGCGCTTGTCGCGGGCATCGTGTGGGGCACCAAATCCGGCGTGCAGTTCTCGCTGTCGCTGATTGCGCTGAAGGCCCTGCCGGTGCTGATGCTGGGCGGCTTCACTTCGATCCCAGGCGCCATCGTCGGCGGTCTGATCATCGGGGTCGGAGAAAAGATGTTCGAGTTCCTCGTCGGGCCGATGGTGGGCGGCGCCACCGAGAACTGGTTCGCCTACATGCTGGCGCTTCTGTTCCTCGTCTTCCGGCCGCAGGGCCTGTTCGGCGAGAAGATCATCGAGAGGGTGTAGCGCGATGCATATGCAGATGGCCTTCGTCAGCCGGACCGCCCGGGTGGGCTCACGGGTTTCCGGACCGCTCTGGCTGGTGCGCCATGCCGAGACCACCGGCCATGCCCCACTGCCAACCGCGCCGCAAGGCGCGCGGACGAAACCACACAAGGGAAGGTTCCAGAATGCTCTACCGTGAAGCGGGGGATTTCAAGACCTCCTACACCGCCGACAGCCAGACCTTTCCGATCCGGTTCGACCGTTTCGCCTATTACGCGCTGCTCATCGCGGCGTTTGCGGTGGTGCCCTTCGTCATCGACAACTACTGGGTCAACGCCATTTTCCTGCCGTTCCTGATCTATTCGATCGCGGCGATCGGGCTGAATATCCTGGTGGGCTATTGCGGACAGGTTTCCCTTGGCACCGGGGGGTTCATGGCCGTGGGCGCCTACGCCTGCTACAAGCTGATGACAAGTTTTCCCGATGTGAACATCGTCTTTCACATCATCATCTCCGGGGGCATCACCGCCGCGGTCGGGGTTCTTTTCGGTCTGCCCAGCCTGCGCATCAAGGGCTTCTACCTGGCCGTGGCGACGCTGGCGGCGCAGTTCTTTCTGGTCTGGCTGTTCAACCGGGTACCGTGGTTCTACAACTACTCGTCCTCGGGCCAGATCAGCGCCCCGACGCGCACCCTTTTCGATGTGCCGATCACGGGATCCCATACCGCACCCTGGGCCGCCTATCTGTTTTGCCTCGTGTTTGTCGTCGCCTCGGCGCTCATCGCGCGCAACCTGACGCGCGGCATGGCGGGACGTAAATGGATGGCCATCCGCGACATGGATATCGCCGCCGAGATCATCGGGGTGAACCCGCTGAAAGCCAAGCTGAGCGCCTTTGCCGTGTCGTCGTTCTTCATCGGCATCTCGGGGGCGCTCTTTTTCGCGGTCTATCTGGGGGCCGTGGAGGTGGGCGAGGCTTTCGGCATCGAAAAGTCGTTCCTGGTGCTCTTCATGGTGATCATCGGCGGGCTCGGCTCGATCTTTGGCAGCTTCGCGGGTGCTGCGTTTCTCGTGCTGCTGCCGGTGCTTCTGAAGAACGTGCTGGTGGGCGGGCTTGGCTGGCCGACGGATCTGGCGTCCCATCTGGAACTGGTCATCGTCGGCGCATTGATCATCGTGTTCCTGGTGGCCGAACCGCACGGGCTGGCGCAGCTCTGGCGCATCACCAAGGAGAAACTGAGGCTTTGGCCCTTCCCGCATTGAAGGACCATGAAAGATGCGCCGGGGCAATGCGTCGCGCGCACGATCGGATAAAACCAAGGGAGGATAAATCGATGAACCACAAACTGCTGACGGCGGTGACCGCCACGGCCCTCGTCGCGGGACCGGCCCTCGCCGACCTGACGATCGTCGACCTGAGTTATCGCACGGGGCCTTACGGTGCAAACGGCGTGCCGTTCTCGGACGGCTATCAGGACTATTTCACCCTGCTGAACGAGCGGGACGGTGGCATCGGTGGCGAGCCGATCGACCTTCGCGAATGCGAGACCGGCTACAACACCGAAAAAGGCGTCGAGTGCTACGAGTCCACGCGCGGCGACGGCGATGGTGCCCTGATCTATCAGCCGCTTTCGACGGGTATCACCTATCAGCTGATTCCCAAGGCATCGTCGGACGGGATCCCGATGCACACGATGGGCTACGGGCGCACGTCGGCCAAGAACGGCGCCGTGTTCGAATGGATCTTCAACTACCCCGCGAATTACTGGGACGGGGCAAGCCACGCGATCACCCACATCATGGAAGAGAACGGTGGCGATATCAGCGGCCGCAAGATCGCGCTGGTCTACCACAACTCGGCCTATGGCAAGGAGCCGATCCGCACGCTGGAGAAACTGGCCGAGAAACACGATTTCGAGCTGATGCTGCAGCCGGTCGATCACCCGGGCCAGGAGCAGAAGTCGCAATGGCTGCAGATCCGCCGCGAACGTCCCGACAACGTGATCATGTATGGCTGGGGGGTGATGAACCAGGTCGCGATCCAGGAAGCGGTGAACATCCGCTATCCGATGGACCAGCTCATCGGTATCTGGTGGTCCGGATCCGAGAACGACGTCAAATCCGCGGGTGCGGCCGCCGATGGCTACAAGGCGCTGACCTTTCACAACCTCGGCTCGGATTACCCGATCTATGACGACCTGCAGGAATATGTCGTGGATCGCGGCGAGGCCGCCGGATCGGGCGACCAGCTGGGCACGGTGCTTTACAACAGGGGCATGTATGCCGCGATGCTGGCCGCAGAAGCGGTGAAGACCGCCCAGGAGATGCATGACGTGTCGAACATCAATGCGGAACAGATGCGTGATGGCATGGAAAACCTGGAGATGACCGAGGAAAAGATGGCCGATCTCGGACTCCCGAATTTCGGACCCGAATTCAGCGTGAGCTGTGAAAACCACGGCGGCGCTGGGTTTGGGGCGGTCTCTCAGTGGGATGCCGATGCGGGCGAGTTCGAGCTGATCACCGATTACTTCCAGTCGGATCAGGAGATCATCTCGGAGCTGATCGAAGCGGATTCGCAGCAATATGCCGAGGAAAACGGGATCGAGCCGCGCTGTTGAGATGACCGAGATTTCCGGCCGCCGCACCGTGTGGCGGCCGGGGATGTCCGAGTATTTTTGGAAAGATGAAGACGGGGCGTCCCGTCTGCCTGTGACGGAGGGTTCTGATGCCGGATGCGTCGCCACGTGACGAGCCTCTGCTGGAGGTCAACAATATCGAGGTGATCTACAATCACGTGATCCTCGTGCTGAAGGGGGTCAGTCTCGGCGTGCCGAAAGGCGGCATCACCGCGCTTCTTGGTGGCAACGGGGCCGGAAAGACCACGACGCTCAAGGCGATTTCCAACCTGCTGAAATCCGAGCGCGGCGAGGTGACCAAGGGCACGATCCGGTATCGCGGCGAACGCGTGCAGGACCTGCTCCCGTCCGATCTGGTGCAGAAGGGTGTGGTGCAGGTCATGGAGGGCCGTCATTGTTTCGAGCATCTCACGGTCGAGGAAAACCTGCTGACCGGGGCGTATACGCGCAGCGCGTCGCGCGGAGAGATCGAGGCGGATCTCGACATGGTCTACCAGTATTTCCCGCGCATCAAGGAACGGCGGCGCAGCCAGGCGGGCTACGCCTCGGGCGGCGAGCAGCAGATGGTGGCGATCGGTCGCGCTCTGATGGCGCGGCCCGAGACGATCCTGCTGGATGAGCCGTCGATGGGTCTGGCGCCGCAACTGGTCGAGCAGATCTTCGGGATCGTGAAATCCCTCAACGAGAAAGAGGGGTATACCTTCCTGCTGGCCGAGCAGAACACCAACGTGGCGCTGCGTTTTGCGCATCACGGATACATCCTTGAATCCGGGCGCGTGGTGATGGACGGGGCCGCCGCGGATCTGCGCGAGAACCCTGATGTCAAGGAATTCTACCTCGGCATGGCGGAGGAAGGCCGCAGATCCTTCCGGGAAGTGCGCAGCTATCGCCGGCGCAAACGGTGGCTTGCATGATGCGTGCACGCGGTGGAGATCGTGCCAAAGGATGAGGACATGACGCAGTATTACGATGATCTGGAGATCCGGAGTGCCGCGGATCGGGCCGAGGCCCTCGCCCGCGCTCTGCCCGAGCAGATTGCCCGTGCGAGATCCCTGTCGGGATATGGTGGCGCATTCGATGACGTGGATCCAAATCGCATCACGTCGGTTGCCGATCTCGCGCATTTGCCGGTGCTGCGCAAATCCGATCTGGGACGCGCGCAGGCCGCGTCGGCGCCGTTCGGTGGGCTGACGCGCGTACCGGCGCATGGGTTCGCGCATGTCTTTCAATCGCCCGGTCCGATCTACGAACCGGGCGGTGCCAGTCATGACTGGTGGCGCATGGGCCGGTTCCTGCATGCCTGCGGCGTGGGGCAGGGCGATATCGTGCAGAACTGTTTCGGCTATCACCTGACGCCGGCCGGCATGATCTTCGAGAACGGCGCGCGCGCCGTGGGGTCGGCGGTGCTGCCGGCCGGCACAGGCCAGACCGAATTGCAGGCCCGCGCCGCGCATGATGTCGGTGTGACGGCCTATGCCGGGACGCCCGATTACCTGAAGGTCATCCTCGACAAGGCCGACGAGATGGGGCTGCCCTTGCGGATCGCCAAGGCGGCGGTCGGGGGCGGTGCGCTTTTCCCGTCACTGCGGACGGAGTACGCCGAGCGCGGCATCACCTGCCTGCAATGCTATGCCACCGCCGATCTCGGCAACATCGCCTTCGAAAGCGCGGCGCAGGACGGGATGATCGTCGACGAGGGCCTGATCGTCGAGATCGTGCGCCCCGGCACCGGCGATCCCGTGGCGCCGGGCGAGGTCGGCGAGGTTGTCGTCACGACCCTCAATCCCGATTACCCGCTGATCCGCTTCGCGACCGGCGATCTGAGCGCCGTGCTGGAGGGGGAAAGCCCCTGCGGCCGCACCAACCTGCGGATCAAGGGGTGGATGGGCCGCGCCGATCAGACGACCAAGATCAAGGGCATGTTCGTGCGCCCCGAGCAGGTGGCGGCACTGGTGGCGAGGCACGACGCCATTTCCCGTGCCCGCGTGATCGCCAGCCGCGAGGGCGAGACGGACGTGATGACCGTGCGGATCGAGGCGACGGATGGCACGGCGGAGCAGTATTCCGATGCGGTGACCGACACGCTCAAGCTCAGGGGCCGCGTGGAAATCGTGCCGCCCGGCAGCCTGCCCAATGACGGCAAGGTGATCGACGATCTGCGTGTCTACGAGTGAGCCGCGCCGAAATTTTCGTAAGAGTCCGCTGTGTTGCGCCCGGCCTCAGGCGAAGCGGTTCGCGTCATAGGGGGCAAGATCAAGATTGGGGCGCCTGTCAGACAGAAGATCGGCCACCAGGCGCCCGGTTTTTGGCCCCGCGGTCAGGCCGATATGCTGATGCCCGAAGGCCGCGTGCACGCCTGTCGAGCCGATCTCGCCGATCAGCGGCAGGCTGTCGGGCGTCGACGGGCGAAAGCCCATCCATTCCTCGGCATGCTCATAGGTCAGATCCGGGAAGACCCGCGCCGTCTCGCGGCGGATCAGATCCAGAGGCGTGCGCGACGGTCCGGCGGTGATGTCCCCCAGCTCGACCGTGCCGGCGCAGCGCAGTCCGTGCGCCATGGGATTGACGGCAAACTTGGCACTGGCGATCATCAACGGGTGGCGTGGCATGTGCGATGGCGCGTGGAAATGCAGGTGATACCCGCGCTCGGCCTCAAGCGGCACGCGCAGCCCGAGCTTGCGCATCAACGGCTTCGACCAGATGCCCGCCGCCAGCACCGCGTTGTCGCAGGGCATCGGTCCGCGATCCGTCTCGATGTGGGCAATCCGTCCGGCCTCCAGCGTGATGTCCTGCACGGTCGCCTGCCGGACCTGACCGCCTTCGGCCTCAAGCACCCTGGCCAGATCTTTCATGTAGGCGCCGGGATCAAGGATATGCCCGTGCCGCCTCAGAAGCGCCAGACATTGGGTCGCGGGGCCGAGCATCGGCTCGACCTCGCGGACCGCGTCGCCCGTGATCACCTCCGGCACGTGGCCCGCCGCGCGCTTGGCGGCCCATGAAAAGGCATCACGCTCGAACGCGGCGCGGTCGGCATAGGCGTAGCCGAAATCGCTGGTGGCCAGCCATTTCTCGGCCAGCGTGCCGCGCACCAGCGCGCGGTGCTGGTCGACGCTGTCCCCGACGAGCGGTATCAGACCCTCGATCATGCGCGCCGTGTCACGCGGATTGGCGTTGCGCGCGAATTGCCACAGCCACGGCAACATGCGCGGCAGGTGGGACCATTGCAGGAAGAGCGGCGCGTCCGGATTGCGCAGATAGCCCAGGGCGGTCGAAAGCAGACCGGGCGTGTTGACCGGCACGATCCCCCACCCGGCCAGAAGCCCTGCATTGCCTTGCGACGCGCCCGCGCCCGGGTGCGCGCGGTCGAGCAGCGTGACCTCGTGCCCCGCACGCCGCAGCCATATGGCCGAACTCAGCCCGCAAATGCCGGCGCCGATGACGATGATGGTGCGCGATGCGCTCAAAAGAGACCTCTTGCGAAGGTGGTGACGTTCCTCCGTCACGTAATCTCAGGACCGGTGCAACGGCAAGCGGATGCTGTGCGCCGCAGGCGAAGGCTGCGCCCCGGATCTTGCCGTGATCGCGTTGTCACAGGCGCTCCGTTACAAGCTTGACACATTTCGCGCCGTCCTAGGTCTCAGTCGATGGTCGAGACATTACCCGACATGCAACAGTCCGGGCACGAGGCTCGGACCCCGCGCGGCATGCCCGCGTGGGTGTCACGTTTCACGGTTGCCGCGATCCTCGGGGGGGCCGCGTGCTTTGCCCTGTCGGCGGGGCCGCTCGGCAGCGGTCTGCCGCAGGCTGTCATGGTGACGGCGTTTTACATCTGCGCCTGCGTGGCGGTTGCCCTGCGCATGCGCGAGACATATCCGCATGATGCCATCGGGTTTGGCAATCTCGTGACGCTGCTGCGTCTCGCCCTGACCGTGACCCTTCTGTCCCCGCTCTTCGATCCAGGGTCGGCGTCGACCTGGGGTGTCTTCCTCCTTGCCGTCATGGCCCTCGGGCTTGACGGTTTCGATGGCTGGTTCGCACGGCGGCAAGGTCTGGAATCGCGCTTCGGCGCGCGGTTCGACATGGAGGTGGATTCGGCGCTCAGCCTGATCCTCGCGGTGAATGCGCTTGCGGCGGACAGCGCGGGGCCTCTGGTTCTGCTTCTCGGCCTTCCGCGCTATGCTTTTGCCGTTGCCGGGGTCGTCCTGCCATGGCTGTCCAGACCGTTGCCGGAGCGTTTCGGGCGCAAGGTGGCCTGCGTTTTGCAGATCGGTGTGCTCATCGCGTTGCAGGCACCGATCTTGCCATCGGTTGTCCTGGGCGGCGCGGTCGTCGCAGCGACCTTTGCCCTTGTCTGGTCGTTCGGGCGTGACGTCCTATGGCTTTACAGGAGGGACGCGTGACGCGCGCCGTG